>REAZ01000005.1 GCA_004294445.1 Cytophagales bacterium
TTCATAAAGCTATGGATTTGAGTGATTTTTTGTGTTTCCAATTCAAAAATACACTTTTTTCATAGCTTTTTCTTGTATATTATCCCAAGTTCACGTTACTTAGTAATTTCTAACAATAACAATCCAATTTTAACCCAAAAATAAAACTACTATGTCAATAGCAAGACCGTTTAATTTCCAACAGTGGATAGATGAGCATAGGCATTTGCTCAAGCCGCCTGTGGGCAATCAGCAAATATATAAGGATAACAAAGACTATATCGTGATGGTAGTTGGGGGACCTAATGCCCGCAAAGACTATCATTACAACGAAAGTGAGGAGTTTTTTTACCAAATGGAAGGCGACATTGTACTCAAAATAATAGAAGATGGCTTGCCTATAGATATTCCTATCAAAGAGGGAGAAATTTTCTTACTTCCCCCAAAAGTGCCTCATTCGCCGCAGCGAAAGGCAAATACTATAGGGTTGGTGATAGAACGCTATCGCCGCACTGATGAAAAAGATGGCTTTCTTTGGTTTTGCGAAAGTTGCAATCATAAACTGTATGAGGAATATTTCGAACTGACAGATATTGTAAAGCAACTTCCCGTAGTGATGAAAACGTTTTATGAGTCGGAGGCATTGCGTACTTGCAAGGTATGCGGAACGGTAATGCAGTCGCCTACGCCCGCAAAGTAGCTTTTTTGATGAGTTGTGAATAAGTGATGAGATAAATAGGAGCTTTCTGCATAGGCAACTACTACCGTTGTTCGAATAACTCAGACAACGGTAGTGGATATTTTCTACAAAGATACCAACTCTAAGGAGTTTGAACAGCAAATAATTCGTGATTTTTCAGAAATAAGCGTAAAATAAGTGGCTTTAGAAAGCAAAACTGCCAGTGGGGGGAAATCATTAATTACCAGGTCTCCACGTGAGTCCTTTTTCATTTTTTAATACCATAAACCTCATTCCAAGAATGGGATTTGATTTTTGTAGAAGTTCGTAGATTTTCTTGAAAAACTCATCTCCTGTCATTTTCATTCTTTCATTCAAGAATCTCGCAAACTCTCGTTTTTCCCTAATTTTATGCATTCGTCCTTTCTCATCTAAAGTTAAGGATTCTGATGTAAGCAAATAGCAAGCCGCCTCACCTCCAAGAAGTCCGCATAGCGAATGAATCATATCACTTTCATCTCCATCAATTAATTGGTAGATATCGTTTAAACCTTTAGAATTTTTAAAACCTTCATAAAGTTTTTCTGCTTTATCAGACATTGTCTTCTGTGCAGAGACTTGTAGATTTACAAAGGCAAATAGGCAAAAAAACAAAATAGCTACTTTCATAATTCTTAAATATTTTAGTATAATTTTGCCTACTCTATTAGCTTTTCGGCGTTCGCTATGATAATTATCGTATTACATTGCAAAGATACTTTTAATATTTTTCTTTGTCAATACCCACTTTTGGTGTTTTTACAACCTTAGACGCAGAAATTATGAACCGAAATTACGTTTTTGAGGGAGATGCTGGCGAAGGCGGTAGGGAATTAAAAGGACGGTAAGTTATTTAATCTATGGCAAATCATAAAAATGACAATAAATTATTAGGCAACTTTTGTGTATATGATATTCATATCGAGGAAGAATTATATAAATATGGAAAAGCAGATATGGACAGAGTTACCCAATCTTCTAATTTACCAACAAGACTTCATCAGCAAGTAAGAAAGCTACAAAATGATAATGAGGAAGTAGAAGGTAGAGTGTTAGTAGAACTGCCAAACGTAACTACTGAATATGCAAAAGATGTTGAAAATGAATTAATAGCAGAATATTTAGCAATTCATGGAGAACTTCCCAAAGGGAATAAACGTTTAAACAAAAAAAAGCAACGATGAAATTTACCATTAGCACCATATATGCCTCTCCTGATTGCGGATTTGAAATTTCAAGTAAAATTCCGAAGCTAATTGCTGAAAAAGTAAATCAGCGTATTTTCCCTAATTACCAATTAGATACGCTCAAACCTGCATGGACTTTAAGCCTCATGCTTGCTACTGATTCTGATTTGGGGAAAACGGAAAGAAAAATATGTGAAGTAGAGGTTTTTGAGAAAGATAAAAACGAAAATTATGTGGCTTGGATTCCATATTCTGCTGTAGTAAATAAGGAAAAAAGTCAATTGGAAAACTATTTAAAAGAAGTTTTTGAAGTATTAAGTGTAGTTTTAGCAAATTATCAAGTAGATATGAAAGATTTGATAAGTATAAAAACAGAAGTGCAAAATTTGGTAATGGATAATCCAAACTATGCTTTTAAGTCTAAATTTAAACCCAATTTGAATGCTATTTTAGAAAGAGTAAATGACAAGCACAAAGTAGGTATGTAAAAAAATGAAAATCCAACTCAAAGTAAATATTATTCATACGCCCAAATTACCTCTTTCGGTGTTAGAATTAGAAAGTTTTGACAAATATATTGAAGAAAACTTAACCAGTTTTTTTCTGATAAAACAGAAGATTGGACTCATTGTTTTTGGAAAATTTTTAGTGAACAAGTTGATAAACAAGTGTTTAAAAAATCAAAAAAATTACCAAAAGTAGGCTGATAGAATATTATTGTTGGATTCCTGCTACTATTTCTTTGGAAAAAGATGTCTATTACGCTTTCTATATTGATTGCTTAAAAAATGCCCTTCAAATGTGGACAAAAGATGTTTTTCAAGTTTCAGCATCTGACTTTTTGTCTTTTTGGGAAAGTATAAAAATGAAATTCCTACTTTAGAAAAAGAATTACAAGTAGTTTGAAAGCTAAAGTGACAATAATTTATTGACAGCTTGCCACTCAAAAATTTGATATATCTAAACATTGTGAGAATACCCGTTGAAATAATTTTGTTTTGGCTTTTTGTCAATAAAGCAATTCCAGAGCTAATGACTTTTGAAGGACGGAACCTTGACATAATTGCTGGAATAACAGCACCTACTGCCCTCCAAGCCTACAGAAGGTCTTTGAGTGCTTCTTTGATTTCTCTGAACTGAAATTTGAAGCCCGTTTTTTCTATTTTTTCGGCAGAAACCCTATTGCCGCCCAAAACAATCGCCGCCATCTCTCCAAGCATGAGCTTGAGTGCGAAGGCAGGCACGTTTATCGGCAGTATGGGTTTGTCTAATGCTTTGCCTATAGCTTTGGTAAGCCCTTCGTTAGTAATAGGTTGTGGGGCTGCTGCGTTATAAATGCCGCTCATGTTGCTGTCTTCTATTGCTTTGATGAATATTTCGCACAAATCGTCAATATGTATCCAAGATATGTACTGATGCCCGCTCCCAAGTGCCGCCCCTACATAAAGGCGAATAGGTTGTGCCATTTTTTCCAATGCTCCCCCGCTTTCGCTCAGTACAACGCCTATGCGTATGGCTACAGTCCTTGTTTTCCCAACTTTAAAAATTTCATTTTCCCATGCTTTCACCACACTCGTCAGAAAATCTTTGCCATTGCTTTCCATAGCTTCGTATTGCCACTCATTGCCTGTATCTAAGCCGTAATACCCAATAGCACTTGCCGACACAAACGCTTTTATTTGATGCTGACTTGTATTTATTTTTTCTGCCAAAAGTTTGGTAGATAGGGTGCGGCTTTCCAAAATTTCTTTTTTGCGTGTCGCTGTCCAGCTCTCGTCTGCTACTCCTGCTCCCGCCAAGTGAATAATGTAATCTGCATTTTTGATGGCTTCCTCCTCTATGTAGCTTTTGGCGATGTCCCATTCATATAGTTTTATGTAGGCGTTTTCTTTCAGAATAGGAATATACGAAATTTTGCTTTCCAAAATAGATTCTATGTCATACGGAGTAATCAGATGCCCTTTGTTGAGCAATACTTCATGATTTTCTATTTGCGTAGGTAGCCCCGTCTGAGGGTCTAAAAAATGGTCGATATTGGTAACTGTAAGGTCTTGGGCGAGCCGCTTTCCTAATGCCTTTGTATTGAGAGCTTGCTCGGTGCCATCTACAATTTCATTCAGAGGCGTATCCGTTTTATATTCCAAACTGCCAATTCCATTTCTATTGCGGGTCAGGTAACTGACTGCATAACCCCTCGCAAGGAGTTTGGCTGTCAGATGCTGCCCCACAAGTCCTGTGCCTCCTGTAATGAGAATATTTTTAGCCATTGCTATATGTTAGACTTTAATAAAGATTAGAAAATACCGATAATGCTTGAAACGGCGAATCGCACCAAAGTTTGTTAGCAGACAAAACTAAAAAACTATTTGCCAATTTCCAAATAGGACGTGAATAATGGACTTTTATGAACCTACTAATTTTTTTAAATAATTGCTCTTATTCTATAAAATAGAAATACCCTAAGCCATAAATTTGCTAAATGAGTAGAGTTTGTTATTTTTGTTAAACTTTAGTAAAAAAAACATCTTTGTTGATGGCTGAAAATGAATACACAACGCTTTATCACCCAACTTTTACACGCTTTCTTATTAGTAATAGGCTGTTTTGCTTGTGGCTCGCCCTCAGGTACGGCAAGCAAAGAACAAACAAATATAGACATGAACGACCCAAATCTGCTCAAAGAACAAGTCAGCAACCATAAAATCATTGTTTACCAAGTAATGGCTCGACTTTTTGGCAATAAGAACATGACCAATAAATACTACGGCTCTATGGAGGAGAACGGCGTAGGGAAAATGAATGATTTTGACGATATTGCCCTCAAAGCTACTAAAAAAATGGGTTTCACCCACGTCTGGTACACAGGCATCATCGAACACGCTACCATGAATGACAATACCAAATACGGTATTCCATTGGACGATGCAGACGTGATTAAGGGAATGGCTGGCTCGCCTTACGCCATCAAAGATTACTATGACATAAACCCCGATTTGGCTGTAGATGTGCCAAACCGTATGAAAGAATTTGAGGCTTTGGTAGAAAGAACGCACCAAAACGGACTGAAAGTAATTATCGATTTTGTGCCAAACCACGTAGCAAGGAACTACAAATCGGATGCAAAGCCCGAAAATACGAAAGATTTGGGTGAAACGGACGATAAAACGAAGTCTTTTAGCCCAATGAATAATTTTTATTATCTGCCAAATACAAAATTCGTAGTGCCGAAAGAATACAAAATTCCTGAATTTTTGAAAATAAAAACCAAAAACGGGCAATATGAAGAAGTTCCCGCCAAAGCAACAGGCAATGATGTTTTTTCTCATGCTCCAAGCATCAATGATTGGTTTGAAACTATCAAACTTAATTATGGGGTAGATATTCAGAACGGCAGAAAAAAAGCCTTTGACCCTGTGCCTGATACATGGGTAAAAATGAAAGATATTTTGCTCTTTTGGGCTGCAAAAGGCGTAGATGGCTTTCGCTGCGATATGGCAGAAATGGTGCCTGTTGAGTTTTGGAATTGGGCTATTCCCCAAGTAAAGCAAGCAAATGCAGACATTGTTTTTATTGCAGAAATTTATAACCCTAATGAGTACAAAAACTACATAGAAACAGGAAAATTTGACTATCTGTACGATAAAGTAGGGCTTTACGATACGCTCAAAGCCGTTATGCAGCACAGAGCAAGTGCCTCTGATATTCAGAAAAATTGGAAACAGACCGAAGGAATTAATAATCGTATGTTGAGATTTTTGGAAAACCATGATGAGCAACGCATTGCGAGCAGAGATTTTGTAGGCGAGCCAAGACGTGCCTTCCCTGCAATGGCTGTGAGTGCCTTGCTCAATTCGGGACCTGTCATGGTATATTTTGGGCAAGAAGTTGGCGAAAAAGGAGAAGGCAGCGAAGGATTTGGTGGCGAAGATGGCAGAACTACCATTTTCGATTATTGGGGAGTGCCAGCCCACCAAAAAATGATGAACGGCGGGAAGTTTGACGGCGGCGGACTTGACGAACCCCAGAAAGAAATACTTTATTTTTATAGCACTTTGCTAAACTTTTGTACGCAAAACGAAGCTATCAGTAGCGGAGAATTATACGACTTGCAATCGGCAAATACACAAAACTATGACGTGCATAAAGTCTATGCTTTTTTACGATTTACCAAAAATCAAAAACTTTTAATCATCGTCAATTTTGATAATCATTCGCAGCCCAAAGACGTTCGCTTGCAAATTCCTCCAAATGCAATGGCTCTGATGGGTTATGCACCTGACGAAAATATAAAACTCAAAGAAACATTTTTGAGCGGTAACACCTTAAACCAGAAAGCAAACGAAAATATTAAACTGAAATTAGCCCCTTTGGGAACTTATATTTACAGTATAGAGAAACTATAAATGCTAAAATAGAAAACTATGACACATTTCAACCGTTTTCCCAACACTTTAGCAATGTTGCTGCTGTGCCTATCTTTTGCTTGTTCACAAAAGAATTACACCAATTTGTATGTAGCGGCAAAGGCAGACAAGGTAGAAAAAGAAAGTAAAAAGGTGGTTAGCACGCCCGAAATTCCTCTTAATGCCGACCAAGCCCTGATAGCAAAAGTAGCCAATGAGTACGCTGTCTATAAAGCGAACCTACAAAAAGTAGTCAAAAATGCACGCTCTTATATCGGTACTTCCTATAGGCACGGGGGCTTGACCTACAAAGGAATAGATTGTTCAGGATTGGTGCATGTGTGCCTGCTTGACATCAATGCCAAGATAGCGCGTATGCCTGATGACCAAGCACAGCAAGGAGAAGCAGTAGAGAAAGGAAGCCTCAAAGCAGGGGATTTGGTGTTTTTTGGGGCGAGCAAAAACAGCACAACGATTTCTCACGTTGGCATTATCACAGAATTGGCTGCACCCAATCGCCTACTTTTTGTCCATGCTTCGGGCAAGCGGGGCGTAGTAGAAGACAATTTTTATCATTATCATTGGCAAGATGTTTTTATCAAGGCGGTCAGACCAAATTATTTTGAAAATATAGGCAAAAATAAGGAAACAGAACTCAGTAATAAGTAAAAGAATATGCAAATCGTTCTGCACAGATATACCCTAAAACTAAGGCATTATTTCAAAATAGCCAGAGATGAGCGAAGTGAACAGCCCACGCTCATAGTAGAACTAAAAGATGGAGAAACAAGCGGTTACGGCGAAGCTACTACCAACACTTATTATGGCATTTCTTATCAGAATATGGCTGAGTGTTTGGAAAAAGTAAATCAGAAATTAGAAAATTACACCTTCTATACTCCTGCCCAGCTTTGGGAAGATATGAAAGATTATTTTGGAGGAAATCCATTTGCCCAATGTGCTTTGGACGAGGCAGCTTATGACTTTTACGGAAAAAAAATAGGAAAACCATTGTACCAAATTTGGGGGCTTCACCTTGCCAATATGCCACAAACTAACTACACGATAGGAATAGACTCCGTAGAAAAAATGGCAGAAAAACTCAAGGAAATGCCTTGGGATTTATACAAAATAAAGTTAGGCACGCCCCACGACATAGAGATAGTAAAAGAGCTAAGAAAACATACAAACGCCACCTTCAGAGTAGATGCCAACTGCGGCTGGACTGCCGAAGAAACTATCCGTAACTCACACGAATTAAAGAAATTAGGTGTTGAATTTATCGAGCAACCCATGAAAGCCGATGCTTGGGAAGACATGAAGGAAGTCTTTGCTCATTCGGCTTTGCCCGTCATTGCCGATGAAAGCTGCATTGTAGCAAGTGATGTAAGCAAGTGCTTTGGCTACTTTCATGGCATCAACATCAAGCTAATGAAATGCGGCGGACTTACCCCAGCACTCCAAATGATTCGGGAGGCACGCAGCCTAAATATGAAACTAATGATGGGCTGCATGACAGAATCGTCCGTAGGCATTTCAGCAATAGCCCACATAGCCCCCATGCTCGATTATGTGGACATGGACGGTCCCATGCTCATTTCCAACGACATAGCAGAAGGCGTGATACTTACCAGAGAGAAAGCAGTTTTTCCCGAAAGAAACGGCATTGGTGCAAAATTGAGAGCATAGATACAAGCTAACTGCAAAATCAGACTGCTAAGACCTTGTTTATTGAACTATATTTCAATAAATTTGCATTTTACAAATGAATATTTGTAAATTTGCAAAACTGAAAAAGGCATTTATCAGACAATTTGAAAGTGCATTTGCGTTTCGCAATGCTTCAAAGCAAGGTTATATATTGATGGTAGCTTATTCTAAAAGATTTGAAACGGTACAGAGGTGTACGGTGAACGTTGTTTTATACATAAGAGAAATACAAAGATAAATGCCTATTTTATCCTTTCCGTAAATGAAAATTGAGTTTAAAAAAGTTATACTCATCAAGCAATATTTTGACACTACAGAAAATATTGATGGTTTAGCCGACCTACTGAATTTTGTAGGTAATACTCTGTATGAAAAAACCTTTTCAAAAAAACAACTTTCCAAAAAGCTACTCACATTCTTTGCTTTTAAAAAAGAGGATAAATATCAAAGATTTACCATAAAGAAAAAAAGTGGTGAAAATAGATTCATTCTTGCTCCTCACAGATATTTGAAATTAATACAAAAATGCTTGAATGTAGTCCTAAATGTAGTTTTTGAACCTCATTGGGCAAGTCATGGATTCGTATTAGATAAAAATATTGTAACCAATGCACGTAAGCATATTGGAAAAAATTATGTTCTTAATGTTGATTTAGAAGACTTTTTCCCAAGTATTAGTTTTCGCAGAGTAAAAACTGTCTTACAACTTCCTCCGTTCAATCTTAATGATGAATTAGCCTTTTTAATAGCAAATTTATGCTGTTATGAAAACTCCTTGCCCCAAGGTGCACCTACCTCCCCTACTCTCAGTAATATTGTGTGCCAAAAATTAGATAGAAAATTAGCTCGTTTCGCCAAGGAAAATCGGGTAAGTTATAGTAGATATGCAGATGATATTACTTTTTCTGCAAGAACAGACTTATTTGATGAAGATTTTTTAAATAGATTAAAAGAGATTATACTAAGCGAAAATTTTAAAGTCAATGAAAACAAAACCAGAATACAAAGTTTTGCACAAAGACAAATCGTTACAGGACTAACTGTTAATCAAAAAGTAAATGTATCTCAACAGTACATTAAAGAAATCAGAGCAATTTTAAATAATTGGGAAAAAAAAGGTTTTGAGCAAGCCCAATATGTATTTATAAAAAACTATATCAAAGACAATCCAAATATAAAAAATCCTTCTATGATTGAAGTTTTGAGAGGGAAACTTAACTTTTTGGGCATGGTGCGTAAAAAAGATAATTTGTACCAGAAATATTTTAATCAGTTTAATAAGCTATTAGACTCTTATAATCAGAAAGAAGAAGGAGATATTATTTATATAAAAAATGTATTAAGTAAATATAAAACAGAAACAAATACGTCAAAGACAAATCGAGATGTAAGAAAGTCATGTAAACATAACCCAATAAGAGTTACTGAATTTCTTAGAGTATTTTCTGAGGATAGAAATTTTGGGCTTAATATGCTTGTCCATGAAGCAGAAGATATAGATTTAGAGGAAAAATTAAAAGAAATAAACTTAGAGTTTGCAAAATATGGGAAACAATTTGAGGAAGAAAAATATCAAATCCCAATATGGCTATATACACATATAAAAAAAGACCTAATAGATTTATATAATGGGAAAGGGCTTTCTATTTATCGTGAATTAGGCAAGCATCCTTTTCAAAATGATAGAGAGTTTACCAAAACGATTTTTGATTTTAAAAAAACATATCGTTTTGGACAGGATAAAGGAGAAGAAACTTCCCTAAGAGATACAATAATAAGATGTTTGTCAAAAGTAAGATATGGAGACAGGGATATTTTATCAAAATTTCAGATAGCTGTTTTTGAGCCAATAAATCAACTTGACTTTGATTTAATTGCCGCTATCAAAACAGATGTAATTAGAGTAGAACTTGCTATTAGAATTATTTTATCATCTTATTTAAAACACTCTAATGGGAGCGGAAGATTAAAGTTTGAACTACAAGAAATACAAAATCAGATTATTTTAAATATAATTGATTTGGATTCAATATGTACTAAAAATTATGAAAATCTACAAGGGGGCGATTTTAATGAGATTATACAGAAATTATGGTCTTTATGTGATGTAAATGTGATTTCAAAATTTAAAGATGGTAAAACAAGGATAGTTCCAATTCTTCCTGAAAACAAAGACTCAAAACTTTACGATAAAGAGGTGGAAGGGTTTACTTTTCAACTTGTTTTTTATAATTTACCACGTGTTTTACTCTTAGATAACAAGGGTAGGGTAAAAGAAGTAAATAATGAGTACAAGCCTTATATTGCTATTGAATCTGATATTAGTGAAAATGACTTATTAAGATACAATGCACTAATAATTCATAAAAGTATTCCTAACTATGTAAATCTATTTAAAAGAGCTATAAAAGAAAATATTCCCGTAGTTTCCTCTGGTGGAGGGTCAGGAGGCGAAGAAGGCATTGTGGAAAATGTAGGTAATATTTCTATTGCTTTCGATTTAATGCAGAAAAATCTGCCTCTTTTTCTAAAAAAAATAAAAGAGGATTATGTTGTGGACATAAACATATTCTTGTTTGCCAATAAAATAAATTATAAAAAGGCTGTAAAAATAAAAGAGGAAATAATTAATATAATTGAAAATCATAATCTATTATTTCCTGAACTTTCTCTTGAAGTAATAAATAAAATCAAAGTGTTAGCAAAAAGCAATGATATTCCATCTTTTGAAAACAAGAAATCTCTCTCTAAATTTTTACAAGAAAAATTAAAATTGATTGAATATGAAACAGCAAATTAATATATACTTCAATGCTCCAATTCCTAACTTAGAAATGGGAAATCTCAAATTTGATGGAAAAAAAGTTGAAGAAGCAACAGAGCAAGATGAAATTATACACGATTTTGTGGATGGTATATATCCTAAATATGATACTTATGTAATAGAATTTAATAGTGATAATCAAACATTAGCATTGCGATTAGCTTGTTATATCTTTTTTTTCAATGAAATGATAGGCATATTGCCCATAATTATTTTAGTAGGAACATCTCCTATCAATGAATTAAGTAATCTTGTATGTGCAGATATTTTGAGTGCAAAAAATGTTGAATATATATTTAGGGATGAAGTAGATAATCTGAAAGATGAAATAGCAGAGATTCTAAGTTTAATTTCTAATGCTAAAACTAATATTAGTAATGATGATTTAATTAAAGAAATTAAACAACGTACTCTAAATATCCCCAAACCAGAAGGAGATAATCACTCAATAGCCAATATTTGGGGAGCATTTAAGTTAGCACAAGTAACCAATACGCTTCCTATTTTAGAACAAAATGCTGAATTACAGAAAAAGCGTAAATTGCTCTATTTCAAATATCTTTTAGCAAAAAATGAAGTAAAATCAGGGGAAAGCGAAATTGTAAAGATTAACTGTTTAGGTAAAAAAGTTTTATTAATAGATGATGAAGCAGACAAAGGCTGGGCTGATATTTTCAATACAATACTTTCAAATGTTACTTTTGAGTATGTTCCGATGGTCTATAATAATGGCGAAAAAGATGAGGCTAAGTTTTTAGCAAATATAGAAGCAAAAATTCAAGAAAATTGGGATGTTGTTTTGTTAGATTTAAGGCTTACAAAGGCAGATAGTGCTTCTAAGATTCTTCCAATCAAAGAATATAGTGGGTATAAAATTTTAGAAAAAATCAAACAGCAAAATAAAGGCACACAAGTAATTGTTTTTACTGCTTCCAATAAGGCTTGGAATATGAAAGCCCTTTATGAAACAGAATTTGGTATTGATGGGTATTACATCAAGGAATCACCAGACTTTTTATATGGTGAAGATTATACTCAAAAGAACTTTGAAAATTTTAGGAATGAATTAGAAGATGCTTTACAACGCACTTTTTTAAAACATTTTTGGAAAAATACAGAAACATTAAAAAATCATATAAAAATAGAATATGCAATCAATCAATCTTTCATTAATGAAGTTTCTCTTTGCTTAGATTATGCTTATGATACCTTAGAAAATTATCATTTTGGTGTGAGTAGTCAGACAATTGATGAACAAAAAAACACCGAAAAATTCAATCAAAAATACTTGAACTATGCCTTTGTAGGCTATTGTAATTTGATAGAAGATATTTTGAAAAACATAGTTAAAGAAGAAACATCTGCTTTGTATCCCAATGAAAAAGATTGGACAATAAAATCTTTTTCATTTGCTTCTGATATTTCTGTTATTACTTGGAATGGCTCTCAATATCAAACGTATTTACAAATAGATTATGACCAAACAATTACAAATCATGAAGGCGACCCATTGAAGTTTTATAAGAGAACTCAGAACTTAAATTTTCTTTCAAACAATGGATTTAAAAGATACCAAGATAAGTATGGTTTAACTGTTCTTGCAAAATTTTCGTCAGTGGTTTTATTAAAATATGGATTTGATGAACATTTAGTCAAAGAATATGAACAGTTGAAATGGAAACGCAATAGTTTGATGCATAATAATGAGATAGATAGCATTAAACGCCAAGATTGTGAAGATATTTTTAAAATGGTGCATATATTACTCAAAGGAGTAGCAATATAAAACATATTTTACTCATAACTAAGAAAAATGCCAAAAAGATATACAGTTACCTCTGCCTTGCCTTATGCCAATGGACCCTTGCACATTGGGCATATTGCGGGTGCTTACCTGCCCGCCGATATTTTTGTGCGCTACCTTCGCTTGCGGGGGGAAGACGTAGTTTACGTTTGCGGGAGCGACGAATACGGGGCGGCTATCACTATGAAAGCCCAAAAAGAAAAAACTACGCCAAGAGCCATAGTAGATAAGTACCATACGATGATGAAGTCGGCGTTCGAGAGATTTGGGATTGCCTTCGATATTTATCATCGTACTACAGAGCCCATTCATACCGAAACTTCGCAGGGTATTTTCCTGAAACTGTACGAGAAAGGAGAGTTTGACGAGCAGGAATCCGAGCAGTATTTTGACGAGGTCGCCAATCAGTTTTTGGCTGACCGCTACATCATGGGGACTTGCCCGAAGTGTGGCAATGAAAATGCCTATGGCGACCAGTGCGAAAGGTGCGGAAGTGCGCTAAGTCCTACGGATTTGATAAATCCGCATTCGACTTTGAGTGGGAGCAAACTCGTACTTAGAAAGACAAAACATTGGTATTTGCCAATGAACAAATATGAGAGTTGGCTCAAAGAATGGATAGTTAAAGAAAAGCAAAATACTTGGAAAACAAACGTTTACGGTCAATGTAAGTCTTGGATAGAAGGAGGCTTGCAGTCAAGGGCAATGACCAGAGATTTGGATTGGGGTGTGCCTGTGCCTTTGCCAAATGCAGAAGGGAAAGTCTTATATGTTTGGCTTGATGCCCCGATTGGCTATATTTCGGCTACCAGAGAATGGGCAAAACAAAACGGCAAAAATTGGGAAGATTATTGGAAAAACCCTGATACAGAGCTATATCACTTTGTAGGAAAAGACAATATCGTTTTTCACTGCATTATTTTCCCTATCATTTTGAAGGCGCATGGCGAGTTTATTTTGCCTACTAACGTCCCCGCCAATGAGTTTTTGAACTTAGAAGGTGATAAACTTTCTACTTCCCGAAATTGGGCGGTGTGGTTACACGAATATTTGGACGAATTTCCTGATAAGCAAGACGTTTTGCGCTATGTCTTGGGTTCTATTTTGCCCGAAACCAAAGACAGTGAGTTTACTTGGAAAGACTACCAAGCCCGAAATAACAACGAATTAGTAGCCATTTTGGGAAACTTTGTTAATCGTCCTAACAACTTGATTCCTAAGTTCTTTGCAGGAGTAATGCCCGCACAATATGAGCTTTCGGACTATGATAAAAATGTATTGGCAGAACTGGCGAGCTACCCCGATAGGATTGGCGATTTGATAAAAAACTTTAAATTCAGAGATGCACTTTCGGAAGTGATGAATGTGGCTCGTCTGGGCAATAAATATTTAGCAGATACCGAGCCTTGGAAAATCAAAGACAATCCTGAACGAATTGCTACGATTTTGAATATTTCGGTGCAGATAATTGCTAATTTGAGTATTTTGTTAAAACCATTTTTGCCAAGAACCGCCGAAAAGTTGGATAAAATGCTTGGTTTTGATGGAAAACTGACTTGGGAAGACGCAAAAAATACAAATTGGGTAAAAGCGGGAACACTATTACAAAAAATTGATTTGCTTTTTGAAAAAATAGAAGATGATGTAATAGAAAAGCAAATTCAAAAATTGACAATTAATAACCAGCAACAAACAACTAATAACCAACAATCTCAAACAATCGCAATGGCGAACCATTCAAACGAAGTCAAACCACTTCAAACACCTATTAACTATGACGATTTCACCAAATTAGATATTCGGATAGCCACTATAGTAGCAGCTGAAAAAGTAGCAAAGGCAAATAAATTGCTGAAATTGACTTTGGAAACAGGCATAGACACTCGCATTGTGGTTAGCGGAATTGCAGAACATTTTAGCCCTGAAGAAGTTGTAGGTAAGCAAGTTACGCTATTGGCAAACTTAGCACCAAGGGAAATTCGTGGTATTCAGTCGCAAGGAATGATACTCATGGCAACGGACAAAGATGGAAAATTGCGATTTTTGCAACCAAGCGAAGCGGTAGTCAATGGTGCAATAGTTTCATAAAAATATAAAATAATGACTAAAGAAGACGTACTCAAAGCACTTTCGACAGTAGAAGAGCCTGATTTGAAAAAGGACTTAGTTACCTTGAATATGATTCAAAACATTGATATTCAAGGCGATAAGCTCACTTTTACTGTAGTACTCACTACGCCCGCCTGCCCGCTCAAGGAACTTATTAGGCAGCGATGCGAAACAGCGATTCATACCTTGATTTCGTCTGATATTAAGGTGTTTATCAATATGACAGCTTCGGTTACTTCGGTACGCGAAAATACGCCCTTATTGCCCCAAGTCCGCAATATTGTGGCGGTAGCTTCGGGGAAGGGTGGCGTAGGCAAATCGACAGTAACTGCAAATTTGGCAATGGCATTGGTACAAACGGGTGCAAAAGTAGGCATTATAGATGCAGATATTTTTGGACCCTCGATGCCTACCATGTTTAACTGCGAGTCGGCTCGTCCGGGGCTTTTTACTAAAGATGGCAAGCAAATGCTCATTCCTGTAGAGCAGTATGGTGTCAAACTGTTGTCTATTGGCTTCCTTGCCCCGCCTGACGATGCGGTAGTGTGGCGAGGCCCTATGGCAAGCTCGGCTTTGCGGCAGTTTATTGGCGATACCGAATGGGGGGAATTAGACTACTTGCTGATAGATATGCCCCCTGGCACAAGTGATATTCACCTTACTTTGGTGCAGACTGTGCCTGTAACGGGCGCAGTAATCGTTACTACGCCTCAAAAAGTTGCGCTGGCAGATGCCCAAAAAGGCTTGGCGATGTTCAGGCAAAAGCAAATTAATGTACCTATTTTGGGAGTGATTGAAAATATGGCATACTTCACTCCAGACGAACTACCAGACAATAAATACTATATTTTTGGGAAAGATGGTGGCAAGGTGTTAGCAAATAGGAATGAGGTGGCATTTTTGGGAGAGATTCCTTTGGTGCAAAGCATCAGAGAATCGGGAGATAAGGGAAAGCCTTTTGTAACCCAAGAAAATAACCCAACTGCGGAGGCTTTTAAAATCGTAGCCGAAAAGTTAGCACAAAATATTGCTATCCGCAATGCGGCTTAAAAAGGTCTGTACCAAAGGTCTGCCCCATTAGATAACACTTAGTTACATGAGTATTTGACAAAAACATGGAAAAGGAAAGTATCGCTTTATGGTTTCAAGGATTACAAGATAGCATTTGCCACGATTTGGAGCAAGCAGACGGCAAAGCCCGTTTCCAAGAAGACCAATGGCAAAGGAAGGGCGGCGGCGGAGGCAAAACGCGTGTCATACAAAACGGCAACCTATTGGCAAAAGGAGGTGTAAACTTTTCTGCAGTATTTGGCGAAGCATCTGAACAAATGCTTAAAATGATGAAAATAGAAACTGATAAGCCCATAGATTTTTTTGCTACAGGCGTTTCTATAGTGCTGCATCCTATCAACCCAATGATGCCCATCATACACAAAAATATCCGCTATTTCGAAATGACGAACGGTATGTGGTGGTTCGGTGGCGGTATAGACCTTACCCCTCATTATATAGACAAGGCAGATGCCAAATGGTTTCATCAGCAGCTAAAAGCAGTATGCGATGCTCACCATTCACTTTTTTATACAGAATATAAAAAATGGGCTGACGATTATTTCTTTCTCAAGCATCGCAACGAAACAAGAGGTGTTGGTGGTATTTTCTTCGACTACCTAAACGATAAAAAAGGATATAGCAAAGAACAAATTTTTGATTTTGTAAAAAGCGTAGGACTTTCCTTTGCACCTATATACACACATTTTATGGAAAAAAATGCTAATCTTCCATACGGAGAATCCGAATTAGCATGGCAGGGAGTTCGCAGAGGCAGATACGTTGAGTTTAATTTAGTATGGGACAGAGGGACTAAATTTGGCTTAGAAACAGACGGCAGAACGGAATCTATCTTGATGAGCCTCCCCCCCGAAGCAAATTGGCTATACAGCTACGAGCCAACAGAGGGCAGCAAAGAAGCAGAAACGCAAAGTTTGCTCAAAAAAGAAATAGACTGGCTAAATATTAAAATAGACTAAAAAAGCAAACAGCCTCCGTAGATACTACGAAGGCTGCCCCATCTCTACATTTATGAGTCGCTGTACTCTCCTAAATGCTTCTACCTAAAAACTTTATATTATTATGCTGATACAAATTTGAGCTATTACTCTTACTTCTCCAAACGCATTTTGCGGAATAAGATACACAACTAAGAAATAGCCCTTTATTGAATTACAAAAAGCATAAGTAGTATTTTATTACAAGAAAAAAGCAAGAAAATCTGTTATTTTATTTGATTAAAACATTGAAAATCAAACTATTAGTGATAATATTGTTTTTTACCCATTTTTATGAACTATAAGAAAAATGATTGAAATTTATAGTTAAAAGTAATTAATTAGATTTATTATTATGTTTATAGGAAATTACTTACATAAATCATACATTATATTTACTGATTAAGAGCAGTTTTTTTACCTAAGTCCTCTTATAATTTGCCAAAAGATTACAATTTTATAAAATTATGCGTGATTCAAAAAATCAATAAGTTTCATCACTGCCCTTGCTCTATGGCTTATTTTATTTTTTTCCGATAGTGGCATTTCTGCAAAAGTTTGGTCGTATCCATTAGGGATAAAAATAGGGTCATAGCCAAAGCCATGATTCCCGCGTTTTTCTCTGATAATTTTCCCTTTGATAATTCCCTCGAAATGATGCACTTCTCCGTTTAGCATCAACGTAATTACGGTGTGAAACTGTGCGTTGAGGTTGGAAATATTTTCCAAGTTTTTGAGCAAAAGGGCTATGTTGTCATTGTCATTTTTTTGTAGCCCTGCATAGCGTGCTGAATATACCCCTGGTTCTCCGCCTAATGCTTCTACTGCTAAACCCGAATCATCGGCAAAGCAACTGATGCCGCATTTTTCCCAAACGTATCGTGCCTTCAAAAGTGCATTCCCCTCAAAGGTATCTGCCGTTTCGGGAATATCCTCATGCAAGCCAATATCTGTAAGCCCTATAAGTTTGTAGCTATCAATGAGTTGGTTTTGAATTTCCTTAATTTTATTGGCATTGTGCGTTGCAAAAACAAGTTCTTTCATCAGTTTATTTATTGAGTTCGTCAGCCCAGTTAAACCTATCGGAAGGAGAAAATGCCCAAGGTGCAGCATTATTTTCTATGTTGGCAAACATAGAGTTCCACTGTGCGGGCGTACCAGATTCCTCCATTGCTACGTACTGTCGCAACTGCACAATAATATCTAATGGATTGATATTCACAGGGCAAGCCTCAGCACAGGCATTACAAGTAGTGCAAGCAAATAATTCTTCTTTGCTTACATAATCTCCATAAAGCGACTTGCCATCTTGATAGTCTTTGCCATGCTCACGGATATTATTGCCTTTCTCCTCCATTCTATCCCTTGTATCCATCATTATTTTCCTTGGTGAGAGCAATTTGCCCGTAATATTGGCAGGGCAGGCAGAGGTACACCTACCGCATTCCGTACAGCTATAGGCTTCCATTAGGTTTTTCCAACTAAGGTCTTCTACATCTTTTGCCCCAAATCTGCCTATTGTTCCGCTATTTTCTACGGCGGGCGCGCTATCAGCAATGCCAAGCATAGATTTTACTTCTGCGGTTACTACTGGCATATTTTCGAATTTTCCTTTTGGTTCTAAGTTAGAAAAGTAAGTATTTGGGAAAGCAAGAGCTACGTGGAGATGCTTAGAATAAGTTACATAAATGCCAAAACCCATGATGCCTAAGATATGAAACCACCACGCAAATCGCTCTAGATAAAAGAGTTGGTAAGTAGAAAGTCCTTTATAAAGCGGTATGAAAAGTTGGCTTACTAAAAAACGTCCCCCATGCTGATAGTGGTCAGCTATAAATTTGCTATCCTGCCCGCGTGTCTGCAAAATGCTATCCGTAGCATTCATAGTAAATAAGAAAAGCATCAAAATAATTTCAAATATCAGAATCAAGTTGGCATCTAATACTGGAAAGCCCTTCATTTCCTTAGTCCAGAAACGGGGAATAAGATGAGAGTTGCGGCGGAGCAAGAAAACAACGCAAGTAAGCAGCACGCCCAATGCTAATAATTCAAAAAAACCAATGAGCATAGGATACAGCCCACCAATCAGTGGAGCAAAAAGCCTATGTGTCCCCAATATGCCATCAAGAATGATTTCTAATATTTCAATATTGATAATGAGGAAGCCGCTATAAATTACGAAGTGCATCACGCCAACAAAGGGGCGGTCAAACATTTTTTTCTGACCAAAAGCGAATAAGAGCATGGTTCTGAATCGTTCACCTTTTTTATCGTTTCTGTCAAGGGGCTTGCCCATCTGGATATTGCTACTAATAAATTTGATACGGTCGGTCAGTAAGGCACCAAAAATTAAGACAGCCGCTACAAAAAGAACTTGCTGAAATAAAGAGATAAATATTTCCATCTGTTAGGAATTTTATTTTTTATGTTTTCACACAATTTTAGGATAATTTTATCAATATTCCAAGTGGGACAGAAAATAAAATAGGATACATTATGGTAATCTTTCTATCTTTGCCTAAAACAATTCGAAAAAATCATGACAAATTCTCAATCTTCTATTCGTGTACTCGTTGTTGGTTGTGGCAATATGGGAGCTTCTCATGCTACTGCCTATCAAAACATCGATGGCTTCCAAATATGCGGCATCGTTTCCACAGGAAAGAGCAAGGAAGTATTAAATGAAAAGTTAGGCGGTGGTTATGCCTTATTTTCAGATTATTACAAAGCTCTTAGTGTTACGAAGCCCGATGCTGTCTGTATCTCTACTTATCCCGATACGCATGAAACTTTTGCGGTGAAGGCTCTCGAAGCGGGCTGTCATGTATTCATTGAAAAGCCACTGGCAGATACTGTTGAGGGGGCTATTAGGGTGGTGCAAGCGGCACAAAAAGCAAATAAAAAAGTTGTTGTTGGCTATATTTTGAGGCATCACCCTTCTTGGGAAAAATTTATTGAGTTATCGCAGCAGCTCGGCAAGCCCTTGGTGATGCGTATGAACCTCAATCAGCAAAGTCAGGGCATCATGTGGAACGTACACCGCAACCTGATGCAAAGCCTTAGCCCTATAGTAGATTGTGGGGTGCATTATATAGACGTGATGTGTCAAATGACCCGCTCAAAACCTGTGCAGGTAACGGCAATAGGGGCAAAACTCACAGACGATATTCCTGCTGATAACTACAATTATGGGCAGTTGCAAATTCGTTTTGAAGATGGCTCAGTAGGTTGGTACGAGGCGGGCTGGGGTCCGATGATGAGTGAAACTGCTTTTTTTGTCAAAGATGTGATAGGTCCCAAAGGCTGTGTTTCTATAGTAGCAAAAGAGGCAGGTGGCAGTGGCAAATCCGATAATGTAGATTCGCATACCAAAACAGAATCTTTGCGATTCCATCATGCTGATATTGATAAAGATAATAAGTTTTTAAAACAAGATGAGTGGATTAATCTCACTGACGAGCCAGACCATCAGGAGCTGTGTAATCGTGAGCAACGTTATTTTTTGAAGGCTATTTCTGAAAATATAGACCTCACCGACCACTTAGCCGATGCGGTCAATAGCTTGAAAATAGCCTTTGCGTGTGATGAGTCTGTGCGGACAGGGCAGGTAGTAAAAGTTTAAAATATGCAAAAAATTATCACTGTAATCTAATACCAATTTTTATTGAGTATAAATATTTTATTTTAACATTAAGAACGGTATTTCATACGCAGCCCCGTTTTAGGTGGCTGCGTATGAAAAAATGCTATGCCAATACTTCTTTCAAAATCGTATCCATCTTATTAATAATGCTTTGCAAATCTTCTTCTGACCAGCTTACACGAATACCGATGGAAATTAAGCGACCTATAATCAAGTCGGACTGAGGGAGATGCAAGGTTTTCAAATCTTGGCGGCTACCCAATAGCTCTACGGGTATTTTTGCCAATGTTTTCATTTCTTTGAGATGCTCCCAGTTCCTGATGTAGTGATAATTGTTGTCATACCAATAGTTTACACCAATGCCCGCCTTGCCAAACTCCCTTGCTGTAGTCCTTGCTAACTCCTCGGTTGGCATGAAAAAAGAGAGAAAAGTAGCTGAATCGCCTTCGGGGTCGGGCAAGAAACGGAAAGTAATTTGAGGGTATTTGCTCAAAGCATCTTTCAGCACCTTTTTGTTTTTCTTATTAGTTTGGAGTAGGTGGTTTATTTTTCTTAATTGTGCCAAGCCTACTGCTGCGTGTAGCTCGCTTATTCTGTAGTTAAAACCCAAAACAGGGTGATTTTCCATGCCTCTGTTATCGCCAATGTGGTCATGCCCGTGGTCGGAGTACATATCGGCATTTCGGTAGAGTTGCTCGTCATTCGTAACTATTCCCCCGCCTTCGCCTGCGGTAATAATTTTGAAAAAATCGAAGGAATAAGTTCCCATTGCTCCGTACAAACCCAATGCCTTGCCTTTGTAGGAAGCCCCTAACGCTTGTGCGGTATCTTCCATCAGGATTAGGTTATGCTCTTTGCAAAGTGCCACAATTTCGTCCATGCGCGCCATTGCCCCGCACATCTGCACGAGCATGACTGCTTTGGTTTTGGGCGTAATGGCTGCCCTGATTCCTTCGGGACTTAGGCAGAGCGTGTCGTCTATTTCGGCGAAAATGGGCAATGCTCCGTTGAAAAGTGCGCCCTCAATCGTGGCTATGTAGGTAAAAGCAGGCACTATCACCTCGTCCCCTGTGCCTACGCCGCAAGCCGCCATCATGGTAGCAACGGCAGTAGAGCCACTTGAAACAACGTGTGCGTATTTTGCACCTACAAAATCGGCTAATTCTTTCTCAAATTCTCTCGCTTTCCAAATTCCCTTGCGAGGCTGGTCGTGATTGTAGCGAAACATGATTCCCGTTTCCAATACGTCCATTACTTCTTTGCGTTCTTCTGCACCAAATAATTCTGAACCAGGCATATATTTAATGATAAAATGGTAAGTTTTTAAAAATCAATAAAACGCCCAAAATTAGGCTATTTGATTGACAAAAGAAGGATATGAGGGAAAATTCATCATGGATATAATTAGTTTTAGCAAGATTTCACTTTTCCTTGTTATCTTTGCGGAAACATAAAATAATGACTAATAGTTAATGACTAATTAGTTAATATTTTTTTGAATCGTAATTACTCATTAATAATTTGTAATTAGTCATTAGTAATTAGTCATTCCTAATTCATAGTTTATAATTCCTAATTCATCATGTTACATACATTCATAGGAAATTTAGGACATTTCTTTGTAATTGCGGCATTTGTTGCCTCTTTGGTAGCGGTATATGCTTACTATAAAGTAAATCAATCTCCTGAAAATGAGAAAGATAGCTGGCAAAAATTTGCACGCATGGCATTCTATATACATGGCGTTGCGGTGATTGGCATTATCGGCTCGCTTTTCAGCATCATTTATAATCATTATTACGAATATCACTACGCATGGAGTCATTCCTCCAACAATTTGCCTACGCACTACATGATTTCCTGCTTTTGGGAAGGGCAAGAAGGTAGTTTTCTGTTGTGGACTTTTTGGCACGTCATCATTGGCATCGTGCTAATGCACACAAGCAAAACTTGGGAGGCTTCGGTGATGCAAGTTTTCGCCTTAGTACAGTCATTTTTGACTTCTATGATTTTGGGCGTGGTGCTTTTTGGAGAGATGAAAATAGGGAGTTCGCCATTTTTGCTTTTGCGCGAAGTGATGGCTAATGACCAAACTTTTCAGATAAATCCTAATTTTATTCCTCAGGACGGCACAGGGTTAAATCCACTTTTGCAAAACTATTGGATGGTCATTCACCCACCAACTTTGTTTTTGGGTTTTGCCCTTACTTTAGTGCCTTTTGCCTTTGCGATTGCAGGGCTGAGAGAGAAAAAATACAGAGATTGGGTGCGTGCCGCCTTACCTTGGGCGCATTTTGGGGCTTTGATTTTGGGTGTAGGCATCATGATGGGGGCATATTGGGCGTATGAAACTTTGAACTTTGGTGGCTATTGGAACTGGGATCCTGTGGAGAATGCAGTCTATGTGCCTTGGCTGATTTTGGTAGCAAGTATTCATGTGATGATTACTTTCCAAAAAAGCAACATTGCTTTAAAAGCATCTTTTATACTGGCGATTACTACTTTCTTACTCATTTTATACGCCACATTTCTCACCCGAAGCGGTGTACTTGGCAATGTCTCCGTTCACTCTTTTACCGATTTGGGGCTTTCAGGACAACTTTTAGTTTATTTGCTTGCTTTTGTGGGGGTAGCAGTTTTTTATTTGGCAAAAGCATGGAAAGATATTCCGACCGAAAAAGAAGAAGTGAGTAGTTACTCTCGTGAGTTTTGGATTTTTATAGGGGCAACCGTACTATCTTTGGCTGCCTTCCAAGTGATCATAGCGACTTCTATCCCTGCTTATAATAGCTTGCTTGCCTCTTTTGGTATTGCCTCCAAAGTAGCTCCCCCTGCCGACCAGATTCAGTTTTATACCAAATTTCAGTTGTGGGCGGGCGTGTTAGTAGCGATGCTTTCGGGTACGGGGCAGTTTTTCTTTTGGAACAAAATGGACAAGGAAAGTCTTTGGAAAGCGATGAGTTTGCCTTTGATTCTGACGATGCTTACCTCTTCTGTGCTGATGCTGCTTGCTCAAATCAAGGATTGGAAATACATCATTTTATTGACAGTTTGCTTGTATTCTTTTATTTCTAATCTGTTCATCTTAGCCAAATTAGCAAAAACAAATATCAAATTAGTAGGCGGTTCGGTGGCTCATATTGGTATTGCGATGATGCTTTTGGGAATTTTGGCTTCGGCGGGCTACTCCAAAATTGTTTCTTTGAACAATACGGGCTTGCTTTATAATAAGGCTTTTTCTGACGAAATGAATAAGGAAAACTTATTGCTTTTCCGCAATCAGCCCCAGAAAATGAAGGATTACCTGCTTACCTACAAAGGTACGCGCATGGAATCTAAGGAATTTCCCGCCTACATCGACCAAGAAGTGCTGCGAGCCACCTCTGATGTATATAAAATGGTTACTACGCAAGACTTGGTTTATAAGGACAAAACCTATTTTACCAAAGGCGATACCCTTCAGGTATTTAACGAAAATACCTATTACGAAATAGAATATAAGAGCAATGATGGGCAAGTATTTTCGCTATTCCCACGCGTGCAAATCAATCCGCAAATGGGTACGGTTTCCAGTCCCGATATTAGTCGGTATTGGAAGGCAGACCTTTATACCCACGTTACCAATATTCCAGACCCCGAAGAGGAAAAAAAATGGTCTGAACCAGAGCAGTTTACCTTAGTAGTAGGCGATACATTTATTGTAAATGACTTTATTGCTATTTTTGATAATGTCTATCAGGGCGAAAAGACTGAAACCGCAGATGCAAGCGTATATGCTAACATCCGTATTTTGGGCAAAGACAAAGAATATTTTTTAAAACCTGCCTACCTGATTAGCTTGCAGCAAGGAGCAGTACAGAAAAAACCCGACACAAACATTGCTTTGGGCGTGAGGGCGACTATAGACGAGATAAAACCACCTGCCCAAGGAAGTGGAGAACAAGCCAAATTTGTCATTTCGGCAAGTACTACCCAAAAAGATTGGATAATCCTCAAAGCGGTAGAAATGCCATTTATCAATATCCTTTGGATAGGCGTAATCTTGGTTTCTATAGGTTTTGGCATTGCCACCATCAGGCGGTATCAGGAATTTAGGAAATTAAAAAATAAAGTAGAAAGTGTGAAAAAAGAAAAGGCGTTAGTATAAGAAAAAAGAGGCTGTCTAAAAACACAGTCTCTTTTTTGTTTTTATTAACATGATTAATTTCAATGAGTGAGCAAACCTTATTTGGTCGATGGCAGACCTGACCAAAGAACTCATGCTACTGGAAAAAGAAACACTTTACATTTTCCAAAAAAATCTTCATTTTACTTAGCCGACTTGAGCCATTTTTCCGTACAAACGATTATCACCAAATCTTAAAAAAACATGAAAAAATTAACTTTGTTATTCGCCATTTTATCTTCCTTTATTTTTGTAAAAGGAGTTGCTTATGCCCAAGTAGTAAAGATAACATCAGTCCGTAATATCCAATTAAAAGCACTTTACCTTAATTGTGGTAATGAATTATCTGTTAGCGTGTCTAACTATGATACTGAAAAGCTATCTTTCAAAGCCGAAGGCGCAGAACTCATTTTAGGAAGTAGAAAAGGGAATGTTACCCTTGTTCCTAATGCTGCAAAAGCAATGCTTAGTATCTTTTATAATGATACCTTGGTGGGTACAGAAGCATTCCCCGTAAGACTATTACCCAAGCCAGAAGTTGCCTTATTTGTAGGTAATAGCACCCAACCGCACGACTCTAAAATAGCGGTGAGTAAGGCTGATTTAGACAAAATTCGCTGCACTGCCTTTGCTGATAAGTCTATGACAGAGGCTATACCAAAAGACACACAGTACAGGGTTTCATACGCAGAAGTTGCTCTGGCAAGGCAGAAACAAATGGTAACTAACGTACTGAAAAGCACCGAAGAAGTTATCATGTTAGAAGATATGATGAAGTTAGCCGAAGCGGGCGATAGACTCATCATCGAAGTCAAAAAAGTAGAAAGACTTAACTATAGAGGCGAATGGGAGATAGTAAGTTTGCCAGCTATCATTTATGCCATTGCCATCAAATAATTTTGGCGCAAGGATTATATTTTTTCTCATACCCTGTAGTAATTACCTGCCCATGTCCGCAGTAAATAAGTATTTCGTCAGGGAGTGCGTACATCTTCGTCTGAATACTGTTTATCAGCATATCAAAGTTGCCATTGGGCAGGTTTGTACTTTTGTGGATTTTTTCTAAACAATTCCTTAACAATTTCTAAACATTTCTGTTTTTTGTTTGTTTAATTTGCACCATCAATTAGAATATATCAGGCTATTAACAAATGGTTTTTATGCTAACTTGTTCATTAATAGTTTTTTATAGCATAATAACTTATTTGAAATAGTAACTATTACAAGGCTTTGTTTATTTAATTATCATCATTTTGTTTAATCTAATTCAATTAACATGAAACAACTCTTACGTTATTGTTTTGTGCTATGTTCGTTGGCATTTGCTGGCGTAGCTGTTGCACAAGACCGCACAGTTTCGGGTAAAGTAAGCTCATCTGAAGACGGAAGTGGGCTACCCGGAGTAAGTGTAGTCATCAAAGGTACAAGTGTTGGTACGGCTACCGATGCAAATGGTACGTACAAACTTAGTGTACCAGCCAATGCCACCAAATTGGTATTCTCTTTCGTAGGTTTTCTCACCAAAGAGGTAGATGTTGGTGGTTTGTCAGCTCTGAATGTGAGTTTAGACCCAGATACAAAGATGCTTAGTGAGGTAGTAGTAACAGGCTACGGCTCTCAGAACAAAAAGGAAATCACTGGTGCTGTATCGTCAGTAAAAGGTGATGTCATTGAGAACTTGCCAATGCAAAGTTTTGACCGCGCCTTACAAGGACGTGCGGCGGGTGTATTGGTACAGGCTGCTAATGGTGTTCCCGGTGGTCAGGTGAGAATCAGGATACGTGGAACAGGCTCTATTACTGCGGGTAATGAGCCACTTTATATCGTAGATGGGGTGCAGATTAACAATAGTTCTAATGCGGATTTTGTAAGCTCAAACCCACTTGGCTTCTTGAACCCAAATGACATTGAGTCTATTGAAATCCTGAAAGATGCAGCTACTGCATCTATCTACGGTGCGCAGGCAGCAAACGGTGTGGTATTGGTAACTACCAAAAAAGGAAAGGCTGGTAAAACAAACTTTAATCTTAATTACTATTACGGTTCCACCTCTCCTGTAAAATATATGAACGTCTTGAACTCACAAGACTGGATTAAAGTAAGAACAGAAGCTATCAGAAATCAGAACCCTGCTCTTTCTGAGGCACAAGCACGCACAAGCGCGCTTACGGGCATTCGTTTAGATGGCGGTCTTTCCGATGCTCAGATTGCTGCGTTGCCTACTTATGATTGGCAACGTGCGGCTTACAAACAAGGAGGAGTGCAGAATATAGAACTTTCTGCCAATGGTGGTAGCGACAAAACAACGTTCTATATCTCTGGCTCTTATAACAAACAAGATGCAAACGTAATCAATGTAGATTTTGAGCGTGCTACCTTGCGCATGAGTGTGAACCATAAGGTAAGTAACAAATTGAGTTTTGAGCAATCTATCAACCTAAGTACCATCAGCCAAAAAGGTACATTTGGTAGCCCTAACGGCGGTTCTTTCTTGGGGTCTCCTTATTTTGCTTCTCCACTCATTATCCCTACCAATCCTATCTATAATGAAGATGGTACTTACTTCGGAACTCCACAAGCAGGTGGTATTTCGGGTGTTTTGAACCAAAATATCTTACTAACAGCGGAAACAAATACGATTAGAAACGTAACTAACCAAGCGGTTGGTAACTTCAAACTTATTTGGAGCATTGCAGAAGGTCTTACCTTCAACTCTTTCTTTGGTTTGGACTATCGTGTTATCAAAGGTGAATACTACGCTGACCCACGCACTGCGGACGGTTTTGCAGTAAGAGGACGTTTGACAAATGAGAACGAACAAAGCATGAACTTCACTACGAACCACACGCTTAACTACAATAAAACTTTCGCTCGAGACCATAAAATAGGAACTATTTTAGGAGTAGAGTATCGTAATGATGTGCGCGAAAGCTGGAATCAGCAAGTTACCTCTTTTGCGACACCACAGTTTAGAACTGCCAACGGTGGAGCTACCCCTCAATCTGCAAGTGGCTTTTGGACAGGCTACAAAAGAGCAGGGGTATTTGGTAGGGTAAATTACGACTTCAAAGGAAGATATCTTCTTACTGCCACTTTGCGTTATGACGGTTCTTCTCGCTTTGGAGCAAACCAAAAATTTGGTTTCTTCCCCGGTGTATCGGCAGGTTGGGTAATTTCGGAAGAAAATTTCATCAAAGACAAAGTGTCTTGGTTAGATGAAATCAAACTAAGAGCAAGCTATGGTGCTACGGGTAACGACCAAATTGGTGATTTTGACTCTCGTGGTCTGACAGGTGGTGGTTTTAACTATATTGGACAGGCAGGTATTGCCCCTAACCAATTGAGTAACCCGAACCTTAGCTGGGAGAAAAATGTAACTACAGACATAGGGATAGATTTGGGCTTCTTCAATAGAAGAATTACGGCTACAGTAGATTATTTTGACCGCCAAAGCAAGCAATTATTATTAAACCAACCTGTAGCTTGGACAAGTGGCTACGGTGATATTACAGCCAACGTAGGGCAGATGTATAACAGAGGATGGGAGTTTGGTATCAATACCACCAACCTTACAATAGGAGATTTCACTTGGAAAACAAACTTCAATATCAGCCTTTTAGAAAACAAAGTAACCAAATTGGTCGGATCCGATACTGTATTGGCGAGTAATACCTCTGTGCGTGTAGGACATCCGATAGGGGCAGTATATACAGCAGAATATGCAGGGGTAAACCCCGCTACAGGTCGCCCAATGTGGTACGACATTAACGGAAATCCTACTTATACCCCTCGTAATCCTACTGATTTCAGGGTATTAGGCTCAAGCTTTGCCACAAGATTTGGCGGACTTACCAATACTTTTGCTTACAAAGGCTTAGAACTTTTGATTTTCTTCCAAGCGGAATATGGTCGTAAGGTTGCTAATGGTCAATCTTCTTTCCTTTCTGAAAATGGGGGTAGATTGTTTAATACTTTACAAGAAGTATATGACCGTAGATGGACTACGGCGGGGCAACTTACAGACGTACCAAGACCTATCAATGGTAACGCAGAGGTACGTGGTAACGGGGCTACAGGTGGCTCAAGATTTTTCGAAGATGCCTCTTATATTCGCTTGAAGCAGCTTTCTCTTTCTTACAACCTGCCTAATAAGCTGATTAGCAGAGCAAAATTAGCGAGTGTAAGAGTATATGCTCAGGCGACTAACTTGCTTACCTTTACTAAATGGTCAGGCTATGACCCAGAGTTTTTGGATACAGGTGCAGGTAATAATGGCGTTGTTCCACAGTCACGTACATACAATTTTGGTATTAACATTGGTTTCTAAAAGTCTAAATTTGATTGAAAAAATGAAAAAAGTAATTTTATATATTTCACTTTCATTGGGAGTGTTCTTTTCGTCTTGCGATAGCTTGATAGACGTACAGCCTCGCCAATCTATTGATACTGCTACAGCATTTACTTCAGAAGAAGCTGTTCAGGCGGCTATCTTGGGGGTGTATGACCGTTTGCAGGGTTTGCGTGTATATGGCAGAGATTTGATAGCTCTACCAGAGGCTCTTTCTGACAATGGCAGGGCTACCAATAAGTCTGGTAGATTAAACCCTGAATATCTCAACCAGCCCGGTGCGCACTTTGCGGACGGTCTATGGCAAGGTGCATACTATGCCATTAATCAAATCAACTTGATTTTAGAGAATTTGCCTACAGTACCAAGAATGGCACAAGCAACTAAAGATGTGGTAGAGGGCGAAGCTTTATTCATGAGAGCTTTGTTCTACTTCAATTTGACTCGTGCTTATGCTTATGACCCAGGTGCTATTGTGGCACCAAGTAATAAAGGTAGTGTGCCGTTGATTCTCAAAGGAGTAACAGGTTTAGACCAAGTAGAATTATCTGCTCGTGCATCTATAGACGATGTATATGCTCAAATCTACAAAGATTTAGATGGAGCTATAGCTAAATTGCCCGCACGTACCGCAGTAAACAGAGTGAATAAGGTATCTGCACAAGCTATCTACTCTCGTGTAGCTCTTTACAGAAGAGATTATGCTGCTGTAGTAAAGAATGCAAATGATGCCCTCAATGGTGGCGTAGGTTCTTTCTTGAGCAATGCTGCTTATGTAGGCGGTTTCCGCAGTGCTATCAATCCAGAGTCTATTTTTGAGCTTGAATACCAGACACCAGAAAACACAGGGGTGAATGAATCTTTACAAACGAGTTTCACTACCTTGCTTACTTCTGGAAACCGTGCTACTACAGGCGGTTTTGGCGACCTTGTGCCTACAAATGATTTATTAGCACAATTTGAAACAGGAGACGTGAGAAGAAACTTGTATGAACTTGGCACAGCAGGCAGAGGCGCAGCAGAAATCGAATGCACCAAATTCTTGGGTAAAAATGGACAGCCAAACTTGGACAACGTACCCGTAATTCGTGTTTCAGAAGTAATTTTGAATAGGGCGGAGGCTTTGGCAATGCAAGGAAACGCAGCAGCAGCTCTCACAGACCTGAACAGAATCAGGACTCGTGCAGGTTTGGCAGAATCAACTGCATCTGGTACGGCTCTGTTAGAAGAAATATTGAAGCAAAGAAGAGTAGAGTTAGCCTTCGAAGGACACCGTTGGTTTGATTTGAAGCGTTTAGGTAGAGATATTGTAAAGGCAGCACCTGCACAAACTATTCCTTTTACCGACTTCAAAATTTTAGCTCGCCTTCCTATTAGGGAAATTCAGATAAATTCAAACTTGCAACAAAACTCGGGCTACTAATTTTTTAATTTTGAAACACATGAAAAAGTTAATCAATATATTGATGCTGGCGTTAGTAGTTCTTAGCACTACTGCCTGCTTTAAAGACAACAAAGTTATTTTCCCAAATACTATAGTGGAATTTGATGATGCAGTGATTCGTTCCTCTATTCCTTTGGTAGATGATAAGGTATTCCCAATTTATCCTTCTTTCCCTGCTATTGCGACTACAAGAGCAGCGGGAACACTGACCGCAAGGGTAAACTTGGTAGGTGCGCAACGTTCTACAGACCAAACCGTAAAGGTAGTGTTTGATGCAGCCGCTACAGAAGCCGCAGTGAAGTCTATACGTGCCACGAGCGCAGCCTCTGCTACTATTACGGCTGCAGTACAGGGTACGCATTTCACAATAGGTAATGGTGGAAATGTTACTATTCCTGCCAATAACAGCTTTGGAACAGCAAGTTTTGATATTATCAACGTCGCCCCTGCTACTACACCCACAACAAGTGTTGTATTGGTAGTACGCTTAGAAGGCACAGATGACATCAAACCAAGCGAAAATTTCAAAAGAATTGCTTATAGAATTTCTTTGAACTAAAATAAGTAGGACTTCACCAAAAGCCCTATAAGACCATGTGTTTTATAGGGCTTTTTATTACAGCCAAATACGGCTTTATGAAAAAACATTTCACTTTATTTAAGCCTATTGGTTTAAATTTCTTTACTTTGCAAAATTAATTATTCATTAACTATCAGTTGTTAGCAGTTTTTCATTATCAATTTGTAATTATTCATTATTAATGGAGTTTACAGTCCAACAAGTAGCCCATATACTCAAGGGAGAAGTAAAAGGCAATCATCAGGTAAAAGTGCGTAACTTAGCCAAAATCCAAGAAGGGAAAGAAGGAGATATCTGTTTTCTTTCCAATCTCAAATACGAAAGTTTCCTATATAGCACCTCGGCAAGTGCAGTTATTGTCAATAGGGACTTTGAACCAAAAAGGGCGTACCAGCCTACCCTCATTTTGGTTGATGATGCTTACACAGCCTTTTCTGTGTTGTTGGAAGAGTACGTCAAAGTTGTAAATTTCTCGAAGTCTGGCATTGAGCAACCGTCCTATATAGCTCAAAGCACTACTTACGGCGAAGGCTTGTATTTGGGGGCTTTTGCCTACATTGGGAATAATGTGAAAATTGGGGAAAATGTGAAAATTTATCCCCATGTGTATATAGGTGATAATGTGAGTATTGGAGATAATACTATTTTGTATTCGGGCGTAAAAGTGTATGCAGGTTGCTATATTGGTAGTTTGTGTACCATTCATGCGGGAGCAGTCATTGGCAGCGATGGATTTGGCTTTGCCCCACAGCCTGATGGCACTTATAAAGCAATTCCGCAAATTGGCAACGTAATTATCAAAGATTGCGTAGATATTGGGGCGAACACTACTGTCGATAGGGCAATGATGGGTTCTACTATCATAGAAAGTGGGGTAAAATTGGACAATCATATCCAAATAGCCCACAATGTCCAGATAGGCAAAAATACAGTGATAGCTTCGCATACAGGCATTTCTGGCTCCACTACTATTGGCGAAAACTGCATTATTGCAGGGCAGGTAGGTATGGTAGGGCATATTCATATCGCTAATCGTACTACTATTGGGGCGCAAACAGGTATCACCAAAGGAGTAGATAAGGAAGGCTCGGTACTGCTTGGCTCGCCTGCCTTAGAGCATAAGGAGCAGTTAAAGATTTTTGTGCTTATGAAAAAATTACCAGAGTTCAAAAAGCGAATAGAAGAATTGGAAAAGAGCATCAAAGAGATGAAAACTAATTAAAAGACTTTAAAAAATATTTATAAATACCATGTTGCATACAAAACAACATACAATTCGAAAAACGGTTACTGTTTCAGGCGTAGGGCTGCATACGGGCGTACAAGCCAATATGACTTTTTTGCCTGCACCTGCTAATCATGGCATCAAATTCCAGCGTATAGACTTGGAGGGGCAGCCTACTGTAGATGCGGATGCAGACTATGTAGTTGATCTTTCCAGAGGGACTACCATAGAGCAGAGTGGGGCAAGGGTGAATACTGTGGAGCATACTTTGGCGGCTTTGGTAGGGATGCAGATAGATAATGTACTCATACAGCTCGATGGGCCTGAACCACCTATTATGGACGGTAGCTCTATGCAATTCATAGAAGCCTTAGAAACCTGTGGCTTAGAAGAGCAAAGCGCGTTGAGAAATTTTTTCCAACCCGAACAGAGTATTTTTTACCAAGAAACAGACCGAGATGTAGAGATAGTGGCTCTGCCCTTAGACGACTATAGACTTACCGTAATGGTAGATTATAATTCGCCTGTGCTTGGCAGCCAGCACGCTTACCTGAACGATATTGAGCAGTTTTCCAAAGAAATAGCCTCTTGTCGTACTTTCTGTTTTTTGCATGAATTGGAAATGCTCTACAAAAACAACCTCATCAAAGGGGGCGACCTTAACAATGCCATAGTAATCGTAGATAGGGTAGTAGAAGACGGAGAACTCGAATATTTGGCTTCGCTTTTTAACAAGCCCAAAGTAGAGGTAAAGAAAGAGGGCATTTTAAACAACATAGAACTTCGGTACAAAAACGAACCCGCTCGGCACAAACTATTGGATTTGGTAGGAGATTTGGCGTTGGTAGGCAGACCGCTCAAAGCACAAATTCTCGCTGCTCGCCCAGGGCATGCCGCCAATGTAGGCTTTGCCAAAAAGATAAAGAAAATAATGAAAAAGGCACAGACAAAGGAGTTAGTCCCTGTCTATGACCCAAAAGTGCCGCCAATCATGGATATTAATCGCATTGCCGAAATTCTGCCGCATCGCTATCCGTTTCAGATGATAGATAAAATTATCCAATTGGACGAAACCTGTGTTACTGCCGTCAAAAATGTAACGATTAATGAGCCGTACTTTGCAGGGCATTTCCCCAATAACCCTGTGATGCCTGGTGTTTTGCAAATAGAAGGATTGGCTCAAACAGGGGGCATATTAGCCATTAATAATTTGGGGATTAACGAAAAATGGTGGACGTACTTTCTAAGTGTCGACCAATGTAGGTTCAGAAAAATGGTAGTACCCGGCGATACAATCATATTCAAATGTGAGCTATTAGAGCCGATAAGACGAGGAATAGTGAAAATGAAAGGGCAGGCTTTTGTAGGTAATGATGTAGTTTGTGAGGCTGTTATGTCAGCAAGAGTTATAAAAAAAGAAAATTAAAATATTAAAAATGTTACATCACTTGGCATATATACATCCTGATGCAAAGATAGCTCCCAACGTAACCATAGAGCCATTTGCCTACATAGAGGCAAATGTAGAAATAGGCGAGGGAAGTTGGATTGGGTCACATGCAGTCATAAAAAATGGCTCTCGTATCGGGAAAAACTGTCGAATTTTTTATGGGGCAGTCATTTCTCAAATCCCTCAAGACCTCAAGTTTGAAGGAGAGGACACATTGACTATCATTGGGGATAATACAGCCATCAGAGAATATGCTACGATTAGCAAAGGCACAAAGGATAGATTGGAGACGGTAATAGGCAATAACTGCTTGGTAATGGCTTATGCCCACATAGCCCACGACTGCCTGATAGGTAATAACTGCATCATTGTCAATTCGGTGCAAGTAGCAGGACACGTAGTCATTGATGACTTTGCTGTCATTGGCGGTACGGCAGCAGTACAGCAGTTCGTTAAGATTGGCAAGCACGTAATGATTGGCGGAGGCTCGTTGGTCAGAAAGGATATTCCTCCCTACATCAAAGTAGCGAGAGAGCCTTTGAGCTATGCAGGGCTGAACCTTGTGGGGCTGAAACGCAGAGGTTTCTCGTCCGAGAAAATAAACGAACTCCAAGAAATATATCGTACTATCTACCTCAAAGGCTACAACAATAGCCAAGCACTCCACGTAATAGAGAACGAATTGGGTGAATCAAAAGAAAGAAACGAGATTATACAGTTTTTAAAGGCATCTAAAAGAGGGATTATGCCCGCAAGTAGGAACCAAGGCAAGGCAGTAAATAACGGGGAAGATGACGATTAGCACCCAAAACATAGGTAAGCAGTTTGGAAGAGAGTGGATTTTCCGAAATTTTACTTTTGATTTCCTCCCCAACCAAAGCTATGCTATCATAGGCAATAATGGAAGTGGGAAGTCCACCTTACTTAAAGCCTTGGCGGGAGTAATGCCGATAACGCAAGGCGAAATTTGCTACCTAAGTGATGGAAAAAAGATAAGTGCCGAAAATTGGTTTAAATATTTGGCAATAGCCTCGCCCTATTTGGAGCTTATAGAAGAATTTTCTTTGCAAGAAACCATTGATTTTTATATAAATTTCAAAAAAATATACGTTACAAGAAATGAATTAATTGAAAAATTGGGCTTTCAAAAAAACAAACACAAGGCGATTAAGTTTTTTTCATCAGGCATGAAACAAAAATTAAAATTGGGTTTGGCAATGTATTCCGAAGCAAAAATCTTATTTTTGGACGAGCCAACTTCTAATTTGGACGAAAAAAATACAGCATGGTATCTGGAAAATATAAAAGAGGTCATCAAAGATAAAATTACATTTATTTGCTCAAATCAGCCTAACGAATATTATTTTTGTAATGAAGTCATTAATCTAACGTTGTTCAAATAAGTCTAAAATTTAAAACTAAAAAAACTAAAAATATGAGATTATTTAAAAGCCTATTTAGCTCAAACTTGCTTGTACTAATGCTTTTTGCAACAGTCATTGCTTCGTCTTGCGGTAAAGAAGGGAGCAGCCCAAAGACATTATTAGAAATATTGTCTAAAAACTGGAAAATCTCTCGTGTTACCATCAATGGTACGGCAGACAATGCGGGAAACTACGGCAACTTTCGCGTGGTGCTACAGCAAAACGGCACTTACGCAGTTACGCTCGGCAATTCCCCAGTCAATATTGTTCTCAACTCATCTAATAATGGGAGATGGGAAATAACAGGTAATGAAACTTCTATTACTTTTGATAAAGGTACTACAAATGAGTTTTTAGTAACCTTAGTAACCAAAACAGAAACTGGTTTCTCCATACGTTTCAAATTGCCAAAAAGTGTAAACAAGACCGAACCCGAATATGTGATAGAGTTTGTGCTTGTTTCGTAGTTATGATAAGAAAGAGCCTCATTTGAGGCTTTTTCTTATTTTACCTCCCCTCTCTTTATAAATAAGTAGCTATACTTAGCTAATTTGAGTAGATAGTATTAATACAATCTATTATTTTTTTGCTTATATTAAACCGAATAATTAAGATTACATAAATCTATAATGAACTGGTTTGGTTTTTGGTAGTGCGAAAACATTTTCCAAAATTCTATCATCCTATTTTTCAATGTATCTACATATCTATTATTCGTTATTTTTTTTCTCATATACCACCAAACTCGTTCTATTGGATTAAAATCTGGGCTATAGGCGGGTAGATACATGAATTCTATTTTGTCTTTATTTTTTTCTAAAAATGGCTTCAATAATTTTGCATGATGATACCGAACATTATCCAAAACTAAATGAATCTTGCCTTTACTATTACAGTAGTATTTAAGCACTTTTTTAAGATATCGTAAAAAAGTTTTGGCATTTCCTTTTTCCGCTTCTTGTACAATTACCTCTCCACTGATAGGATTTACCGCTCCAAATAATGTTGCCCTTTCTCGTTTATATTGCTTTTGCTCTATCAAAGGTTGTTTGCCCTTCTGGCTCCATTTATAAGATACATCGGCTGTATTACTCATGCTACACTCATCCTCAAATAAAAATATATCCTCAGTAGGACATTCATAAAGTTTTTTTTAAATCCTCCACAAATTTTTCTCGTGCTTCTGGCTTGGCTTCCCCATAAAAACCCCTGCCCTTTTTATGGGTTAATCCTAATTTCTTTTTTAATAAAACATAAATCATATCATCTGAATAGACAATATTACAATGCTTCTCAACAACTTTCACAAGCAAAGGAGCAGTCCAAGTTTCGGTGTTAAATCCGTGAATGGTCGGGCTCTCGTGAAGAACTACATTTTTTAACCATTCTAACTGTTCTGCCGAAATTTTAGGTTTTCTACCTGTTTTGGGTTTGTCATGTAAGCCTGCTAAACCTAATTCATTAAACCTTTTTACCCAAATACAGATTTGATTGTGGCTTAAAAGTAATAATTCCTGAGCCTTTCTACTGCTCTCTCCCCCAGCAATTGGTAAAATACTAACTAAGCGAAGCGCAATTTTATAGTCTTCTTTTGTTTTTAATAAGGCTTCAATCTCTGAAACACTCATAGAGGTTATTTCTAATTTTTTGCATTGGCAAATATACAAAAAATGTAATATAAAATTATCGGTTTAATTTAATTTTTTTTAACATTTAAATATTTAAAATCATGACTCATTTAATTTTTGATAAACAAACTGAGCGTTTTAACTTACTTTTCGCTCTCTACAAAAGGTCTAATGCCAACTCTGAAATGTCTTTCAATATGAGAGATTTGGCGAGCCAAAACGGATTAGGTTATCACTCTTTCCGCAGTGCCTATGAGTATTTGGTAGCTGAAGACCTTATCCAGCCAAGACATTATTCTGGCGGCAACGAAGGGCAAGATAGCTATTTCTATGCGTCTATGACTACCAAAGGCATGAACGCCGTAGAAGAGTCTTTCAAAAATACGCACCAAGATTCTACTTATTTCCCTGCTTATCACAAGATGATGTACTAAACTTTTAAAGCTAATAAAACCAATGGCTTACATTCGTCTGCGAATAAATAACAGAGAGTTCGAACTCGAAGGCACAGAAGAGTTCATAGCTCGCATGGAAAAGAAGATAATGTCTTTTTGGGAAGGTGCGGATAAACATTTTCCTCAAAGCTCTACCTCTGACGATTTGCAGACGTTTGGCAAGTCATCAGAGGAACTAAATCAGGCAAGTTCTTCCTTAGAAGCTACTAATGAATACATCAGAGGCTTTACGGAAAAGTACAACAACTTCAACAGTAATTTGTCTGCTAAAAAGAGCTATTAGCACCAAAAATAGAAACTGCCCGCCCTAAAAAAGCTGGCAGTTTTTTTTATTCTTCTTCTTCTTGCCCTTCTCTATCCAAATCTATCAGATTATCTTCATAATCCCAATTTGGCTTCACCTCAATAATTTCTTTGAAGAAAAATATTTTTTCGGGAGGAATTCTATCTTTAAAATTGCCTTTTTCCCATTTGCCATCTCCATTTTCATCTATGAGTACCCTGATTCGCTTTTTCCCTGCCTTCACATACGAAAACTTAAAATTACCCGTATTGACAATTTCCTGCTCTACATTTTGCCAGTTTTCGTCCATAAGTTGTATCTTATACATTTTATATCGTTCAGATTTGACCTGCCCGCTAATAGTCCCAAATTCTTCGGGCTTCAGAATGTTGTAGGCAATCATAGGGCGAGGGGAAGACGAATCACTCTCTATGGACGTAAATACGCCTTTTTTGAGCGTAAAATTGATAAATTCTTTGCTAAAAATCTTTTTAGAAAGACGCACCTCTGTCATTCGCTTATTCCATTCAAAATCAGCACTATCTAATTTTTTGCCTACGGTATCTTTCTGAGAAACTTTATAGAAAATACTGTCTAAATTGACGATTGGCTTCATGGGTTTGTTGAAGCGGAAAGTCATATTGAGTTGGTAGGTACTGTCTTTGCGGGGCTGAAAAGCGAAACCACTTTTAGGATATTCGTAATAACTCAGTCCCATTGGGCGTAGCTTTTCCACCTGCTCAAATTTTATTTTGGCAGTATCTATATAGCTATTGCTTAGGCTATCTCTGACCGTAAAAATCAGTTCTACGCTATCCGTGGGCGTATTGCTGGTATGAAAAAAGCGAACAAAGTCCTTCTCTTTTACGTGTAAAATGGAAGTATCGTACTTGCTATCCAAGAATTTTACTTCATATTCTTGAATATCTTTGCTTGCTTTCCACTCTATATAGTGTCTATTTTTTTTCGGGTTTAATAGTCTTATAGGCTTCAAATCAAAAGTGCTTAGTCGCAACTCATTCACTATCACAAAAGGTCTTTGCGTTAGGTCGATGGTGCTATCCAAAAAAGCAACTTTTTCGTCTATATCTCCATTGAACATATTGTCTTTTTTCTTATCTTCTAACAGAGCGTAGATTTTGTACTTCCCTACCCTCAAATTTCGCAATCTAAAACTTCCAAGCGAATCTGTGGTCGTGTAGTACAAGGGTTTGCTTTTGTCGATGTCGAGCGTGTCTATTGCCGCATTGTATATCCCTACCATTCCCTTAATGAGCGGCTTATCATCCATCAAATTCTTCACCGTACCTTCTATGAAAAGCGAGTCTATAGTTGCCCCTGTACTGAAGGCAAATTTGAGTTCTTCCGCCTTGTTTTTTTCTGTAATATCAGAAACAACTTCCCCAAAATCAAACACATAAGTTGTATTGGCATCAAAATCTTTTTTGAAAGTAAGTATCAATTTATTTTTTAGTAGCTTGTATTCGTAGTCATTGTCTTTGTCCAAAGTTGGGGTAATGAGCAAACCCTGCTTTATATTCTTTAGCTCAACAAACTCATCAAACTCTAAAGTAATGGTTTTGCCTTTGTAGTTCAGGCTCTGGTCTTCGGGGGAGAGATTGACTAAAACGGGCGGTTTCTCATCTTTGGGACCTCCTGTGGGCGTACCTACGCTGGCACAAGCAGAAAAGAGGACAATAACGAAAATAGTGTGAATAACTTTGTGAATAACTTTCATTCGTTCTTTTTTCTTGCAAATTTAGAAAACAGTTTTTGAGGATAGTAGGTAATTTTATTTTTTCACAAAAATTTACTAATACTGAGTCTGCAATTCATTCTAAATGGTCAATGAGTAATAGGCATAATTTATAACTATCCTCAACTACTCCTCGGTAAAAACCTCCTCCAAGTTTACACACAATTCGGGGAAAAGCGGGGTAGTAACTACATCATTAGTAGTATAAATCTGCTTGAGTTCGTATTTTTGCTTTTCGTTAAGCACAAAGCGGAGAAGATTTTCCTCATACGGATAGATTACCCAATATTCCAGCACGCCACTTTCTTCATAAAGTTCGTACTTTATTTTCATTTCTTTTTCCGTATTTCCCTTCGATAAAATCTCCACAATCAGGTCGGGAGCCCCTACGCAACCTTGCTCATCTAACTTTGCCTTGTCGCAAATGATACACAAATCGGGCTGCACTACAGTATGAATTTCCTTGCTTGCCTTTTCAGATTTCTTGCTGTCATAAAGCCTTACATCAAAAGGGGCAGAAAATACGCTGCATGGCTTTTTTTTGAAAAACACGCCTAATATTAAGCCCATCTGCCAAGAAATGCGTTGGTGCTTTAAGTTTGGTGCGGGGGACATTTTAAAAATTTTTCCCTTCAATAATTCTATTTTTTCCTCAAACTGCCAAAGCAAATAATCGGTATAGGAGTAAGTGCCGTTGGGGTCGAGCAGTGAAATATCTTTGATATAATTCATTTGGTATTACTTTTTTTTGATTCAATAATTTTAGATAAAATTTATCTAAAAACCCATGCAATTTCGCTTTTACAATATTAATATAATAAACCGTAAAACGCCAATAAAAATGAGTTAAATAATCATATCTTGCGGATTAAAACGCTACTTTCAAATACAAACTGCTTCATTTTTTTATGTCATTAAAAGGAAAAAAAATAGTGCTGGGAGTAACAGCAAGCATCGCTGCTTACAAGGCAGCTCACTTGGTTCGCCTTTTGGTCAAATCGGGGGCTGAAGTGCAAGTAATCATGACGCAAGCAGCTACTAATTTCATTACACCGCTCACCCTGAGTACGCTTTCCAAAAATCCTGTGTTTGTTGATTTTCAGAAAGATAAAACAGGTGAATGGAATAACCATGTAGCACTTGGCTTATGGGCTGATATGTTGCTAATAGCACCTGCGAGTGCCAATACGATAGCAAAAATGGCAAATGGTTTTTGTGATAACTTATTGTTAGCTACTTATTTATCTGCAAGATGTCCTGTTTACCTTTGCCCAGCTATGGATTTGGATATGTTGGTGCATCCGAGTACCTACGCCAATTTAGCAAAGTTGCGGCAGTACGGCAACCAAATCATAGAATCGGGGGAGGGAGAATTGGCAAGCGGACTGTTTGGCAAGGGGCGCATGGCAGAGCCAGAGGAAATAGTAGCATGGCTCGCAAGCCAATACACAGCCAAAAGTTTACCTTTGCAGGGGAAAAAAGCACTCATTACCGCAGGGGCAACACGCGAATACATAGACCCCGTACGATTTATTAGCAACAATTCATCGGGAAAAATGGGCTATGCAATCGCCGAATCATTGGCTGAAGAAGGGGCAATGGTAACTTTGGTAAGTGGGAAAACGAGCCTGAGTATGCACCATGAAAACGTGCAAATGGTAGCGGTGGAAACCGCTGAACAGATGTATTGGGCAACAATAAATGCTACTCCTTCCAATGACATTATTATCCATTGTGCGGCTGTAGCAGACTATACGCCCAAAGAAATGGCAATGCAGAAAATAAAGAAAAAGGAAAATGAGTTGTTCATCGAGCTGGTAAAAACCAAAGATATTGCCAAGGAAGTAGGGAATCTGCTCATGCCACACCAGTTCCATGTCGGTTTTGCATTAGAAACTAATGACGAGGTAAAAAATGCAAGTGAAAAACTGCTACGCAAAAAATTTGACATGATTATTCTGAACTCTTTGCAAGACAAAGGAGCAGGCTTTGAGCATGATACCAACAAAATCACTATCATAGACAAGGAAAATAACATCACTTATTTTCCTTTGAAAAGCAAAAACGAATTAGCCAAAGACATTGTAAATGTGATTATTAGCAAAATTAAATAATATGCTACTTCATATTTCTTAGCCAAAAGCGATAAAACAAATCTTCGTAAATCGGATTACCTTCAGAAAGGCGAATGGCATCTTTGTAGGCATGAATGGCATCAGGGAATAGCTTTTCACTTTCAAAATATTGTGCATTCATAAGTTTATCTATTGCGGTACTGCCTGCGCTTATTTTTTCACTTATCTGCTGTTTCTGCGAGGCATCTAATAGGTTGATATACAGTTTATAAATATCGTTTTTGCTCCAATATTTGCCCTTGTTATCCAATGGAACTACTTGCACAGTAAAGCCGTCTTGGTTCTTCAGGTTTACTTTGCTCAGGTCTATACTAATTTCTGGTGAGCCAACAACTTTGCTAAAAACGGACATACCGTTAAGGTGCAACACAGATACTTGGAAACGGCGAATGGTGTCGAAGCCTGTCGGTTGCTTTACTTCCCATGCCAAATCCAATATATCGCCGTACAAAATATGCCCATTGTCGGCTTTGATACTACTTAAGAAAAAACTTACTACTTCATTCATACTGCGTTTGACAGCACCTGTTTTATTCATGTGTTGGAAACGATTTTTTGCAGAGATGCCATCTTCTGTTGCTTTGGTAACTTCACTAACTACAAACTCTACATACGAGGCATTAAGCCCCTTTCTTGGTGGGACTTTGCTCATTAACTCCTTGACGACATAAGTGCCTGCTGTAGTAATTTCCAATACTTGCTGGTCAGTCGTAACTAAGCACAAATAGGTATCAGTATCTATTTTTAATGTTTGGTTATTTTTGAGTTTTGCTCCTATTTTTAGGCTTACATCATCTAATTTTGCATAACCCTTCAGAGCCATTACAGTAAAAACTATTTTTTGTGCAAATATGCCAGAACTTATAAATAGACATAAAGCAAAGACGAATAAACGCAAGTATTTTTTTACTTGTATTGTAATTTGATGAGTATATTTCATTATTTTAGCTTTTATATAAGTGCAATTTGCAAAAAAATACTAAAATTAATGCCCAATAAGGCTTATAATTTTAAAAATACATTTCATGTACTTATCACAAAAAAATCTATAACTGCGTATGCTTAGTTTTGAACAAAATAGTTGGGACTTTCTTCACGAATTTACTCAAGCACGCATTGCTATTGGGCGTGCTGGCACTTCGTTGCCTTCCTATTTCCTGCTCGATTTTCGCATGGCACACGCGGAAGCGCGCGATGCGGTATATTCCGAACTTGATAGCATAAAAATTAGCCAAGATTTGAGCGTAGGGGCATCGGTCATAGAACTGCACACCCAAGCAACAGACCGCCTGAACTATTTGAAAAAACCTCATTTGGGCAAAATATTAGCGGAGGAAGCTGCTTGCAGACTCCCAACGGGAAGTAAATATGACATTGTTTTCGTAGTGGCTGACGGGCTTTCGGCTACGGCAGTGAATAGGCACGCTGCCAACCTACTCAACCAAGTAGTGCCTTATTTGCAATCTAAACATTGGGAAATAGCACCAATATGTTTGCTAAGGCAGGGGCGTGTTGCGTGTGCGGACGAGATAGGAGAAATTTTGGGTGCAAAAATATCTGTGATGATGATAGGAGAAAGACCTGGACTCAGTGCAGCTGATAGTTTGGGCATATATCTCACCTTTGCCCCGAAAGTAGGTACTACGGACGAAAGCCGTAACTGCATTTCTAATGTGCGTCCCGAAGGATTAGACTATGAGCGAGCCGTCCAAAAACTTATCTACCTCATAGAAACGATAAACGCCCGACAAATATCAGGCGTACATCTCAAAGACGAGCAGGAGTTATTCCACAATACTCCGATACCCAAAATAATTTAGCTTATTTGCCAACTACTATGGTTTGCCCTACTTTTAGTTTATTATTAGGAATTTTGTTGAGTTCTTTTAGCTTATTTACTGTAATGCCATAGTCGCTTGCTATGCCCCAGAGCGTATCCCCTTGTTTTACAGTGTGTTGCTTCTTGCTGTTTTTGGCTTTTACTTCGGTTTTTGTTTCAGGTTTTACTTCTGCTTTCTTTTCAGCTACCTTGTTTAATACTTCTACTTTTGACTCCTGAACTACAGTAGCACTACTTTCGCTAATTGCCAAAACTGTATTTGGGTGAATTTTCTCTGTATTTAAGCCGTTCCATTTCCTCAGATTTGCTACTGAAACACCGTATTTTTTTGCAATCATATTCAGAGACTCCCCTTTTTTGATTTTGTGGTGAGTAGCCACTACTTTCTTGGTTTCTTCCGTTTTAGTTGTGAGGGCTTTTGTTCCTTCTGCCTTGCTTTCTATTTCGCTATCGTCTATTTTGGCATTTGTTTTGGCTTTGGTGCTTTCCTCCACTTTCGCTACCTCTGTTTGAGGCTGTTGGCTAATTTTCTTCCCTTTTTTATTAATGACCAAACTTCGCCCCGCATGAATAATATTGCCTTGTATGTTATTCCACGTTTTTAACTGCAAAGTAGTAACCCCGTAGCGATGAGCAATCGTCCCCAAAGATTCACCATACTTAATTTTATGATAAATCTTATCTGTGCTTTCTGTATAATTTCCCTTTTTTGAGGCTAACACTTCATTTGCTTTCGAGGTTGTCCCCAATATTTCATCTCTGTTTTCCAAGAAATAATCTATCCTATCGGCAGGAATACGCAGGGCATAATTTCGCATTGTATAGTGAACAAATCCTTTTTTGAGTTCGGGGTTTATCTCTACCAAGTCATCATAGCAAACATTTATTTTCTTTGCAAAATCTTTCAAATTAATACTCTGATTAATATACACCACTTCTGACTCTATAGCATATTCGGGTTGCTGTTGAATGAGGTTATGCTCTTCTGCATAAGTCATAATATAGGTTACGGCAGTGAAGATAGGCACATAGTTGCGAGTTTCGCGAGGCAAGTAGTTGTAAATAGCCCAAAAATCACGCTGCCCACCAGACCTACGAATAGCCCTTGCTACTGCCCCAGGTCCGCAATTATAGGAAGCCAAAGCAAGTTCCCAATTATTGTCAAAAGATTCGTACAAAAATTTGAGGTACTTACAAGCGGCAATAGTAGCTTTTTCAGGATCCATACGTTCATCTACAAATGCGTTGCCATGTAGCCCAAACATTTTGCCCGTACTCGGCATAAACTGCCACAATCCAAGCGCACCCGCACGCGAGAGGGCTTTTGGGTTGAGAGCCGATTCTACTATGGAAAGATACTTTAGCTGTTCGGGAATACCATATTCTTTCAAATGTTTCTCAAAAAGTGGGAAAAATAAATTTTGCTTGGCAAGGAGCTTTAATGTATAATTTCTACGTTTGAGTGCATAATAATCAATGTAGGTCTTTACGGTTTCGTTTACTCTAAAAGCCATTTGTGTGCTGATACTTAGGGTGTTGAGACGTTGCTCTACTACAGAGTAATCTACCTCGGGAATGTAACCGTAAGAGGTATTTCTATCGTCATACTGAATAACATCAGGGTTTGGAGAAAAAACCAAATTTGGATTGGTTTCCATATCCCTACAAATTTCTTCGGGTGCTTCTGCAATAGAAATCTCTGAACCAAAACTGTTTAGATTTTCTAAAGGATAAATGAAGTCCAGATAATTTCTAAACATCAAAATGCCTAACTCATATTTTCTTTTTATATCTAAGGAATCAGCAGTTCGTGTTACGGTTTTGTATTCATCTGTAGCCTGTCCTACTGCGCTAAATCCTGCTAACAATAATAGGCTGCTTGCAAGAATGCTTTTGATTTTCAATGACATAGCATCTATCACATTAAGTAAAATAATCCTAATTATAGATTTTGGGTAAACTCTTTTTGAAACGCTGCAAGAGAAGAAAAACAGGTGCATTTTATATCGGAAAAATGAAAACAAAACTCCATTTTCTCACCTCTGACTCCCAAAAGTAATAAAACAAATTGTAGAAATGCTAAAAAAACAAAAGAAATCTGCAAAATTTTTGTCTTTGGTTTACCTATACTTTACAATCTTATCGTAAATTGCGGCTCAAATTTTATTTTTTTCAAAAATAACCTTCAATTTTAATGAGAATCGCAGTTGTTGGAGCCACAGGTTTAGTAGGTGGCGAAATTATGAAAGTGCTTAAGGAGCGTAAGTTCCCCGTAACAGAACTAATTCCCGTAGCTTCTGAAAAGTCCGTTGGTATGCAAATAGAATTTGACGGCAAGCACTATACCGTAAAAAGCATGGATGAGGCAATTGCTATGAAACCTCAAATTGCTATTTTTTCGGCAGGCGGAGGCACTTCGCTTGAGCATGCACCGCGATTTGCGGCGGCAGGAACTACTGTAGTAGATAACTCCTCTGCATGGAGAATGCACCCTGACAAGAAGTTGGTCGTTCCAGAAATCAATGCAAACACACTCACAAAGGACGACAAGATTATTGCTAATCCGAATTGCTCTACGATTCAGATGGTAGTGGTGCTGAACCCTTTGCATAAAAAATATAAGATAAAACGTATTGTTGTTTCCACGTATCAGTCTGTAACAGGCACAGGCAAAAAAGCAGTTGACCAGCTAATGAATGAGAGGGCGGGCATAGAAGGCACTAAAGCCTATCCGCATAAAATAGATTTGAATGTGCTTCCCCATATTGACGTTTTTTTGGATAACGGCTATACCAAGGAGGAGATGAAAATGGTGAACGAAACCAAGAAAATAATGGGTGATGATACCATAAAACTAACCGCTACTACGGTGCGTATCCCTGTCATGGGTGGGCATTCGGAGTCTGTCAATATAGAGTTTGAGCATGATTTTGACATAGAGGAAGTAAAGCAAATATTAGCCGAGGCAGAGGGCGTAATTCTCCAAGACGACCCTAAGAACAACGTTTATCCGATGCCGATGAATGCACACGGCAGAGATGAGGTATTTGTAGGGCGCATCCGTAGAGATGAATCACAGCCTAAAACGCTGAATTTGTGGATAGTAGCAGACAACCTGCGAAAAGGGGCAGCTACTAATGCAGTACAAATTTCTGAATATTTGATGAAAAATAATTTAGTATAGCTTTTCCAAGATGGCATCTCCTTAAAATAGATGCCATCTTTTTTTGTAGATTTAGTTCAAGGAAATGGCTGGAAATTTGAAGGCTACCATCTGATGAAACATAAGCGAATGAATTTCAAAACGCATGAATTTGAGCATAGGAAAGCTATAAAGCACGTCCATAACCTCTGTTTCTGTTTCTGCGTTCACGAGTACCCAAAGCTTAGTCCTATCGCCAGATAGTGTGTAGCTCGTAATAGTCCCATCGCTCATCAGTGCGTTTATTTTCGCTCTCTGTTTGGGTATCAAAGCAAAAAACTCCTCTTCGGGATGAGCTGGTAGGCTAATATCTATCATAAATTGATTCATACTTTCCTTTTTCTTAGTTTTATCAATCTAATTTAATGATTTTTTTTTAAATAACAAATTATTTTGAAAACTGTTTTTGTAGAACAGAAGGTCTTATGTTTTTTGCCCTATTAATCAGATAAATTCTGTTATAGGTAATATCGTAAATCATGGCTGAAAGCAGCAAGAATAGGGGAAATAAAAAGGCTTTGAATAGATAATTGGCATACAAAAAGCCACCAATGATTCCTCCAACTAAGAAGCAAACAACAATGATAATGTGCAAGGTAAATTTATCGAGAATCTTTCCTTTCTCATGGTTGTTTCCGTAATGTGCGATGAGCTTTGCTCCCTCTATGCCTATGTCGGTAAAAAGCCCTGTGAGGTGAGTGGTGCGGACTACTGAGCCAGAAACCATCGTAACCATCGCATTCTGTAGCCCCATAGCGAAAAGCAAACTGCCCGCCAATAGCTGTACCAATTCTTCACTGTAGTCATAATATTTGCTTCCATGATAGGCAACGAAAGAAAGAATGAGCATTTCTAAAATGATAGGAATGGTATGGGAGAAACGCGGATAACGCCTGCCTACAAACTCGATGAATAAGCCTGAACAGAATGCTCCCAATAAAAACATCGCCATCCAAAGTAACTTAGCAGATGCAGCAACCCACCTATAAGCGACTATTTCGCTTGCCAAAGTTGCTACATGCCCCGTAACATTGGTAGTGAGTACCTCAAAAGCAAAAAAACTTGCTGCGTTTACGCTACCCGCCGTAGCCGAAAGAATCGCCGCTAACTTCAAATCGTGTATAAACCTTCGCTTTTGCCCTAAAACTTGGAACATAGGATTGATGGAAAAATTAAAATGGAATAGGAAATAGGATAATTAATTTTGGAAGGGGGGTTAGCTTGTTTTAACAAAATTTTATGTGTTTTGTTTATTAAGTTGGCAGATTTTTTTATTAATCCTTTTCAACTTAGAATAGGAAAACTACAAGGTAGCATTCAACATTTTTTGGATTGCTAAGTGATAATCTGTAACTTTGTTTTTGGAGAAGTATTCATAAGTTTATGATTTTTTACAACACAAATTTAAACTTCTTTGGGTTCTCCCCAAATTTTTATGAAAATGCTCTGAACTTTAATAGGATATGATGAATGATTTGATACAAAAAATACGAGATAGACTGCCTCATTTGGAAGATGTTGCCTCTCATACTTTTGGGAATCAGCCAAGATTTGCAGCCGTCATGATTTCTATGTATTTTGTTGGTGATGAACTATATTTGCCCTTTATTGTCCGCCCCGCCTATGATGGCGTTCATAGTGGGCAGGTAGCGTTTGCGGGGGGGAAAGCGGAAGAAACAGATAGAGATAGGGTGCATACTGCTATGAGAGAAGCAGAGGAGGAGATAGGAATTACGGTATTGGACGAGCATATTATTGGGGTGATGCCGCAACTGTACGTAGTGCCGAGCAATATGCTGGTAACGCCTGTGATTGCGTGTTTGCCTGAAAGACCGCACTTTGTCATTGACCCAAATGAAGTAGCAAAGGTGTTGGAAGTGCCTGTGGCAGCTTTGCTCAATCCCGCTAATCATAGCACAAGGCAGGTAGTTTTTCCCAATAACGTAAAAATGAAATTTCCTTCTTATTTGGTGCAGGGAGAGGAAATTTGGGGGGCTACGGGCAGAATGATAAGCGAACTTTTCAAACTCATAAACTAACGGATAGGTTGCACGTAGTTTACTTCTTTTACCCAGCTTAGGCTTTTGATGTAGTCCAAAGAAGATGCTCGCACGTTGGAATCTAATTCTATAAATTGGCAGGCAGTATCGTTCTTGCCTTTCCGAGAAACCGACATAGTAGCAATGTTAGCATCGTCTTGTGCTAAAATACCTGCAATGAAGGCTATTGCCCCTTTTACGTCTAAGGTCAAGATAATGAGTGTATGCAATGCGGCAGAAAAGTTAGCGGTAAAGCCATTGACTTCTTCTATATAAATCACGCCGCCGCCCTTGCTCACACCTAATAGTTCAACTTCTTTTTCTCCTTTTTTCAAATGAATTTTGATGGTATTTGGGTGCATCACTGATGCGCTACCGATGGCTTTGAAAGTATATTTGAGTCCCGCTTCTGCGGCAAAGTCAAAAGAATTTTTGATGCGTACGTCATCAGTAGCAAAATCGAGCAAGCCCGCAATGACTGCCCTATCGCTGCCATGCCCCTCGTAAGTCCTTGCAAATGAGTTGTAAAAAGTAATTTCAGCATCTTCGGCAATGCCTCCCAAAACTGCAAATGCACAGCGAGCGATTCTTACTACGCCCGCCGTATGAGAACTCGAAGGACCTATCATTACAGGACCTATCATATCAAAAATACTGCTTCTTTCTGCCATAATTATTTGATGTATGCTAAACTTGTGCTTTGGTAAGCCACTGTTTCATATTCGAGGGCTGGTGATTTTGCATCTTCTCGAAAAGTCCCTCTATGGTATTATCAATAATGAGCATTTGCTTGCACTGTGGTTTGATGAATCCTTCGGAGATAACAAAATCCATGTAATCTAAGAGTTTATCAAAAAAACCATTGACATTGAGTAGTGCTACAGGCTTTTTGTGCAAGCCGAGTTGCGCCCAAGCAAGAATCTCAAAAAACTCGTCCATTGTGCCAATACCGCCCGCAATAATGATGAATCCGTCAGCCATATCAGTCATTCGCTTTTTTCGCTCGTGCATGGTTTTTACCATGATTTGCTCACTCAGTCGGTTATGTGCTACTTCCATTTCTATCAGAAATTGAGGAATTACGCCTACTACCTTCCCCCCGTTTTGCATGACCGTATCTGCCAGCACACCCATTAACCCTACTTTGCCACCGCCATAAACGAGTCTAATCTGCTTTTTTACTAAAAACAAGCCCAATTCGAGGGCAGTTTGCTTGTAAATAGGATTTTTGCCCACGACAGAGCCACAAAAAACACCAATACTTTTCATATAGACCAGTCCGTTCCTGCTTTAATAATGTACCTTTTACTAATATCCATCAAAACCAACTCTATGCACGAAAAGCATAAGTAAATGGATTTGATTTGCTCGAAATCTAAAATAGAATCTTTCAGATTGAGCGATAACAAAGAGCCTGCTCCAAAGGCAAAATTTATTTTGTTACCAATTATCGACAAAGACACCTCGATGCCCATTTTTTGTTTGAAATTCAATAACAAATTACGAATCTCGGCGGAAATTAACTTTACGCTTTCCATAGGTTGGTCGCTATAGGCTACATAATGCTTCATGAACTCCTTGTCATCGTCAAAAGGGACGCTTTGCCCACGATAGAAATTATGCTTTTGAATATGCTTCCCAATAAGGTATAGCTCTTTTTCCAACTCACTCGGTATTACTACTATGTTTGCATCTAATTTTTTTTCAAAAGCAACAATGGCAAAAATACCGCTAAATATCGTGTGCCAAGTTTCTTTCCCACCCGCATTTTCAGTATAGCCGCAATCTATTTCAGAAAAAAGCGTTGGATATTTGCCAAATGTTCCTTTGGTGAGGTTTTTCCCTTCATAGTTTTCAGGGAGTTGCAGGAAAATCTGGCTATCTGCAAAATAATTGTAGGGTACGGATAGTCTTTCATCAAAACTTGGTTTGAGGAACAAAAATTTGATACTTTCCTTGATGACAATGTCTTGCACATCAGCCTCTAAATCCTCATCTCTAAAAAAGCGATTGTAGGCAAAGCCAAAAATAAAAGGGACAACAAACATGGCTATAAAGATAGTCCAGAGGGGAATATACCCTAATAAAATGACAATTACCTGAGCTACAATGAGTATTAATACCAGCAAAAGCAAGGAATGACGTTTGCTCATAATAGATTTTCGCCTATCCTCACATTCTTCTAAGGCAGGGAAAAGTGTTTTTTCACAAAACTCGTTGTATTCTTTTAATGCTTTCATGCTAAGGCAAAGTTCAAAAATTTAAGTGCAAAAGTAATGGTTTTATGTGTATTTTTTCAAAATGCACCCTTAAACTATTCCTTTTCTTTATTTCGAAGTGCTTTATTCTATTGGCGTTCTACACAGTAAACTATTTATAAATCAAAGCGTTTTTTATACCACTTTCGCCTTTTGCGACATCATAGACAAAACCATTAATGACTACATAGCGGACTTTACCGTTTTGCCGAATCACTATATCGGGGTTTTTGCCCATCTCTATTTTTTTATCTATCTTGTTGGTTTTCAATAGGATATTAATGCCCAAGTTGGTGAAATCGTCAGTAAGTTTGCTTTTTTCCAACTGCACCGAAGTATAGCCTTCTTTGTATAAATCGCTCATATTCAGTTTTTTGATTTCTTCCAGCTCGCCAAGTTTTTGCGGATAGACCTTGCCCTCTTCGGCAGTCATTCCTTCGCAGTCTATTTCTTTGTAACTGTAAAAAATAGACAAATCACCAATTTCATCGATAGAATTTTTATAGTAAAAATCTTTGTAGCCATTGATATTGACCTCGTTATATAGATATGCGATGTCTGCCTTGTATGTTTTCTTATTTTTTACCACGTTCAAGTTCCTTATTATCAGATTTTTAAGCAATCTTTCATTAAAAGGAATAGCATTGTATTGGTCGAGTGTGTATTGCTCATAGCTCTGATTTGCCATAGAATAAAAGCCTGTCATCAGGGCAATAAAATTAATTTTTCTGATGTACTGCTTTTCGGGGTCATTGGCATAGCCGCCTGATTCTATGAGAATTACGCTTGTTCCCCACTTCTGAATATTATCGCCGAAGGCACGAGGCTCAAAGTCGTCTGAATACTTAGCAACTTGGTCGGGCATTATTTTTTGTATGGTTTCGGTCAGTTCCGCAATCACTTTCATAGCCCTACCTCTGATGTCATTGATGTCCTTAGCATAGTTATAAGCAGGGGCAAGGAAAGAGATGGTAGCGGGCTTGGGCGTATTGCCAACTGTATATAAAATACTCTGGTCGTGCAGGTTAAAGCCAAAATCGGCATTCAAGCTATCTCTGACTCGCTTCAAAATAATGGCTTCGGGCGACTGTAGGCGAAGGGCATCGCGATTCATGTCTATATCGTGTGAGGTGCGGCGTTTCCAAACTTCTGCCCCGTCAGGATTGAGCATCGGGATACAGTATAGCGTAACTTTGCTTAATAAATCTTTTTTAAGGGCATCAAATTCATCACTTTTGGAGAAAAAGTTAAAAACATCGAACATCGCCATTGTTGCAGTAGCCTCATCTCCGTGCATTTGCGACCAGAGAAGTATTTTAGTTTTGCCCGTTCCCAAGCTCACAAGCGAGATGTTTCTGCCCTCAAAAGATTTGCCCAAAGAACTCACTGTAAAAGAAGTATTTGCGGCATTTGTTTGTTTTAGTTTCTCGATAAGTGGCTGCAAATCTGCGTGTTTGAAACGTCTATGTTTCAAATTGCCTTCTTTATAAGCATCATATTTTTGAAAAATTTGCTCGATAAACTGCGTTTTATTTACCATATCCTGACTGTATGAATTGGAGTGAATCAAAATAACTAATAGACTGAAAAACAAGAATATATATATCTTCATAGTATTATTTTTTAATTTTTTAGTAGCTACTTAACGCAACGTTGGGCTTTTTTCTTAAAAAAAACAACTGTTTAAATGCCTGCAAACATAGAATTTATTTTTTACATTTTTACTGAATATTAACATCTTGGCTCAACAAGATATTTTCCCTTTTGCTATTTTTTCTTTTATCTTTGTCAAAACATATTTTACAACACCATGACTTCATTATTAGACTTAGATTTTAGCAAACAGTACAGCTATGCCGAATATTTGTCTTGGCAGTTTACAGAAAGAATAGAACTGCTAAAAGGCTATATCTCGCGAATGGCTGCCCCTAATCCTTTTCACCAAGAAGTGAGTGGCGAATTATTTAACTATCTTAAAAACTATTTGGATAGCAAGGGTAAGTTGTGCAAGGTTTTTATTGCACCTTTCGACGTGCGATTGTATAATCATGCAAAATCTGCGGTTGCCGATAAAGAAATTTATACCGTTGTGCAGCCCGATTTGTGTGTAATTTGCGATAAAAGTAAAATTGACAAACGTGGTTGTTTGGGTTCTCCCGATTTGATTATCGAAATTTTATCGGAAAGCAACCTCAAAACAGACTTGCAAGTCAAATATGCCTTATATCAAGAAAATGGTGTGGGTGAATATTGGATAGTTTTTCCTATCGAAAAAATGATACAAAAGTTTTTGCTCGTTGACGGCAAGTACCAAACAATGGGTTTTTATATGGAAACAGACTTGATTAGCCCTACTTTATTTCCTGATTTGGAAATAGATTTACAAAAAGTTTTTGAAGAAATATAGCAAACAAGTCTATGCTAAACTATTTCATAAATTGTACAAAAAAGCTAATCTGATGCGTATTAATCCAAATTTGCACCTTACTTACTGCACCAATATTCATAGCGGGGAGAGTTGGGAGGCTATTTTTGAAAATCTGAAAACCTATATCCCCTGTTTGCAAATTGCCAATTTCGGTATTGGGCTGCGGCTTTCGGATAGGGCAAGTAAGGAAATTTTGGAAGGAAATAAGTTGGCTATTTTCAAAGAATGGCTAAAAACAAATAATTATTATGTTTTTACCATGAATGGCTTTCCTTTCGGCAATTTTCACAAAGAAAAAGTAAAAGATGCAGTGCATCTGCCCGACTGGACTACGCAAGCCCGCCTCGATTATACGCTCCGACTTTTCGACATTTTGGCAGAAATACTGCCTCAAAATGAACCCTTTACAACACTCGAAGGGGGGATTTCTACCTCGCCACTTTCCTACAAACTTTGGTGGCAAACTGAAGAGGAAAAACAGCAGGTATTTGAAACGGCAACCGAAAACCTCATCAAAGTAGTAGAGCATTTGGTAGAAATTAGAGAAAAAACGGGCAAACTGCTGCATTTGGATATAGAGCCAGAGCCAGACGGAATGCTCGAAAACACCAAAGATACGCTGGCTTATTTCATAGATTGGCTATTTGGCAAAGGGGCTGCAATGCTATCTAAAAACCTGACTATCAGCACAGAAGAAGCAAAAAAAGTTATTAGCACACATATACAAATATGCTATGATATTTGCCACTTTGCGGTGGAATACGAAAACCATGCAGAGGCTTTGCAAGTTTTTGAAAATCATGGTATTAAGATTGGGAAGTTTCAAATTAGTGCCGCCCTCAAAGCCGATTTGCCCAAAGATGAAGCCCAAAGGAAAGCCATTTTTGAGGAGTTTACTACTTTTAATGAGTCTGTCTATTTACATCAGGTCATTGCCAAAAATAACAAAGGTAAATTATTCAATTTCAATGATTTGCCTAAAGCATTAATAGAAGGAACTTCGGAAGAATTTGTAGAATGGCGAACCCATTTTCACGTTCCTATTTTCCTATCAAAATACCGCCTTTTGCAATCTACCCAAGAGGATATTACGGAGGTACTGACATTGCTTAAGCAAAAAACATCACTTACGCAGCACTTAGAAATCGAAACTTATACGTGGGACGTACTACCTAAAGAAATGCAAGTAAGTATGGAGGAATCTATTAGCAGAGAGCTAAAGTGGGTGAGGGAGCAACTTATCTAAGGTTACGAATCGGAAGCCTCTGCTTTTGAGCGACTTAATGATAGCAGGCAAAACAAGAATGGTATTTTCTCGGCTCCGTCCAGAGCTATGCATCAGGATAATGCCGCCGTTATGGGCATATTGCTCTACTTGGGTAAAAATTTCTAAAGGAGAATTTCGGCTCGTATTCCAATCGTAAGTATCTATTGACCAGTTGATTATCTTATAGTCTTTCTGTACTAAGGCAATTACCTGCTCATCTGTAATCATGCCATAAGGTGGGCGAAAAAATTTAGGATTTAGCCCAATTTCTTTCTGAAAAGCTACTTCGGCGGAGTCTATGTCTTTGAGTGCTTGCTCGGTGGATAGCAGTGTGTATTTTTTATGGCTAAACGAATGATTCCCAATGAGATGCCCTCCTTTTTTGATGGCTTCTGCATTATCTTTGTACTTTTTTAGGCGATTCGCTATGAGAAAAAAAGTAGCTTTCACTTTGTGTTTTTCTAAGATTGCCAATATTTGCGGGCAGTACCAATCGTCAGGGCTATCATCAAAAGTAAGTGCGATGAGTTTTTTTTCGCTGGGCTTTGCAAAAAAATAATTTTCCGAAAATTTTTGTGCTTGGCGTTCTACCTCTTTTTTGAAATGTTGTTCTGTTGCTGTTTCTGCTTTATTGGCTAAAAATGGCTTTCCAAACAAGAAATTTGAGAAGTTTTCAGCCAATACCAACAAGCCTACCGCATCTCCTTTTCCCTTTTTTTCATCAATAAATGGCTTAAATAACCATAAATTGGCATAAAAAAAGAGAAAAAGAAAAACAATAATAATGGCTCGTTTGCGGTGCTTGGCTCGCATTATTTTTTGATTGCCCGAATGAGGTTATTATCTTTTGTACCCCAGTGATACCCCAAATCGAAGGGCATTGCTTTGACGGCATTAGCGGCTTTTAAGCTATCGTAATACGCTTTTAAGTCTTTTTGCCCCATGTAAGTAAAATCTTTGATGGGCTTGTCGTAAACTCCGTAAAGAGTCAAATCCCACTTAGATTTGTCAAAAAAGCGAAAAGGCATTCCCGTATCGTCTTGCAAAATAAATTTTGCCTTCTCCAATACAAGTGGTCGCATGGTAGTAAAGTATTGAAAATGAAGTAAATAAGAAGCTGATTTGAAATAAGCATTGCAAGTTGGTAAGTTTTGCAAGAACTTTGCAAAGTTGGGGCTTTGCTTCAGCCCGCTATCGGAGGCATCTTGACGGAAGTAGCAAACGCTTTTTTGGCGGTTTTCACTTGGGTTAAAAAAACTTACTTTTACGCCTCTCATGCCTTTTGTGCCTACGGAATCTATGCTCGATAGCACAAATTTGCCATCTGCATCGATACTTACCTGCTCAATGTTGGTGATGGTATGCCCCGTACGGACAATGAATAGGCAAAGGGCGGGCAAAATGCCTTCTGCCTTGCCACGTTGGAAGTCGTTTGCCATGCGGCGAGTAAGAAAATAGCTTTTTTCTAACAAATCTTCGATAGACTCTGCGACAGAAAAGAAATAATTGTCCACCATTTTTTTGTTGTACTTATCCAAATCGGGGAAGGGAATGATGGTTTCCAAGCCAATGAGCGTGTAGTTATCTGCCTGCGGGAAAAGATTATAGGCGTTCACGAAATCGGGACCCGAAAAAGGGTAAAATAAATCTGTATGGTCTTTGTTTGCCTCTGCAAGTTCTGTTTTTGCCCACTCACGCATCTTGGAAAAGCGGCTGCCGTCTATCTTAGACCACGATTTTTCCAAATCACTTGCAAAAACTTTGTAGTTAGCAAGGGTGTCGTATTTTTTGAATGGGCTATTGGCATCTATGGGCAGCCCTGCGACCAAGCGTGCAAAATCGTTGTACTTCGGATTAACGATTTGTATGGTGTTGGTAGGGTTGGTAGCTTTTGCTGTATCTGCCGAAGTTACAGGTGTAGCAAAACTTTCTGCTTGTAATGCAGTGCTATCTGCTTGTTTGTCTGCATTTTGTCCTTGTGTGCCTGATTGGTCGCAACCTTGAAAGAGTAAGAAAGAGGCAAGCATAAAAAAACAAAATTTGTGCATATTCACGATTTTCATTGGTATTTGATGTTCTAATGTAAATAAATGAGAAGTTTTAGACCTCAAATTTAAAAACAAAAGTTTAGATTATTTGGCAGTAGGGCTAAGTCTGTCAATAATATTTTTAGGAACGTAGTTAAGTAAAAAAAAGCAACTTTGTCAAAGTTTGAAACTTCGACAAAGTTGCAAAAAAACTACCTACTCAAATACAAGTTCCTTTTAGAGTACAAGTCCAAGAAATAATCGTCAGTGAGGTCGTCTATGAAGTAAATAGCCTCACCTGTGGACTTCATTTCGGGGCCGAGTTCCTTGTTTACGTTAGGGAATTTATTGAAAGAGAAAACAGGAATTTTAATGGCATAGCCTTCTTTGTGAGGATTAAACTCAAAATCTTTCAGTTTTTTCTCGCCAAGCATTACTTTTGTGGCATAGTTTACATAGGGTTCTCTGTACGCCTTGCAAATAAAAGGTACTGTGCGCGATGCTCTTGGGTTTGCCTCTATGATGTAAACAATGTCGTTTTTAATCGCAAATTGGATATTGATAAGCCCAACGGTATTGAGTGCCAAAGCAATCTTGCGGGTATGATTCTTTATTTGTGTCATTACGAAGTCCCCTAAATTGAAGGGAGGCAATACCGAATTGGAGTCGCCAGAGTGAATGCCCGCAGGCTCTATATGCTCCATGATGCCAATAATATAGACATCTTCCCCATCACAAATTGCGTCTGCTTCTGCCTCTATCGCATTTTCCAAAAAGTGGTCTAAAAGCACGCGATTGTTTGGATTTTCATTCAAAATATTGACTACGTGCTGCTCTAATTCCTTTTCGTTAATGACGATTTTCATACTTTGCCCACCCAATACATAAGACGGACGGACTAACAAGGGGAAGCCCAATTCTCTGGAAAGCTCGATGGCTTGGTCTGAATCTTGGATTACACCATACTGAGGAAAGGGAATTTTGTTTTCCTTGAGCAAATCTGAAAATTTGCCTCTATCTTCCGCCAAATCAAGGCTTTCATAGTTCGTGCCTATGATTTTTATGCCATAGCGGTCGAGTTTTTCGGCTATTTTTAGGGCTGTTTGTCCGCCCAACTGCACGATAACGCCTTCGGGCTTTTCATGCAGAATAATGTCGTAAATATGCTCCCAAAAAACAGGTTCAAAGTAGAGTTTGTCGGCTGTATCAAAGTCGGTAGAAACGGTTTCAGGGTTGCAGTTAATCATAATGGTTTCGTAGCCGCACTCTTTGGCTGCCAAAACGCCATGCACGCAAGAATAGTCGAACTCGATGCCTTGCCCAATGCGGTTAGGGCCTGAACCAAGCACTACTATTTTCTTTTTCTCAGTAACTACTGACTCGTTTTCTTCGTCGAAAGTAGAATAATAATAAGGTGTTTTTGCCTCAAACTCTGCCGCACAAGTATCTACAATTTTATATACACGCTTGATTCCCAGCTCAGTGCGTCTTTGGTGTGCATCGCTTTCCAAGCATTTAAGCAAGTGTGCAATTTGGCGGTCTGCATAGCCTTTTTGTTTTGCAGAGAGCAGCAAATCTTTGGGAATATTATCAATGGTGAATTTTTGGATTTCTCTTTCGAGCAAAACCAGTTCTTCTATTTGGCTTAAAAACCATTTGTCGATTTTGGTGAGTTTTTGAATGGTTTTGAAAGAAATGCCTAATTTGAAAGCGTCATAAATTCGGAATAGTCTGTCCCACGAGGGGTTGGCTAATTTGTCCAAAATGGTATTTTGGTCGGTCATTTCCTTGCCGTCTGCTCCGAGTCCGTTTCTTTTAATTTCCAACGACTGACAGGCTTTCTGGAGTGCTTCTTGGAAATTTCGCCCGATGCCCATTGCCTCGCCTACAGACTTCATTTGCAAGCCCAATTTGGTATCTGCTCCTTTAAACTTGTCGAAATTCCAGCGTGGAATTTTTACAATTACGTAATCTAAGGCGGGTTCAAAGAAAGCAGATGTGTTTTTTGTAATTTGATTTTCCAACTCGTCGAGGTGGTAGCCTATGGCTAATTTGGTAGCTACTTTGGCGATTGGGTAGCCTGTAGCTTTGGAGGCAAGGGCAGAAGACCTTGAAACTCTTGGATTTATCTCGATAGCTATAATTTCATCAGTATCAGGATTGACGGAAAACTGCACGTTGCAACCGCCCGCAAACTGTCCAATGCCATGCATCATTTTGATAGCCAAATCTCTCATGTGTTGGTAAACAGTATCGGAAAGAGTCATGGCAGGGGCTACGGTGATGGAGTCTCCCGTATGCACGCCCATAGGGTCAAAGTTTTCTATGGAGCAGATAATCACCATATTGCTTGCATCATCTCTTAATATTTCCAATTCAAATTCTTTCCAGCCGTAGATGCTTTGCTCCACCAAAACCTCGTGAGTAGGCGATGCGTGCAAGCCGTGATTAAGTGCTGCATCAAATTTTTCGGGGTCATCTACAAAGCCGCCTCCTGTGCCACCAAGCGTAAATGAAGGTCTGATAACTAATGGGAAACCAATCTCTTGGGCTATTTCTTTTCCTTCTAAGAAAGATTTTGCTGTTTTGCCCTTGCACACACCTACGCCAAGTTCTATCATTTTATGGCGAAATAGTTCGCGGTCTTCGGTCGTATTGATAGCCGCTACATCAACGCCAATCATTTTTACACCATATTTTTTCCAAATACCCGCCTTATCGCAGTCTATAGCCAAGTTAAGTGCAGTCTGCCCGCCCATTGTAGGAAGTACTGCATCAATTTTATGTTTTTCCAAAATTTCCCTGATATACTTCTTTTCCAAGGGCTTAAGATAGACGTGGTCAGCCATGACGGGGTCAGTCATGATGGTAGCGGGGTTGGAGTTAATCAAAATAACTTCTATTCCTTCCTCGCGCAGAGAGCGTGCGGCTTGCGAGCCAGCATAATCAAATTCGCAGGCTTGCCCAATCACGATGGGTCCACTACCAATAATGAGGACAGATTTGATATTTGGATTCTTTGGCATTTTGTTTATTATGAGTTATAAAGTTATCAAAAAATTAGCTTTACTAAACTTGCGTACAAGTTCGGTAAAGCTATTATATGCGTTTTTTGTAAGTCGGTTATAATTGGTATTTTCATTTTAAAAAAACGTATAAGCAGTTCATCTATTTTTTTTCTGACGTGCCTATAATTTTTGGGTTTAAAATCTGAAAACCTTAAAAATTTTGCAAAGATATAATGTTTTCAAACAGTAAAAATGAAAATGAGATTAATTTTTGATTAATCCTCAAATTTTTTAATTTGGTTTATTCATTCCTGATGACCTTGCTTTTACTATGGTCTTATCCGTTTCTTCACGAATACGGCTGTAGTCAATTTTTATCAAATCTACTTCCAACATGGTGATGGTTTCGGGCATAGTGCGCAGGTAGCGAATATAATAGAGTAGATTTTTCAGCTGATTGGCTGTGCTTGAGTAGCGCACCCAAAGCTCATTAGAGTCAAAGAACATACGCAAATCACTAATGATGGTCATAAATGCACTAATAAGTAGCGCAGTAGTATTGACAAACCAAGTAGGGTCTATACCAAAAATAGGCTGCGAAAGTCTTCCTGTGAGGTTAATACCCAAAATGACAGTGAGTAATGCTGCCAAAACTGTTCCCATCATTTTCAGTGCCAATGCACCATATTGTTGTTTTTTCTCCTGTTTTTCACTTACCACCAAATCGTCTTGAATCTTTGTTTCCAAATAATCCAATTTATCACCAATTTCTACTTTTTCATCATCAGAAAGTGGCTTTATAGTTCTTCTTGCAAAAAGTTTGAGTCTCAAAATTGTCTGTGGACTCATCTTGGGTTTGTCGGGCTGTAGCATACTATAGTTGATGGCTTGTGCATCGGCAGTAGTAGCAAGGTTCTGTAGTTCTTCTGTTTCCATATTTTGGTTCTATAGTAGTGTCTTAGTTTTTTCCGTAGTCGTCCATTCTTAGTCGTAAGCGGTTATTTTCGGCTTCTTCTTTGATGCGAGTATATTCGAGATTGAGTAGATTTATATCGTCCAGCGTGCAGTAATTAAAGCCAATTTTGAGGTATTGAATATCCTCTAAGAGCTGCTGTAGCTGGTTTACGGTGTCGGTATAGAGTACCCAAAGCTCATTGGAATCCAGAAAGTTACGCAACGCACCAAGTACGGTCAGGAAGGCACTAATAATAATGGCAATGGTATTGGCGTACCAACTTAGGGGCTGCCCCAAGGGAGTGCGTATGTACTCCATGTCATTAAATACGGTCAGATTAACGCCTAAGAGTACGGTAACGATGGCAGCCAAAGCGGTAGTGAGTAAGCGGAAGACTACGGCACCTTTTCCTTTTACCTTGCCTCTTTTCTGATAAAGTTCTATGTCTTTCTTGATTTCGCTTTCCAAAATAGACAGTTTAAGTTCTACATCTTTTTGCTCCTCTTCGCTTACTACCTTGCGTTGAGATTTCCCAAATAAGCGTTGCCGAAGCTGCCCTTGGTGAGATAGCTGCTGAACATCTTGATTGCCTATAAATACTTGGCTATTAGCTTGGGTGTCAATATCATTTATCAAATCGTCATTCATCATAAAAAGTTTGATTTTCAGCTTATTAAAAACACTAAGTTAAAGTAAGACTTTTGAATAGTCAAATTTATAATTAAATATTTCATAAACATATTAAATTTGTATGAAATTTAGTATCTTTGGCAATAATAATCTGAATCAGGTCAAAATAAATTTTAGTAATATGAAACTTCCTAAATTAAGAATGTCAAAATTGAAGTTTGTACGCATGGATCCCTTTGGTAATGTGGTCTTGCTTAAGCGTGCATTGATTGGTATATTGGCTTTTTTTACGTATAGTAGGTTTAACATCACTAATAAACTCAAGATAGAGGGTACGGAGTATTTACTTGATTTGCCTGACAGCAATGTCATGTTTATTTCAAATCATCAAACTTATTACGCTGACGTAATGGCGTTATACCATATTTTTTGTAGTGTGAAGTGGCGTTTCAGAGATACCATTCGCTATCCATTGTATTTTTTGCTTCCCCGTGCCAACTCCTACTATGTGGCTGCCGAAGAAACGATGAAAGACAGTGGACTAATCCCTAAGATTTTTTCTTATACGGGTGCTGTTACTGTAAAGCGTTCTTGGAGAGCCAAAGGCAAAGAGGTACAGCGAGGAGCGGATAGAAATGCCCCAGAAAAGATACAAAAAGCCTTAGAATTTGGATGGGTTGTAAACTTCCCACAAGGAACAACAAAACCTTATGCACCCGTTCGCAAGGGGGTAGCCCACCTCATTAAGGAGTATGACCCTATCGTAGTGCCTGTGGTAATTAATGGTTTTCGTAGGGCTTTTGATAAAAAAGGATTGAAATTTAAAAAGCGTGGTACGACACTTTCGGTCAAATTCAAACCGCCTTTACGCTTTGATAAGAGCTATACTACAGAGCAGATTCAGATAGAAATAGCACGCCTCATAGAGCAGGAGCCAGAGAGGTCTATCCTATTTAATCCGAACAATCCGCCCGAAGCAGAAGCCTAAGACAATGCACCAAAAAATTGCAAAAATCATTTCCGCAGTGCTGCATCCAGCACTGATTCCTACTTATTTGTTTGCTTTTTTGCTTTTTGATACTTCCATAGTACCCTATCATGAGCATAAGTGGATGCTCTTGGGCATTGTTTTTTTGTTCACTTTCGTTTTTCCTGTGCTAAGTTTTTTCTCTTTTCTGAAAGCAAAAATCATTTCTGCGATTGATATTCCAAACAGAGAGGAACGCATTAAGCCATTTCTATTGATGAGCCTTTTGTATGTATTTATCACTTATTTATTTTTCAGACTGTCGCCAATTTTTGATGTATTAACCTTAATGATGCTTGGTATTTCCTTCGTATTGGTCTTGGTAACTCTTATTACATTTGTGCATAAAATCAGCGTACACGCCGCAGGAGTAAGCGGAGGGCTTGGGACGCTTTTAGGGCTACAGTACAAGTACGCTCACGAAGATTTTTTGTACCCTGTTTTGTTTTTTGTGCTGCTTACTGGCATAGTCATGTCCGCCCGCCTGAGTCTGAAGGCACATACCTTGAGCGAACTGATGAATGGCTTTAGCTTAGGTTTACTTATTACGTTTGGGGTGTTGGCTTTTCTTTGAAATAGCTATCTAACCAAGTTTTGATTGATTCAGCCCCTAATACATGGTCTATAGCAGTCATAGACATCGCCGACTTTGGCATAGTATCTATAAAGCACTCACTTGGCTCCTGTACTATAGTTTTTCCGCCACTTTCCCTGATGGCTTTCATACCAAATGCCCCATCTTTATTTGCCCCCGTTACCAATACGCCCACCAAATTTTCTTGAAAAACTTCAGATGCGGAAAGAAATAGCACATCGATAGAGGGGCGCGAATACTGCACCAAAGGGCTGGAGGACAAAGAAAAACACAAATCAGGCTCGACTACCAAATGTACATTAGGGGGGGATAAATAGATATTGCCTCCTTGGATTGCTTCGCGGTCTTTGGGTTCTATCACAGGAATATTGGTAGCATACTGAAGCACATCTCGTAAGCCCGCAGAAACATCTGTTTGGAGACGGTGCAAGCATATCAGTATGGCACTTTCGTTGGTGATGGAGATGCCTCCTAAAATTGTTTTTACAACTTTAATACTACCAGCAGACCCTCCGATGACAGCTACCTTATTAATCATCTCAATAGTCCACTTTTGTATTTGATAATGATAAGTAAATCTGCAATTACATCATGCAGATAGCTAAGGCAAGCCTCGCTCTTAATCAAGTAGTTATAAATGCCCTGTGCTTGGAGTTCGGCTATGACATCTATGCTACGCTGTGCCGAAACCACTACTATTTTGACAGCATCGTTCTGACTTTTGATTTTTTTAATGAGTTCCATGCCACTCATGTCGGGCAGAATCAAATCTACAACTGCAATAGTGGGATTTTCGTACATTTTATCGAGCATAGCTTGCCCGTTGGCAAAAGTCCTAATCTCTAAATCTTCTATTTCTGCCAATGCAAGCTGCAACAGCATACCTTCAGTCCTATTGTCCTCAATTACGAAAAGTTTGTAAGTCATATTTCTAAGTTTTATTGATATTTATTATAGCAAATATATAATTTTCGTATAAATACTTGGCTAAGTATGCTTAAATTTATAGTTTTTTGGGTGAAAAATAATTTTCTTTTTCTTCTTAGGGATAATTGACTATGATGGATAAGAAAATCAACAGTGAGATACTCAATTTTGCTAAAATTTCTACTTTCTTTTGCACCATTAAGAAATTTTACTTACCTTTGCACTCTAAAATAAAAGGTTCCGTGGCCGAGAGGCTAGGCAGAGCTCTGCAAAAGCTTCCACAGCGGTTCGAATCCGCTCGGAACCTCATCATATAATTTTAATGATTTTTTTAATCCTTTGAACTTTGTTTGAAGGATTTTTTTTTAACAATATTTTGATACACTTCCATTAATTTCATCATTCAGTACCATGAACAAAAAAATTACATCAGCACTTATTTCGGTTTTTTATAAGGATAATCTTGCCCCCATAGTCGATTTTTTGGGCAAACAAGGCGTAAAAATCTATTCTACGGGCGGTACGCAAAAATTTATAGAAGAATTAGGCGTAGCTGTGACGGCTGTGGAGTCTATTACTTCCTACCCTTCTATTTTTGGCGGAAGAGTAAAAACACTTCATCCAAAAGTTTTCGGAGGTATCCTCTATCGGCGTGATAACCAAGAAGATATAAGCCAATCTACTCAATACGAAATTCCTGCCATCGACTTGGTCATTGTGGATTTGTACCCATTTGAGGAAACAGTACGCATAGGGGCAGAGGAGGCAGAAATCATAGAAAAAATTGATATTGGAGGTATTTCGCTCATCAGGGCTGCTGCCAAAAATTTTCAAGATGTTCTTATCGTTTCCTCAAGGGAGCAATATGCTGAAGTATTGACTTTGATGCAAGAAAAAAATGGTATCACTACGCTTGCTGACCGCAAAAAGTTTGCAGCAAAGGCTTTTGATATTACTTCTCACTACGATACCGCCATCTTTAACTATTTTAATGAGGAGCAACAAGCACAAGTATTCAAGCAAAGTATTCGCTCCGCACAAACGCTACGCTATGGAGAAAATCCGCATCAGCAAGGCGTATTCTATGGCAATCTCCAAGAAATGTTCGATCAGCTAAACGGCAAAGAGCTATCTTACAATAACTTAGTGGATATAGATGCCGCAGTATTGCTCATGGCGGAGTTTGAGGAAACAGCCTTTGCTATCCTAAAACATACCAACGCTTGCGGCATGGCAACGGGCATCACGCCGAAAGAGGCTTACCTAAAGGCATTGCAGGCAGACCCCGTTTCGGCTTTTGGTGGCGTAATTATTACCAACAAAACCGTAGATTTGCCTTGTGCGGAGGAGCTAAACAAATTATTTTTTGAAGTGCTTATTGCTCCCGCATTTTCAGAAGAGGCATTGGCATTATTGAAAAGCAAGAAAAATAGGATTTTATTGTTGCAAAAACCTGTCAAGCTTGCCGATAAGCAATTTAAAACGCTGTTAAATGGCGTGATAGAGCAGGATAAAGATTTGGCAATGGAAGTAGAGGCAGATTTGAAAACGGTTACTAAGCGAACGCCAACCCCTTACGAAATCAAAGCCTTGCTTTTTGCCAATAAGTTAGTGAAGCATACCAAATCCAATACCATTATCTTAGCAAATGATAGTCAGCTATTTGCGAGCGGAGTTGGGCAAACTTCGCGCGTAGATTCCTTACAGCAAGCGATAGCAAAAGCAAAACATTTTGGGTTCGATTTGAGCAAGGCTGTTATGGCATCTGACGCATTTTTCCCTTTCCCAGATTGCGTAGAAATAGCTCATAAAGAAGGCATTAGGGCAGTAATTCAGCCTGGAGGCTCCATCAAAGATGCCGACTCCGTTGCCTACTGCGATGCCAACGAAGTAGCGATGGTCTTTACAGGCGTGAGGCATTTCAAACACTAAATTTTTGAGGAGTACAAAGAGATAGCTTGCAGGTATTTTTGAACAACAATTTTTTCATCAAATTTTGTTACAGCCAAATTTCGACTTTGTTTGCCCATTTCTTTGTACTCATTTTCACCAAGTTGCATCATTTTTTTCATTTTTTCTGCCAAGTCTTTGGCATTTCTCACTTCGCAAAGAAACCCATTTACCCCATCTATGATTGTTTCTTTGCAGCCCGCTACATTGGTCGCTACCAAGGGCTTACCCATGCTTGCCGACTCTAAAAGTGTTCTTGGTGTTCCTTCTCTGTACGAGGGAAGCACCACACAATCAGCATTTTGTATGAAAGGACGTACTTCGCTCGTAGTTCCCAAATAGTCTATTAACCCTTCGTCAATCCATGTTTGCAATATTTCCTTTGTAACTCCCAAACCTTTGTCTGTTTCTATCTTTCCAAGTAGTTGGAAATGAGTGTTTTCATTATTTTTTTTCAAAATTCTGATGGCATCAATGTACTCCAAAATCCCCTTGTCATAGAGCAAGCGAGCAATGAGTAGGAAAGTAAATTTGTTCGAAGCATTTCGGACTGCCCCAATTTGAGGTTTAAATTTTTCTGTATTGATACCCGACCCAGGCAGCAAATCTGCAATTTTTCTCGAAATGAGTTTTTTTTCTGCGAATAAATCTAAATCGTCTTGGTTTTGGAAAAAGACTTTTTTGGGAAACTGAAAAGCAAAACGGTAGAGTTTTTGGGCTATTTTGGAAGTCAGATTATCGTGGATAAAAACAGTACCTAAGCCTGTTACATTGTTGATAGTATGAATATTGAGCAGGCGGGCAGCAAGCGTTCCATAAATATTTGGCTTGATAGTGAAGTGCAAGGCAATGTCTAATTTTGCACTTTTATAGGCTTTATACAAATTAAAAATCAGAAAAAAATCTTTCAACGGATTAGCCCCTTTTCGCTCCATTTCCAAAGGGAAGAACTCACAGCCTTTTGCCTCCAACTCAGCCACAAAGCCATCATCTGGGGCAATAGCTATGACCTGATGCCCGCCCTTTTGGAAAGCCTCTATCAGCCCGATACGAAAATTATAAATGTTCCATGACGAATTGATAATGATTCCTATACGCATTTTTTAAAAAATTTGTAATTTTGCACATTCAAACATACAAAAATGATTTTATACAATCTGACAATTAACATAGAAGATGAATCTCATGACCGTTGGCTCAAATGGATGCGTGAAATTCATATCCCCGAAGTGATGCAAACGGGCTATTTTACACATTACAAAATGTTTAAGTTGCTTACTTCAGCCCAAGACAACACAGGCACAAACTATGCTATCCAATATTTTTGTGAGAGCATGGAAAAGTTCAACGAGTACGAAAAAAAGCACGCTCCTGCGCTTCGTGCAGATGTTGATAAGCACTTTCAAGGCAAATATTACACTTTTAGGTCTATTTTGGAAGAAATTAGCTAACCTATAAAGATGTAATCTTTGATAAAAGATTGTATCTCTAAGGTCGTCTTAACCACAAAAGCCAGATGCTACGCAACTTACTTTTTGTGGTTTTATTTTTTCAACGCCAATAAGCCCAGAAAAGTAATAGAGCCATTGATTAAGAGCATTTCATTCCCAAATTTGTAGCCATCAAACCACGCTACAGAGTTTGAACTCAGTATATAACAGATAATTGGGGAAGCTACACAAACGAAAGGAACAAATTTGTCTTTGATGGTAATTTTGGTGAATAAGCCAAAAGTAAACAATCCTAAAAGAGGTCCGTAGGTATAGCCTGCCGCCTTGAATACCGCATTGATAATACTTTCGTCATTGAGAGCCTTGAAAATCAAGATAACTAAAAATAGCAAGAACGAAAACCCAATATGCACCCAAAACTTAAGCCTCTGACGCTGCTCCTCTGGGCGATTTTTGAAATCTAAGAAATCGATGCAAAAAGAAGTGGTCAGGGAAGCCAAAGCCGAATCTGCACTTGCATAAGTGGAAGCTGTAATTCCCAACAAGAAAAATACTGCCGCCAACGTGCCAAAACTGTTGAGCTTGAGTGCCAAAAGTGGGTACAAATCGTCAGAACGGGTAGGCAAGGGAATACCTTTCGTGCTTGCGTAGGTATAGAGCAAAGCACCCAAAGTGAGGAAAAGTAAATTTACAAAAACCAATACGATACAGAAAGAGAGCATATTTTTCTGTGCTTCTTTCAGGTTTTTGCAGGACAGATTTTTCTGCATCAGGTCTTGATCCATGCCCGTCATGGTGATGGCGATGAACATTCCCGCAAAAAATTGCTTGAAAAAGTTTTTCTTATCATTAAAATCCCAAAAGAATATTTGTGAATAATCGCTTTCTTTGACCATAGAAACCATAGTTCCTATGCCCAAATCTAACTGCGAAGCTATCAGTATCACACTGATAATCAGGGCAAAAATAAGGAAAAAAGTCTGTAGGGTATCAGTCCAGATAATTGTTTTGATGCCTCCTTTGAAAGTATAAACCCAAATCAGGCTGATAGTAATGACGACATTGAGCCAAAAAGGAACGCCAAGCGGCTCAAAAACACCAATATGAAGCACTAAAGCCGCCAAAAATAAGCGAAAGGAAGCCCCTACGGTACGGGAAAGCAGGAAAAAGAAGGCACCTGTCCTATAGGCATTTAGCCCAAATCTGCCTTCTAAATAGGTGTAGATAGAAATGAGATTGAGCCTATAATAGAGTGGCATAAGTACCAAAGCGATAAAAGCATAGCCTGGTAGGTAGCCAAGTACCATCTGAAAATATGAAAAAGAATCTGCCCCAACAGCCCCAGGAACAGAGATAAAGGTAACGCCCGAAATAGACGTGCCAATCATGCCAAAAGCGACCAAATACCAAGGTGCATTCCTATTGGCAATAAAAAAAGTTTCTGAAGTAGCTCCTTTTGATGTATAGTAAGCTATGACAATCAGTAGGCTGAAATAAACAAGGATAATCGAAATAATGAGTTCGGGCGACATTTGTTATTTTATTTCTTGGTAAAAAAATATAGAAAAGTAAAAAAAGAATTTGTTAAAATTAAGTTCCCATTTCTCGCATGGCTGCTGTCAAGGTTGTTTTTGCGTTTTGGTTTGTGGGCTGTGACATTACTATAGCATTGCATAGCTTTACGACCTTGCCAAAATCGAGCAGTGCTTCTTGCCTTCTGCCTACTTTCTTTAGTGCTACAGCCCTATTCCAAAGATAGGAATAATTATCAGGGCTAAGTTCTAATGCTTTTGTATAGTTATTAATTGCCTCTGCATTATTCCCAATTTTGTCTTGAGCCAAAGCTAAAGTATTGAAAGCCTTGTTGTTGGTAGCGTCATATTGGATGCTTTGTGCGGCATACTCGGCTTGTTCGCCAAATTTTCCTTGCTTCCATTTTACGATTGCTATGTTCAAGTAGGCTCTCGGATTTTCTGCTTGGAGCATGATAGCCTGCGCAAATAGTTGTACCGCCTCATCGAGTTTGCCCTGCTGATACGCATTTTCTCCCTGCTGAATAAGGTTTTCTGCTTCGGGGTTCACTGCTATGGGTTCGGGCGTAGGATTTTCTATAGGCACTTCGCTTGTGGGCTGCTGCTCGCTATAAGATTGCGTTTCTTCGGCTACTTGGTCGGCAGCCGCCTCGTTTATAGTTTCTTGTGGCGTAGTTTCTATTTCTTCTGAAGTAGCTACTTCCTCCTGCGGCAGACTTTCACTCACTACTACCTCCTCCTCTTGATGCTGCGGTTCTTCATATTCTTGTTCCTCATATTGTGGCTCAGGAGTAGAAATACTGCCTAAGCCTCTGCTTGTATAGACTACAGGCACAGGCTCCTCTTGCTCAACCTCTTCTGTGATTTCTTCTGCTTGTTTTTCTGTAGTTTTTTCTCTGATAAACTCACTTTGCACTTCTTCTTTGTATTCATCTATTTGGGAAGAATGATGCATCAAGTTAAGAGCATTGAGGTCTTCTCCGTTTTCATCTGCTTTGAGTGCTTGCAAGTAAACATCATCAGAAAGATAGTGCTTTAGTCCAAAAATATCTTTGATCATTCCTTCGGCTATGGTGTAAGGAACTACCGAAGAAACAGGAGAAAGAACGGAAGTAAGCATCGAGAACTCCCCCGCAAAAGCATCTATCAATGCTTGATTTTCCTTGATAAGCATTAAGTTATCTATTGCTTTGCTTTCAGAAAAATATGTCCAATCATAAGAACCTGTAAGTAGCGTAGCATTATCGATAATACAAAACTTATGATGTATGGGAGACATTTTATCGGAAAAGTACAATTTTACACCCAACCCTATTAAATCATTTAACGGCAGTCCTTCTTTGCGTTTATTTGTATAATCGTCTAACAATATTATACTTAGACTTACGCCTTGCGAGGCTTTTTGAGCCAAAATATCAAAAATAGCCTTATTGGTAAACCAGCAAACGGCAATTTGTATGCTTTGTTGCGCATCTTGGAGTTCGCTAATGATTGTATGTTGAATATTTTTAAAAAAAACTTGTTCCATAATGATAAGATTTATTGCTAAGTACGATACAAAATAAAGCGGTTTGCCGCTGCGACATATTTACCCAAAAGCAAAGATGTCTTGCCAATTCTAACAAAATTGAATTGATTTTTATGAAAATTGGCTAATATTTTTCAAAAATAAAGAACTTTGCGGAAGTTTTCTACTTTCGTACCAAAGTAATCACAAAAAGATGAATAATAAACAAGAAATCATGCAGATAGAGATACTCACACCGCAGCATTGGAAAAGCTACGAACTCATTGATTCGGGAGGGTTTGAAAAGTTAGAACGCTTTGGCGAATTTATTACTGCCCGCCCCGAACCGCAAGCAGTTTGGGATAAATCGCTTTCTGAGAATGATTGGCGAAAGCAAGCCCATGCCGTTTTTGAAAATAAAAGTATCAAAGACGAAATGAACGAAAAAGGCAATTGGAATATGTTAAAAAAAATGCCCGAAAGATGGCAAATGGACTATAAATACAAAGATAACTTGCTCAAATTTAAGGCTTCTCTGACTGCCTTTAAGCACGTAGGCGTGTTTCCTGAGCAGGCTGTAAATTGGGATTTTATCATTGACAAGACAAAGGCTATTGGCAATAAGACAGCCATAAAAACGCCAAAAGTGCTAAATTTGTTTGCCTATACAGGTATTGCTTCTTTGGCTGCGAAAAGTGCGGGGGCAGATGTTACCCACGTAGATGCCCTCAAGCAGTTGGTAACGTGGGCAAATGAAAACAGAGAGATGAGCGGACTAAAAGACATACGATGGGTAGTGGAAGATGCCGTAAAATATGTAAAAAGAGAAGTGCGTAGAGGTGCTGTTTATCAGGGAATTATCTTAGACCCGCCTGCCTACGGACGTGGAGCAAATGGTGAAAAATGGGTGCTTGAAGAGGGCATCAATGAGCTGGTGAAGTTAGTAGCACAGTTGCTTGACAAAGAGCATCATTTTTTGGTGATGAACCTCTATTCCAAAGGCTTATCGGCGATTATTGGGGCAAACTTGATACAGAATGCTTTTGGCAAAAAAGATAATTTGCAGATAGGCGAATTATATTTAGAAGATAGTTTTGAGAAAAAGTTACCTTTGGGCGTATTTAGCAGATTTTCAAGTTTATGATGGTTAGCTATAGCGATTCGTTAAAACAAAAATATAAAATCATCGTTAAACTCACAGACACCCCTACCAATGTATAAATTATTTTTCCGCCCAATTTTGTTCTTTTTTGATGCAGAAAGGGCGCATCGTATTACTTTCAACTTATTGAAGATAAGTTTTTTACTCCCTTTTTCAAAAACAATTTTTAAAAGCCTTTTTTTTTATGAAAGCCCTAAATTAGAAAAAAATATTATGGGCTTGAAGTTCAAAAATCCGATAGGCTTGGCTGCGGGTTTCGACAAAAATGCTGAACTTATAGATGAGTTTGCCTCTTTTGGTTTTGGCTTTATAGAAATAGGCACTGTTACGCCCAAAGGTCAGGAAGGCAATCCGAAGCCTCGCCTATTTAGGCTTTTGGAAGATGAGGCTATCATCAATCGTATGGGTTTTAATAACGAAGGGGTAGAAAAAATAGTAGAAAGGCTAAAAAAACGCAAGTCTGACGTGATAGTAGGCGGCAATATTGGCAAAAACAAAGTTACACCGAATGAAGATGCAGCCAAAGATTATGAAATTACTTTTGATGCCCTGCACGATTTTGTGGACTACTTTGTGGTAAATGTAAGTTCTCCTAATACGCCTAATTTGAGGGAGTTACAAGACAAAGAACCACTAAAAAATTTGCTAAGGACATTGAAAGAGAAAAATTTGAAAAAAGACAAAAAAAAGCCTATTTTGCTGAAAATTGCACCCGATTTGAATGAAAACCAATTGGAGGACATCATAGAGATAGTGCAAGAGGTAGGCATTGAGGGCATTGTAGCAACTAATACAACGATTGGTAGAGAAAATTTGAAAACAGTTCAATCGGAAGTAGATGCAGTAGGGGCGGGCGGGCTAAGTGGCAAACCGCTTTGCCATCGCAGTACGGAAGTGATTAGATTTTTAAGGCAAAGATTAGCCAAAGAGTTTGTAATCATAGGTGTCGGCGGAATTTTTACTGCCAAAGATGCCCAAGAAAAATTGGACGCGGGGGCAGATCTGGTGCAAGTATATACAGGATTTGTATATGAGGGAGTGAGTATGATTGGCAAGATTAAACGGCATTTGGAAAAATATCATTTAACCATAAAGACTTTGTAAAACTCATGTGGAAGGCAATAGGTACATTTATTATAAAAAGAAATGAGTCTATTAATTTGACTATTAAAATAATAGGTCAGTTTAATGTGGCTGTAGCTATTTTTATGCTTATCTATCGCTACGGATTCATCTTGAATGACCAAGAAACAAGAGATATTTTTTATATTTTAGATTGGCAATTTCTTATCTACCTGATTAACTTTTCTTTTCGCCTGCTATTTTCTTACAATAGGTCAGATTTTTTGAAAGAAGAACGTTTTGAACTCGTATTGGCATCTTTGATAGCTGTATATGGGATGGCAAATTATTTTTTTGGGTTCAAAATAATTCTTTATTATTTTCAGCTATTTTCCGCCCATAATCCAGAGGTTTCCTACCAGCATTTCTTGAGTATTTGCATGGTCATCATCATCATTTTAGGAATTTCCAGAGGGGCAAATAGCGTTTCCGAACTCAAGCTCAAGCCCGCCGTTACCTTTGTAATGAGTTTTGTTATCTTGATTTTGGGCGGTGCATTGCTGCTTATGCTGCCCGCAATGACTACTCAAGGCTCTATGGATTTCATAGATGCCCTATTCACCTCCGCAAGTGCTTCTTGCGTAACGGGGCTAATTGTGGTAGACACTGCTACTTTTTTTACTTTCAAAGGCAAATTAGTCCTCATGTTGCTCATACAGTTAGGGGGGTTGGGTATCGTGCTTTTTGCTACGTTTTTTTCAAGTTTTTTGTCGAGTGGCGTAAGTCTGAAGCAGCAATCCATCATGCAAGACTTTTTGAGTAGTGAAAATCTCGCATCTGCAAAAGAGCTACTTCGGAAAGTGGTTTTTATTACTATTTTGGTAGAATCAATTGGTTTTGTCCTGATTTTCTTTTCTTGGGACGAAGAACTCTGGGATGCGGAGCAGCAGTTCAAGGGGTTAGGAGATAAAATTTTTCATTCTGCATTTCACGCTATTTCAGCTTTTTGCAATGCGGGCTTTAGCACTTTTACTGACGGCATGTACAATCTGGAACTTAAAACCCAACGTATGTATGCCATACATTTTATTTTGGCATGGTTAGTCATTTTTGGAGGTTTGGGCTTTACGGTCATTGAGGATATTTTCCACCCAAAAAACATAAGAAAACGTTATTTGATGCCTTGGAAAAAACTTACGCATAACACCAACATTACTATCAAATTTACATTTATATTAGTTGTGCTTGGCACGGTAGCCTTTATGATTTTTGAATTTAATCAGTTGCGTGACCGCACCATCATCGAGTCCTTTATTACTGCCTTCTTCCAATCTGTGATTACGCGTACGGCGGGGTTCAACTCGCTGGATTTTGCTACTTTGCAGAATGCCACTATTGTGCTTTGCATTTTTCTCATGTTCATTGGTGCTGGCTCAGGCTCTACGGCAGGCGGCATCAAGGTTACGACTTTTGTTGTTATTTTGTACTCCTCTATTGCTAATATTTCGGGGCAAAAAAATATCAATATTGATAGGCGAAATATCCCTACTGATATTGTAAATCGTGCTTTTGCTATTCTTATGTTTGCAGTAAGTTATAACAGCATTGCCATTTTTCTACTTTCTATTACAGAGTCGGAAAAGGACATTTTGAAGGTTGTTTTCGAGCAAATTTCAGCTTTTGCCACCGTAGGTGTGAGCATGGGCATTACCGCCAAACTTTCAGCCTTAGGCAAGCTAATCATTACGCTTACTATGTTTGTTGGGCGAGTAGGTACAGTAACCTTAGCACTTGCCCTTAGCAAAAAAGCAATGAGTACCGCCTTCGAATATCCTAAAACACACCTTTTAATTGGTTGATTTAGGCAAATTTATTAAAAATAGCTTTATATTTGCGACTCAAAAATTTGAATAAGTATGCAAAATCACTACGAAAAAGGATTACAAAAACTCAAAGAAGGGAAGTATAGCGAAGCCCTCATTAATTTTGATAAAGCCTTAGCCGAAAACCCATACGATGCTTCTTGCATGAGTGATAAGGCTGTAGCACTTTTTCACTTAGACAAAAAAGCCGAATCGTTGGCACTTTTAGACCATGCCCAAAAATTAGAACCCGCTAATCCATATCGCTACTCAAGCAGGGCGTTTGTAAAAGATGCTATGGGAGATTTGCAAGGAGCTATTTTGGATTATCAGAAGGCAATAGAGCTTGACCCCGAAGACATGGTAGCGTATAATAATTTAGGGCTTATCGAGGAAAAATTAGGCTATAAGGAGGCTGCAAAGAAGAAATTTGCAGAGGCAGACGCATTAGCAAAAAAATTAGGGATTGATTTTGACGAAGATGGCAATTTTGTGTCCTCGAAATCGAGGGAAGATATACCTTCGGCTACAAGCGGGCAGAGAAATGAGCAGGAAGAAGGAGATGTAAGTGAGAGTATGCCCCCTATTCGTAAAAAAATAGTCGAGCAAATCGCTATGCCTCCTATGGAAGAGCAGGCAAGTGCAGGCACACAAAATCTGACACCTAAAAATTATTTACAAGTTTTCAAAGAGGTATTTACCTCCAAAAAAGTTTTTAATGAATTTATAAATTTTGTGCTAAAGAAAAAGTAATTTCAAAAACAAGAATCCCTTAGTATGTTAGCAATCCTGCAAAAAGAACTCAATAGCTTTTTTAACTCTTTAGTTGGCTATATAGTCATGATAGTTTTCTTGACAGGTACGGGCTTATTTATGTGGGTGTTTCCTGATACCGAAGTGCTTGGCTACGGCTTTGCTACTATGGAAACCTTGTTTTCTATGACTCCTTTTGTATATTTGTTCCTCATTCCCGCTATCACGATGCGAACCTTTGCCGAAGAAAAAAAAGCAGGGACAATGGAGCTGCTTCTTACTCGCCCACTTACTGATTTTCAGATAATTATAGGAAAATACATAGCAAGCTGGTTGCTTGTTATTTTTGCACTCCTGCCCACGCTTATCTACTATTTTTCTATCTCAGCACTTGGTACTCCGCAGGGTAATATAGACACTGCCGCAGTAATCGGCTCTTATATTGGCTTGTTTTTGCTTGGTGCCGTATTTACTTCAATTGGTATTTTTGCTTCTTCCATCACTGATAACCAGATAGTTGCTTTTATTTTGTCCGTTTTTTTCTGTTTCATCTTATATACAGGCTTTTCCTCTCTTGCCCAGCTCGACCTTTGGGAAGGTAGCGCATACATTGTCAATCAGTTAGGCATAGATTTTCATTATGCCGCCATGAGCAAAGGACTCATAGACTCTCGCAATCTGCTTTACTTCTTTAGTATCATTACTATTTTTCTTTACCTTACCTACCTAAACTTAAGAAGTCGCAAATGGTAAAAGATAAGAAGAACACATTTTTTTGCAAAAAAGCCAATAAAAGATTATCTTTGTATCAAAGTTCTTAATAAAAATCACTTTTTTAAGAACAAAATTTAAAAAGTGTTATTTATCATCTTGAAAATTCTGTACAAATTATGGACGGAAATGCAATCATTCTCACGCATGGTTTACTTAATTTGGACTTTGCCAAAGTAGCTCACGGACTCATCAGAGGCACTGAACGGTATAATATTTTGGCAATCATAGACCATAAATTTGCAGGCTTAGAAATTCGAGACCTTCTTGGTGGCGATTTTGCGAGCATTCCGATTTATGATAGCATTGGTGCTGCTATCAGTATGGTAGGTGAAAAGATAGATTATTTGATTATTGGGCTTGCTTTTACTGGTGGCAAAATTCCAAAAGACGTACTTCCCATTATCAAATCTGCAATTATCTCAGGAATGTCTGTGGTGAATGGTTCGCATCAGTTTTTGTCTGCCATTCCAGAAATAGCAGACTTGGCAAAAGAGCATGATGTTGCCCTCATAGATGTACGAAAGCCCAAGCCAAAGTCGGAGTTGCATACTTGGACAGGGAGAATCCGCCAAGTAAAAACGCCAAAAATTGCCATTTTAGGGACAGATTCAGCTATAGGGAAGCGTACTACTTGCTCGCTACTTACCGATTCGGCAAGAAATATGGGGCTACGTGCCGAAATGATATACACAGGGCAAACGGGCTGGATGCTTGGTAATAAATATGGCTTTATCTTAGACGCAACTGTAAATGACTTTATTGCGGGAGAGTTAGAGCATGCTTTGGTGTCTTGCGCAAGGGAAACAGACCCACAACTTATTTTTATGGAGGGGCAGTCTGCCCTACGCAACCCTATGGGAGTATGTGGGAGTGAGTTTTTGACCTCTGGACAGGCTAACGGAGTAATACTTCAGCACAAACCATCGCGCGAATACTACCACGATACCGAAGAAATGCCCGTCATGATTCCCTCTCTCCAAAGCGAAGTAGCCCTCATCAAAATGTATGGCGTAGAAACATTGGCGATAACACTCAACGGAGACGGACTCTCAAAGGCACAAGCTACGCGCTATAAAGAAGAATACGCCGAAGAACTCGGCATACCCGTATTCTTCCCTTTCCAAGACGGCGTAGATAAACTATTGGAGATGCTTTGCGATAAATACAGACTAAAAATAGAAAAAGAGTTCGTTTAAAAAATTAAATGCTTGTATAGGTACAAGCAAATATAAAATTTTTATATAAATTTGCATGCCGTTCCGATTCTAATGGAGCATTCGCACTCATAGTTCAACTGGATAGAATATCAGATTTCGGCTCTGAGGGTTGAGGGTTCGAATCCTTCTGAGTGCATTTTAAAACGTAACTCATTGATTATCAAGCAGTTACAAAATTAAAAAAAGTAAACCCCAAATTTTAGGGTTTACTTTTTTGTTTATCAAGCAGTTACAAGATGAGAAACACTATTCTATATTATAACTACCTGATAATCAATTTGCCTTTGTTGGTGTTTTTTTACCAATAAATAAAAATTAAGCACTTTTTAAAAGTAAAATCTATGGAAAATTTATTGATAATGCCAAAAAATAGTGAGGAGTTTAGCTTTTTGCAGGAGCTACTCAAAAAGCTAAATATTGCTACGCAGGTAGTAAGCCCCGAAGTTTGGGAAGTGCCTACTACAGCAGAACTACTGCAAATATCTGTACCTTCTTTGAATGAAGTTTGGGAAAATGAGGATAGTGAGGTATGGCATAGCTACTTGACCGAAACCGAAAAAGCAAATGTATAAGCAAAGAGATACAATTTGGTATCTTTGAAAGAAAAATAAACAATCCTAAAAAAATGACCTTAGACCAATACGTTCAAAATATCAATGCAGCCTACCAAAGAGGTACAGCCACCGAGCATACTTACAGGGGCGATTTGAAGCAGCTCATAGAGCGCATAGTCCCCGAAATAAGTGCTACCAACGAACCCAAAAGAATAGCTTGCGGTGCGCCTGACTATGTGCTTACCCAAAAAAACATACCTATTGGCTACATAGAGGCAAAGGACGTAGGCGATAAGGACTTAGAAGGTGCTAAAAAGCAAGGCAACAAAGAGCAGTTTGATAGGTACAAAATTTCTCTTAACAACCTCATTTTCACCGATTATTTGGATTTTCATTTCTATCGTGATGGGCAGTTAATTCTGAAAATTGCGATTGGAGAGATACAAGAAAAGGGTATAAAAGCCATTCCAGAGAACTTCAAAAGATTTGAAAACCTACTCAAAGACTTTTGCCAATACGTAGGGCAGACCATTACAGTCCCTCAAAAATTGGCACAAATGATGGCAAACAAAGCTCGTTTGCTGTCCGAAATCATAGAAAAATCTATCCTATCAGACGTAGTAAGTGAGGAAAATAGTACACTCAAAGACCAGCTAAACGCTTTTAAGGATATACTCATTCACGATATTACCGCCAAGAGTTTTGGAGATGTGTATGCCCAAACCATTGCTTACGGAATGTTTGCAGCTCGCTACCACGACCCTACTTTGCCTACTTTTAGCAGACAAGAAGCCTACGAACTCATACCCAAGTCAAACCCTTTTCTGAAAAAGCTATTTGGCTATATCGCAGGATTAGACGTGGACGACCGTATCAAATGGATAGTGGACGATTTGGTGAGTATATTTTTGGCTTGTGATGTGGTAGAAATCCTAAAAAACTACGGCAGGGCTACCAAAATGGAAGACCCTATCATTCACTTTTACGAAACTTTTTTGAGTGAGTACGACCCCGCTTTGCGCAAAGCTCGTGGCGTTTGGTACACGCCACAGCCCGTAGTAAACTTTATAGTTCGGGCTGTAGATGACATTCTGAAAACTGAATTTGATTTGCCAAATGGACTTGCTGATAATAGCAAAACCAAAATAAAGACTATTCAAAAGGGCAAAGAAGTAGAGCAGGAAGTTCACAAAGTTCAAATACTCGACCCCGCCACAGGTACAGGTACTTTTTTGGCAGAAGTGGTCAAGCACATTCACAAAAAATTTGAGGGGCAGCAGGGCATTTGGACTAATTATGTAGAAGCACATTTATTGCCACGCCTCAATGGTTTTGAGTTGCTCATGGCTTCCTACGCAATGGCACACTTAAAACTTGATATGCTACTGACCGAAACAGGCTACAAACCAACTACCAATCAACGTTTTAAGGTTTACCTCACCAATAGTTTGGAAGAACACCACCCCGATACAGGAACTATCTTTGCCAACTGGTTAAGCAATGAAGCAAATGAAGCCAACCAAATCAAAAGAGATACGCCTGTGATGTGCGTGATTGGAAATCCTCCGTATGCTGTAAGTAGTAGCAATAAAAGCGAATGGATACAAAACCTTATTGCAGATTATAAAAAGAATTTGAACGAAAAAAGCTATAATTCTCTCTCAGACGATTATGTGAAGTTTATACGCTACGGACAACATTTTATTGATAAAAATGGAAGTGGCGTTTTGGCTTATATTTCTAACAATAGCTTTATAGATGGCATTACACACCGCCAAATGCGAAAACATTTATTGGAAAGTTTTGACAAAATCTATATTTTAGATTTGCATGGAAACGCCAAGAAAAAAGAAGTAAGTCCTGATGGAAGCCCCGACCAAAATGTATTTGATATTATGCAGGGCGTAAGTATCAATATTTTCATAAAAACAGGCAAAAAGGCAAAAGATGAATTGGGAGAAATATTTCATTATGATTTACAAGGAAAAAGGGAGTTTAAGTATGATTTTTTGATAAATCATAATCTTAATTCGGTTGATTGGCAGAAGCTAAACTATTCTGAACCTAATTACTTTTTTGTTCGAAAGGATTTTGATGAAATTAAAAATTATGAAAAGGGTTTTAAAGTTGATATACTATTTCCTATTTATTCAAGTGGAATTAAGACGCATGATGATTTTAACCTAATAAATTTAACAAATTTTAATGAAAACAATGAAAAATACTATTATCGTCCTTTTGATACAAGAAATATTAATTACGATTTGAACAAAGTTCAAAGGCATAGATTTTCAGTAATGAAAAATATGCTTAAATCAAATATTGCCTTAATATTTCCAAGACAAGCTATTACAGAATTATTTGGATTTTTCATAAGTAAAGGATTAACTGATATTAACTACACAGGAACTGCGGGGCAATTTGGGGCTGGTCTAACTTTTCCTCTCTACCTCTACCCCGAAACTGACAAACCTACAAAAGAACTTTCAGCAGAGAAAAGGCTTATATTGGAAAATAAGTTAGCACAAGCAAAGGCTCATTATAAGCAGATTAGCAACTTTTTTTATAAAACAGTTTTACCTTTTTACAACAAAATAGAAACGCCAACAGCAAACGAAATAAAGTTATTTGAGGAAAATAGAAGTACATACGAAGAGGCACGAACTACAGTTGAAAAGTTAGCAAGCCAGCTTGAGCAAGGTGCTAAAATCAAGCAAGTTGATAAGCTATTTGAACAAGTAGCTCGCAAGCCCAACCTCAACAAGGAAATTGTAGAAAAAATAGCCCAAAATTTGGGTTTGACTTTCACCCATGAGAAAGTTCCCTCTCTTTTGGAGAGGGCGGAGGGAGAGGCAGCGACTACCTTTGCACCCATAGACATTTTAGACTATATCTATGCAGTTTTACACTCGCCTACCTACAGAGAAAAATACAAGGAGTTTCTGAAAATAGACTTCCCAAGAGTACCCTATCCTGCCCCACCCCAGCCCTCCCCAGAGGAGAGGGTGCAAGCACAAAAACGGTTTTGGGAGTTGGTAAAATTAGGAGCAGAACTACGACAAATCCACTTATTAGAAAGTCCTATTTTAGAAAAGCAACTTGCTACCTATCCCGAACAGGGCAATAATGTAGTGGAAAAAATACGCTTTGCCCCCTCTCCTTTGGGGAGGTCGGGAGGGGCTGTCTATATCAATGACAATCAATACTTTGAGGGCGTTCCCCAACTCGCTTGGGATTTCTACATAGGTGGCTATCAGCCCGCCCAAAAGTGGCTCAAAGACCGCAAAGACAGGGCATTATCTTTTGAGGATATTGCCCATTATCAAAAAATAATTGTCGCCTTAACCGAAACGGACAGGATAATGAAGGAGATAGATTTACTTCATTAGCTCTATAATCATTACACTTTTTGCGGGAACGTCTATTACTTTTAGATTGTCAAATTCTTTGTTAGTAATCACCTCTTTGCCTTTATTGATGTCCTTTAAAAGTTCCTCAAAACGCTTGGTATCCAATTTTTTGGCGTTGTTTCCAGTATGGATAATCACCATTACTTTTTCTTGGGCATCATGTCTGAAATAGACATACATTTCATTTTCGGGAATAAAATGCGTGAGCTTGCCTGTATGAATGACTTTTTTATTTTTTCGCCAATTTGCCAGCTTGCTCATGTAGTTGCTTGCTTCTTTTTGCTTTTCAGTAAGTCCCTCATTTTTAAATACATTCACCTTATCTCCTGCCCAACCTCCAGCAAAATCTCTGCGTAGATAGGCGTGTTCGGGACCTCCCGTCATTAATACTTCTGTGCCATAGTAAATTTGGGGTGTTCCTCTCGTAGTGAGCAGGAAAGCAATCGCCATTTTATGCTTGTCTAAGTCTTCGCCTACTGTAGTAAAAAATCTCGTATCATCATGATTATCCAAGAAAATAACATTATTTAGCGGGTTTTGGTACAGAAAATCAGTTGCCAAAGTGCCGTAAAGTTTTGATAAGCCTCCTGTCCAGCTTGTAGGTTCGTTGAAAGCCGCTTTTGCAGCATCTAATAAGGGAAAATCTGTAACACTTGGCAAAGTAGATACGAAACCATCTCTATTTTTTGTGCCAGAAGCCCAATATGCCTCTATAGCTGGCGAGCCAATCCAAATTTCACCTACCAAATTGAACTTTGGATATTCATTTAGAATAGCTGTAGCCCAATCAGACATAAATTGTTTGTCGTTATAGGGGTAAGTATCCATGCGTATTCCATCTATCCCACCATATTCTATCCACCACAAAGAGTTTTGAATCAGATACTTAGCAAATAAAGGATTGCTTTGGTTTACATCGGGCATAGTTGTATCAAACCAGCCTTTTTCCATCAGCATTTTATCCTTTTCAGATGCATGGGGGTCAGAGGCAGTTTCTAAGTGATAGTTTGACCTCGTAAATTCGCCAAATTGGTGAATCCAAGTAGGCTCGGGCAGGTCTTTCATCAGCCAGTGATGCAGCCCGATATGATTAGCTACCATGTCTTGAATTACTTTTAAACCTGCTTGGTGCGACTTCTCAATGAAATCCAAATAGGCTTTATTGCCGCCAAAACGCTTATCAACATTGTATAAGTCAGTAATTGCGTAGCCATGATAAGAGGCTTGTGGCATATCATTTTCCAAGACAGGATTGAGCCAGATAGCGGTCATACCTAAGTTTTTAATATATGCCAAATTATTGGTAATGCCTTGCAAATCACCGCCATGCCTACCATAAAGGGAATCTCGACTTGCTGTTTCTAACATTCCTGCAACGTTGTCATTTTCGGGTACAGCATTGGCAAAGCGGTCAGGCATTATAAGATAAATAACATCAGAGGCATCAAAGCCTTGAATCCTATTTTTATCTGTTGATTTAGCTCGTAATTCATAACTAATTGTTTTGGTTTGGCTTCCCGAAGTAAAAGTGATAGGCAGCGTTCCTGCTTTGGCATTTTTATCTATGCTCAAGGTCAAAAACAAGTAATTGGGATTGCTTACTTTTTTTGTTTCTTTCAAAGTTGCCAAGTTGTTACCTAACTTTACTGTTGCTTTGGCGATGTCTTTTCCATGCACTAATAGCTGAAGTTCGGTATTTTTCATGCCTACATACCAGTTAGGCGGTTCTACGTGCGCTATTTCTACTTGTGCTATGGCGGGCAGAGAAAATAATAAGATGTAAAAAAGAATATTATATTTCATATTGTATCTATTGTAATATTGTATAAAAATTTGCTTAAAGATAAATAATTTAGGTTGATTATAGAGTAAAAAATAGCGTAGAATAATTTACCCTACGCTATTGCAAGACGAACGGAAACCCGTTTTGTAGAAATGAAAAGAACAAAGTCTATTGTTTGGTCAGTGCGTAAGTGTCTTGTCCTGAAATAGGTTGACCTAAAAAGTCAATGCTTAACCTATTAAAATATAACTTTTCTAAAATGACAGAACAAGACATAAATTTACTGTTAGGGTTTTGTTTTTAACTGCTATGGAACGTGCTTTGTGTATGATTATGCTGCCAGTTTCTCAAATCCTCTGCTTTATATTATCAGTTCTGAAAAATAACCAACCTATATACTTTTGTTCTCTTTCCCTTGACCAAGAAAGTAAGGCTACTTATGACTATTTGCTTATTTTGATTTGAGCGATATGCAAAAAATCCTAATTTGCAAGAGCAGTTTTTTCATAGCAAAATTTTGGTGTGAAAAATGGCTATACTTAGTCAAGAAATTGGTATGTTTGGAAAACAAATTGCGAACTGATTTATATTTATCCAAATAGTGATAAATTTGTAGAAAGAAGAGTTGTAGTAGATAGTTTTTTACCTACTGGTTTTTGATTATTTATTATACTAATAGCGAATAACTTATCAAAAATAAAATTGTTATTTACTAAATTGCTTTTTGAGAATTTAATTTTTTTTATAAAATGGATATACTTGATTTGGTTGCCTTAATGCAAAAATATGCAGAGGAAAATCCTGAAATTTTGGAGTTTGAGGAGAGAGAAACTTTCTCAGGAAGGAAGCTAATATTTTATTCCCTTAATGTAAAGAAAGATGAGTTAAAAAAATATTTCTTTTCACTTACACATGGTTATTCGGGACAGATAATTGGAGAAATTAAATGTAGTAAAGTAGATTTTTTAGATATTCAAGGAAATTCGGTAATAAAAACTATTGAAAACACATCAAAAGAACTTCATGAATGGATAAAATTAATTCAGAGAGCCACCAAAGTTTACAATTCATCAGAAAATAATAATCGTAAAGGAGATTATTATATAGATGTTATGACTTCTTCTGCAACCCCAATTTCTTTTGCCTTCTTAAATAATCTCCTTGTTAAAGATTTTTTTTGTATTAAAGAAGAAATAATTTTAGAAAATTTAGAAAATAAAAAAGAAATTTATTTTTTAGGAGAAAATGGTGATGGGAAAACTTTGCTTTTGCAAGCTATTTTAATTGCTTTCAAATGGCATTTCATAGAACATGAGTCAATGGCAGAATTTACAGGCAGAGCAAGTGATTTGATAAAAAGTGCAGGAGGAAATTTGGAAATTACCGCAACCGACCAAAGTAATATTTATAGTTATAAGTCAGAAGAAATTAGTACAATTAGGATAGAAGACAGGTTAAGTAAGATAAAATACCTAAAAAATATCTTCGCTTATGGTGTTAATCGCAGATACAATTCTAAATCGGAAAATAAAGAACAATACGGTTTTATGACCTTGTTTGATGATAGTCAGTATCTTAGAAGCCCAGTAGAGTGGCTTCTAAAAATCAAACTCGACGAAACAGAGGAAAGTTATCAAGGCATCAAACTCACTAACGCAGTTAAAATCTTAGAACATTTATTAGCAGATAATGTAAAAATTAAAATCAATGGCTCAAAAGTCAAGTTCATAGAAAGAGGCTTTGAAGTTGATTTTAATGAACTCTCCGAAGGCTACAAAAGCGTGATGACTTGGGTAACTGACTTAGTTTCCCGTCTTGCTGAAAATCAGCCCGAAGTAAAGCCCATAGAAATAGAAGGAAAGATTAGTTTTCCTTACCAAGGCATTGTCTTAGTAGATGAGATTAGCTTGCACCTGCACCCCAAGTGGGAATACGAGTTGGTCAGAAAGCTACGAGGCTGGTTTCCCAATATTCAGTTTATTATGACTACGCACAGCCCCGTTACGGTACTTGGTGCTTCGGAAGAAGCGGTTTTTTTTAAGGTTTATAAGGAAAACGGGATAACTAAAGTTAAACCTTACGAGGAGTTGCAATTAGGAAATATGCGAGCAGACCAAATTTTGACCAGTGAGTTTTTTGGTTTGGCTTCCGCAAGACCTGCCTACTTGCATGAATATATGAATTTGCGAAAAGAAATATTGACCAAAACAGAGCTAACTAAAGAAGACGAGGGAAAACTCAAAAAGTTAGAAGATAGATATGGCACTTTACCGACAGGCGAAACCAAAGAGGAGTTGAAAACAATGGCTTTCTTGCAAAAAATAGCTAAAAAACTAAATGTGGATGATAAAAATTGATAAACCTACACAGCCTCCAATTAGCAAAAAATTAAAAGATGAGTTGAAAGTAGCAACTGATTTGCTTTGTAAGGAATATTTAAACAATAAAGCTGATTATAATGCAGGGGAAAAAGCCTTTTCCTTCGATAATGATTTATATAAAGGCGGTTCAAAGAAAGAAATAAAAGAGCAACTGCTACATATTCAGGGCTATAAATGCTGTTTTTGTGAGAAAAAATTGACACAATATGATGATGTTGAGCATTTTAGACCCAAAACTGCATATCAAAGATATAAGGGAGATGCATTGAATTACCCTGCTTATTATTGGTTAGCTTATAATTGGGATAACTTACTGATTGCTTGTAAAGTCTGCAATAGTAGTTACAAAGGCAACTTATTCCCTCTATTCAATGAGGATAATCGAGCAAGAAATCATCTTGCTGATATTTCTTTGGAAAATCCTTTACTGATAAATCCTGCTACGGAAAATCCAGAAGATTTTATAGGCTTTCGTCGTGCATTTGCCTATGATAAAAATGAGAGGGGTAGGCAAGTGATTGAGTTTTTTAATCTAAATGAAGATAGAAGAAATGAAAAGGATTTTTATCAAGATGAGTTATACTCTGAAAGGGAAAGAATTTTTTGGCTTGTCAAAAATGCAAATTTTGTTGCTAATCTATTTCCTACTGATAGCATTACTCAAAATGATATTGATGAAGCCAGAGAAATTGTAGAAATGCACAAACAAAAAGATGCACCCTTTGCCGCTATGATTCGTGCCAATTTTCCATAACAAGCAATAAATTTTAATCCATTCATAACCAATAGCTTATAACTCATCATTCCAAAAATCTTGCAAAAAAAATTCAACATATATCGCAGTTCCGCAGGTTCGGGCAAGACCTTTACCCTGACCAAAGAGTACCTCAAATTGGTACTTAGTAGCCCTGCTTTGCCTCACTTCAAAGAAAACTACTACAAACACATCTTGGCGGTAACTTTTACCAAAGATGCTGCTAACGAAATGAAAGAACGCATCATTAGTAGCCTATTGAGAATTTCAAAGCTCATTGATAGTGAAGAAGATATGCTTTTGAATGCCATTCTCCAAGAGTTAAAAGAAGAATATCCCGAAAAGAATTTTACAAGGGAAATACTCATCAAAAGGGCAGAAAAAGTTTTTGCTCACCTCTTGCATAACTATTCTGATTTTGCCGTTAGTACGATTGATTCGTTCAACAATCGCATTGTGCAGTCATTCACGCGCGATATGGGCTTGCCCTTCAACTACATGGTGGAGTTGGAACAAGAGGAAATTTTGGAGCAGGCGACCAAGTTATTGCTGGAGGAAGCGGGCGAAAAAGGGAATCAGAGCCTTACAAAAGTGCTGGTAGATTTCGCTATAAAGCAGGTAGATGAGGAAAAATCGTGGGACATAGAACGACTTTTGCAGGACTTCGGGACAAATATTTTCCAAGAAGGTAAAAAATCCTTGATTGCCCAGTTGGAAAAATTGACCAAAAAAGATTTTATAGATAGCAAAAATCAGCTTTTCGATTTCAAAACGGCTGTAGAGCAAGAAATCAAGGACTTAGCTATCAAAGGAATGGGCAATATTCGCAATGCAGGTTTTGAAGAAAAAGATTTTTTTTATGCAAAAACAGGTATTTACGGCTTTTTCCAAAAATATAGCGAACAGATTGACAGCAAGTTTTTTACTGAATTTGCCAATAAAAACGTACTCAAAACCATAGAAGAAGACAAATGGGACGGGAGCAAAAATAAAATCAGTGTTCCCGAAAATCTAAAACTTGCCCTAAACCAAATTTTTAATAAATTAGAAAATTTAAAGAACAAATATAAATCTGATTATCTGATAGTTACGAACTTGCTGCCTTATATTTATTTGCTGGCAACCATCAACGAAATGGACAAAAAGCTGCGAAAGCTGATGAGCGATAAAAATAAGGTACATATCAGTGATTTTAACCAAAAAATAAACCAAATAGTTGAGCGTGAGCCTATTCCATATATCTATGAAAGAATTGGTGAACGCTTTAAGCACATCTTGATTGATGAGTTTCAAGACACTTCCCAAATGCAATGGCATAACCTTATTCCTTTGGTTTCCAACTCCTTAGGTTTTGATTTGCCCAATATGCTCGTAGGCGATGCCAAACAAGCAATTTACCGTTGGCGAAGTGGAAATGCCGATTTGATAGTGCATTTGCCTCATGTGCCTACAGCCGCTTCTGACTCGCCGGTAGCGGAAAACGCCATGATTTTTCGCGAACATTTTCATGCCAAAAACTTAGATAGGAATTTTCGCAGCAAAGGGCAAATTATAGATTTTAACAACCATCTTTTTGAGTTTTTGGCTGTTAATTATTCAAAAAATTTTCCGTCTTTATCGGGTTACTACAAAGAAGTGCGGCAAAAAATAGACGAAAACAAAACCGAAGGCGGTCATGTTCAGATTAGTTTTTTAAGCAAAGAAAGTGATTATGATGAAGGTACTTTTGAGGAATGTTTGAAAATTGTAAGAGATTTGGTTGAAAATAAGGGCTATACCTACAGAGACATTGCGATTTTGGCAAGAACAAACACGAAGGCAAGCAAACTGGCTGAACGCTTTTTAGAGCATAAAATTCAGGTAATTTCCTCTGAATCATTACTTTTGACGTATTCTCCCAAAGTAAATTTCATTGTGAGTTTTTTGCGGATAATGATGCAACCGCTCAACCCTGCGGCAAAGGCAGACTTGCTCTATTTCCTTTACGACCATTACAATGGCGAACTCAACGCCAATTTGCCTTTTGATGACAATACGCATTTGGCAATTGGTAAGGTTTGCAATAGTTTTAAATTCAAAGATTTTGCAGATTTTATCAAAGAAAAGTTTACTAAAGCCTTTGGGGGGAAATCTCCTGATTTTAAAACCTTACAGTATTTATCTCTTTACGAAGTTGCCGAAGAACTTATACGCACTTTCGAACTTAACTTCGATAGCAAGCAGCAAATTTACTTGCAAAAATTGCTTGACGTAATGCTCGATTACGGCTTGCGAAATTCTAATAATTTGCCCGACTTTTTGGAATATTGGGATACCAAAAAAAGCAAAATTTCCATCACTACGCCCGAAACGGGCAACGCTATCCGCATTATGACTATTCACAAGTCCAAAGGCTTGCAGTTTCCTGTGGTCATTTTGCCATACACCGATTGGGAAACTACGCCTAAGGCAGGCGAAAAACTTTGGCTTTCTTGGGAAAATGATATTTGCCCAAAACTAAAAATGGTAATTTTGCCCATAAAAAAAGAACTTTTAGAAACTCAGTTTGCAGACGAATACCAAAACGAAATGCAAGCAACTTTCATAGATGCCGTAAATATGCTTTATGTGGCACTTACCCGCCCCGAAGAGCGATTATATATCTTAGCAAAGGAAAATAAGGCAAAAAAGCCAGATAATAGCAGCAAAGCAGTACCCGCAAGTGTACAGGAATTGCTCAATATTTATATAGAAAGTATCAATCCTCACTTAGTAGAAGATGAATTGGGACAGCACTTTTTGCTAAGAAATGACGAAAATGGGAAGTATTCTACCAAAGCCGCAAAAATTACAGATAGCTATGAATTATCTTATTTTTTGAGTACAGAGTGTAGGGACAAAATCCGCATGAGGCGCGATACCAAAAAAGTAAAAGTTCAGCAGCAGCAGGAAGTAAAAACTGAAAACGATATTGATATTCAGGGGCTTTACGATGCCCGAAAGCAAGGTTTGCTCGTGCATAATGCCTTCGAGAGGGTAAAATATGGAGCAGATATTCCAAGAGCAGTCCAAAAATTAGTGAATGAGGGCTACATCAAAGACGAGGAGAAAACTGCAATAGAGGAGAAAATGCAGCAAATTGTTGCCCTGCCCGAAATTGCCGATTTCTTTGTACCAAAAGAGGGAAGGCTTATTTTTAACGAAAAAGAATTGATAGTGAAGTCGTCTATGGGGACACAGACAACGGCATTGGGGACACAGACAACGGCAGCAAAAATACTTCGCCCTGATAAAATTTTGATTGACAACAACTTAATTACTATTATTGACTATAAAACGGGCATGGAAAAAATCAAAGAGCATACACGACAGCTCGACGAATATGCCCAAGCCTTAGCAGCAATAGAAGGTTTTGAAAATCATCAAATCCAAAAATTTATTGTTTACACAGAGGTATTAAAGGTGAAGAAAGTATTTTGAAAAATTACATAAACAACCTCGTCTTGCCTTTGTTAAATACGCCCAAGACTTCTCCTTCTAAGGTGCGACCTGCAAAGGGGGAGTTTTTTGATTTCGAGCAGATGTCTTTTGCTTTGTATTCCCAAGATTGCGATGGATTAAAAAGCGTCAAATTAGCCATTTCCCCTACAGCTATTTGTGGCTGACTAACTTTCAAAATTTGTCTCGGATTGTAGGTAATTTTCTCTATCAATTTTTCTATGGGGAGTTTGTTACCAAAAGTATTGGCTACTGCAAAAGCTGTTTCTAAGCCTATGATGCCGAACTCTGCCAAGTCAAATTCCAAACACTTGCTTTCTTCGTCCTGAGGCTGATGGTCTGATACTATAGCATCTATGGTGTCGTCTGATAGCCCTTCTATTAATGCTTGAATGTCTCTTTGGGTTCGGAATGGCGGTTTTACTTTTAAGTTAGTATCAAAATCTTTCAAATCTTCGTCTGTAAAAGCTAACTGATGTGCCGCAATATCTGCTGTAATGGGCAAGCCTTGCTTTTTTGCCTCTCTGATGAGCTGGACAGATTCGGCACACGAAATTCCCGAAAAATGAATTTTCCCTCCTGCATAGCTCAATAGTTTCAAATCTCTGATAATACCCATTTCTTCGGCTAAGGAAGGCAGCCCTTTCATGCCCAACAAAGTGCTACTTAAGCCCTCGTGCATCATACCTTGCTTGCTCAAATTTTTTTCGTCAGGCATATTGATAAATAAGCCCTCAAACTGTGATAAGTATTGTAGAATTTTGATAATTAGGCTTGTATTGGTGGTGGGGAGCAGTCCGTCAGAAAAAGCAACAGCACCTGCTGTATGTAGGTCAAGCATTTCTGTCATTTCTTCTCCTTTGGTGTCTGTGGAAGCGGCGGCTATTGGGTAAAGGCTACAAAGTCTTGATTCTGAATGTCTTAAAATAAAATGAATCGCTTCTTTGGTTTGGATAGCGGGCTGGCTCACGGGCAAAGTTGCTATTTCGGTAAAGCCGCCATGCATCGCCGCTTCGCAGGCGGAATTTATATCCTCTTTGTATTCCAAACCCATTGCAGGGACAACGGCACGCATATCAAACCAGCCTACAGATAAGCAAGCTCCCTCATAATGAACTACTTGTGTAGCTTCTGTATTTTCATCAGTATTTGTAATGGAAGTAATTATGCCATCTTTGAGGCTTACATTTTTTATTTGCAGATGAAAAGGGCTATTTTTAGCAATAATTTTGACCGATTTGAGTAATATGTCGTCCATTCCGAATAGATATTTATGTGTTAGAAAGCAGTTTATAAAATAGGCTAATTTTGATGATACAAAACTAAGCCCGCAGAAGGTTCTTCTGTGATATTTTTCAGTGTAATTTCTTTGTCATTTGCTACTTGGCGTAGTACATTGGCGTAGTAAAAAGCAACAGAGCCAGTAAAATGGACTTTATAGTTTTTATAATTTGCAAATTTGCAGACATGCCGCTCAAAAAACAAATCAAATGCCTTATAAACCAATGCGTAGCAATATTCCTCTCTGAGGTGGTCGAACAGAAACTTTGAAAAAGATGCAAAATAACGATTAGGAAAGGGTTTATACACATTATCAAGCACTTCATCGCGGGTGAGGTAATGTCTTTTCTCAAAAAGTTGGTGCAGGTGAGTTGGCATTTCTTTATTCAAAAAATCTGTAATAAGTTGTCTGCCCAAATAACCTCCGCTTCCCTCATCGCCGAGCCAAAAACCTAAATTTATTGAGGATTGGGTAATATTTTTGCCATTATAAAGCGTAGCATTTGAGCCTGTGCCAAGAATGCAAGCAATTCCTTGCTCCTGCCCGCACAAGCCTCTTGCTGCCCCAAGTATATCTGTCTGTACGTCTATTTGGGCTGCCGAAAATACTTGTCTAAGTGCCTCAGCTACTATTTTGCAACGTTCGGGAGTAGAACAGCCTGTACCGTAAAAATATATTTCCTTTACTTCCTTGCTCGATAGCAAAAATGCACTTAACTGGCTGACATACAGGCTTTCCAAAGTCTGTATGATAGATTCTTTATCTTGGTAGTAAGGACTGATTCCTTCGGTTTTAGCCTGCAATATCTTGCCGCTTGGCGATAGCAATCGCCAAGAAACCTTTGTTGAGCCGCTATCTGCTATCAGTATCATTGAAGTTTATAAAATTTATGAAATTTACTTGTTAACGTAAGTTGCTTTTGCCATTATTTTGGTCTGCACCGTAGGTCTAGGGCGACCCCGTCTGACCTGCATATTAAGGTGTTTTAAACGGTCAGACCTGCGGTGCAGACCGTCTTGTGCAACTTAGGTTTGTTATTGTGGCAAAGATAAAAGAAAACAAAATATTATCGTCATAATTTATCCTTCCTACCAATGAATTATATAGGAAGACTTCGTATTTTTTTCAAAATAATGTCTAAATTTGCCTATAAGAAAAAGATTTCTACAAGCAAATTTTTTATGCGTTTTCCAACTGAAATAGAAGAAGTTAAGCAAGTAATAAAGCAAGAAGTAGCTCCCAAAGTAGGAAATTGGTTGGGGGTGGAGAGGTTTAACCTAAAGAATTTCAGGTTCAACATCATGGCAAGGGTTACGGGGCTAACGGCAAGTATTTGGGGGTTTACCTCTTTGTGGGGCGAGGCTGGCTACACCGTTACTACGATGGGCTTGGGCGCGCTCATTATCTTTCAAATGATAGGCTTAATAAAGCAAGCCGAACACTCCAACAAAGAGATGGTGGATTTCTTAAATTCTATTCGCCATGACGATTTGTCCCAACAGTACAAACTAAGTGGCGAAGGCAAATCTATTAACGAGCTAAATCGTGCTTTTAACATTGTTTTAGCCAAATTCAAAGAGGTAAGAGCCGAAAAAGAAGCGAACTATCAATACCTCAAAACAATAATACACCATGTAGGGATAGGTATTATTTCTTTTAACAAGCAAGGTGAGATACAAATCATTAACAATGCTGCCAAAAGATATTTTAAAATCAACCAACTCACGCACATCGAAAAGCTACGGGCATTCAGCAATGAGCTTGTCGAAAAAGTATGGAACTTACGCACAGGAACGAGAGATTTAGTAAAAATTTATTCCAATGATGAGGTAATTCAGTTGGCTATTTATGCCATTGAGCTAAATTTGCGTGGAGAAGACTACAAGCTCATCACCCTGCAAGATATTCATTCAGAGCTTGAGGAGCAAGAAATGGACGCATGGCAAAAACTAATTCGAGTACTCACGCATGAGATTATGAACTCTATTACCCCTATTTCTTCTTTGGCGGCTACGATTGGGGGCGAGGTGGAGTATTTGCAAGAAAATGCCGACAATGGTATTTCTGCCGAAGATTTGGGCGATATGCACTTGGCAATCCAAACTATCCAACGCCGTAGCGAGGGACTTATCCGCTTTGTGAGCGACTTTCGCAACCTTACCCACGTACCTATTCCCAAGTTTAGCCATATAAAAGTCATTGATATTCTCACAAGGGTTGCCTTACTGATGGGCAACGAAATGGAAAAAAGTACGATAGACTTCAAAGTGTCGGTAGAGCCTGATACACTGATGATTATGGCGGACTCTGAAATGATAGAGCAAGTGCTAATCAACTTGGTGAAAAATGCCATTCAAGCCTTAGAAAGCTGCGAGGACAAGCCCCAAAAGCAAGTATTTCTGTTTGCGAAACAAGATGAAAAAAGCAAACCTTTCATCGTAGTAAGGGACAACGGTTCGGGCATAGAAAAAGAGGCTATTGACCGTATTTTTATTCCATTTTTTACTACCAAAAAGAATGGTTCGGGCATCGGATTGAGTCTTTCGCGCCAAATTATGCGGCAACACAAGGGCAGCATCACCGCCCACTCCGAAATCAATATAGGGACAGATTTTATTTTGAAATTTTAAGAAAATAAACCAATGACAAACATGAAAATCCAACGTATTATTCTCATTACTGCTTTTTTATTTGGCACTATTATCTACCAAGCTGCTGCTCAGAAGGAAATACAGAAACGTCTGCAAACAAAGCTCATCATGGCGAAAGATGGAGATGTGATTGAAATAGAAGAAGGTACTTTCCAATTTTCGGCGAGTCTTTCCCTCGATAATAAAAAGAACATCACCATCAAAGGAAAGGGAATGGACAAAACAATACTTTCTTTCAAAGGGCAAACCGAAGGGGCAGAAGGCTTAAAGATTACTAATGCACAAAATATTACTATTCAAGACCTTACGGTGCAAGACACGAAAGGCGACTGCATAAAATCGCAGATGGTAGATGGCATGATTTATAGAAATGTAAAGGTAGAATGGACAGGCAAACCCAATAAGAAAAATGGCGGATACGGACTCTATCCCGTCCAATGTACGAATGTGATGATAGACGCTTGCACAGCTATAGGTGCTTCGGACGCGGGTATTTATGTTGGGCAGTCAAAAGGAATTGTTGTCAAAAATAGCATTGCCTACCACAATGTAGCGGGCATTGAAATAGAAAACTCAATTGATGCAGATGTGTTTGATAATGAAGCCTACCAAAACACAGGTGGTCTTTTAGTTTTTGATTTGCCCGACCTCATTCAGAAAAAAGGAGGAAATGTGCGGGTATTTAAAAATAAAATTCACGATAATAATTTGCCAAATTTTGCCCCCAAAGGCAATATTGTTGCCAAAGTTCCCGATGGTACGGGCATCTTAATTTTAGCTACAAATCAGGTAGAAATATTTGAAAATGAAATTATTAACAACAAATCTATAGGTACGGGCATCATCAGTTATTTCATGACTGAAAACCCCGTCAAAGATGAAAGCTACTACCCCTATCCTACAGGTATTTCCATTCACGATAATACGTATCAGCGAGAAATCGGCAGAGCTACAAGCAAGGGGCGCATGGGGCAGATGTTTCGTTTCAAGCTAAAATTTGGCAAAGATGTCCCTCATATTCTGTATGACGGCATTACCGACCCCAAAACAATGGACGGAAATGGGAATGTAAAACCTGAGTATCGTATCTGTATCAAAAATAATAAAAATGAGTCATTTGCCAACTTAGATGCAGCAAATGACTTCAAAAGTATTTCTAAAAAGATAGCACCGTATCAGTGCGAAAGCACCAGCCAAAAATAAATACCCCACCGCACCTATTCCCCAGCATTGGTTCTTCTGAGAATCTCTCCCAAAGGATTAGGTGCAGTTTCTATAATTCTAATTTTTTCAGTAACTAATATATGGATAGGAATAATGAGCTTGCCTTCCTCCGTTTTGAGTGTAACGGAAATATTATCCATTTTCACTATTTCGCCCACCGAGTTGTCTTGCAAAATAATTTTCTGCCCTATTTGAAAATTATTTTTAGAATAAAGAGAAGATAAAAAATTAGTTAAAATATCCTTAGACGCAAACCCGTAAGAAATGGCAAAAGCTAAAACCGCCCCGCCAATCACAATAATAACGTTAGAAGTAATGATGGTGGTATTGATGCCCAACTGCTCTAAGGCAATCACCATGACAAAAAGCAAGAGGAAATAAAAGAAAGCATTGCTGACTAACTTGCCAAAAGCCAAACCAAACGAGAGAAACGCTGCCACAATAGTTTGCCTAACCACGCTTGCGATATACAGTCCTATAATCAGAATGATAAGGCTAATAAATACTTGAGGGAGAAAATTCATAAAGCCAGAAATTTTCTGCGAAACAGCATTCCAGCCAAGTGTTTCTGAAATGCCGACCAAAAAAATCAGTAAGATAACCCAATAGGCAAAGCGAGCGATAATCTCTGCCACAGAAGTTTTTATTTGTGCTTTTTCAAAAAGGTCATGCACTTTTAACTTTTCCATCCATTGCTCAAAGTGCGTGAGTTTGAGCGTTTTGACGATAAGCAAGCCTGCAAGACGCGCAATGAATAGACCCAGAACGAGCAGAAGTATAGCCCCTAAAATCTTGGGAATAGCCCCTAAGATTCCAGAAATTAGGTGTTGAAATGAATTTAAAAAAAGCTCTGACCAGTCCACTATTTGTTCCATTTTAGTTTGATTTTTTTTACCTAAATAAATAAGACTCTATGCAATAAGGTAGCCAAATGAAGGAGTATATTTTAAATTTTTGAGGCAGGGGAAGTGCTTTTGTCCTTAAAATAACTAATATTGTGTAACCTAAGCCTAAAAACAGCGTAAAATTAATAAAAGTATTATTATAAATAGCTTTAATCTTTCTAAGCGTGTAGGACATAATGACAGAAGACGAAATCATCAAAAGACTTATTCACTCAAACGACACTTCGGCATTTTCCATTCTATACGACAAATATGCAGATAAGATTTACTATAAATGTCTTTCGCTTGTAAAAGATAAACAGTTAGCCCAAGATTTAACACATGATATTTTTGTAAAAATTTTTGTTACAATCAGAAAATTTAATTTTCAATCTTCTTTTGCTACTTGGATATATAGGATTACTTATAATTTTTGTATCGACTTTATCAGAAAACAACAAAAACAGCAGGTTACACGTTTAGATGAGGAGGAAGATTATGTAGATGATGACATTGGGGACGAGGAGTTGTTTGCAATTTCTGTGGATAAGCTGGAGGTTATATTGGCACAGATACCCTCTGAAGACAAAGCTATTTTGCTCATGAAATACCAAGATGAACTTTCACTCAAAGATATTATGCAACTGCTCGATATATCGGAAAGTGCTACAAAAATGAGAATCAAAAGAGCAAAAGAAAAAGTAATAACACTAAGTAAATCAATAAATTAGAAAATAATAACACCTTTGTAACTGTATAATCTAAGACGAATATGAGTCAAAATCCGTTTAAGCAGCTTGCAATTAAAAAAGAGCAAAAACTACCAGATAGTTTCAAAACTGAGGTAATGGAGAGTGTAGAAACTGCCAAAATTGTGCTTGGCATCGCCGATTTGTTTACTTTTAAAATGGGAGAAACTTTTACAGGTATCTTCCGCACTCAAAACTTCGACAATAAAAACAAGAAGCCATAAATTTGGATACTTTAGTCATTTTTTAATTTTGCTATTTGTTCCAGCAGTTCTTTTTCTTTCTTCTTAAAATCTTCCATTACTTTAGCCATTAGCCGTTTTTGCTGGTCTATGAGCAGTTTGGTACGTTTCTGTTCTTCTTCTCTAATGTGTTCTATCTTGTCTTTGGTAAGTTCTATTTCGTGCATCTGCTTGTGCAATTCTTGCTGCTGTAGAGCCAATTCTGCATTTTTTATTTGTAGTTCTTCTCCTTGTTTTCTTGATTTTTCCATTGCCTTTTGCAAGATTCGCTCATTAGACATTAGCTTTTGGTTTGAGATTTCGACCTCTTGTTGTTTTTGCCTCATTTGCTCTTGGGTAGCGATAAGTTCTTCTACATTTTGTCGCATTTCTTCTTCTTGGGTGCGTAGCATTTCACTTTGCTCTTGGCTTTCTCGGAGTAGGGCAGCTGTTTTCTCATTGATTTTTACTGTTGCTATAGTAGCGGCTATATTTTCGGCTATTTTTTCCAAGAACTCCATCTGATAATCTTCAAAACTTTCGAATGATGCTATTTCTATCACTCCAAAGACTCTTTCGTTAATTTTGAGGGGAATGATGAGTAGCTGCGAAGGAGTAGCCTCCCCAAGACCAGAAGTAATCGTTACGTATCCATCAGGAATTTCTTTTAGGTATAAAATATCTTTCTCTATAAAAGCTTGTCCAAGCAAACCGTCTCCTAAAGGCACTGCCCTTTCTACAAATCTTTTTCGCTCGTAGGCATAGCTTGCTAAGAGTTCAAGCGTATTGGCATCCTCATTGTGTGCAAAAAGCCCACCCTGATTAGCACCCACATATTTGACCAACTGGGAAATAATAGTGTCTGCTAAGATTTGGCGGTCTTGGTCGTCTATGCGCAATATAGCAGCAAATTTAGCTAACCCTTCGTTAATCCATTTGCGTTTTTGTTCTTCCTCATTAACTTTTAGCAGGTTATTTCGCATTTCTAAGAGTGAATATGCAAGCATATCTTTGTCGCTTCTTGCTTCTAAGGAGGCATTAAAATTGCTATTGCCGATGCTTTCCGCAAACTTCGTTATTTTTTCAAGCCCGAAAGTAATTTCATTCAAGGCATTGAATATGATATTTACCTCATTAGTATCTGTTTTTGTATCACTCAATACAAATTCGCCTTTTGCAATACTTTTCGCTTGAGATGCCACAGAGAGGAGAGGCTTGAGAATAAAATTGGCTACGCGATAGTATTCGAAGCAAACGAAGGCAATGAGCATCAAGCATAATAATAGCAAATATTGAAGGTGTTGGTTGGTTAGTTGCTGTAAAATAGAGTAATAATGGTCTGAGAGTTCTTTAATTACACCTTTGATTTTGCCCACATTATTCACAATATACTGCTGTGCTGCTTCGTCTATTTGGTCGTGTGGATTTTTAGTAATTTTCTGCAAGTTTTCTTTGTAGCCGTTCCATTCTGCCTCCAGCTGTGAAATAAGATTCCTACTTTTTTCGTCTTCAAATGGATTTACTTCCGTAAGTGTGGCTCTGAAGTCTAACTCCCCGCCTACTTTGAGTAGAGTGAGATAGGCTTCAAAATCAGTAATATCGTTGTTAATGTCTATGATTGCCGTTCTTTCCCCGTCTGCATAATTGAGCGCATGAAAACTCAAGGAAGTTGCAGCCTGCTCCAAGCGAACTGCAAGTTCAAGATTAGTTACCTTTTCAGCACCTCTCAGATAATTATAGATAAGCAATGAGATACCTATGATGATGAAGAATAGTACAATGCCAGAAAACAGTATTAGCCGCTGCCTAAAATTTAGTTTTTCCATATTTCCCAATTATATTGAGATGAAATTTGTGATTTATGAGGGGAAATGATTCTATTGCAATGTTACAAATTTTTTTGATAAATTACAGTTGCTTTTGTATCAAATTTTAATTTTTTTTACAGTTTTCTTGATAATTTTTTGCAAAAATAAGATTATTTAAAGAAAACTTAGCTTCAAGAAGTAAATGCAACTAAATTTAATTTATAGCAAAGCTATGCCCCCGAAGGTTTAGTTTCTCTGAAAACTAAAACCTCAAACTCAACTGCATCAGGAAGTTAAAACCCGCCTGTGGGTAATAATAATTCTGGCGAACTGTCTGGCTTTCATAAATATAGCCATAAGTATAGCCGTTCGATTCGTACAAAGTATTGAAAACATTATTGAGTAAAACTGAAATACCTACGTTTTTAATTGCCTTTGGAATGCTGAAATTGTACGAAAGGCGGATGTCGTTGGTAAAATAAGGATTCAATTTTCTGTTCTCACTCTGCGTATTATCCAAATATTGCTTGCCTACGTATTTGCTCAAAAGGGCAATATTGAAATCTTTGAACAGATTGAAATTCAGGCTTGAAGCGGCAATCATAGCAGGCGAAAAAGCGATATCAGCGTTTGAATAGCTCACTTTTTCCTGCTCTCCTGTATCATAATTGTCCAAGAACTCAACAGAATTTGCAATTTTATTTTGGCTCAAAGTCATGTTTGCTTCCCATTTGATTTTATTTGAAATTTGCCAGCCCCCAACTATCTCTATACCAGTCCGATAGCTTTTGTCTATATTGCTACGAGTATAGCCGCCTACGTCATTGATTTGCCCTGTGAGAACTAACTGATTTCTGTAGTTCATATAGTAGTAATTTGCTGATAATGAAAATTTTGAAAAGATAGCACTGTAGCCGATTTCTAAGTTTTGCAAGGTTTCATTTTTTGGGCGACTTTGCGGCGTGGATTGTGTAAAATCATCACGATTTGGCTCTCTGTTTCCTATTGCATAAGAAGCGTAAAATTCGTGATTGTCAAGCAGATACCTTGCGCCAAACTTTGGATTAAAAAAAGTATAATTTGCTGTTTGCGTTACATTTTCGCTTTTGTTATTAAAACCTAAGAATGAGTAATTTACATTTCGAACTTGCAAATCTACAAAGCCAAAAAAGTTTTCAGTAAAGCCATAATTTGCTTTGGCAAAAGTATTAAAATCTGTTTTTGTTGCGTCATTGTCATAGTAGCGATGTCTCATATCTCCGTTGCTGGCAAACTTTGCCCAAATCACCTCGCCAAAGTGCTTGCCTTCGTACCTATTTAGCGCACCGCCTAATTGGAAATCCAATTTTTCATCTTTGTAATTCAGGTTATAAGTCCAGCCATAAAAATCATTGTCTAACCAACGGCGGCGAATTAAATCTGTTTTTGTGATGGTTTCATTGCCAATTTTTACATTTTCTAAACCATATTTACTCAATTTCTCTTCTGCCTTGTACTGCTCAAAGTAACCTCTGCCTTTGGTGTAGTGCAGGGCTGTATTCAGTTTCCATTTATCCCCAATATTTTGATTATAAATAAGTTGGTAGTGGTCTTGCTGATAATTATCAATTTCATTTTCGTAGGTAAGTTCGTTGTAAGTGCGATTTCCCTGCTGCAAAACTTCTGCAGGAACGCCATTCCACGCTTGGTAGGTGCGTTCCTGCCCCGAAAAAACATTAGCGGTAAGGCTTCCCTTTTTTAGCTCATAAATACCTGATAGATAAAAGGATTTCAAATCAGAAAAAGCCCTATCAATGAAGCCATCGGAACTGATTTTGGACAAACGCCCCATCATACGGAAGTTGCCAATTTTGCCTGTGTGAAAAATGGCGTTGTGCTTCCAAGTGTTGAAAGAACCGTAGGCGTTGTTGATTTCCACGCCCGCCTGCGTAGAGGGTGCATCAGTAGAAATATTTACACTTGCGCCAAAAGCACTGCCGCCGTTTGTGGAAGTGCCTACGCCTCGCTGAATCTGCAAACTGCTCACATTGCTGGCAAAATCGGGCATATTTACCCAAAAAACGCCCTGCGACTCGGAGTCGTTCAAAGGTATTCCGTTGATAGTAACGTTGATACGAGTGGCATCACTGCCTCTGATACGCATACCCGTATAGCCTACGCCCGCCCCCGCATCAGTGGTTGTAACCATTGAAGGTGTAAAATTTAGGAGAATCGGCAAGTCTTGAGCAAGATTTTGTTTTTGAAGGTCTTGCTTGGTGATTAGCTGGTTAGTGATTGGAATATATCTTATAGGGAAACAATCAAGAGTTACAATTTCTCTCAATAATAATTCATCTGGCTGCATAAAGATATCAACTATTAAATCTCTATTAATTGTAAATTGTTTCTCAACACTTTTAAATCCAACAAAAGAAAAAATCATGGTGTAATTTCCTTCTAAATTCTCTAATCTATAATATCCATTAATATCTGAAATTGTGCCTCCATTAGTATTTTTTATGGCAATATTTACCCCTCCTAATGGTTGTTTATCTTCTCCAGAAATTACCTTTCCCGAAATAGTGAACTGTGCTTGGGCGGAAAGGGCGAAGAATAATAAAAGGAGTGTTAGTAGCCTATAGACTCTAAAAATGGTTAATTTTTTTTGTAAAAAGATATAACCTTTGAATGATAAAATTTTCATAAACGTTAAATTTAATAAAATGATGATTTATTAAATTAACTTATGGGAAATGTGGCGAGAATGACTTGAAAATAATGATGAATTATGAATTACAAATAATAAAACATTAATAATGAGAATATTAGAGAAAAAACTCATCATTCATAACTTATAATTCCTAATTTCTTCCAAAACTTCCTTCGCAGGCATTATCCTGTTCAGGTTCGATGGGTATCATCTCAGCCCCCCTTTTTCAAGGGAAACACCCCAGTTTGTTAACTTTGGGACAAAAGTAGGCAACGGATTAGACAAAACAAGGAAAAAATTGCGTTTTTTTGATAATTTTTATTTCTAAGTAATATTTATCTTATCTTTTGTAAGATAAGATGTAAAAAAATTAGTAAGATTGTGGGCTGTAGCAAATGACTTCCCCAATTTACCTCCGTTATTTAGTGTAAGATTTTTAAATTATATTAACTATATTTGGAAAATTTCTATTTTTGTATGGATATATTTTCCAGCCCTTATTTAATGACGGCAACTATTTATTTTTCTCATTTTCTATTGTTCGTATTTCGCTTACTCTTTAGGCGAAGACTTTTTCTGATTGCTTTATTTTTGTTCTCTTTCTTGACTATAGCTAACATATCTACTTTATTTTCTCAGTCTTTAGACCCCAATAAATCTCTCACCCAATACATTATTCATAAATGGACTACCGAAAATGGTCTTCCTTCTAATACTTTAAATAAAATTATTCAGACCAAAGATGGATACATTTGGTTAGCGGGCTATAACGGATTAGTACGTTTTGATGGTACGAATTTTACTGTTTTTAATAAGCAAAATACCCCCTCTTTTCTCATTAATTCTATTTCAGACTTATATGAGGCTTCAGATAATTACCTTTGGATAGGTACGGCGGGGGGCGGATTGCTCATTCGCGAGAGAGATAGCTTCCGAACCCTACAAACTAAAACGTCTTTTAACTATGCAGTAGAAAAAATTTTCAAAGACAAGTCGAATAGACTTTGGGTTGGAACGAGAGGCGAGGGTATTTTTGCTTTTGAGGGTGGCGATTTCAAGACCTATAATGCAATAGAACCTCTGAGGGATGTTTCGGTCAAAACGATTGCCCAAGACCACAAAAACACTATCTGGTTTGGAACAGAGGGCAAAGGAGTAGTAAGACTGCTCGAAGATGAAACTTTTGACGATTTTACAGAAAAAGACGGATTGCCCGATAATACAGTCAACCACCTTACTTTAGATAGCAAAAATACCCTTTGGGTGGCTACAAACAAGGGATTAAGTTGGTTTGATGGCAGAAAATTTAATACCGTTCCCTCTCTGGAAGACATCACAATAACAAAAATAATCATAGACAAGTATGAATGTATTTGGCTTGGCACTACCAAAGGGCTTTATCGCCTAAAACCAGACAAAAATGGAGGGTGGGTAACAGAAATGCTTTCGGAAGAGGGTGGGCTGCCCTACAAAGAGATTACAGATTTGATTTTTGACAAAGAAGGTAATTTATGGATTGCTACTTATAGAGGAGGGCTTTGTCGGATTCAAGACGGCAAGTTTACCAATTTTACCGTTCGCGATGGCATGGTTTCCCAACCTGTGAGTAGTATATGCGAGTATAAGATAGGGCAGTTTTTGGTTGGTACAGATGTTGGCATTATCCACGTCATTTCTGGTAATCAGATAAGTAATTTAAAAATAAAAAAGAATCTTGGTACAGAAAGAATTAGACATCTTTTCAAGGATAGCAGGCAAAATAGCTGGGTAAGCACTTACAAAGGGCTCCTCAAGATTAGTGCGCAAGGAGAAGAAACTTTTTTTCAAGAAGAAAATGGCTTGCCCGATAATCAGGTTCGCTTAGTCTATGAAGATAGCAAAGGGGCTATTTGGGTGGGAACGAAAACAGGCGGTTTGCTAAAAATGACTATTTCTGGCGAAAAGAAAATTTACAATAAGCTGAATATTTTGCGGTCTAACTACATTATGTCCATTGATGAAGACCGCAAAGGCAATATGATTGTGGGGACAAATGAATCGGGGCTGATGATAATCTCTCCCCAAGAAAAAATGACACTCATTACTATCAAAGATGGGCTTTCAAGCAATACTATTTTTAATACCTATATCGACAAAGAAAATCGGATATGGATTACAACAGGAAGTGGGTTAAGTGTCATTATAAATGACAAGGTGTATGCACTCACCATCAAAAATGGATTCCCAGAAGATGCACCTGTAGATATTTTAGAAGATGACTTAGGAAATTTTTGGATGCCTACTCCCAAAGGTATTCTGAAAATGAGTAAACAAAATCTATTAGATTTTATTGGTAAAAAAACAAGGGTTTTTGATTATGAATATTACGGCAAGTATGATGGCATGAACAACGAAGAATGCACAGGTTCAGCAAAGTCCATTAAATCTTCTGATGGTCGTTTGTGGTTTCCTACATTAGGAGGCGTAGCCATGATTGACCCCTTGAAAATAAAAAAAAATATATTATCTCCTCCCGTAGATATTTTCAAAGTAGTAATAGATAATAGTATAGAGGTTTCTCCTCATCTTCCTATTACTTTGCTCCCCGACCAGCAGCGTATTATGTTCCAATATGCAGCCTTAAGTTTTTCTTCTCCTGAAAAAATTAAGTTTCGGTATAGGCTCAAAAATTATGATAGTGAATGGATAGATGCAGGCAAGGAAAGGCAAGCTGTTTATACTAATTTGCCTCCTAACGACTATGTTTTTGAAGTTATTGCGGCAAATGAAGACGGAATCTGGAATCAAATGGGTGATAGTGTACGACTTGTGGTAAAGCCACAACTTTACCAGACCATAGGCTTCTATATTATAATAAGTGTGCTTTTTGTATTAGCTACAGTAAGCCTATATGCGTGGCGAGTAAATACTATCAAACTTCGGAGTGAGGAGTTAGAACGATTGGTCGCACAGCGAACAGTAGAGCTAAGTGCTCAAAAAGAAGAAATGGAAGCCCAAAACAAACACATTGAAGAGCAGAAAGAGCAGCTTCAGGAGGCTTATGAAGACATAAAAATAGTAAGTGATATTGGGCAAAAAGTTACAGCCTTGCTCAACTTAAACGAATTGGTAAGCACGCTTTATGTAAGCATTAATAGCATGATGCAAGCAGAGGGTTTCGGCATAGGCGTACTTAATACTCACATGCAGCGCATTGAGTTCAAGAATTACATAGAAAACAACAAAAGTTCGGATCATTTCTTCGAGATGGCAGAAAAAAATTTCCTCTCCGTACAATGCTTGGACAGGCGAGAAATCATCATGATAAACGACCTTCTTAGCGAATACAAGAGCTACATCAGCGAGCCAAAAATACGCGGAGAGCAGTACCCACAATCTGTTATCTATCTGCCCTTACTCTTTGAAAACAAGCCTCTCGGCGTTATTACCGTACAGAGTTTTGAAAAAGATGCTTACAATGAGCATCATAAAACACTTCTGCAAACTTTGGCTTCTTATATTTCTATAGCGCTGGAAAATACCAATGCGTATAAAATTATTCAAGAAAAAAATGAAAGTATTACGGACAGCATTCGCTACGGCTTAACCATTCAGCAAGCTGCCCTCCCCTCCAACGAAAAAATCAATGAAGCTTTGCACGAGTATTTTACCATTTTCAAACCGAGAGATATTGTTTCAGGGGACTTTTATTGGTTCAATCATGTGGGCGACCGTATTTATTTGGCAGTAGTAGATTGTACGGGGCATGGCGTACCTGGGGCTTTTATGAGTATGCTGGGTATTACCTTTCTGAATGAAATTATCAATGTGCAGCAGGTTTTCTCGCCTGCCAAAATCTTGGAGCTTTTACACTTAAATATACGCAATGCACTTAACCAAGATGAAGCCAAAAATACAGATGGTATGGATATAGCTATCTGTCTATTTGAACCAGCGATGAATTTCTATGAACCACCCGAAGAATATGAGATGCACCTTACTTTTGCAGGAGCAAAATTACCCATTTACTACGTCAAAGATGGTCAGTTCAATGAAATAAGAGGCACGCTCAAGTCCGTTGGCGGAAGGCAAAAAGAGAGTTATAGGGAATTTGCGGAATCCAAAATAAAACTTATGATGGGAGATAGTATATACTTACATACTGACGGACTCGTTGACCAAAATGACCCAAAGGGTAATCGCTTTGGAAGCATGAAAGTAAAAGAACTTATCCAAAAGTACCATAAGTTTTCGATGGCAGAGCAAAGAGAACGTTTTATGGATGCATTGGAAAGCCACAGAGATGGAGTACTACAGCGAGATGATATTACCTTGGTAGGTTTACGACTCTGAGGTTTTTTCTAAAAAATCCTTATATTTGCAAAGTTTATTCTAACAATCTAAATTTTTTCTACATTTTAGTTGTTATTTTCCGTAAAGTAAAATCAAAAATCTTCGAGATAAATGGAAACTATATTAATACCTACAGATTTTTCCCCACATTCCCTACACGCAATGAAGTTTGCCGTACGAATGTTGGCTAATGCAACAGATGTGAAACTCATCTTTTTTCATGCTACCGAAACGCACATTCACCCTCGTGTGCCTACTAATCTTTATAAGGATGCCCTGCAATTTGACCTATCAAGCAATTGGGAGCGATTGAAAGAATTTACGCAAAGAATGCTTACGCACTTAGGCATGGAGAAGCCTCCTTTCGAAATAGATTGGGTAGTAAAGCATGGGGAATTTCTAAGAAATGTGTTGGATACCATAGACGAGCAAAAAGTTGATTTAGTGGTGATTGGAAAATCAACTACTACAGGTTTGGGCAGATTTTTCTATGGCAGCGAATCGGCAGAGCTACTTGAAAAATCTCCTTGTGCAGTACTTATGTACCCTGCAAAATCAAAAAAACGTACTTTAGCAAAAATTAGCTTGGCATCTGTTACGTTGGAGTTAGATAGTTTTTTTGAGGATTTGGTAACTTTTGCAAGAATATCAAATGCTAAAATAGATATTTTTCACATTCACGACGCAGTTACTCATGTCGCTGATTTTGATACAGATGGTTTTTTAAAGAGATTGCAAGCTAAATACAAATATGAGCATATTTATCTTTCTTTCCTTGCGGCAGGAAGTGATGATACAGCAGATAACATAGAAGCCTATATAGCAACCGCACAGCCCGATGTGATGTGTGTAGCGAGCTATGAAAGACCTTGGTACGAAAAGATTTTCAATTCAAGTATTACAAAAACATTGGCTTTTGAGGCTGATATTCCTCTATTGGTCTTAAAAAGAACAAATACAGCATAATACCATTCACTCAAGTATGGAATACAAAGATTATTATAAGATTTTAGGCGTAGCAAAAAGCTCTTCAGACGAAGAAATCAAAAAGGGGTATCGCAAACTTGCCAAGCAATACCACCCCGACAAAAATCCGGGAGACAAAACAGCAGAAGCTAAATTTAAGGAAATTAGCGAGGCTTATGACGTGCTTGGAGATGCCCAAAAACGAAAATATTATGATAAACTTGGTTCTAACTGGGCAGAGTACCAGAAATACGGAGGCGACCCCGAAGATTTTTTGAGGCGAAAACAAAATCCTTTCCAGCGACCTAATACGGGGCAGCCGCAAGAAGGCTTTGATGCAGATGACTCCTTCGGGGGTAGTTTTTCAGATTTTTTCAAAAATATCTTCGGCAAATTTGGAGGCGAAGACGAGCAAAGGTTCGGTCAAAGTCAGCGAGTAAGCAAAGGACGAGATTTTGAAACAGAAATGGAAATTACTTTGGAAGAGGCATATACAGGGACAGCAAGAATACTCAATGTGCTTAATCAGAGTCTTAGGCTGCAAGTAAAAGCAGGCGTGGAAGATGGGCAAAGACTCAAGCTTGCAGGTAGGGGGGGCGAAGGCACTGACGGCAAGCGCGGAGATTTATATGTAATAGTGAAAATCGCCAAAAAAGAAGGGTTTGAACGCAAAGGTGATGACGTTCATTGCCTCGTAGAAGTGCCTGTCTATACGGCAGTATTGGGCGGAAAAGTGCTTATCAAGACTATGAGTAGTGAGATTAATTTCACTATCCCGCAAGGCACAGATAGCGGAAAAACATTTAGAATTAAAGGAAAAGGAATGCCAAAGTACGATAATCCTACTGTCTTTGGCGACCTATACATCAAAGTAGCCCTACAGGTGCCTAAGAACCTTACTGCAAAAGAAACAGAACTATTTAAACAGTTGGCAGAACTGCGGAAATAAGAAAATCTATAAATCATTGGCTTGGTATAGTTTTTTGAGGTTTTCAAAGTTATTTCCGTATAGTTTTTTAAGAATATCTATGTTCTTTTTTAGCATTTCTGCCGTTTTTCTATCTGCCAACAAAATTTTAAAAGTGCTAATTTCTTTCTTTTTATCACAGTTGGTCTTGTTTATTCCTTTTTCACAATATGCAAATATTTTTTGCTCATATTTTGAGTTTACCTCTAAGAAGTCATAATTAGTTTTACTTGTTTTCTCTACTATCGGTCTTACAGTTCCTAATTGATTGATATTAAAGGTAATCTCGATGAGCATTTCGCCTTCCAACCCTGTTTTGTAACTATAAGTACACATAGAGTCTGCGTGCTGTAGGAAAACGTCGGTGATTTTTCTTGCCCAAATTTGGTCTGCTTCATGCCTTTCTATCGTACCATTTCCCTTACTTTCTATCAAGCCCTTTACCTGCGCTATCGCATCTGCTTTTTTCTGCAAAATAATATCAGCTATTTGGCGGTCTTCGGCAGATTGCATTGCCAAAGCATTTCTTTGTCGCTCCTCTTCTGCCATACGTTTTTCTTGTGCCGCCTTTAGTTGCGCCTCCATTAGCTCCTTTTGATGTCTTTGTTCGTCTTGCAAAAGATGAAGTCGAAACTGCCGTTCGTCCTCTACGGATTTTTGATACTCATTCCATCCCAAATAACCTATCACACCCAATACGCCAATTAGCACCAAAAAAAATGTCTTTTTGTCCATCTTATTCCAATATTTAAAGTTCTTGTTTTTGTCTTTACCTAAATTAACGAAACTTTGTGTATTTTTGTGCGGATTTAGTAAATTAATCGGAGAAAATTAGCAATTTAATTTTATGGAAGAAACAACAAGGCAAAGAAAATTTGCTCGCCTGATGCAGAAAGAGTTGAGTAGTATTTTTCAAAAAGAGGCAAAAGAGTATGCTGCAGGAAGTTTATTAACGATTACAGTAGTGAGAGTAACTCCCGACTTGGGCTTGGCAAAGATTTATTTAAGTTTTTTTCCAGAAGATAAAAGTGGTGAAAAGTTAGCCAAACTTCAGCAAGACAAAGCCATTATTAAGAAAATTCTTGGTAATAAAATAAGAAATGAAGTGAGAGTTATCCCTGATATTGCATTTTTTGTAGATGATACCTACGAGGAAGTAAGTCAGATGGATAGTTTGATAAAATCTTTAAATATTCCAAAAGAAGACAAAGAAGAAAGCCAATAATGCTTAGTTTTTTCAGAATAAACGACCCGCTACGTCTGATTGGCGTATTCATTATTTTCATAATAATACGCATAGTGTTTTTTTTTCAAATACCGCCTATCTTGATTCCTGAGCTAAATTGGCTGATAATTGGCGAAAAATTAGGAGGAGGGGCTATCATGTATGTAGATGTTTGGGATAATATTGCTCCTTTTTCTGCCCTTGTTTATTGGATATTGTATGAGATAGTAGGTAATTCTCTTATTACTTATCATATTTTGGCGATGACTTTAGTTTTCATTCAGGCAGCCGTTTTCAATCAAATGCTGCTCAAAAAAAATATGTATAGCGAAAAAAACTACTTGCCTGCTCTTTTGTACGTGCTTTTTTCGTGTAGCAGTTTTGATATGCTCACACTTTCTCCGCCTTTACTTTCGCTTACTTTTTTGCTATTGGTCATTCGTAATATATTGTCTTTGAGTGAGAACGCTTTTGATAATGAAATTTTTAAAACAGGGCTTTACTTGGGAATCGCTATTTTGCTCTACCTGCCAAGTTTTGTTTTTATTGCTTTTATCGCACTTGGTTTCACGCTTTTCCGCACAGCGTCTATTCGTCAGTATCTTTTGTTTGTGTATGGGATTAGTTTTGTATTCAGTTTGGTAGTTTTGTATTATTTATGGATTGGGGGGCTTGATTCCTTTTTGCAAAATTATTTATTTACCGTACTTAATATCGATTTTTCTTCTCATCTTTCGTGGCAGACACTCGTGATAGTGATGTTTGTTCCTACTCTTTTTCTCGTTTTTGGGCTGATGCGAGTTTTTGCAGAAACTGCTTTTATCAATTTCCAAAGCAATACACAATTACTATTGTTAATTTGGTTAGCTACTGCATTGCTTACTAACCTCTTTGCTACTACTTTTGCTACTTATCAGCTTATTCTACTTGCTCCTACGTTTAGCTTGTTTGTAACCTACTTTTTTTTATTGTATAAAAAAAGATTTTTAAAAGAATTATTATTTTTCATCTTATTGATAGGCACAGGTTTAAGTGGTTATTGGAGTTGTTTTCCTTTGGGCAAACTTCGCAACTACGTCAGCTATAGTGCCGTTATTGCTAAAAAGCCCGCCGACTTTACTGTTAGTAATAAGCGAATATTGGTACTCGGCAAAGATAAATCTTATTATTATGGGAATCAGATGGCAACGCCTTATCTGAATTGGGAACTTTCACAGGCACATTTTGCTAATCTGGAGTATTATTCAGGCATGGTGGCTGTCTATGAAAATTTGCAAAAAGATATGCCCGAAGTCATCATAGATGATTCGGGCGTTGGCAATCAGATTTTTAGCAAAATTCCTATCCTTCAGGGTTTTTATACTCAAAAAGGAAATTTGTACTTTTTGAAGAAGAAATAAGGAATGGATAAGTAGTCATTTGCTTTATTTTGTTACTTTGCTTGTCTTTGGGCTTGTTTTTTTAGGAGTTACCTCTTTTTTAGCTACTGTCTTTTTAGCTGTAGTTTTGGGTTTGACTTCGGCTTTTGCCTTTGTTTCAGGCTTTTTTATTTCTGTTTTCTTGGTAAATTTGCCTCCTTTTTTTTCTGGAGTAGCATCCGCAAGGGCTATACATTCCTCTAATGTCAGTTCGGCTGGAGCTTTGTCTTTGGGAATTTTTACGTTCTTATCTCCAGCTGCTATGTAAGCACCAAATCGTCCATTAATCACCTTTATATCAGGGCGTTCTGCAAACTCTTTGATATACTTTTGAGCATCCGCCTGGCGTTTTGCCATGATGAGTTTGATGCCCTCTTCCTCGCTAATAGTGAACGGGTCTTGCTCTTTTTGGAGGGAGTAAAACTTGTCGCTGTGCTTTATGTAAGGTCCGAAACGCCCAAGTGCGGCAGTCATTTTTATCCCTTCGTACTCGCCTACTTCTCTGGGTAGTTTGAAAAGTTCGAGAGCTTCTTCCAAGCTAATTATTTCTAAAAGTTGCCCTTTCCGAAGACTTGCATACTTGGGCTTTGCTTCTTCCTCTCCGCCTATCTGCACGTACGCACCGTATCTGCCGAGCTTGGCAATAATTTCTTTGCCCGTAATAGGGTCTGTGCCTAAGATGCGTGTGCTACTTACCGAAACTCGCTCTGCCTCAGTCTGTGTTTTCTCTACTTGCGGGTGAAAATCTTGGTAGAAATTGCCAATCATTTTTGCCCATTCTGTTTTTCCGTGCGAAATTTTATCAAATTCCTCTTCTACGTTTGCCGTAAAAGAATAGTCTATTACTTCTGGGAAATTACTCACCAAAAAGTCATTGACCTGCATGGCAATATCAGTAGGAAACAATTTCATTTTTTCAGCACCCGTAATTTCTGTTTTGGTTTGCGTAGCTATCTTGTTGTTTTTGAGTATTAACTCTTGATACTTTCTCTCCTTACCATCGCGAGATTCCTTGAGTACATAGCCGCGCTGCTGCACTGTAGAAATGGTAGGTGCGTAAGTAGAAGGTCTGCCAATGCCCATTTCCTCTAATTTTTTCACCAAACTTGCCTCCGTATAGCGGGCTTCAGCTGTGGTAAATCGTTCTAAGGCTTTCATATAGTCCAAATCTAATACTTGCCCGATGCTTAGGGGCGGCAACATTCCTTTTTGCTCCTCGTCTTCGCTGTCGTCATCTGACGATTCTATATAGACTTTCAAAAATCCATCAAATAAGATGACTTCGCCTGTTGCCTGTAGCTTTTCGGGCAGGGCGACAGGGCTGTTAGCGGGCAAAATATCGATGGTAGCTATTGTTCTTTCCAACTTTGCGTCTGCCATCTGTGAGGCAATGGCTCGCTTCCAGATTAGCTCGTATAGACGCTGCTCATTGCGGTCATTTCCTGCTTGCTGGACGGCAAAATTAGTAGGTCTGATGGCTTCGTGTGCTTCTTGCGCTCCCTCCGTCTTGGTTTTGAAGTGCCTTACCTCTACGTATTGGTTGCCGTAATTGTTTGCTATGGTGGAAGTTGCTCCGTTGATGGCATCATTGGAGAGATTCAAGGAGTCTGTTCTCATGTAAGAAATATGCCCCGCTTCGTAGAGTCTTTGGGCTAAGGACATTGTTTGTGCTACCGAGAAATACAATTTCCTACTTGCTTCTTGCTGCAAAGTAGAAGTTGTAAAAGGAGGTGAGGGAGATTTCTTGGCGGGTTTTTTCTCTAAATTCGAGATTTTGAAAGTGGCAGCCACGCATTTCTGCAAAAATTTGAATGCGTCTTCCTCTTTTTCTATTTTCTTGGGAATTTCGGCGTTCAGCTTCTTGCCTTTTTCCAAATTAAAATTTGCGCTAATCTTATAGGCAGAAGTAGCTTTGAATTTCTGGATTTCTCTTTCCCTATCCACCACAAAGCGTACCGCTACTGACTGCACTCTGCCTGCGGAAAGCCCCATTTTTACTTTTTTCCAAAGCACAGGCGATAGTTCAAAACCCACTAATCTATCCAATACGCGGCGAGCTTGCTGTGCATTGACCAAATCCATGTCTATTTGGCGAGGATTGGCAATGGCTTTGAGAATAGCTGTTTTGGTAATTTCCCTAAAAACAATACGTTTTGTCTTTTTTATGTCTATGTTTAATGCCTCTTTCAAGTGCCAAGAAATAGCCTCTCCTTCGCGGTCATCGTCTGTTGCTAACCAAACTACTTCCGCTTGCTTTACCAACTTCGCTAATTCACTTACCAAAGATTTCTTATCTTCTGAAACTTCATAAATAGGTTTGAAACCATTTTTTACGTCAATGGCATTATTATCTTTGGGCAAGTCGCGCACATGTCCGTAGCTTGACTTCACTACGAAGTCTTTTCCTAAGTATCCCTCTATTGTTTTTGCCTTCGCAGGTGATTCTACTATGACTAAGTTTTTCATCTATTCTTGATTTGCTTCTCTTAAATTTTCCCAAATATGCAAGTATTTTTTTCAAATATGCAAGATTTTGGTCAGTACCCACCAATTTTTAAGATGCCTTACCAAAAGTAGTGCCGAAAAGTGGTCATTATTCTCTCGCTATTCCTCTGTTTTGCTGCTGCCCAAAGCCAAAAAACTATGAATCGGGGGCTTATTTTCCTCACTTCCCCATCAATCCCTTAATCTCATTCAGTTTCAACAGTGCCTCCACAGGGGAAATGGTATTGATGTCCAATTTTTTGAGCATTTCTTTGACCACATTATAGTTCGGGTCTTTTGCTTCAAAAAGGTTGAACTGAAAAGTATTGGGCGGCAATCCGCTTTTAGGTAATTCTCTGATTTTGAGTTTGTTTTTGTCTTTAGTTTTTTCTTCTTCTAAGCCTTCTAAGACCTCGCTTGCCCTGATGACCACTTGGTTGGGCATTCCTGCCATTTGGGCTACGTGAATCCCGAAACTGTGTTCGCTGCCGCCCTCTTTGAGTTTGCGAAGAAAAAGAACTTTATTGCCTACTTCTTTGACTGCTACGTTGAAGTTTTTTACTCTCGGCAGGTCTTTTGCCAATTCGTTAAGTTCGTGGTAATGGGTAGCAAATAGCGTTTTTACAAAATATTTCGGGTGATTGTGCAAATACTCCACTATTGACCAAGCAATGGAAATGCCATCATAAGTGCTTGTTCCTCTGCCTATTTCGTCCATCAATACCAAACTTTTCTCACTCAAATTGTTCAATATGCTTGCCGTTTCAGTCATTTCTACCATAAAAGTAGATTCCCCTCTTGCCAAGTTGTCTGAAGCCCCTACGCGCGTAAAAACCTTGTCGACCATGCCAATTTCTGCACTTTCGGCAGGAACAAAACTGCCCATTTGTGCCATCAGGACAATCAGGGCAGTTTGGCGGAGGAGTGCGGACTTGCCCGCCATGTTAGGGCCTGTGATAATCATAATCTGCTGATTTTCATCATCTAAGAAAACATCATTAGGGATATATGCCTCTCCCAGAGGAAGTTGTGTTTCTATGACAGCGTGCCGCCCGCCTTTGATATTGAGCAAATTCGCATCGGACATTTGCGGCTGCGTATATTTCTGATGCACGCCTACTTCGGCAAAGGAAAGCAAGCAATCGAGCATTGCCAATATGCGGGCGTTGTCTTGGATATAGCTTACATACTCGGTAGAAGTTTGCACTAATTTGAGATACAAATTTTGCTCAATCGAGTTGATTTTTTCTTCGGCGGTGAGTATTTTTTCTTCGTATTCTTTGAGTTCGGGGGTGATATAACGCTCTGCTCCTGTGAGGGTTTGCTTGCGAATCCAATCATTAGGAACTTTGTCTTTGTGGGTATTGCGTACTTCCAAATAATAGCCAAAAACGCTATTATAAGAAATTTTTAGTGAGCTAATGCCTGTTCTAATAGCCTCTTTTTCTTGGAGTTTTTCCAAATAATCCTTCCCCGAAAAGGCTATTTTCCGCAAATTGTCCAATTCTTCATGGATGCCATCTTTGATAATTCCGCCCTGATTGCTTACCATTGGGGCTTCTTCTTTAAGTTCTTTTTCTATTTTCTCCAAAAGAAATCCACAAGGGTTAATTTTGTCTGCCCATTTCGCTAAAAGCTCGCCTTCAGACCGTTGTTTTAGGAGTGCTTTGATGGGAACAATACTTTTTAATGCTCTTTTGAGCTGTAGCATTTCCCTTGGATTAATCCTACCTACGGAAACTTTGGAAATGAGCCGTTCCAAATCTCCAATGAGCTTCAAATATTTTAACAACCCTTCTCTATCATCTTCATTTTCAATAAAAAAACGAAGTATCTGATGGCGTTCTTCTACTTCATTTCTATCTTTGAGCGGCATCACTACCCACTTTCGCATCAGCCTTGCCCCCATTGGCGTAACGGTTTTATCTAAAATATCTATCAGAGGAACGCCGCCTTCTTGCTGTGGGAAAATGAGTTCCAAATTGCGAATAGTGAACTTGTCTAACCACACATAACGCTCCTCGGCAATGCGGGCAATAGAAGAAATATGCCTAATTTCTCTGTGTTCGGTAAGTTCCAAATAGTACAAAATAGAACCTGCCGCCGCGATGCCCTCTTTCAGATTTTCAATTCCAAAGCCCTTGAGTGTATTGGTTTGGAAATGGCGAATGAGTTTTTCATAGCCGTAGTCGAACTGATATACCCAATCGTCGAGGGTGTAGGTATTGAATCTGTCGGCAAATGTATCTTCGAAAGTGGTCTTAAATTTTTTATTAAAAATAATTTCTGAAGGGCTAAAGCTCTGTAAAAGTTTCTCAATGTAGCTAATTTCGCCTTGTGCTGCCAAAAATTCGCCTGTGGAAATATCTAAAAATGCAATGCCAATCCGCCCTTCGGCAGTGAGGTGCAAAGAAGCCAAATAATTATTTTTCTTTCCTTCCAACACATGGTCATTAAAGGAAACACCGGGCGTAACTAATTCGGTAACACCACGTTTTACGATTCCTTTCGCAAATTTGGGGTCTTCCAATTGGTCGCAAATTGCCACCCTTTCGCCCGCCCTGACCAATTTGGGCAAGTAATTATCCAAAGAATGATGAGGAAAGCCTGCCAATTCGATAAACGCTGCCGCACCGTTAGCCCGCCGAGTAAGGACAATACCGAGAATTTTGCTTGCTTTGATGGCATCTTCGCCAAAAGTTTCATAAAAATCGCCCACTCTAAAAAGCAAGATAGCACCAGGGTATTTTGCCTTGAAGATGTTGTACTGCTTCATCAGGGGAGTCTCTTTGTTGGGATTCATGCGTTTGGTTGCTAACAAATAATGATGATTAATTCCTATTTTGTGCTTACAAACTTAGCAAACTTTCTTTTGTTTTACAAAGTTTGGAACTGTATGAGCAGATGATACTTAAAAATATCTTACATTCATTTAATTTTGCTATTGTTGGATATTTCATTATTTTTACGGTAGTATTTCTTGGGTCTGCAAATGACCGCTCCCTTGCCCTCTGTATGGGAAATAAGACATAAGTTTTTAGCAATCTGAAACAATCTAATTTAGCAAAAAATGACATACGACGTAACAGTAATAGGTTCGGGACCAGGAGGCTACATTGCCGCTATCCGTTGCGCTCAATTGGGACTGAAAACCGCAATCATAGAAAAATATAATTCGCTCGGCGGCACCTGCCTAAACGTAGGGTGTATCCCGTCTAAGGCTTTGCTCGATTCTTCTGAGCATTACCACAATGCCGCCCATACTTTCAAAACGCATGGCATTGACCTGAACGACCTCAAAGTGAATCTGCCGCAGATGATTAGCCGCAAGCGAGAAGTGGTAAAGCAAACTTGTGATGGGGTTGCTTTTCTGATGAAGAAAAATAAAATTGATACCTATTATGGCTTAGGCTCTTTTGTGGACAAAAATACCATCAAAATCACGCCTACCAAAAATCAGGGAGAGGAAGCGAGCGTAAAGCAAATACAAACCAACAAAACAATCATTGCTACAGGCTCAAAACCAATTATTTTGCCTTCTGTGCCGTATGATAAGCAGCGAATTATTACCTCTACCGAAGCCTTAGAACTCAAGGAAATACCAAAGCACCTCATCATCATTGGGGGGGGGGTAATTGGGATGGAGATAGGCTCTGTCTATGGAAGACTTGGCTCAAAAGTTACTGTGATAGAATTTCTGGATTCGCTCATTCCTACTATGGACAAGACAATGGGCAAGGAACTTCAGAAAGTATTAGCAAAATTGGGCTTCGATTTTTATTTCAAACACAAAGTGATAGGAGCAAGCGTAAACGGAGAGGAAGTTACGGTAAGTGCGGAAAATAGTAATGGGGAAACTATCACCTTCAAAGGGGATTACTGCCTACTTTCGATAGGGAGGAAACCTTATACGGAAGGGCTTGGGCTGGAAAACGCAGGTATAAAACTCGATAACAGAGGAAAAATAGAAGTGGATGCGCATCTGGAAACAAATGTAAAAGGCGTTTATGCCATAGGTGATGTAATAAAGGGGGCGATGCTTGCCCACAAAGCCGAAGAAGAGGGTGTGCTTGTAGCCGAGCAGATAGCAGGGCAGAAGCCACACATCAACTATTTGCTCATTCCAAACGTGGTTTATACTTGGCCTGAAGTAGCGGGCGTGGGCTATACTGAAGACGAGCTAAAAACAAGTGGGAGAAAATATAAAACAGGTTCTTTCCCTTTCAAAGCCTTAGGGCGGGCAAGGGCGAGCATGGACTTGGACGGTACGGTAAAAGTATTGGCTGATGCCGCCACAGATGAAATTCTTGGTGTGCATATCATAGGCCCTCGTGCCGCCGATATGATAGCCGAAGCGGTAGTAGCGATGGAATACAGAGCTTCTGCCGAAGACATCGCACGCATGAGCCATGCACACCCTACTTTCACCGAAGCCTTCAAAGAGGCGTGTTTAGTTGCTACGGGCAATAGGGCATTGAATATGTAGCAAATAACTCATTCATAGAGGGGTAGCTCTTTTACGAGTTCGCTACCCCCTTTTTCAAAATCTATCTTATAGTACAAATGTTGCAAGCCGTTAGTAATGGCTAAATATTTTGCTTTTAAAATATAGTTGTACGTGAGTGCTTGATTTACAGCCTGTTGAGTAAGCATAATGGAACTTGCCTTGCACTCAGTGAGCAGGAAAGGACTACCCTGCCTATCATAAACAATCACATCACTTCGCTTCTGCATATTGTTGTAGTTCAAGCCGCTTTCTACATTAATCAGTGGCTTAGGATACTGATTAGCAATAAGATAATGCACAAAATGTTGCCTCACCCACTCTTCGGGCGTGAGCATGATATATTTTTTTCTGATAATATCAAAAATGAACACCTTATTATCTTTGGTTTGCAGCTGATACTCGAATTCGGGCAAGGCTAATCTTATCAATTTGGTAAAATTTTATCACAAAGCTTTAAATACTTCTTAAAAATATACAATCGCAAGTTAATCAATATGATTTATTTATATAGTCTTTTTTTGGTGTTTTTTGGTATTTATTGGCGAATTTGTTGTACTATTTTTATTTTTTTTATTATTTCACAAAAAAAATTAACAAAAGCGTTTCTGTTTATTGTCTAAAACAGACTAAAAATTACATAGCTAATCTAAGGCTTCATATTTGTCTATAGACTATCTGGCTTACTTATCGTTAATTGCTATATGCGATTCTACACCCGTCTTCATAAATATTACAGACTTTACAAGATATGAAAAATAAAGATATCACTTTCCTACTATTATTAGTTGGCTTTTTTAACTTTCAAAGTATTATTTATGGTCAAAGTAAGCCGCAAAGTAAGTTAGATAAGGCTTATTATTTATACTACAAAGCAAATAATTATCAAGCAAGTCATCAGACTGATAGTGCTAACAGATACTTCCTCAAGGCGGCTCCCGAACTTTTCAAGCGAGGGCGATATACACTCCATACGATATGCCTGAGCCGTTTGGCAAAAAATTATTTTGAGAAAGGGAATTATGAGGCTTCCAAGTTCTTCATTGATAGCGTTCTAAATACTATTGAGGGCAGGAAATTGGCAAAAGTAGGGATGCCCTTGCGCCCGCTTGCCTTAGAAATTTCTGCGGATGCTTATCTCTGGAAATCAAAAATAGTAGAAAAGTTGCACCTCTACGATTTGGCAATGCAGTATGCTAACAAGGCGGTTGCTCTTCGCATACAAATAGATAAAAAAGCATGGGCAAAAATAGCGGATGCCTACCTAAATGAGGGCAAAATACAGTTGGCTTCGGGGTACTATAGCGAAGCAGTAGCTACTTTGGACAAAACCTTAGAGATTTTGCAGAAAAACAAATCTAAAGATACACTCACTATCAGAGCTATTACACAGGCACTTGCGGAAAATTACCAAAAAACGGGAGATTATGAAAAAGCCCTTGTCTATCTGCAAAAGTCGGTAAGCAATAGCAAAGATTCTACAATTTTAGCGCTGAATTTTCATATTGCGGGGCTTATCGCCGACGGCAAGGGTGATTACGATTCGGCAGCCTATTACCACGAAAAGTCTTTGACAATCTGGCAAAAAGATTCCTTGGCGCATATAGGCGATTTGGCAAAAGCAAACTTGAACATAGGCATCAGCAACCAAAAAAATGGGCAATACGACAGAGCATTAGCCTACGAGCAAAAAGCCCTTTTTGCCTTAGAAGATACCACTAATCAGGCTGCCGAAGATGCAACCTACAAGGCAGCAGTATTAGACCAACTCGGCGTAACCTATGCTTCCAAAGGAGATATAGACCAAGCCATTCAGTATCAGGAAAAAGCATTGGCTATTAGGCAAGAAAAACTGCCCGCTAACCACCCCGAAAAAGCAGAAAATTTACTGCACTTAGGCGATGCACACTTTGCAAAGAAAGAATATGAAAAAGCAAGCCTATACTATCAAGATGCACTGAAAACAGCTCAAAAATCATTGCCAAATAAGCACCCGCTTACTGCTGCTATCTACTGCGGCATAGGCATGCTCTCGAAGGAAATGGGGCAAGATTCTTTGGCGAAAGCACAGCTAAATAGGGCTTTGCATATTTATTTGGAGGTATTGCATACTCAAGAACACGCCCAAATAGCGAAGATTTATCATACACTGAGTTTGCTTTCCCAGAAAAATGAAAAATGGCAGGAGGCAATCCAATATACACTCAAGTCAATCCAAATTTATGAAAAAGTATTAGGGGCAAAGCATCCGTCTATCGCCGAAGATTATTATAATTTAGGGGTTATCAGTGAAAATCAGCACCAAGACTTGGAGGCTATGCACTATTATCAGCAAGCCACGATTGCACTTACTCCAGATTTTGAAGATAAGAACTTCTTTGTCTTGCCCTCTTTGGAAAAGGTACTTTCCGAAACACTTTTGCTTAAAATATTGGGGAGCAAAGGAAATCTCCTCAAGAAGTGTAGCCTGCCAAATGAGTCAAGAGAAAACTGTTTGCAGCAAGCACTCATGCACTTCGAATTGGCTACGGACTTGATAGAGAAAATGCGAAATAGCTACAAAGCCGAAGGGTCTAAGTTCTTTTTGGCACAGCATACCGTTCCTATCTACGAGGAAGGCATCAAACTTTGCTTGCAACTTTTTGAACTTACCCAAAATAAAAATTTCTACCAAGAGGCATTTGTCTTTTCCGAAAAAAGCAAGGCAGGCGTACTCCGAAGTGCAATTGCAGATGTGCAAGCCCGCAAAATAGCAGGCGTACCCGATAGCCTACTTTCCTATGAGCAGTCCCTACATACCAAATTGCAGGAGATAGACAAAGACCTTAGCAAGGAGGAGACCCTCAAAGAAATGGCGGATAAGGAAAAAGTAAAAACACTCAAAGCAAATCTGTTTGAAAATAAAACCAAATACGATAGGCTCATTGCTTATTTGGAAAAAACATATCCTAAATACCACGACCTCAAATACAAGGTTTCTGACATAGACTTTGCAGAATTGGAAAACAGTTTGAAAAAGGATAAGCGAAAAGACAAAAATAAAGACAAACTGACACTGATAGAATATTTTGTTGGTACGGAAAAGATTTATATTTTTACTATTTCCGAAAAAGGTTATCATGTTACGCAAGTAGAAAAAAGTGCTGATTTTGAAAGAAATGTAAAGGCTTTCAGAGGCAGTTTGTACTATAAGATAGAAAATAAGACATATGAGTACGGGATTCATTTTTACAAGCAGCTCATAGAGCCTGTAGAAAAATATATTATTGGGAAACGATTGATGATTATTCCCGATGCGGTATTGGGTATTATTTCTTTTGAGGCGCTCATAGATGCCAATAAGTTGGCGGGGAAAAAGACTGGCAAAGACAATTTTGCCGCACTCCCGTACCTATTAAAAAAGTACAATTTTTCCTATACGTATTCCTCTATGTTGCTTATGAATCAGCAACCTAAAGAAGAACAATACAAATATGACTATTTGGCTTTTGCCCCCATTTTCCGAAGTAATGCTACTCCGCCTCCTACTTCATCTCGGAGCAATCGTGTGGCAGAGGATAATTTAGCACAGATTGACGAGGAAGAAGAAAGAGAATATGCAGGTAATTATGCAAGCCCTTTGCTTGCTACCGAGCAGGAAGTAGATGAAGTTTCCTTGCTTTTCAGCGAAAACAAAAGAGTTATTTTCAAAGAAGAAAAAGCCACAGAAGAAGTGCTTAAAAGTTTGCAACTCAAAGATTACAAGTACATTCACTTCGCTACACATGGCTTCGTGAACACGCAAAATCCCGCACTTTCGGGCATTATGCTCTACAAAAAAGAAACCAATCAAGAGGACGGCATTTTGCACTCAAGCGAGGTCTATAACTTAAAGCTAAATACAGATTTGGTGGTGCTAAGTGCTTGCGAAACAGGCTTAGGCAAAGTCATCAAGGGCGAAGGAGTCATTGGGCTTTCCCGTAGCTTTCTCTACGCAGGAGCAAAAAACATGATGGTTTCTCTATGGAAAGTAAATGATGAAGCTACCAAAGAATTAGTGGTTGATTTTTATCAGAAATTGGAAAAAGGCAAGAACGTAAGCAAGGCAGAGGCACTCAGAAAGGCAAAACTAAACTTCTTGAAAAGCAAAAAATACGCAATGCCCTATTATTGGAATGGTTTTGTACTGATTAGCAATAGTTTGTAATAAAAAGCGACTGCATAATTTTTAGGTACATTCTATTCAACTTTGCCAAAGTCTGATACTTTGGCAAAGTATGAGCAAAAACAACCTTACATAAATCTTACCCCGACACTCAATACATTCATATTAGGGGCTTTATCGCTCACAAATAGAGAGTTAAGGTCATAATTGGCAAATAGTTTTATCCATCGAAGCCCTAACTGCGTGCTTATACCGTAGCGAAAATTAGTGAGGTAATAGCTGTCGTGGTCTTTTTGTTTGTCGCCATTTGGGGCAGTTGCTTTTGTCCAGCTATCCACCCTGTAGCCTACATAGCCGCCTACGCCAACGGTAAAGCCCCAACGTCTACCTACTTCGAGCATCACAGGCAAATTCACGTAAGTAGCTGCCAATTTTGATTTTTGCAAGCCATTTGGGTCAATAGCCAATTCTAATCCTGTATCGCGCATATTTAGCCTTACATCTTTTTCAAAAGAAAAGTTGTACCAAGAAACCTCTAAGCCAATGCGGGCGCGGGCATATTTGCTAAAATTGATGCGGTTCATAAAATTTAGGGCTATATAGTTGGAACGCAGGGGAGTAAGTTCGTATAAAGTACCAGAAAGCGAACCACTTTTGGGCATCATGATGTTCATGCCCACGTCTATCCCAAAATCATAGCTCATGTATGCCCGATACCGATTGTTAGAAGGCTCGTTGCGGCGGTCATTTCTATCAATGTCTATGCGGATTCCCGAAGATTTGCCCCCTTCTTTTACTTTATCGTAGTAGATGATGGTTTCGCCATTTTTTTTGATGATTCTATACTCACCGCTATCATCTTTTACTAAGGCAGTATCAGCCAACTGGTCGGCTTCTAAGTAGCGTAAAGAGTTTCTTAACGCACCGCTATCATACATTTCTTGGAGTTTATCCTTATCTGCTTTGTTGGCTACAAAGATGACGATTTTGCCCTTGCCAAACTGCACAATTAGGCTGTCTTGTGGATTCCATTCCAAAAGAGTACCTGCCCACGATGCAGTTGATAATAAGCAAGTTGTTAGTAATAAGAAACTTATAAAAAACTTTTTCATTTTATTTTTATGTTTGTGTGTGATAAATTATTTTGACAATAAGTGCCCATTTCTGATAAAACTATATCAGATACAACACTTGATTTAGAAATGCTTGTTATGAATTTTATATTTGTCTGTAGCCTATTCAGCCATTTTTTTCTTGGCAAAAACTTTTTCGGTATCTATGCCAAATACAGAAAAGCTTGGTTTTTCTTGATGTTCTCCGCCCTCTCTTGCTTGCTCTTCTTGGCGTTTTTTCTTCCTATTCGCCATCATTTTCCCAAGCCACGTTTTTTTGATTTTGGGTGTAGCGTCATCATCTTTACCTATTTCTTGCGGTTCGGTAGCTTCATCGGCAAATTTGACAGTGATTCGGATTTCTTGCTCCTCTGTTTCTTTGGGCGTTACCTTTGCCGCCGCATCTATCGGCGCAATGGCTACGAGAGTTTCCTCTTTCTCTATCAGCTTTGTTTCCAATGGTTTAGCAGCTATTTTTTCAGTTGTTTTTGCATTTTTTGCTGTGTGGCTTTTTGCCAAATATTTAGAAGGTTGATATGTTTTAACTTCTTCTATTCCAATAGGTTGTGTTTCTGTTTTCACTTCCAAATCTTTTGCCTTTTCCTCAATTTGAATGGGCAGTTGGCTTGGTGTATCATTTTGCTTGGCACTCAAAATTTCTTTTTTGTTATTTCCAAAATAGAAAAAACAAGCCGTTAGAAGCAGAGCAATAGCCGCCGCTACCCTCCAATAAACGCCCAAACTTCTTTGTTTGGCTTGCTTGCCGTACATTGCCTCTTCCAACTTTTTCCAAGCCTGCTCTGAAGGCTGTTCCTGATGCTGTAAGAGCTTATTTTTGAATAATTTATCTATGTTATTTTCCATCGTGTCGGTGTTCCAAATTTTTTAAACCATTTCAAATTTCAAATCTTGTATGCCAAAACTACTTTCTCTTGGGCGCGCTGCTTTTTCGCTATCCGTTTGCCAATGCCTGTCCATTTTCTCTATCGCCGCTTTGAGCATATTCCTTGCCCGATTAAGCTGTGATTTCGAGGTGCTTTCCGTTATTCCGAGCGATTCTGCTATTTCCTTGTGCGAATAGCCCTCGATGGCATAGAGGTTAAATACTGTTCGGTAGCCTGTAGGTAGTTTTTGCACCATTGCCAGCAGTTCTTCGGCTTCCAAATATTTTTCTTCTATCTGATAATCAGTATGATGGTCTGCATTTTCTACTGGTTCTAAGTACATTTTACTTTTCTTTCGCAGCAGTGCCAATGCCTCATTGACCACTATTCGCCGAATCCAGCCTTCAAAACTTCCTTCTTTTCTAAAATTTTCTAATTGGCTAAAAATACGGATAAAACCATTGGTCATTGCATCTTCTGCTTCGCTGCGGTCGGGCAGGTAGCGTGTGCATATCGCTAACATCTTGCTGCTGTACTTTTTATACAGAGCCTCTTGTGCTTTGCGACTACCCGCCAGACAATCAGCGATTAAATCAGATTCGTTTTTATATAGTTTTATTAATTTGAACATCTCAAAATTGCTATTTGCTTGATTTCATAACTAAGATGTAAAACTAAAAACAAAGGTTGCTTGAGATAAAAAAAATTATGATTTTTTTCTGCCAAACTTTTCCACTACCCAACTTTTGCCCCATTCGGCTATTTCTTCTTCAGTCCAAAGTTCAGGATAAAAAATTACTTTTTGGAAACGTGGAGGCAAATATTTCTGCCAATTTGTACCACCTGTAGCGGCAATGTCTGCGGGTTCTTTGTGCAAATAGCGCACCGCAGAGCCAAAATGAGCCAATTTCCAATCTACGTTAATGAGTGCGTCAAACTTGCGAAGTTCATTTTTCAGACTTTCAGAATGAGCAAATTTTCTTTTGAATAGCCTCAAAAAATTTGTTTCCGAATGGGTTTTTGCCAGCCTAACAAAGGTTTCGGCATATTTGTCTTCGAACTGCTTGAGGGTGAGTGTTTTTTTGCCTGTAGCCAACTCCGTAGCCCCAAATCGCCAATAGATATGTTCGTACATCTCCTCGATGGTCGTATGCGTGTCTATTTGTTTGAAAAAATCCTTTTCCACCAAATATTTGAAATCTGTGGTGCATATTTCTATCATTCGGAACTGCCCCGACTGAAAGCCACTTGCGGGGAGCAAAGACATTCTGAATTTGAGAAACTGCTCTTTGTCCATTCCATCGCCCATGATTTCGAAAGTGCTTACCAAGTGGGCAAAATAGCGGTTAATGCGTTGCAAACGGGCAATGAAAAACGCCTCCGTCAGAAACTCATGGTTTGTTATTTGCCCAATTTCGTGCAAGATAAGTTTGAAATACAGCTCGGTAATTTGATGATACATGATAAAAATCTGCTCATCAGGGAAATCTGTTTTCGGGCTTTGTAGGCTCAAAAGCGTATCCAAATGAATGTAGTCCCAATAAGTGAGGTAATTGGCATACAGCAGCCCATCTAAATAAGATGCAAGGTCTTGCCCCATAGCCTCGAACTTTTGTTCTAACTTTTCTACTTGGGCAAGAATGCTTGGGGGAATCTCGTTTGTTTGCATAGTTGTTTATTTCATGGTTTGTACCGCTATATTAGAAAAAAAAACAAGATATTTGTATGCTTTTTATTTAAAACTTCACCCTCACCCAAAATAAGACTTATGATTAAGATGAAAAATATACTCATTATCGGGTTAATACTGATGGCTATCTTTGCCTGTAGCAACGACAAAAGACAGACTACAGAAGTAGAAGTGCCTAATCCTCTGATAAGTAGGGAGGAAATGATAAAGATATTGATGGAGATACACTTGGCAGAGTCGGGCGTAGCAATGATGGCTATAGACCATCAAAGGAGTATAGGTCTTTACAAGAGATACCACGCAGACATCATGAAGAAATACCAAATAGATACGGCTATTTACAATAAAAACTACAATTATTATATGCAGAAACCACTCGAAATGGAATATATTTTTACAATGATAGAAGATTCCCTTGTGCGGGTGCAAGCCGTTGCCAAAAAAAGCGACATTGGTGGTTCGCGCGGCTATCCTAATAAATTCCCGACATCTACGGTAGGGCAGGATAGCATCAAGAAATAAAACTTGTAAGATTTTTTTTATCTTACAAGTTTTTCTTAAAGACTAAAAATGGCTTAGTAAATATCCAAACGGATTAGATCCTGCACGTCAATCATGCCTACAGGTTTGCTATTCTCTACTACCACGATGTTGTCTATTTGCTTGCTTTTGAATATCTTATGAGCTTCCTGTAGCAAGGCATCAGGAGAAATAGTGATAGGCAAATTAAACTGAAAATCAGTGAGTTTTTTCTGCAATACGCCTTCGCCTTGTCCTTGCAAATGTCTTCTTAAATCTCCGTCTGTGAATACACCAATGAGTTTTTGCCCTTCATCTACGATAGAAACCGCCCCAAAGCCGTATTTGCTCATTTCCAACAAAGCCTCCAAAACAGACTGAGAAAGTTGGATAACAGGATTTTCGGGCTTGATAGCTTCTTTTACTTTCATCGTCATTAGCTTTGTATGCTCTATGAACTGCTGCGTGCCGAGCGTAGTGAAGTTATTTTCTGTGAGTGCCTTCATCACCTTCCAAGGAACAGTGCAAGTATGTACGCCCAAATTGATGGCATTCCTGACGTGTTCGGCGTGCCTTACAGACGAGAACATGATTTTTGAGCTGTAGCCGTAGTAGTTCACTGCCTCTATACACTGCTGCACGAGCGCAAGTGCATCATGCCCTTGGTCTTGCAAACGACCTACCAACGGACACACATAAGTAGCCCCTGCTGCCATCGCCATATACGCCTGCTGCAAGGTATAAACCAAATGCACATTGACCATCAGTCCCTCATCTACCAACTTTTTGCAGGCAGCAACGCCATGAAGCGATACAGGAATTTTGAAAACTGTTTTGGTAGGGTCTAAGCCCAAAGCCAACTGACGGTGTGCCTCTGCACAGATGTCTTCCACCGTTTCGCCCAAAGCCTCTATTTGCAGAATAGGCACTATCTTCGCCAAGCGGAGAATCATCGCATCTATGTCCGTAACGCCCTCTTTGTGCATGAAAGTTGGCGTAGTAGTCAAGCCTGTCAGAAAGCCTAATTTGAACGCCTCTTCGATTTCTTTTATATCGACCGAATCTAAGTAAAGTTCCATGTTGGGAATGATTGAATAATGAAAAAATATGAATGATAATGATAAACAGTGAGTTTCCTAAAATGAAATTCACCGCAAAGATAGTTTGTATTTCCAAAAGATTAAAATTTGCAAGATTTCTTTGTATTTTATTTCTATTTTTGCCCTACAAATTTCCATAACCAATAGAGAACAAATGCAATTTGACAGACATCATTATTCCGACCAAACACTCATAGACCTATACGCTGCTATAGTAAAGCCAAGAATGATAGAAGAAAAAATGTTGGTTTTGCTTAGGCAGGGCAAAATAACCAAATGGTTTTCAGGCATCGGGCAGGAGGCTATCTCCGTAGGCAGTGCGATGGCACTCGAAGATGACGAATACATTTTGCCAATGCACCGCAATTTGGGCGTTTTTACGGTCAGGCAAATGCCTTTTCACAAACTTTTTGCCCAATGGCAGGGTAAAAAATCGGGCTATACCAAAGGCAGGGATAGGTCTTTTCACTTCGGAAATCAGCAGCATCACGTAGTAGGCATGATTTCGCATTTGGGTCCTCAAATGGGTATTGCTGATGGCATTGCCCTTGCAAACCTGCTGGAAAATAAGCAAAAAACAACCTTAGTCTTTACGGGTGATGGGGCTACTTCCGAAGGAGATTTCCACGAATCGGTCAATGTGGCAGCAGTTTGGGACTTACCCGTAATTTTCGTTATCGAAAACAATGGTTACGGACTTTCTACACCAAGTAACGAACAGTTTAGGTGCAAACAAATGATAGACAAGGCTATAGGCTACGGCATGGAAGCGGTGCAGGTGGACGGAAACAACCTTTTGGAGGTGTACCATACGGTAAAAACACTGGCGGAAAAAATGAGGACAAACCCAAAGCCTGTACTTTTGGAGGCGATGACTTTTCGTATGCGGGGGCATGAGGAAGCCTCTGGCACAAAGTACGTCCCAAAAGAACTTTTTGAGGAATGGGGCAAAAAAGACCCCGTAGAACGCTATGAAAGCTATCTGAAAGAAATAAAAGTGCTGAATGACGAACTAATTGCCAAGATTAGGGCAGAAATAAAGCAAGAAATAGAGGAAGGATTGGAAATAGTTTTCCCACAGCCCGACCCAACGCCCGATACAGCCGAAGAACTCAGCGATATGTACGCACCGCATCAGCAGGTAGTTGTATCACCAAAAGCACAGCAAAAAACCAACAAACGCTTCATCAATGCCATTACAGACGGGCTTAGTGCCGCTATGGAAAAGTACCCAAATTTGGTGCTGATGGGGCAAGACATTGCCGAATACGGCGGTGCTTTCAAAGTTACAGAAGGCTTTGTGGAAAAATTTGGAAAACAAAGAGTACGGAATACTCCCCTTTGCGAATCTGCCATAGTAGGAGCAGCTTTGGGGCTTTCCATCAACGGCTACAAGGCAATGGTAGAAATGCAGTTTGCCGACTTCGTAACTTGCGGCTTCAATCAAATAATCAATAACTTAGCAAAAATACACTACCGTTGGGGGCAAAATGCAGACGTAGTAGTGCGTATGCCTACGGGGGCGGGCGTATCGGCGGGACCCTTTCACTCGCAGTCCAACGAGGCGTGGTTTTTCCATACTTCGGGCTTGAAAATCGTCTATCCCTCCAACCCGTATGATGCCAAAGGCTTGCTATTAGCCGCCCTCGAAGACCCAAACCCCTATCTTTATTTCGAACACAAAGCCCTCTATCGCTCTGCAAATGAGGATATTCCCGACGAATACTATACCATAGAAATAGGGAAAGCAAACTTAGTAGCTATGGGGGACGACCTTTCCATCATCACCTACGGCATGGGCGTACACTGGGCAAAGCAAATCACCGAAGAACTCGGCATCTCTGCCGATATTCTGGACTTGCGAACCCTACTCCCTTGGGACAAAGAAGCCGTAAGACAGACCGTAAGCAAAACAGGTAAGGCACTCGTTTGCCACGAGGACTGCCTCACAGGGGGCATAGGCGGCGAGATAGCCGCTTGGATTTCAGAGCATTGCTTCGAGCGATTGGACGCACCCGTCATGCGCGAGGGCGGCTTAGATACCGCTATCCCTTTCGCTACTAACTTGGAAAACAACTTCCTGCCAAAGCAACGCATCAGGGAAAAGGTGATAAAATTAGCAGCCTATTAGCGTGCCGAAAATATAAGCAGCGTTCCCAAAATCATTTTGATTGGGAACGCAAATAAATACAGTCAATAACGTAAAAACATATTTCAAAAGAATACGATGATGATAACTTCCATAGACCAACTTAATCCCAACGAAATATATTCTTATGCAGATTATATGACTTGGCAATTTACAGAGAGAATAGAACTTTTGAAAGGCTATTTTCGCCTTATGGCTGCACCTAATCGGTATCATCAAACGGTTTCAGGCAGTTTGCATAGAGAATTTTCCAATTATTTTAAAGGAAAGCCTTGCCGAGTTTTTCACGCACCTTTTGATGTGAAACTTGTTAAAAATGCGGAAGGCAAAACAGATAAAGAAATTTATACCGTTGTCCAACCTGATATTTGCGTGATTTGTGATAGGTCAAAATTAGACACACAAGGCTGCTTGGGTTCTCCCGATTTGATTATCGAGATAGTATCGCAAAGCAGTACGAAAACAGATGTAAAAGATAAATTTGCTTTGTATCAAGAAAATGGCGTATTAGAATATTGGATAGTCCGCCCAAGTGAAAATACGGTAGAACAGTTTTATTTGGAAAATGAAAAGTATGTTTTCAAAGCCACTTATGTAAAAGAGGATAGCATTTGCCCCGTTTTGTTCCCCGATTTGGTGGTAAATTTAGAAGAAGTTTTTGAGGAGTAAACAGCGTTCCCAAAATCAGATAGGTTTTGGGAACGCTGTTTTTATGTGGGCAAAGTTTGGAATAAATCGCTACAATAAAATAAAATCATTTTTTATTTTGTAACTACAAAAAAATAACTTACTTTTGAAACTCTCTACTTTCTACCAGCCAAAGAGCCTTTTTTACTCATAGTACATACACATACTTGCTAAAATACTAATTGCAAGGTGCTTTTATTGTCTTAGTTTACACTCTAAAAATCAATTAAATTATATGCAAACAGAAATAAATACAATCGAAAACGTAAAAACATATTTCAAAAGTTTGGTGGATATGGATTTATCTTTCCACCCTGATGATGATTTTAAAGATTATTTAGTGCATAGTACTCAACAACCTATATTTACAATAACCGAAGCCAAAATACACAATGCCTCAATGAATAGATGCTTCGAGGTTTGTGAAAAACACAAAGTTGATATTTATGAAATTAGCCTTGATGTTTTAAATCTAAAAATATTGTCATAAGAGAATAGCTAATAAAATGCGATATATTGACCTTTTTGCGGGTGCAGGTGGACTTTCCGAAGGATTTATTCGTGAAGGTTTTGAACCTATTGCCCACGTTGAGATGAATGAAGACGCTTGTTTTACTATTAAAACAAGGTTGGCTTACTATTCTCTAAAAAATAAAGGTATGTTGAATATTTATGAAAAATATTTGAAAAGTGCTATTACAAGAAATGAATTGTATGAATATTTACCCAAAGATGAACTAAATTCTGTTATTAATCTTGAAATTTCTGACAATACTATTGACACAATTTTTTCACAAATTGACAAACTAAATAGAGGTAAAAAAGTAGATTTAATCATTGGGGGACCGCCTTGTCAAGCATATTCTGTAATAGGTAGAGCAAGAGATAAAAATAAAATGGTTGGTGATACTCGTAACCGTTTATTTTTGCAGTATGCCAATTTCTTAGAAAAATATGAACCCAAAGCATTTGTTTTTGAAAATGTAACGGGCTTAATTACAGCAGGCGGAGGTACATATTTGTGTGAAATGCTTGATAAATTTAACCTATTAGGCTATAAAGTAAATATTCATTTAGAGAAAACTAAAAATAATGAAAAATTAGATATTTTTAATACTTCTGATTATGGAGTTTTGCAAAGTCGCAAAAGAATAATAATTGTAGGTTATAAAAATACTATTGATTTTGAATTTGATTTGTCTAAATTCCAAATAGATACAAAATCTTTCAATGTAAAAGATGATTTATTAGCCGATTTGCCAAGTTTACAACCAAATGAAACTAAAAAAATAGCATTTTATAACAAAAACATTACAGAATACCAACAACTTTCTTTGTTACGTGATGATGATTTTGATTTTACTACTCAACACATTGCACGACCACATAATAGCAGAGATTTAGAAATTTATCAAATTGCCATAAAATTATGGCTTGAAGAAAGAAAAAGATTAAGCTATGCAAATTTGCGAGCAGATTTAAAAACACACAAAAACCAAGAAGTTTTTTCTAACCGTTTTCAAGTTGTCAATCCTTTTGGCGTTACGCATACCGTTGTTGCGCATATTTCTTGTGATGGTCATTACTATATTTATCCCGATTTATCCCAAATACGGTCTATTTCGGTGCGTGAGGCTGCCCGTATCCAGTCTTTCCCCGACAATTTCTTTTTTGAAGGTAGCCGCACTTCTGCCTTCAAACAAATAGGCAATGCTGTACCGCCTATGTTTGCCCAGCAGATAGCCAAAGCAGTAAAATACAGTCGCATCGGCGAGAACCATTTCCAATCTACTCCATTAAACACCTATGAAACAAGAGAACCCATATTCGAGCTTGAGGCAGCTTGAAGTCCCTCCGCACGCCGATGCGATGATAGAAACATTTAGAGCAATAGGGTACAATATCCAAACAGCAGTTGCTGATTTGATAGATAATGCCATTTCTGCCAATGCTAAAAATATTTGGGTCAGTTTTGATTGGGAAGGTCAAGAATCTACTATCTCTATCTTAGATGATGGTTGCGGCATGACTGATGGTGAAATTATTGAGGCTATGCGCCCAGGGAGTAAAAACCCAAATGAACAAAGAGATAGCAAGGATTTGGGCAGATTTGGGCTTGGCTTAAAAACAGCTTCTTTTTCTCAATGCAGAAAACTAACAACAGCTTCAAAAAAAGAAAATCAAGTAGCTTATTGGACTTGGGATTTGGACTACATCAGTCAGGTCAAAAATTGGCAACTTATCAATTTAGAGCCTATTGAAAATCAGCTAAATAAACTTTCTTTACTAAGTTCTGGCACGCTTATAATTTGGGAAAAATTAGACAGAGTAGTAAAGAATACTTATGAAGAAAATAGGAAAGATAGTGATAGTTTTTACCAAGTTGCCGAAGTAGTAAAAAAGCATTTAGGAATGGTTTTTCATAGATATTTGGAAACCCATAAGATAAAAATATTTTTTAATGATAGAGAAATACTTCCGTGGGACCCGTTTTTAAAAGGTTTTGAGGGGCTTCAAATCATTCCAGACATCATACAAAATGGTCTGGTAAGTATCAAAGGCTACGTGCTGCCACATAGGTCAAAACTTAGCGAAGAGGATTATAAAAAAGCAGAGGGTTCAAACGGTTGGAATGCACAGCAAGGTTTTTATATCTATAGAAATGAAAGATTGTTAGTAGCGGGGGATTGGCTGGGAATGTTTCGCAAAGAAGACCATTATAAACTTGCACGTATCATGGTCGATTTGCCAAACACCTTAGATGATGCTTGGCAATTAGACATCAAAAAATCAGTGGCAATTCCCCCTAATTATCTAAAAGAACAACTGCGCTCTATTGCGGCAAATATCAGAAATAAGGCTGTAGAAGTTTTTAGGCACAAGGGTAAGGTATTGCAGCGCAAATACTCCAATAGCCAATTTTACCCTATTTGGCAGGAAAAAATAAGGCATGGCAAAAGATTTTATGAGATTAACCGAGAACACCCTATTATCAAAGGTATCATAGAAAACTTGGGTAACTCTCAGAAAAATATCAATGAATTACTCCGTTTGGTAGAAGAAACCATACCAATTAGTCTGATTACAATACGAGAAAGCGAAAATCCTGAACAGCAAGGCAAACCATTTGAAGCAAGCAATCATGATGATATTAAGAAAATGATAGGAGATATGTATAAAGCGCAGCTAAAAAATGGCAAAAGTGAAGAACAAGCAAAAGGTTATATTCTATCTATAGAACCTTTTAATCTATACCCACAATACGTTGAAACCTTAAATAACTAAAAAAATGATACAAAATGCGTTAAAAGCCTTACGCGCTTTTTTTCCTGATAATACTTCTATTACGTTGGCAGAAATTACTGCACACGCAGATTTTCTTTTGTCAAGTCCCATATTCAAAGCTGTTGATAAAGAACAACTTATCAGAGAGGCTGAATTATTTTATAATATTCGTGTCGAGGAATTTAAAATTATTGAAGACAATGCACGAAAAATGCCTTGGATAGCCGACAAAAAAGCTACGATTGAATGGGGTTTTTGGCATAGGTATAGAGATTATTTGGAAACGAAGAAAAACTTTGCGTCCGTTATTATCAATGAATTAGACAGATTAACTGATAAAATTCTTGATGGCACTTTTGACCCTACTGCAAAAATTCAGATAGGAAAAAGAGGTTTGGTTGTCGGACAGGTACAGTCGGGCAAAACTTCTAATTATACGGGTTTGATTTGCAAGGCTGCTGATGCAGGTTTTAAATTTATTATTGTTTTGGCAGGTATTCACAATAATTTGCGTAGCCAAACACAACTAAGATTAGACGAAGGTTTTTTAGGTTTTGATACACAACATCAACGAGTTTTTAGCTTGTCGAGTAGTAAATTTGTTGGTGTGGGCGAAAGTCAAACAACCAGAACCCATATCGCACATTCTATAACTTCAAGTTTAGACAAAGGAGATTTTAGTACGGCAGCTTTTAATTCTTTGGGGTTAAACTTTGCAACACCTGATGTAATCATTGCAGTAGTCAAAAAAAATACGACAGTCCTAAGAAATCTACATAGTTGGCTAAAGTCGCAAACACAAACTTTTGGAGATAAGCAATTAATAAGAGAAAAATCTTTGTTATTGATAGATGACGAAGCCGATAATGCTTCTATCAATACAAGTAAAAACAGTGTAACAGCCATCAATAATCATATTCGCAATATTTTAAATTTGTTTGAAAAAAATGCTTATATAGGTTATACTGCTACGCCTTTTGCCAATGTTTTTATTCCTGTGGAGGAACAAAAAGATATTTTTCCAAGAGATTTTATCATCAATTTGCCTGCACCTTCAAATTATGTGGGACCCGAAAAAGTGTTTGGTTTTTCGCCTTTGCAAGATGATAAAAATGTAGATTTTGTCTTGCCAATGATTTATAAAATAGAAGACGGCGAACAACTTATTTCTGAAAAAGAGAAAAAAGCACCAAAAAATAGCATCGAATTACCAAATTCTCTAAAATTAGCTATTAAAACTTTCATACTTACTTGTGCTATTCGTTGTGTGCGTGGACAAGAAAAGGCACATAATTCTATGCTTATTCACGTTTCACGTTACAATACTTGGCAAAATTATATTTTTGAATTGGTGCAAGATACTTTTGATATTTATAGGCGTGGAATAGAAATGAATGATACCGAAACTTATGAGGAATTTAGACAAGTTTTTGAGGGAAATATTCCTGATTATAAAAATTTTGTGCAAGTCAGTACAGAAATATTACATTCTTCTTTGTCAAATTTAGATGCACAGATACAAGTGCATACGTGGGAAGACGTAAAAACACAACTCTACAAAGCAAGTAGCAAAATACAAGTAAGAAAAATAAATGGCGGTTCAAAAGAGGTTTTAGACTATTTTGAGCATAAAAATGGTTTGTCTGTGATTGCTATCGGTGGCGACAAACTTTCACGAGGCTTAACCTTAGAAGGTTTATCGGTTAGTTATTTTTTGCGGGCATCAAAAATGTACGATACTTTAATGCAAATGGGACGTTGGTTTGGCTATAGAGGGGGTTATGTAGATTTGTGTCGTTTATTCACAACCAGAGAACTTAATGAATGGTTTTGTATTATTACCGCAGCCTCCGAAGAACTGCGAAACGAATTTGATTATATGCACAATGTGGCAGGGGCAACTCCCGAAAAATACGCCTTAAAAGTGCGTACTCACCCTGGATTATTACAGATAACGGCTTCTAATAAGTTTCGTGATGTAGAGTATATTAAAATAGCTTTTCGAGGTACTTTAACGGAAACGTACACTTTTGTGAAAAATCCACAAGTAATGGAAGAAAATTTTAGAAATACTTATCATTTTATTGAATCTTTAGGAGAAAATGATGCTGTAAATTTTCCAAAAAAATATGTTTGGAGAAATTTATCTGCAAAAGTTATTAAAGACTTCCTATCCTTGTATGACATTGGACAAGGAAATTCACTTAAAAAGTCAGACCCGAAAATTTTAATAGACTACATTAATGAGGGACTAAAACACGGAGAACTCAATAATTGGTCGGTAGCACTTATAAGCAATAGCCAAGCAGAACCAAATAAACGAATAGATTATACTATAAATGGTTTGGTTTGTAAGGTTGGCTTAACTTTGCGTACACAAGACGAAAATTGTAGTACAGCAAAACATAGTGTTGAAGAAATAAAAATATACCATTTAATAAAATCTCATATTATTAGCCCTGACCACGAATATATAGATATAGAGGCTAATATTATACAAAAACATTTGGAAAAGGAAAGTATAAAACAGCAAAAAAAAGTAACTAATTTAAGTGGGCAAGTAGTAAGAGAAGAGATACGTAGCCCTAATAATCCTTTGTTGATAATTTACTCCCTTGACCCAAAAGGTGCAGATATGGAAGAAGAGCTAAATAATACACCAATTATTGGATATGCTATATCTTTTTCTGGTAGTGGCAAAAACTATGGTAAAGAATATGCTATTCAGAAATTGTTATTGCCATTTTATGTGAATGACGATTACGATACAGACGACATTAACCCAAACTATGAAGACTAAAATCGAAACCCTTTGGGAAATCTTAGAAACTGATGCAAGTTTTCAGACAGGAATTTTGCTAAGACGTTATTCGGCAGAAGTAAAACCAGATTTGTATGTGGCTATCCAAAACGCAGAAAAATTGCGATGCCTTGCCTTTCGCATAAGTTCGCATCTAAATACCAATCTCATTAAAGCTGATAGTTTAAGAGAGATTCAGATAGAAGTAATGCCTGATGACTATAGAAAAGATAGTAAACTATTACTTTTTGTGCTTTTAGAGCCGAGGCATAGCGATATTTTCGCTATTTTGTGCGAAGACCTGATTGTGGCTGTTACTGATATTTCAGAAGAAAATATGCTTTTAAAAGTATTGGCACAAAGATTTTTGAAATGGCAAGCACTATTTGAAAAATTAGCTCAAAATGGTTTGTCGGAAAACGAACAAAAAGGTTTGTTTGGGGAATTATATTTTCTACATGAGCTATTACAAAGCAATGATAATCATTATTTTACTATTCAGACTTGGGTAGGAATGTTAGGGCAGCCGCAAGACTTTTGCTATCAAAAATATTGGGCTGTTGAAGTAAAAACCACTACCATAGGCAAAGGAATACTGACTATCAGCAATGAATATCAACTAAATGATAAGGAATTCGAAAACCTATTTTTGTACTATTTAGGCATTGAGTCTGGAAGTAAAGAGGGCATGAAATTGCCCGAATTGGTAGCTATTATCGAACAAAAGATAGAATATGATAAGCGTGTGCTAAACATTTTTCACCAGAAACTTTTAGAAATAGGTTACTTCGAATACCATAAAGATTATTATGCCAAAACTAACTATCACATACAAGTAAAACAGCCTTATCATGTAAGGGCAGACTTTCCGAGAATTACACCCTCACTACTTTATAGCGGTGTCAATAAAGTAAGTTACGACATTGATTTGGCTGTTTGTCAATCTTTTATAACAACTATTGAGCAACTATTAAAAACAATTAATACGTATGAATAATTTGCACCATGAGGAATTAAATACCTTTTATAAAAACAACCAGCAAGACGTAATTGCATTAGTAGAAAACGAAGAAGAGGGTTCTTCTTTGGAAAGTAAGTTTACAGAACTTATGACTGATATGCTTGTAGAAGCAGGTGAAACAGCTAATATTTCTATTTGCACCGAAATTAGAGAAGACAAAGCAGGTAGGCGTATGCACAAAATAAATGCGTATGCCTTGAGCGAGAGCTACGAAACCGTCGACTTATTTATCACTATTCATCGGAATACCGAAAATTTTGAAAATATAACAAAAGAGGAAGTTACAACAGCATCTAACTTAGCCAAACGCTTTCTAAATGATGCTATGAAGGGTACTCTACGAGAAGTAGAAGAATCTGCAAAGGCATTTGATTTGATACAAATCTTAGATAAATATAGCCAAGATATTATTCGGGTAAATATTTTCATTATTGCTGACGGAGTAACCAACGCAGACACCCCAAAAGAAACGGAAATAGATTTCAAAAATAATAATCATGCTGTTTTAGTCATTTTTCATTTGTGGGATTTAGAAAGATTTTACCAATTATATTTTTCAAAAAATAAACGAGAGGCAATACAAATAGATTTTCAAGACGATTTTGGCGGAGCTGTTCCCTGCCTTTCTATGCCAAGTGAAAATGAAGATTATGAATCCTATTTAGCTATTATTTCGGGCGAAACCTTAGCAGGAATTTACCGCAACTTTGGGTCAAGACTTTTGGAGCAAAATATTCGTTCTTTTCTCCAATTTACAGGGAAAATAAACAAAGGTATTCGAGATACGATTAAAAAAGAGCCACAAATGTTTTTGGCGTTTAACAATGGTATTGCTGGCACTGCCGAAGAAGTCGAATTGATAGACTTGCCCAACGGTGGCAAAGGAATAGCAAATGCAAAAGATTTTCAGATAGTCAATGGAGGGCAGACAACCGCCTCTATTTTCCATTCGCAGAAACAAGATAAATCTGATTTATCCAAAATTTTTGTGCAGTTGAAATTGACAGTTGTAAAAAAGAAAGATGAATTTGCGCTTATCGTTTCCCGCATTGCTGAATATGCCAACAGCCAAAATAAGGTTTCTGTGGCAGATTTAAGCTCAAATCACCCTTTTCATATAGAATTCGAAAAATTATCAAGGATTATTTGGGCTCCTGACCCCACCAATCAAAATAGGCAAACTCGTTGGTTTTACGAACGTGCCAGAGGGCAATATAAAAATGAAATAAACAAAGAAGGCTCAACACCTGCCCGAAAAAAAGCGTTTGAAATTAAGAACCCACGTAATCAAGTGCTTCAAAAAGAGGACTTAGCAAAGTTCTCAAATGCTTGGAACTTAATCCCTTATTTTGTAGCGAGGGGTAGGCAGAAGTGTTATGTAGAGTTTTTTAAAAATCTGAAGAATATCAGGAAAAATGAATTACCTGACAATGTTTTCTTTGAGGACTTGGTTGCTCAAGCCATTTTATTTAGAACTGCCGAAAAAGAATATGGTGTAGGAGATAAAGCCATCGGAGATTTACGTTTTTTAGTTGTCCCATATACCTTATCCTATCTAAACCAAGCTACAGACAAGAAAATTGATTTGTATAAAATTTGGAAGGCGCAGGGTATTTCGGAAAATTTGAGAATAATCATTCGAAATTTATTAGAAAAAATTGATGCTTCACTAAGAACAACGACAGCACAAGAGGCTGGTGGGATGGGGCTAATAAGCGAATGGGGTAAAAAAGAGAAGTGTTGGGAAGTCATCAGCAAAATAGATATGAAAATTAGTTTTTCTACTATAGAAGATGATTTTATTCCAAAACAAGGACAAAGTAGATATAAAAAAACTGAAGATGAAATAGCAAAATTGGAAAGGCAGGCACATATAGAAGAACTTAAAAATGTCCCTCAACAACTTTGGAAGAAAATTGCAGAATGGGGAAAAGTTTCAGGTAAATTATCTCAGTACAAGATTAGTATTTTAGAAAATGTAGCAAAAAAACTAAAAGATAAGAAGGAACTAGAAGATTTACAACTCAAGAATGGCTTAGATATTTTTGAATTGGCTTTTCGAGATGCGCCTCAGTTATTTTTAGATATTACAGACGAAGCAAGCACACAAGAGAAAGTCTTTGACATTGAAATTACTACTCAACTTATAGAAGAACTATTTGATTGGGGAAAGAAACGTTATAATTTATCTGACCAAGAGTTCAATTTTATCAAAAAAATTAAAAATCAAGCATTAGAACCATCTGAATTTCAAAAAAATTACATAAAAAATATCGTAAGGAATGCTCAAAACAAAGGTTTCATGCCCCGAAAATGAGAGTTGTTGCATACTGATTTTTTTAGAAAGCAAAGATAGGAAAAGTTTTGCAATGGTACATTTGCCTTCAGGCGAATATTGTCTATTTTCTCGCCTAAAGACGAGGGTACTCACTTTCTGCCAAAGAAAAGTTTTCTACTATGCGAGGATAGTTTTCTGAAAATATGATTTCCTTGCATTTGATATTTATTTCCCAAAGCGGTAGGCAGTTTTCGCCTATTTGCAGCACAAAGCGCAGATAAATTTCATTATTTTCTAAGTACGCATTCGCCTCATATACGCCCATTACTTTTAGTGGTAAATCGGGCGAAACTTGGGATTGAAACTGTACTATATTTACAAGAGAAACACTTAGTTTTTCATATTTTTGGTCGATAGGAAATGAAAAAGTAAAGTTTATTTGATTCTTTTCAAAATCAAAGTGCATAGTTTCTATTGGTATATCGTACCAATCTATCTGATTGAATATCTCTACTTTTTGTTGCATAGTTTCAAAGTTTCCCACTCTCTGCACTTAGCGAAGTAAAGCCGATAGTAAGTAGCCAATAGGGAATAAAGTAAAGGCTTATTTCGAACTTGCCTTGTGCTGTTTCCTGCAAACTCTCTACTGAAAAGCACTCTTGCGGATTGAAAATGTCTTTGGTGTCAGATAAAAACTTAAAAACGCCCCCAAAAGTGAATATCAAATCGACAAAGCTATCTTGCAAGCTATCACAAACAGCGAGCTTGAGTATGATTTCTTGCTTTTCAAAGTTAAAAGTAAGATTTTCTAATGCGGCATCATGCACGTCATAGTAGTCAAAAATCGCTTTTAACTCATTCAGATTTGTGGTTATTTCTTGGGTGTAAGTGTGCATTTTCATTAATTTTGGTATATCGTACCAGTCTATCTGATTGCCTATTGACTATTTTCTCGCCTAAAGACGAAGGTACTCACTTTCTACACTTAGCGAAGTAAAGCCGATAGTAAGTAGCCAAACGACATCACCATCTTGAAAATCAAACTTATAAGAAGCCTCATAGCGGTTATTTTCTACCGCTTTACAAGTGTGCAAAAAGCAAGAGGAGGGCGCAAACTTTAAGGCTTGAGGATAATCGGAAGTAAACTTATCTACGCCTTTAAATTCCTGACTGTAAAGCGTTGTTTGCTCTTTTTCGCTGTCCCATAGCTCAAAAACGAAATGCAGACTTTGCTTTTCGAAGTCAAAAGACATCGTTTTTACCACTGCATCATGCAGGTCTGCGGAATAAAAAAGTGCGAGTGTTTCGTTCATTTTTTTGAGAAAATATGAGATTTTGGGTTATTTTTATGAATCGCATTGCAGTCAATATCCAAATATCTGTCTTTGTCATTTTTACTATTCGGATTTACTCTATGCCAATGATTTTGTTTGACTGCTGCATTTTTTCCTTTATATTCATTCTCAATTGCCTTGTCAAAATAAATTTCGACCTTTGGATAACGCTTATTTTTAAATCTTTGCCTATTTATGTCATTAGGATTTGTTACATCCTCCCAATCTCCGTTTAGCTTTTCGGGGTTTTGCGGCGGTTTGTCCCAGTTGATACCGTCAAGTACGCAAACGCACTCCAGAGAGATAGAGTCTTTGAGAACATAAAGCAAATGACAGTAGTCGTGCATTTCGCCTTTTGGCAGTTGCTCTCCGCTTTCCCTGCGTGCTATCAGTTCGGCTAAGTACGTTTGCTCGTCTTTGTCTGCGAGGGCATAGTAGGCGCAGGTGATTGCTATACACACAAATATAAGCAAAAAAGGAGAAAAATGCTTTTCTTGCTTGGGTTTTTCTATGCTTGTTATTTCTTCTATTTCAGCAATTTGCATTTTATTACGTTTTATTGTTAAGGTAGGTTTTCGACATCTCCCAAGTCTTTCTGTCTGCCGCTTGCCACCAACTACCATATACTCAACTTTGTGCAAGTTGAGTAATGTTATAAACTCTTTGAAGTCTTGATTCAGTTGCATAGTCTTGATGATATTGCTTTCTATAAAATTCGATGGCAGAAATTCGTTTTTCTATCGGTTGTGTAAGCCAATATACATAATCTTTTGGCTCATTTCCAAGTTTAAAAATGGCAATTTTTGTCCTGTCTAATCTAAATTCGTTCATGTTATTTTTGCCTCCTCCTATTCCCCAAAGGGGGAAATGATGTTTTGTATGCCCAAATTTACAAAAAAACTACAGCATTTCTCTTAATTCTTTTACCAATTTTGTGATTTTGGCGGCGGCTATTTTCATTTCTTCCATAGTGCTGTACTTGCTTAGGCTGAAGCGAATAGATTGGAACGCCTGCCCGTCTGTAAGGTTGAGGGCTTTGAGTACGTGAGAAGGCTCTATTTTCATGGAGGTACAGGCAGAACCGTTGGAAACGGCTATGTCTTCGAGTCCTAAGATGGTGGCTTCGCTATCTGCTCCCTCAAAGCAAATATTAGTCGTGTTTGGCAGGCGGTTTTCCGTATTTCCGTTCACAAAAGTATGTTCTATTTTCAGCAATTCGCTTTCTAGAAAATCCCGCATTTCCGCTATTTGGGTAGCATTTTTCTCTATGCTTTTTTGTGCTATTTCGCAAGCCTGCCCTAAGCCTACGATTCCAAAAACGTTGAGTGTACCACTTCGCAAGCCTTTTTCGTGTCCGCCGCCATGCTGTAGGGGTGTGATGAGGGTGCGTAGTTGTGAGCGGACAAACAATGCGCCTATTCCTTTGGGTGCGTGAATCTTATGCCCTGAAAATGCCAAGAAATCTATATCAATTTCATTGGTATCTATCGGAATTTTGCCTACTGCTTGTGTAGCATCTGTGAAAAAGCACGCCCCTTTTTGGTGTGCCAAATCTGCAATTTCTTGGATAGGCTGTATCGTGCCTATTTCGTTGTTTGCGAGCATGATACAGACGAGCAAAGTATCTTCTCTGATGCTTTCTTTGACCAAAGTGAGGTCAAGCAAGCCATCTTTTTGTACGGGCAAATAAGTAACTTCATAGCCTATAGTTTCCATATAGGCGCAAGTATCTAAGACCGCAGTATGCTCTGTTTGCGCTGTAACAATATGTTTTTTTTCTTTTCCATCTTTGCCAAATGGATTTAAGCCTTTGATGATGAGGTTAATCGCTTCAGTAGCTCCAGAGGTAAAAATAATTTCATTGGCTTGGCAGCCCAATAGATTTGCGACCTGCACTCTTGCTTTTTTGACTGCTTCGTTAGCCGAAATACCAAATTTGTGCGTACTTGATGCATTGGCAAAATTTTCTGTCAGGAAGGGCATTGCGGCAGCTAATACGCTTTCATCTATTTTCGTTGTTGCGTTGTTATCTAAGTAAATCATAGAGCTAAGAAGTAAGCAAAAAAGCCTTTCTGCAATAGAAAGGCTTTTTTGTATTGAAATTGCGTAGGTAATAAAACCTAAAGAGAGGATACCTACTCTACAATATCTGCAGCCTTGCCACAAGAATAATTGAGTTTGAGGGCATCAGCCTCACGCAACTGTTGTTTTATATCCGAAACAATACCCATTTTAGTTTCCACATCTACCTTCAGAGAAACAGTGAGTTTATCTCTTTCTACTTCGTCTAATTTGTCTTTTTCTGTGTAAACAAAACGAGGAATATCTCTTGGTGCAATCAAAGCGTCATTTACCTGAATCCTTGGTTCCGTACCATACTTTCCTGTTTCGCGAGGCTTGCCTACGTATATGAAAGTTACCAAAGACTTTTTCTCCAATTTTTGTAATTGTGTTGCTTTTGGCACTTTGTTATTGATAAGCAAAGTAGTTTCTCTTAATACAGTAGTTACCATGAAAAAGAACAACAACATGAACACAATATCAGGCAATGAAGCCGTAGAAATTGCTGGAGTAGAGTTTGATTTTTTCTTAAATTTTGACATAAGTAATGTAAATTTAAAGTGAAAATTTTAGTTCCCTCCCACGTTAGTAGGCTCGGCTTCCGACAACTGATAAGGATATTTCAGTTTTGCGTCTTCTAACTTGGGGTCTTTTGCTGCTTTTTCGCCGCTATTTTCTATCTCCAAGTATTTCGCTACTGTAATTCCCATGTGATTCGCTCTAAGTTCATTATAGGCTTTCTTTAGCTCATCCATCACCGTAATATATACCTCATATTTAGTGCCTCTGTCGTGCTTCAAAGAAATTACCGCTTTATCAGGGCTTTCAGACAATTTATCGTCTTTGCCGTTATTTGTAATGAACCTTTTCGCTTCCTCTTTAATGTCTTTGATGTTCATTAATTCCTCCTCTACTAAGAGTTGGTTATTAGAGTTTACCAAAACATTAAACACGTTTCTATCTTTCAGCTTGATTTCGTCTTGTGCATCTGGTGGTCTCTTAGGGGGTAGCCTAAGGGTTAGACCTTTATCAGAGGCAATGGTAGTCGTTACCAAGAAGAAGATAAGTAACAAGAAGGCAATATCAGCCATTGAGCTGGCATTTACCTCTGGAACACCTCTTTTTCCTTTTGCCATAACGTTATGTTATTTAAAAATTTTAATTACTTCGTTTGCCACAACCCCAATGATAGCACCTACAAACATGAGGTACATCATAATGAGAGAACCGCCTATCAACTTGGCAGTACCCGGCGTTACACCATAAGTAGCTGCTGCTTTTGGATTTGTAATTTCGTCGCTTGATAACACATAAGAAACAAAAAACAAAATAAGTAAAGCTGCTACCGATATACCTACACCAATCAAACTCTTTGGGTCGCCAAGAGAATATACTACAGGAAGCACTACAGCCGCCGCTATCGCTACTATTACCAGTAGGTAACTAACATAAAGCCCAATATCAATTGCTATTTCCATAAATGAAATATCTTAATTATAGGTTAGATTAATTTTTTTAAGATTACCCTTTTTTCACTTTGTGTTTTACCAAGATGTCAATCACAGAGATAGAAGCATCTTCCATCTGATTTACGATAGCGTCAATCTTAGACACACAATAGTTGTAAAGGACTTGCAAAATAATCGCAACAATCAGACCCGCAACCGTAGTCAAAAGGGCAACTTTGATACCACCCGCAACCAATGAAGGAGAAATATCTCCCGCCGCTTCGATAGTATCGAACGCTTGAATCATACCTACAACCGTACCCAAGAAACCAAGCATAGGCGCAAGTGCGATAAACAATGAAATCCAAACTAAGCCTCTTTCTAACTTGCCCATTTCTACTGAACCGTAAGATACGATTGATTTCTCCACCATATCAATACCTTCAGAGTAGCGCAATAAGCCTTGCGTAAAAATGGAAGCAACAGGTCCTTTGGTAGCAGCAGTAGCCTCACGAGCCGCCTCAATGCCACCATTATCCAATGCGCTTTCTACATTTTTCAACAACTTGCCAGTGTTAGTAGTTGCTAAGTTTAACGTAATAACTCTCTCGATAGCGATAGCCAAACCTAAGATTAAGCAAATCAATACGGGAGTCATCCAAATAGGATCACCTTCGATGAATTTTTCTTTCAACACTTGGTGGAAAGTTTTTTCTTCAGCAGGTGCAGCCTCTTCGGTCGCAGTCGCAGTAACAGGGGTCTCGGTTGTTGTTGCCGCCGAATCTGTAGTTCCACCTGTAGCAGTGGAATCTTGTGCGAAAATATTTACGTTGAGTGAAAAGGTGATAACACCAACAAATACGAGTAGTTTGAACACTTTTTTCATAATTAATTACAATTAATTAATAGATTAATAGAGTTTTAAGTTTAACAGATTGAATTTTAAAGAAGTTTGATTATAAAATATTAGGTCAAATACTATGTTTAAATTGCGCTGCGGAGAAGGAGGGATTCGAACCCTCGGTACCCTTTCGAGTACACCCGCTTTCCAGGCGAGCACCATAAACCACTCGGCCACCTCTCCTCTCTCTTAGCTAAATACAAATAAATTAATAAAATTACCGTTTTGCAAATTTAATCAAATTTATTTGTTTAGTTACCTACCAACAAGTATTTTTTAGTAAATTATGGAGGCGTGAAAAATGAATTTTGAACACATTTTTCCTACCAATAATAATTATTACTTGATTCGGACTCCAAGATTAAAACGATTTTCGCAATTATCAAAATATTTTTTTAAAAAAATAGGTATTTACTTCAAATAGTATCGAGTAAGTCATTATTTGGGAGAAATATAGTAGTTTTGTGTTACATTATGCAAAAAGTACTCAACATGAATATCTGAAATTATAACCCCCTTTGCAATGATGAAAGTGATAGATTTAAAACTAAAAATAAACGCTCCTTGGAAGCGGCTGCTTAGTCTGCCTATCGGGGTATGCTTTAGCCTAACCCTACTACTTACTTCTTCGGTGCAATACGTGCCGACCACAAATTGCGACCAGAAGTTTACTTTTTTCTTCAAGCTACAGTATGATGATGTGTTTTGGATTGGAGAAGATCTTTTCGGCGAGTGTGGGCAGTCCAATCTGATACAAGTTTTTTTGCGAGGCGATAAACCATCAGGAAAAAAAATAGAGTTAGACCAGTTTGAAAGGTGGGAATGGATAGACCATGCAAAAAAAGCAATGAAAACAGAAGTTTGCTACCCCCTCAAATTGGATAGCAAACAAGAAATAGATGATGAGGTGCTTGGTATCAAACTTCGTTCGCCAAAGCATAACAATAGGGCTATGAACCAGTTTGAGGAGGAATTTGCCGAAAATTGCGCCCGACAGTGGAATCAGAAAATGAAAACTGATGGAATCGATGAGCCTATTGTCGATTGGGATACGGAGTTGGAATTGGCGTATTATCATGCTGATGGACTTTATTTTAATTATCAGATAGAAAAAGCCTTTGTATTTCCAGAAAGTAGTTATTTGCTCATTATGACCAAGCAAGCACAACGCTGTGCGGGAGGAGATACAATGGACGGATTTATGATTTTCAAATTCAAGTCTTTGAAAAAATAGCTTTTCTGTTTTGTATCTTCGCCAGCAAAACAACTTTCTATTCATTTCTGTTATAGCAAAAAAAATTGACAGCACTTATCTAATATTTTAATGAGTAAAAAAGTAATAGTAATTGGGGCGGGCTTTGCAGGGATTGCCGCCGCAACTAATTTGGCAGCCAAAGGATATGACGTTACAGTCTTGGAAAAGCATGAGATAGCGGGAGGCAGGGCAAGAATTTTTAAGGCAGAAGGATTTACCTACGACATGGGACCGAGCTGGTACTGGATGCCCGACGTATTTGAGGCATATTTTGAGAAATTTGGCAAAAAAACTACAGATTATTACGACTTGGTGCGGATTAGCCCTTCCTATAGGGTAGCTTTTGGAGAAAATGACTTTTTGGACGTGCCAGCCGAAATGCCCGCTTTCAAGGCGATGCTCGAATCTTTGGAAAAAGGAAGTGCGGCACAGTTAGACCTATTTTTGGAGCAAGCCGCCTACAAATACAAGGTGGGCATCAAAGATTTGGTTTATAAACCAAGCCGCTCTATTTTCGAGTTTGCCGATATACGTTTGCTGCTTGCCCTCTTTCGCATGGACGTTTTTACCTCTATTCACAAGCACGTTAGGCGTTTTTTTAAGCATCCGAAAATTATCCAACTCATGGAATTTCCTATTTTGTTTTTGGGTGCGCTCCCCGAAAATACGCCCGCACTTTATAGCCTTATGAACTACGCCGACATCAGCTTAGGGACGTGGTATCCGATGGGCGGAATGCACAAGGTCATAGAAGGAATGGTGAAATTAGCCGAAGAAAAAGGGGTGAAATTTCTCTATAATCAAGAGGTAAAAAGCATAGAAGTTGCTAACAACGAAGCAAAACAAATCTTCACACAGCAGGGAAATTTTCAGGCAGATATTTTGGTAGCAGGTGCAGACTATCATCATGTAGAAACAAAGCTACTGCCGCAACAGTATCGCTCTTACACAGATGAGTATTGGAACTCACGCACGCTTGCTCCCTCATGCCTTATTTTTTATCTGGGTCTGAGCAAAAAACTCCCAAATTCGCTGCATCACACTCTATTTTTTGACGTGGATTTCATGCAGCACGCCAAAGAAATCTATACGAATCCCAAATGGCCTTCAGACCCGCTATTCTATGTTTCTGTTCCCTCAAAAACGGACAGCACCATAGCTCCCGAAGGCTGCGAAAATGTATTTATTTTGATTCCTGTGGCGCATACTTTGGAAGATAGCGAACAAATCAGAGAAAAATATTACAATATAGTGATGGATAGGTTCGAAAAACTTACTAAGCAAAATATCAGAGAATCAGTAGTTTACAAACGTTCGTATGCACACAGAGATTTTATGACTGACTATCACGCCTTCAAGGGCAATGCCTATGGCTTGGCAAATACACTGATGCAAACAGCGATTTTGAAGCCCTCTTTGAAAAGCAAGAAAGTAAAAAACTTGTTTTACACAGGGCAACTCACCGTACCAGGACCGGGTGTGCCTCCTTCGCTGATTTCGGGGCAGGTAGTTGCCAAAGAAATAATGAAAGAGTACAAAATTTAAGCAAAAGTAAAATGAGTAATAGAATTATTTACAGCATGATTGCAGCCTTTGTTTTTGCCATCATTGCCTATAATTTGAGCGAAATGGGCGGCGAAAGTGAAGTTTATCAACAAGAAATTAGAGAGGAAAGGCTGCAAAAAGACCGAGATTTCAAAGAAGATGAAAGAATATCGCCGCTTACGTCTTCGGAACGGAGTGCCTTTATTAAACTCAATTATTTTGAGCCAAGTATTGCCTATAAGGTAGAAGCTGATTTAGAAGTGCTTAACGAGGACAGCCTAATAAGCATGATTACTACTACGGGGGAAAAGCAAAAATATGTTCGCTATGCGTTTGCCCATTTTATTTTGCAAAGCCAAAAACTACGCCTAACTATCTATAAATCAATGGATAGATTGAGTAAGGGAATGTTGTTTTTACCATTCACAGACCTCACAAACGGCAAGGAAACCTACGGTGCGGGTAGGTATGTGGAAATCAAAAACACGAATGGAATTAGCATGACTATCGATTTTAACAAAGCATACAATCCATATTGTGCTTATAATGAAACATATAGCTGCCCTATTCCTCCAAAGGAAAATCAGTTAGGCATTAGTATATTGGCGGGCGAAAAAAAATATAAAAACTGAGAAAATGAATAAAAATTATATCATTATATCGATTGGTTTTATCTCTACTTGCTTCTGGGGTTTTACTTTCCTAAGGCAAGACAACACACAGACTATTTCGGCAGATAATGCCAAAATACAATACACAGGCAGGTTCGATTTCGCAAACCCGAAGCAACCCAAATTTGCATGGACTGGCTCGCAGATTACTTTTACTTTCGAGGGTACTTTTTGTAACCTTCTGATGAATAATTTTTCGGAAGGAAATGACAAAACAGGAAAGCCAAATGTAAATTATTTTAATATTTTGATTAACAATAAGTTAGTAAGTGTGCTAAAAGTAGAAAATGGTAAAAATTTCTATGAATTAGCCAAAGACCTACCCAAAGGAAAATATACAGTGCATATTTTTAAGAGAACAGAAGCCTCTGTTGGGATTTGCGAATTTATTGGTTTTCAGATAGATAAAAATGGAAAAGTAATGGACTCACCCAAAAAACCAAAACGAAAAGTAGAGTTTATTGGCGACTCTATTACCTGCGGCTACGGCAACGAAGGAGATAAAAAAGAATGCCCTTTTACACCCGAAACCGAAAACGGTATGATGAGCTATGCGGCTATTATGGCACAGAGCGTAGATGCAGAATATGTAACTACTTGTTATTCAGGGCGCGGCGTGATTCAAAACTATGACAAAAGCAAGCAAGGAACTATGCCCGAACTTTATGATTTGGTATATCCTCAGGCAAACTCCCCCCAGTGGAAATTTGATAGCGGAACGCCCGATGCAGTTTTCATAAACTTAGGCACAAACGATTTTGCCCATGAAATCCCCGACTCTACTTCCTTCGTTCTTAGCTATAACTCATTGATAAATAAGATTGTAACGAACTATCCAAAAGCAAAAGTTTTTTGCTTGGCAGGCTCGATGATGGGGGGCGAAAAACTAAAAACTATCAAAAATTACCTTCAGCAAACAGTGAGCTATCAGCATAAGAAAGGCAATACGAAAGTCTATTTTTTTGAAATGAGCAGTCAGGGAAAACTTGGCTACGGTTGCGATTGGCATCCTAACGTAGCTCAAAATCAACAAAATGCGAAAGAATTAATCGCTTTTGTAAAAGAAAAAATGAAGTGGTAATAGGCTTTTACTCCTTCATTACAAACTCATCTAAGTTTAGGATTGCATTGGCTACTACGGTCAGTGCTGCTTTTTGTTTGTTTTGAGGCGTATTTTTGAGTTTGTTATCACCTAATATTTTAGCAATTTCATCGGGTTTTTACACCGTTGTCAGTGTCTCACTGACAAATTTTGCTATGAAAAAACCATTTCTTTTACTACGAAGCACCAACAGAAATACTACAAAAACGATATTAGTTTTGTTATTAGTCAAAAAAGACTACTAAAAAGCAAAACTATATCAGTAATTTATGTAATTAGTTAAGCAAAAAAATAAATTAGTTTGTTTTTGAAGTCGCCTTGTTTGGAAAAAAAGGCAGTTAGTTTCATTTTTTGCTCAATTAGTTAGGTAAAAAATCAAACAAGTAGTATTTTAAGGTCGCTAATTTCTATTTTTTACTATTCAAGTTCTGTTTTGAAGTACCCCCACCCCCTTAAAAGCTAAACTAATTCACCCTTTGTCATAGCGTTAAAACGATTTTCTCTACCCCGTTACACAAATTGGAGATTTGCTCGCTAAATTTCTTAGATATGTTGGTCGGCACTCCGCTTCGTTTAAGTCTAAGCAACACCTATATACTTCGTGGGGTAGCTCCTATTTTATTTTTTGGGAAGAATGAGCATTTGATAAATTTGTTATTGGAATTATTATTTTTTCAGTAAATCTTTTTTTCATTCTAAAAAGCTCTTTATGATTAATATCAATATTTTCATCATTGTATATCCACCAATCTTTTAGCTTTTCATTGTATATCATATTAATACATGGTACCATGTATCTAAACTCAACAACATACATCTCTTCTGGGTTTTCATCAAAATAATATACTTTTAAATCCAGATGCTGATTCCCTATATTCTCAGTTAAATAATCCCACTTATCTGGAATTTTTTTAATAATATTTTTTGCCACCAAGCTATCACTAAATTGTTTTATAATAGATTGTTTTAAATTTGTTTCAATTTCAATAATACATGGATTTCTTTTTATATCACCTCCTGCAAATTCATTACCATACCACCTCATGCAATAATAAAGAAGGAGTACAATACCCCAAAAAATTCCTATGTATAGAAAAAAGTATATCAATGGTTTTTTCATACAGTTTAGTTTATATTCAGACCTAAGGTTTCACCGCTGGGCGGTACTCCGCTTCGTTTAAGTCTAAGTAAAATTTATATACTCCGCAAAGCAGGGAAAATAAATAGACATCTTTATAAAATTACATACGATTTTCTACTTGTCATATTTACTTTGCTATTTTTAAGTGCTAAATTTGTAGACGTTACTAAATTATTATATTTTATTACATTTAATGAATCAAATTAAAATGTTGTTTATCAATATTTTATTAAAATAAAAAATCAATGAAACAAATTTTTATTTGCCTATTCTCACTTTTCCAATTTACTCCAATGTTTGGTCAAGAAAATATCAATAATGAATTATCTGATAAACATACAGAAGTAAAAGGTACTAAAATAAGTATCATTCTCCCTAATGGATTTAGTAAAGCTACTACTTTTTTAGGATTTCAAAATGAAAAGAAAGGAGCAACTATTAATGTTATGGAGATGCCAGCACCATTTTCTGAAATATCTAAGGGTTTTTCCAAAGAAGCATTAGCACAAAAAGGTGTTGAGGTTCAAGAAATTAAAAAAATGATAATTAACAATACTTCTGCTGTATTAATTACAGGAGAGCAAAAAGCATACGGAAATATATATTCAAAATATGTCTTGGTTTTGGGTCATGATAAAGAATCAGTCATAATTAATTGTGCTTTTTTGAAACAATTTAATGAGATGAGTAATGCAATTAAGGTAGTGTAAATATAAGAGTGTTTTTTGTATATTTGCAAAAAACCAAATTCTATGATAAAAATTTCTCTTTCTTGTAAAAAATGTGCCAGCACAAAT
>REAZ01000020.1 GCA_004294445.1 Cytophagales bacterium
CATAAAGCTATGGATTTGAGTGATTTTTTGTGTTTCCAATTCAAAAATACACTTTTTTCATAGCTTTTTCTTGTATATTATCCCAAGTTCACGTTAACCAAACAAAGTTTTAGGCTTTTCAATTTTATGATTTGTTTTAGTAAGCCAAGTATTTAAAATTCCACTTCTACCTACAAATTTGACAATTTTTTGCTACTCTCCAAAATTAATCGTAGTTTTACACAAGCGTTAATAAAAACAGACACACCCAAAGCAATGTCCATAGATTTAAGCAAAGTAAAAGAATATGGCAACATAGAAATGCTTGCCAAGCAAATGGTAGAAGGCTTTATTACGGGCTTGCACAAGTCGCCCTATCATGGTTTTTCGGTGGAGTTTGCCGAGCATCGCCTCTATAATACGGGGGAAAGCACTCGGCACATAGATTGGAAGGCGTACAACAAAACTGACCGCCTTTATACCAAACGCTATGAGGAGGAAACTAATTTGCGCTGCCAAATATTGATAGACAACTCGTCTTCGATGTACTATCCTGAAAAGACGTATGGCAAAATCCGATTTAGCATTTTTGCGGCGGCTTGCCTATCGTATATGCTTCAAAAACAGCGTGATGCAGTGGGTATTTCTACTTTTGCCGAAGAAATAGAATGGCAGTCGCAGGTCAAATCTACGCCTTCGCACATTCATAATTTATTCGTAAAGCTCCAGCAGCTATTTGAGCAAGTCCCTCAAAACAAAAAAACCTCTGCCGCCCAAGTGATTCACCAAATAGCTGACAAGATTCACAAGCGTTCTTTGGTGATTATTTTCAGCGATATGTTGGAAAATACCTCACAACAAGAAGAAGTTTTTTCAGCTTTGCAGCACCTCAAACACAATCAGCACGAAGTCTTGCTCTTCCACGTACTCGACGAAAAAACGGAGCTAAATTTTGACTTTGCCGAACGCCCGTATGAGTTTATAGATTTGGAAACCAACGAAAAAGTAAAAATTAACCCCACACAAATCAAAGAATATTATAAAGAAAACATTACCAATAAGTTCCAACGCCTGAAGCTAAGATGCGGTCAGTACAAAATAGACTTGATAGAGGCAGATATTGGCAAAAATATAGACCAGATTTTGCTTCCCTATTTGATAAAAAGAGGTAAAATGACGTAGTTTTTAAAATAAATTTCTACATTTGTCCTAACATTTTAAACTGCTTATGTACTTCAAATATATAAAATTGGCTTGGCTTGGTTTTTTTTCAGTTACATGCTTTGCCTTGCTTTGGTTCGTTTTAGTTGGTACTGACTTTTTAGGGCTTTTTGGGGGTATGCCCGACCTTACTAAGTTGGAAAATCCCGAAAGCGAAATAGCTTCCGAGCTATATTCTGCTGACGGAGTGTTGCTTGGCAAGCATTTCAGAGAGAACCGCAGTCCTATAGAGCATGACAAAATTTCTCCTAACTTGCTCAAAGCCTTGTATGCTACAGAAGATGTGCGCTTTGAAAATCATTCGGGTATAGATGCCAAAGCTACTTTTGCGATTATCCCCTCCCTGCTCATGGGCAAGCGGAGAGGGTCAAGCACTATCACGCAGCAGTTAGCCAAAATTTTATTTAAGACTCGTACTGCCGAAGAATTAGAAGGTGGCTTGTCAGATACACCACTCATAGGTTTTCTTATTTCCAAAACAAAAGAATGGATTTTGGCAGTTCGCTTAGAGCGTTCTTATACCAAAAAAGAACTCGTTACCATGTACCTCAATACCGCAGAGTTCAGCCAAAATGCTTATGGTATTCAGGTGGCGGCGCGTACTTATTTTAATGTTTCTGCTGATAGTGTAAATTTGTTGCAGGCAGCCTTGCTTGTAGGAATGCTCCAGAACCCCACTACTTTTAATCCTGTTCGCCGTCCTGAAAAAGCGATAGTTAGGCGAAATACGGTAATAGAGCAAATGGAAAAGTACGATTTTATTAGCTCGGCAGAGGCAGACTCTATGAAACTTATGCCCATCAAACTCAATTTGGGCGATGCGGGCGACCACAATGCAGGTTTGGCACCCTATTTTAGGTCTTACAGTGCCAAATATTTGCAAGCATGGTGCAAAAAAAATGGTTATGATTTGTACTCTGACGGTTTGAAAATTTATACTACCATCGACTCGCGCATGCAACGCTTTGCAGAGGCAGCCATAGACACGCACATTCGTCAGTTGCAAAAAGAGTTTATTATTCATTGGAAAGGGCGAAATCCTTGGATAGACGAGAATGGCAGGGAAATCAAAAATTTCTTAAACATTGCGCAAAAGAAAACTGAACGCTACAGAGATGCAAAAAGAATATACGGAGATGATAGCCTTAGCATCGCAAAAGTGATGAATACACCCGTAAAAATGAAAGTTTTTACTTGGGATAACCCTAAATTTGAGAAAGATACAACCCTAAGTCCGATAGATTCTATCCGCTATTACAAACATTTTTTGCAAACGGGCATGATGGCAATGGAAGTAAAAACAGGGCATATCAAGGCGTGGGTAGGTGGTATTAATCACAAATATTTCCAATATGACCACGTAAAGCAGGGAGCAAGGCAGCCCGGCTCTACGTTTAAGCCTATAGTTTATGCGGCTTCTATAGAGGAACAAGGCTACACCCCCTGCGAAAGAGTTACGGACATCCCGCGTACTTTTGTACTCCCTTCGGGCGGCACTTGGACGGCAAAAAATAGCTCTGGTGGCTACTCTGGCTCGTCTTATACCCTCCGACAGGCATTAGCTGCTTCCATTAATACTGTAGCAGCCTACCTCATGGAAAAGCTAAGAGACCCCAAAATAGTCATTAATTATGCCCAACGCTTGGGAATTACTACCCCTTTAGACGCTGTTCCAGCTCTTTGTTTAGGTTCGAGCGATGTTTCTGTTCATGATTTGGTCGGGGCATATTCTACATTTGCCAACAAAGGAACGTGGGTAGAGCCTAATTTTATTGTGAAAATTACGGATAAAAATGGGAAAGTTATTTTCCAAAAAGTACCACAGAAAAAAGAAGTGCTTAGTGAACAAACAGCTTATGTAATGACTTATCTGATGCGTGGTTCTAACGAAGATGGCAACGGAACTGCTTGGGGATTAAATCGTTACAAATTTAAAAGAGAAAATGAAATAGCTTCAAAAACAGGCACAACGTCCAACTATTCTGATGGCTGGTTTATGGGCATGAGCAAAGATTTGGCGGTAGGAGTCTGGACGGGCGGCGATGACCGAAGTATTCACTTCCGCGACATCTATCACGGAGCAGGAGCGCACATGTCGATGCCCGCCTTTGCAAAGTTTTTAGAGCAAGTCTATGCAGACCAAACCCTCCTCAAGCAATTAGGCTACAGCAAGGGTAAGTTTCCTCAGCCAGAGCAATTATCTATAGAATTGGACTGCACAAAGTACGGAAGTCCTACGGCACGAGATTCGACAGAATATTTCGTTCCTACGGGAAATCCGTTACGGAACGATTTTTAGTATGATTGAACGGAGAAATTTTTTCTTGTTTCTGAGTCTGTTTTTACAGATAAATGTTTACGCCCAATTCTCTCCAAATCAGTTACTTGTCTATCAAGAAGTATTGCAGTTAAAAACTCAAAGTGCTACAGTTCGTCTTTCCCAAGAAGATGAAAAAAGTGCTACTACTTCCTATCTTCAAAGTTATCTCTTTGTACTTCAATTACTTGCTTCCCAAGACGATTCTCTATTTCAGGCAAATAAGCAGCAAGAAGATGAATTTTTGGAAAAAATAAGGAAAACGCCAAAAAAAACGCCAAACTATTACTTTTTGCAGGCAGAGATAAAAATACAATGGGCTTTGGTAAAACTTATGTTTGGTGAAAATCTTTCAGCAGCATGGTCTATCAAGCAGGCTTACGACTTACTCATTGAAAATCAAAGACTTTACCCCAAATTTCTACCTACTAACAAATCTTTAGGTTTAATCCATATTGGCTTGGGAAGCGTTCCCGAAAAATATCAATGGTTTTTATATCTTGTTGGTTTGGAAGGCGATATAAGCAAGGGGATAAAAGAAATGCAAACTGTGATAGTAAGTGATTCCCCTTTTTCTTTGGAAACACAAATGCTATTTATGTTAGCACAAACCTATATCTTGCATGAGCCAGAAAAAGCCTTAACTGAAATGCAGACTACTGACCCAAACTCTTTGCTATTCCAATTTATTCATACATTGGCGAGCATGAAGGCGGGAAAGCAAATTGGTATCGAGCATATTCCTAACAATAAAGAATATCTTTACAGCCCTTTATTTGATTTTCTGAAAGGAGAAATTAGCTTATTATCAGGCAATTACGAGCAGGCTATCAGTTTTTATCAGCTTTTTTTGAAAAACTATAAAGGCAGAAATTATATAAAAACTGCTTATTATCGTTTATTTTTGGCGGCTTGGCTCTCAAAAAAAATAACTCCTACGAGCTACTTAGATTTATGCCAGCAAAAAGGACAAGCACAAATAGAATCTGACAAAAATGCACAAGATTTTGCTACGAAAAGACAGTTGCCAAACCCTACACTAATGCAAGCACGCCTATTTACTGACGGCGGAGCTTACGAAAAAGCATGGGAAATTATAGGGCTTTTAGAACCAGAAAATTTTGATTATCAGAAAGATAAAGTAGAACTTCTTTACAGAAAAGCAAGAATTTTGGATAAGCAAGGCAGCTATAAAGAAGCTATCAATTTCTATGATCAAACCATTTCTCTATCTGGAAATTTGCCATTTTATTTTGCCCCCAATGCCGCACTTCAGTTAGGTTATCTCTATCAAAATATCTTCAAAAACAGGAAATTAGCTATTATTTACTTCAAAAAAGCACTTACTTACCCTATACACGAATACAAAAGTAGCATAGACCACAAAGCCAAAACTGCATTAAAGCAATTAAGCAATTAATTTGCAGCAGTATGGGTATTCCAAAATCTCAACAATAAAATTTCAGCAAGCAAAAATAATAGTGCAGCAACGAGCATATACCTCCAAAGTGGGAAAGCTACGTTTTTCTCTTTGAACTCATTGCCAAACTTCTCATTGTCAATAGTTTCAAAAATTTGAATGTTTTTACGACCCGCAAAAATGCGTTTGAGTTCCTCTGCTGTATAGGTGTCAAAAGTAGATTCTTTTTTGTCATAGTTAAAGGCTACTGTGGTGATTTGCTTGCCATCACTTTTGCGGGTAATGATGTAATTTCCAGACTCCATATTAGTTTTCGGAATGTCTATAATCAGTTTTCCATCTGCTATGCGTTGGGGGGTAATAATTTCCAAACCCGCTTTCCCTGTGCTATCAGTAGGAATAATTTTGAAAATATCATTTCGGCTACTTGCCTGTGCTACAGAGTCTTCCAATGTAATAGTTGCAATATTTTCGGTAAAATTATAAGACAATCTTTCGTTTCTATGGTGGCTTGAAAGAGCTATTTTATACATGACAGGTACAAAAAATGAATGTTTGGCAAAATCTGTATATTTGCTATCCAAGGGCGATGCAAACAAATAGACCTTCCCACTTCCCGAACTTGCAGAGGTCAAAAAAGGTAGCTCATTTTTAAATCGCAATATCTGTGTCCCTATATTGCCCCAGTTAAGCATGGGTTGGGCTTGCGGCGTACTCATGCTCGAAGATATTTTCTCGAAAACACCCGCAAAAAATGGGTTTTGGGCTTGCGGTGCTTCCAAACTTAGCATTTGGGCAGTAGGTGCGGTCGGTGGCATACTCCGAATGGGCAAACCAAAAGCATTGCCATAGCTCTCTGCATTAGGATTTTCGGAAGGGAACAGCACTACAGTACCGCCCTTAGCCAAAAAATTTCGTAGTGTTGCCTGAAGAGCATTATCTATTTCCTTGATAGTCTGCAAAATAACTAAGTTTGCAGTCGCAAATTGAGAATAATCTACGGCATTAATACTGAACTGCTTGACCTTAAAAAACGGTTCATTCCCATATACGTTTGGGATATAGGCGGAGTTATCACCTGCAATATGAAGAATACGAATTTCAGGGGCTACACTTAGGGTAAAATAATAATCATTATCAAAAGTTACGGGGTAATCATCTAAGGTAATTTTACATTTTTTTGTCCCAGAGGTCGGGATAGAAAAGTTAAGCACAACCGTCTGCGAAGCTCCCGCATCAATCGTTACAGTGCTGCTCGATACTTGGTTGCCGTCAATGAATAATTTTACAATTTTGTCTGCTACCCCGTTTGTACCGAAGTGATTTATTTTCAGGTATATAGTATTATTTTCATTTACTTTAATAAATGGATTTTCTAACCAAAGAGAGTCCACATAAATATTAGATATTTCATTGGGGCGGAGAGGAATCAGATAAAAATTATTAGTACTATCTATGTCTATATTTTCCAAATTGCCATTGCTTTTTTGGAAATCAGAGAACCAAAAAATATGATTATTTTTATCGCTTGTGTTATTTTCCAAATTGTTCCTTTGCTTGGCGTAAATATTTTTGAAATCTCTGCTCGTGTTGCTATAGTCTATCTTATTAAGCCTATCGCTTATTTTTCCTGCCTCAAAAAAGAAATTCAGACTCGATTCAAAACTATTGGTCAGAAGAGAAAAAACAGCAGATTTTGGAAATACTTTAAGCAGTTGGTCGGTATAGTTTAGCCCTAAGTCGAGTAGTTTTTTGTTGTCTTGCTCATTTTGCATACTGAACGAGTTATCTATATATACACTCACATAATTGCTTTGCTGTGTAGCATTCGCCGTTTTGTTGGGGATAATTGGCTGTGCGAAAGCAAGGGCTAAAGCAATAATAAAAAGGCAACGGGCAAGCAAGACCAATATGTTTTTCAGTTTATTTTTGGCATTAGAAACCGCTTTTACCTGCTTGAGAAACTCAATATTGGTAAAATAAACCTTTTTTGGTCTTTGGAAATTGAAAAAATGAATAATAATCGGAATGGCAACAAAGCCAATAGCAAACAGAAATATTGGATATAAAAAGGTCATTGACAATATTTTATTAATAATGATTTTTTTGTTTGTGCCTAATAGCTTTTCTGTGTGCTAAATAACACAATTTTTTTGTCAAAATCGATGAGATTGATTGTTTTCTTATTTTTGGCGTGAATCCCGCATTTTTTTCAATGCAAGGAGCATTTTTTTTTCGATAAAAGCAAATGCTGCTTTATCTTTGGCGACATAAGCAATACCGAGAACAGCGGGAGGAGAGTTCTTCTCAAAAATGAGTGATTTGTGCAGACGATATACTTCTTTGAGCTGCCTACGGATACGATTTCGGTCTGTAGCCCGTTTAAAATTTCGTTTTGATACAGAAAAAAGAACTTGAGGATATATGAACGGAGGAATGGGAGCATTTGGAGTAACTTGCTCATTATCAATTTTATCAATCCATATAATTTTGAAAGGGTACAAAAAAACATTCCCGCCGAGCTTTGCACTTTGAGCGGGATTAAAAAGTGTATCTATCAGTTTTTTACTGCGTAGTCTTTCAGATTTGGGAAAACGGTGCAGTTTCACTTAATAAGATGTTGCTGATAAGATGAATTACTTAGCTGCTGCTTTCTTTGCTTTTTTACCTTCACGTCTCATTACCGTTTCAGCTTTTGTAATCTGTGCTTTGTGGTAATTGAGAATTTCCGAATTCTTTGTAATTTTCTTTGCTACTCTTGCTTTCATAATGAACAATTTTAAATTGTGTTAATTAACCTTTGTGGCTTTTTTCGTCGGAAACAGTAAGTTTCTTTCTACCTTTTTCCCTACGGCTTGCTATCACGCGTCTGCCGTTTGCAGAACTCATTCTTTCTCTGAATCCGTGCTTATTTCTACGCTTCTTGTTAGAAGGCTGGAATGTTCTTTTCATGACCTATCTATTTTTTTGTTAATTGCTAATAATCACCACCTTTTTATTGAAAGGCTGTTTTTTCGGACTGCAAAGGTAGTGATTGTTTTTTATTCTTTCAAAATTTGTTGTTTTTTTTTTTGATAAATCACTTCGCCAATCTGGTTGGAATAGATAAAATTTATTTATATTTACCAATAATCCCAAGAATAAACCATTATTATTTAGATATGAAAAACTCATTCGGACTGCTCATCATTATTTTAGCTTTTATGTATGCTTGCTCACCTGCACAGAAAGAGCAAGAGAGTGAAACGTTTAATCCAAAATTCAAACTTACTCCCGCCGACAAGATAAAGTTTAACTCCTTTGTGGATTGCAATATGGCAGAGGCGTGGATTGGCGACACTTTTCGCATTTTCCCCGGCAAATATGGAGAAGACCCGCTTTGGGGAGATGCCAAAGATTTGAAGTTTGCGGATGGCAAAAACGCAGACGAAGCCTTTCGTAGGGGCAAAGAAAGTTTTTTCAATCCTAAAATGCCTTTAAATGCACCTATCGGGCAGGAAGGCTTGCATGGGGCGGTCTGGTTCGAAACGGTCTATCAGGATAGCAAAGACGCATCGGGGAAAACACTTTATGCCGTTTATCATAACGAAAACTACCCCTCTACCTATCCTTATGACTCCCTGACGGGGCAAGGCTACAAAAATGCAAAATGGCCGCAAGGCTTGCAAGGTGCTAAAAGCCCTGCGGCAGTGTGCAGAATTGGCATAATGAAGTCTGCGGACGGCGGCAGAAGCTGGGAAAACAAAGGCATCTTTATAGAAGACCTTGACACACGACTGATTTTGAAACCACACAATACTTCTAATACTTTTGCAGGAGGCGTAGGCGACCCTTCGGCAGTGGCAAATGGCGATTACCTTTACTTATTCTACGGGGAATATGGCTATCCAGAAATATATAATGAAGCTACTTATGACAGGAAAACGGAATGGGCGGGGCAGTGTATAAGCGTGGCAAGAATTGCTTTGAAAGACTTGGATAACCCACAAGGCAAGGCAAAACGCTGGGACGGTAACGATTTTACTATTCCTTTTAACGGCATTGGCAAGCCTATCTCTGCTCTGCAAATCCCGACAGAGGCAGGCGGAGGCGCAGCATCTTCGCCCGAAGGTGGCTTTCATTGGGGACCCTCAGTGAGCTGGAATACGTACCTGAACTGCTGGGTAATGCTTATGGGCAAGGTAGTTGGCACATCTTGGAAGGGAAGTCAGGTATATATCTCTTTTAATAAAAATGCCGATTTTAGCGACCCCAAAAGCACGCAGGAGTGGACAAAGCCGCAACTTTTATTTGAGAAAGAAGGCTACATACTTTGGTACCCTTCCCTTCAGCCGCTCAATACTCCTGAGGACATCAAAGAAAAAAACACTTGTCTGCGTTTGGGTAAGAAAGCGAGATTTTTTGTCAAAAGGATTAAACCTAATGATGACGAATATGCATCAGAGCATACTATTGAGTTTGAAAAATAGTGGCTAATTATTTTGGCACACTGTAGTTTTTGCTGGCATCGTCCAACATAAGTACCCAGTCATGCCCATAGCCCGAACTTGGCGGAGAGAATCTCTTCTTGCCTTTGTTATCCAATTTTTCCAAAAATTTGACCTCTCCATTGCGTGGGTTAAACCAATATGCATTAAGGTGATTTCCAGTTATTTTGCCCAGATTTACCATAAATGGTTTGCCCGTACTGGCATAGACAAAGGCATAGTCATTGCCTCTGGTGGCTTGGATTCGCTCCCCTACGTATAAGTTGTTTTCCTCCACCAAAGATTGGTCAGGGATGCGGTCAAGCAGGGGGCGTGCCTCCAAAAGTTGGCGTACAAACTTCATTTGGTTAGCGGCGGGCAGCTCCATCGCTTCCTGCCAATAAATGTGTGGGTTATTCACAGCCTCGTGATAAGGAGAGTAGAACTGCCAAATATCATGGCAGCCGTAAGTATGCCCGAAAGCACCTGCAAAAAGGTCTAAATAGGCATATCGTCTTACATCATACGAGTTAGAAGTTCCAAATTCTTTCGCATTAAAACAAACAGGGTGGTCTTCATAAATAGGCTCTGAGTCCATCACAGGCTTTGTTGGCATTTTTTGATAGCCCCTTGAAATATAGTCATATACTGGCTTATCTCTGCAATGCCCAGTTTGGAACATATTAAAATCTAACCACTCGTCTGTGTGGAACCATTCTGCGGAACTTTCCTCGTTGGGCTGTGGGTGAAAGCTAATCATTGCGTTTTCAGAACCTCCAATAGCTTCCTCAATGCCTGCCGCCATTGCCCGCCAAACTTCTATATCGGTTTGATTGCGTGGGTTGCGGTCGCCACCTAAAATCCAAACTATATTTTTTCGGTCTTTGTAGCGGTTGCCTATCCACTTCCCATAGATTTTGGCATTGTCTTTTGTAAATATTTCAGGTCCCTTTCCCCATCCTGCTTTGAATAGTTTATCGCCCCAAGTAGGCAAAAGCCCTATCACCAGCCCATACTGATTCGCTTTATCTATAATGTAATCAACGTGTTGGAAATATTTTTCTATAGGTTTGGTGGGGTCATCAAATGCCAAAGGTACATCGCCGTAGGGGTTGGGTGCGTGCAAGCCATCAAACTCTGCCAAAACTACCGACTGAATGACAGTATAGCCTTGCTCTGCGCGTCTTTTCAGATAGTATTCTGCTTGCTCGCGGTTCAGACGATGAAATAACTCCCAAGCGGTGTCGCCCAACCAGAAAAACGGCTTGCCATCTCTTAGGATAAAACGCTTGTTTTCACTCACTCTGAATTGGGCAAGGGAGGCAAAATAGAGGCTCAAAAAACAAATTGATAAAAGTATTTTTTTCATATTTTTTAATCATTTTTATCGTGTAAAATATTGTCTTGAATAGATGTATTTACAAAAAAGTCTTTACTAGAAATCATTACATCTTGCTTAGATAATTGATATTCAAGAATAAACCGTTCTTTGAAAAACATACGGTCTGACCGAAGGTCTGCACCGTACAGACCTTCGGTCAGACGGTACAGGAACGAATATTACGGTACAGGAACGAATATTTATTGAAACCCAATTATCTAAGAGCATAAAATACCATCTAATCGAACTGGAGGACAAGCGTACCTAAACTCAGTCCTGCTCCCGAACCTATGAGTAGGATGTTTTTATTTTCAATGTGCTGATGGCTGTTATAAAAATGCTCCAACCCTAATGGAATGGAGGCAGAAATACAATTTCCGTACATAGCTAAAGTTTCAATGACTTTTTCAGGATTTAAGGAAAAGTGGTTTATAAAATACTCACTCCCAAATTTACTTGTCTGATGAGGTATAATCTTATCAAACTCATCGATTTTGTGCCGAACATTCTCCTCTATATTTTTAACAAAGCTGTCTAAATGCTTTATAGTCAGCCGAATGAGGCTTTTGCCGTCCATCTTAAAATAATAGCCTGTATCTGTTGGGTCGCTTGTGATGCCTCTGTTCATCACCCCGCCTATGGGCAGATTTGCCAACATTGCACCCGAAGGATAATTCACAAAATTTGCATACTGCGGTGTATATCCCCCTTTTTCAGTCGATTCTAAAATGATTGCTACGGCAGCATCTCCAAATAAGCCAAAAACTTTTTCGTCATCAGGAGTCAGTAATTTAGAGGATACCTCTGAGCATACAATCGCTATCCGCTTGTAACGCCTTGCCGCCAAATAGACATGGGCAATATCTAAGGCATTTAAGAAACTCAAACAAGTAGAATCTACATCAAGGCAGGGAAAATTAATTTTATCGTCAGCTATTTTTGATTTGATAATGACGGAATTGTGCGGCGTAGGGTAATCAAAAGAAGCCCCAGAAAATATAAGCAAGTCAATTTCTGAAACACTCATTTTTGCCTTGCTCAAGGCACTTTGCAAGACTGCTGCTCCCATCGAGCATACTGATTCTTGCCCCGAAATATGGTGGCGAAATTGCACGCCCGTATTTTTTTCAATCCTTCCTATCCTTCCCTTTGCAATTTGGTCTAAGGTTTCTGACTTGATTTGTTGCTTTGGAAGATATTTTTCAATCGCTCTGATGCTAATTTTCATATATCCCGTTTAATTTTTCTTAATTTATTTCCTTGAATGGTGTTTAGCTTGCTTTTAAACTCAAGCGTTGTGCCTAAAATTCCTTGCTCCCTAAGCAGGTTATTTAGTGCATATTCAAACGCCTGCCTTGCTTGTTCCCATTCAGTTTCTTCGGTTTCAAGGCAAACTTCCAACTTGTTTTTGCCTACCTGAGCAATCGTATATTTTTGAAAAGCGTTGGTTGCTATGGCAATCCTTCGAGCAATTAAATCGGGAAAAACTTTTTTATTGTCCAACAGAAGTACATCATCATCTCGCCCAATAATTTTTTCTATGGCTAATAATTTTGACCCGCAAGCACACTCCGTTTTTCGTAGTTGCAAAATATCATTCAACTTATAATTGACCATTGGCTGGCTCTGCCTTGAAAAATCCGTAATAATAGGATAAAACTTATCTTCATCAATCCATTCTTTGTCGAAGCGTATAAAATCTTCGTTTAGGTGCATAGTTCCATATTCGCAACTTACCCCTAAAAACCCTTCCGTACATTGGTAAACCTCTGTTATTGGCACTCCAAAAACACTTTCTATACATTCTTTATCCTGCTGGTGCAAAACCTCTGCAAAAGAAATAAGTTGAATAGGGCAAATTGAAACAAATTTTTTACGTTTTGCATCTGCTATGTCCATAAGAATAGACGGTTGGGCAGCTAATATGTCAGGTGAATAATCGCTGAGTTCTTCGAGAAGCCCCGAAATAGGTTTGAAAATATCAAAATACCTAAATTCGAATAGGTTAGACGCTACAGATGCGTACAAATTACTATTTGCCCGAAGAAAAAAAGCAACTTTCTGCTTTTTGAAAAACTTGGGCTTCATCACCCTCGCCATCACCAAAGCCACCCACCATGCTCTTTCATTTTCCGAAACCAAAAACAAAGCTCGTTTTCCGCTTGTCCCAGTTGATAAGCCAACTGTTATTCCATTTATTTTATTTTTAAAATCTCTTGAAACTTCGGCTTCCAAAGCCAGTTTCATAGCCACATCTATTGAAATCTGACAAGTATTTATGGAATCAAATGCCTCCATAAATTCCGTTTTGGTGATTTGAGGAACTGCCTGCCAATCAAATTGACCGTTTAGCATGAATGCCCGATAAAACTTAGATTTAGTGAGTATTTTTTTTGCAAAAACATTCATTCGCTTTTTCTGAAAATCATCAATCGCTTTCCTTGAGCGAAATTTTGGCAAAAGCAATATTTGAAGCCAATATATCAATATTTTTAATTTAAATCTCATTGGCAATGTAATTTAGCGTTTTGGCACAATGCGTAAATAAGATAGAAAACTCTGCATGAGCCGTTTCAAATGCCCTAATTTTATTTTGAGTTTCGATAAAATCACCCCACGAATCAAAAAATAATTTTACGATTTTACTTGGCAAAATACCTTGCTGATAGGTTTCGTAACTCCAAGAAGCGTCAGTAGCGTATAAAATGGCTTGTTTTTCATCTTTGTACAAAAAACCTAACATTCCTTTGGCGTGTCCGTCCAGTGAAATCAATTTGAAAGAGGAATGATTGAATACATCAAATTCGGTGATGCCTGCATCATTGACAAAAATATTTTTTGCAAAATCTTCCAGCAACACTACTCTATTTTCAAAATCATCGGGGAGTAATTTATGCAAAATTCCTTTGCTCACAGCCCTCACGCCTTTCGATGTCATTACTTCATGGTAGGCAAGTTTGCTGCAAATAATTTTAGCATTAGGAAAATCTTTTAAGCCCGCAATATGGTCGGCGTGAAAGTGTGAAATAATGACATACTGAATTTCATCAGCGTTGATGCCCTCATTGCCTAATAAGGCTTTAGCAGTTTGATGCGGCTTCAAATGCAAAGGGGTAGCCCACCTGTAGAATCTTTCTGGAAAACTGCTTGTTGCTTTATCAAATTCCTTGGTATAACCCGTATCAAAAAGTATATTGCCGAACTCAGGTAGGTAAATTAAAGCCCAAACTGCATAGAATTTGGATACTCCTTTTCCGTTCAAAGGATTGACAATCTTTTCGTGTGCTTCACAATAGCCAGAGGCAAAAAAGCGTATATTCATTGTTGAGTTTTGTACCATTTTATGTATTCATTGATGCCTTCATACGTTTTCATTACGGGGCGGTAGCTAAGTTTGGAAGTGGCTTTTGCAATAGCTAAAGTAAAATGATTCGCAAGCACGCCAACGCCGTAGCGGGTGAGTGGAGGCTCTTTTTTTTCTTGGAATAAATAGGCTTTCAACTCCAAAATAGTAGCGGCAAACATGGCAATTTGTTTTGGCACTCGCTCAGAAGGGGGCGTTAAACCCAATTCGGTCAGGGTATAATTTAATACTTCCCAAAAATTTACCTCGTCATCATCTGTGATGTTATAAGCCTCGCCGTAAGCATCTGCGGGGGCATTGATACTGCAAATTATTGCCTCAATCACGTTGCGGACGCAAGTCATGTCGCACCTATTTTTGCCATCTCCAACAATTTTTAACTTCCCTTTATGATATGCCTCTAACACTCTGGGAACAATAACGGTATCTTCAGCACCAATGATGGCACGCGGTCTTAAAGCAATGGTTTGAATACCTTTGTTATTTGCCCTCAATACTAAATTCTCTGCCAACAATTTCGTTTTTGCATAATTATTCACCATTTTTTTTGGCAATTCCTCATTTTCGCTTACCTTAAATCTGTCGGCGTAATTGAAATAAATGCTTGGCGTTGAGATGAAAATGAATTTGCTCACCCTATTTTTGATACTTGCGTTTAGCAAAGTTTCTGTCGCTACGTAGTTTGATTGGTAAAATAATTTGTACGCACCAAAAGGTGCTGACAAAGCCGCACAATGAATGACTATATCGATATTTTGCGTGAGAGATTGGCAAAAAGAATCATGGCACAAGTCGCCCGCCACAAACTCCACCTGATGGGCTGCAAACTCTTCTGCTCTATTGGCTCGCCGCGATGTACCGATGACTTGGTAATCATCAAAATTTTGTGCTAAGAATTTAGCGGTACGCCCGCCCAAAAAACCCGCCGCTCCAGTTACCAAAATTCGTTTTTTCATCATTGTCTAAAGTTCATATTTATCGAGCAGTGGGACACCTATTTTATTGGAAATAAATTGGAGGACAGACCATGTAAACCTTCGTTTGAACGACAAATGTTTTGCATACACTACAGAATACTCGATTGCGGGAATGCCCCCTCTGAACCTTTTAAATTTGGAAGCCCCCGAACTCAGGTTCAATAGCTTTTTGGTATTAAACTTATGAATGACGGCTAATCTTGCTGCATGAATATACAAACCATCTTCTTGCGGTGCGGCGGTGTCGTAGCCGAGCAATGGCGAAGTGATGGTGTCCTCAATGATAAATAAGCCAGAAAAGGCTTTTAAAACGCCCGAATTGTCTTTAAACCCTTGAAAATGTATGATATTTTCATCATAGCAAGTATGAAAATATTGATTGGTAAATTGTGGATTATGCTTGGAATATTTTTCCAAATACAATTTGTTGTAGAGCAAAAGTGCTTGGTCGAGGTAGTCTTTCATTTCTTCGTGTTTCAAATAAATAAGTTGCTGGGCTTTTATCATTTTATTGTCCAGTTTATTGTTCCTCCTTTTTAGCCACTCCTCTTCCGTACTATCAAAAATATACACTTGCCTACTTCCAATTTTCTGATACCCTAATGTTTCAAAATTTTCCAATAAATGTTGGTGCTGATATACATTTAAAGACCTAAAAATGATGGTATGCTCAGGATATTCCGATTTAATAAATTCGGTAATTGCTTTTATTTGCGAACCGTCCCATTCGGGATAGGGGTTGGTAGAAAGCAAAAAATTATTTACGTGAATGTTCTTATCTATCTGTCCGTACTTAAGCCATTTATCAATGAGCCTAATAAGGAGCAAGAGCGGTAACTGAATCCATCTTTTGTCTATTTTCCGTAATAACTCCTCTTTGGAATAGCGCACGTAAGCCGTATGAGGGGAGCAAACAAATGAGTTTTCCATTTCAAAATCATTGATAGTTACAGGAAAAAACAAATCATCGGCAACTTTTAATAGTTTAAATTTTGTAAAAACATTGGCGATAGCTTTTTTCGAACTATTTAGCGAAAATAATTTAGCAAAAGATTTTAACTGACCGTCTGCCAACTCTTCCCAATTTATCCATCTAATTTTCATATCCGTTCCATTCTATATTGCGTGTTGTTGCCCCTAACCAGCTTGTTTTTTGAGTAAATTTGAGATAGGCAACCTCAATTAAACTTATGAGTTGAAGGAAAAATGGAGCTAAATCGTTCCATTTGAAAATGATGTCTTTGGACTGCCATACTCGCTTTTTAGCAAAAGAATGCAGGTGCAGAATTGCCATTGCATACTTAATAGAAAATTCCTGCTTGTCTGTATGTATGTATGTGTTGCTGCCCAAAAAAGCATCTGCCAAATCTTTGTTTATCAAATGCCCACCGCTCGTGCCTCTTGGGTTACATTCTATAAAGTAGGGCGTTCCGTCCTTGCTCAAAATGACATCAAAAGATAATTGACCTGTATAGTTAAGTTTACTACCTGCTGTTTTTACGTACTCAAAAATAACATCATTTGCCACAGGCTCAAAAAAAACGCCCGCACCTTTTCCTGCCCTATAAAGAGGTTGATAGGCGGCATAAGCCTTTAGCTTTCCGTTGTCCCAAATAGAATAAACACAGATTTCCTTGCCCGCAATAAATTCTTGGGCAACCCAACGGTGCTTGTCTGTTTCTTTAAAATATTGGCGGTTTATCTTTTTCCTGATGATGACCGAAGAGGCAAACCTCGAATAAATTGGCTTAAATACATAGCTTTCGCTACGCCCCCAATCATCAAAGTCAGTGAGAAGAATAGTTTTAGGAACAGGAAACCCGCATCTATTCGCACTTGCAAATGTATATTTATTGTGGAGATGAAGCATTAATCCTAAATCAGTAGTCCACACTTTGCAGGCAAAACGGTCTTTGTTTTGGGATACAAAAATAGCCTCCTCGCAGGTAGGGATAAAATGAGTTACATTTTCCAAGCGGATAATCTCCTGAATTTTTAAAACAAATAGTTCGTTTTGAAATCTTGGCGAAGGAACAAAATAATATTTGCACACACTATTAGACCATCTTGCTATGGTGAGGTGCAAACAATCAATCATAATGACTCGATGCCCCATAGCTTTAAAACTTCTGGCAAGTTCTAAGGCTATGGGCGCTCTTGCCCCGCTTATCATAATCGTTTGCTGTTTATTGTTTATTTGCATACTCAAATACAAGTCTTATATTCTTGTTCTGCTTTGGGCGTTGGGGTAGCCGCCAAGCGAAAGTGTGATACGCCTTTTTTTCAACAAAACCCGAAGGAATACAAAAAATACGAATTGTATCTACTTTTGCATCTTCCAAAAATCCTAATAGCCTATAAATAATTTCTGCAAGTTCTAATTCTTTACTTTTGAATAAGTAAGCCTCGATAATTTGTCCAAAAGTTACCTTATTTTTGCTTTGGACTTGGCTCAAAATAGGCGAAAAAGAAAGCCCTATTTCGTTTTTTTCTTCATCGTAGCCCGCCCCTATTTTCCACTCGATTTCTGTCGCCTCCACAGGCAAGACACAAGAAAGTTGTGTGAGAATTTTACTCTGTTTTTCGAGAGTTTGCCTCTCAAAAATAGCTTCTAAAAGTTCTATAATTCGTTTTTCCATCTTCTAATAACTTTGTGCAAAGTTAGCAAAAATGTTTGCTTTAGCCTTTTAAAATAGTTTTTGGGGTTTTATCAATATCCTTTATCTTGCTGTTGGAAGGAGTATTGCATTTCACACCGCTTGAATGGCTCAACTATAAATGTCGGGTTGCTGTGGTCAATTCATTATTCGACTCAAATGTAATAAAAAAATGAGCCGAGTAACTATTTTATTCGGCTCATTTAGAAATTTTGTAGGGAAAAACTAAGAAAATATAGCCTAAGTTAATGACTACTTTAAAATATAAATCTGGTAGAGAGGAACTTAGATTCGTTATGCTCTACGATATGGTTCAAAATCTCCTTATTTTCGGGGGTTAGCTTTGTGGCTACCATTGTTCTGATAGAAAAAGCCCTCAAAGCGTCAGTTACCGAAAGCGTAGTTTCTCCCGAATCTTTGCGACCTGCAAACGGAAAAGTATCAGGACCTCTTTGGCATTGGGCATTGATGTTTACCCTACATACTTGGTTTACAAGCGGGTCTATCAGGCTTGCTATTTGTGCCGAGTCTGTGCCAAAAATACTTAGCTGCTGCCCATGCTCCGATTCTATCATGTATTGGATAGGCTCCTCTATGTCTTCGAAAGCCACAATCGGCACGACGGGACCGAACTGCTCCTCTACATACAGTTTCATGCCTTTTTTGACGGGATAGACGACCGCAGGGAATACGAAAGAGTTAAAAGTATCGCCGCCGCCTTCGTTCATTACCTTCGCCCCTTGTGCTACGGCATCATCAATACATTCTTTGATATAAGCTGGTTTTTGAGGCTCTGGGAGTGGAGTAATCTGTACGCCTTTTTCCCACGGCATTCCTATTTTTAGCTTGCCAACTTCCTCACAGAAGCGTTTGATAAAGATGTCTTTGACCTTATGGTGAACAAAAATGATTTTCAGAGCCGTACAACGCTGACCGTTGAAGGAGAGCGAACCCAAAATGCACTCTTTTACGGTCATTTCTATATCGGCATTGTCCAAAATAATAGCTGCATTTTTGGCATCTAAGCCCAAAACAGCTTTCAATCTGTTGGATTTTGGGTGAGATTTTTTCAACTTATCAGCTACCTTGCTTGAGCCTATGAGCGTGAGTACATTTATTTTGCCCGTAGCTATCATAGGGCCTACTATAGTATTTCCTCTGCCATATACGGTATTTACCACGCCTTTTGGGAAGCACTGTTTGAACGCCTCCAAGAGGGGATAATGTAATAAAGTTCCATGTTTTGGCGGTTTGAAAAGCACCGTATTCCCCATAATAAGGGCGGGAATGAGGGTGGCAAAAGTTTCATTTAGCGGATAGTTAAAAGGACCCATGCACAGCACAACGCCCAAGGGTGCGCGCCTGATTTGCCCAATGATTCCCTGCTCGATGACGAAGCGGGAGTGAGTGCGGTCTAAATCTTTGAGGGCATCGATGGTATCGTAGTTGTACTGCACAGTACGGTCAAATTCTTTCTCGGAATCAGCGTAAGACTTGCCAATTTCCCACATGAGTAGTTTTACTATTTCTTTCTTTTTTTCTACCATCATGTTGGTAAACTTTTCCAAGCAGGCTATTCTTTCTGGCACCGTCATCATACTCCATTCCCCTCTGCCGTTGTTATATGCCTTCACTGCAGCATCGAGAGCTTCCAACGCCTCTACTTCGGTAGCTATGGGGTAGCTGCCTACTACTTTTGGTTCTAAAACGCCGTCAGTACGTACATATACGGGGGAAAGTACGGTGTGTGCATCACCATTCCAAGCACGCATTTCGCCATTCACCAAATATTCTTTTTGGTGCAGTGGGGCATCAAGCCTGAACTCCTCTGGAATTTGGGCTTCTGTAGGGAAAATTTGCTGTAGTTTCTCTTGCATTAGTTTTTGATATTTTGTTGGATTTATGAATTAATGCCGCTAATTTGCAGTACGAATATACAGATTTTAATTTTGTTTGCCTATTTATATCTCTTAAAAATGGTAAATGATTTTGTTTGAAGTGCTGCCATACCAAAGCAAAAAAATCCCATCAAGATAAAAAGTAGTCAGGAATTTGAATTGCGTAAATTTTTTTAATTTTTTAACGCTATTTTCAAAACCTTATTTTTACTTTTGCCCTCAGCAAATCTAAATCTGTATAAAAAGCCTCTATTTAGTGTAATAGTCAGAAATTTACTGCTTGATTGTATTGTAAAAATCCATCTATTCTATTACTGTTACCCTTACTACTTGTACTTAGTTTAATGTATCCAATATTAACAAATTGTTAAGCGTATTCTTAATTTGTTAATCAAAATCACTATTGAATCTTAATTGTCTTAGTTTAATTTTGCACTTGAAATAATAATTCACATTTTTCCATTATGAAAAAAATTATACTTGTATTTATTGGTGTATTGCTGTGCGTTTGTATGCAGCAGTACGTTCATGCACAGGGCGTTACTACAGCCTCTATGACGGGTTTTATCAAAGATGACAAGGGCGAGGGCTTGCCCGGAGCCAATGTGGTGGCAGTGCATACCCCTTCTGGTACGCGCTACGGTGCTTCTACGCAGGTAAGTGGTCGCTTTATCATTCCCGGTATGAGGATTGGCGGACCGTACAAAGTAACGGTGAGCTTTGTAGGCTACAAAGAAAAATCTCAAGAAGATATTTATTTGAGCTTGGGTAACTCCACTGATATCAATTTGGTGCTTGCCGAAGATGGCAAAGAACTTACAGAAGTAGTGGTAACGGGCGAACGCAGTTCTGCTTTTAGCTCTGACCGCACAGGGGCTGATGCTACTTTTGGTAGGGATGCTATCAATAGCTTGCCTACTATAGGTCGTAGTGTGAATGATATTGTAAAATACAATGCGTACAGCAACGGTCGCTCTTTTGCGGGTCAGGATAGCCGATTGAATAACTTTACGATTGACGGTGCGGTATTTAACAACGGTTTCGGTTTGGGCGGCTCCGCTCAGGCAGGTGGGCGTACTGGTACTTCGGCGGTTTCTTTGGATGCCTTAGACGAAGTTCAGCTCAACATTGCTCCGTATGACGTGCGTCAGTCTGGTTTTGCAGGGGCAAGTATCAATGCAGTAACTCGCTCTGGCACAAACGAAGTTTCTGGCTCTATTTATCACCTACGTAGAAATAGTAGCGGCTTGGCGGGTAACAAAGTAGATGGTGTAGATTTGCCTCCTGGTCAGTTAAAACTTCAGGAAAGCACAACAGGCTTCCGCATAGGTTTGCCTATCATCAAGAATAAATTGTTCTTATTTACAAACATAGAGCAGTTTACAAGTTCGCAGCCTGCTTTGGATTGGGTAGCAAATGCGCCAGGAGCTACAGGCAACGTTTCGCGTACTACTTTGGCAGATTTGCAAGACCTTGACCAGTTTATGCAAACGAATTTCAAACGTAGCTTGGGGGCATTGGATAATTTTAACAACGACTCAAAAAGTTTTAAGGCATTGTTTAGAATTGATTATAACATCAGCAATAATCATAAGTTGGCTTTGCGTTATTCGCATCATAATTCTAATTCTGATGTCATTATCAGTAATAGTAACAGTAGCCAAACCGCAGGGAACGGAAACAGAACCAATCTTCCTTTGGCTATTTCTCCTCAGAATACAGGCTATATTATTCAAGACAATACTCGCTCGTTTGCAGCAGAGTTAAACTCTACTTTTGCGGGTAAGTTTGCCAACCAACTTATCGGTACTTTCAATAGGCAGGTAGAGGATAGAGATTACAAGACCGATTTGTTTCCTTCAGTAGATATTTTGAGAGATGGAACTACTTATACTTCTATTGGTTTTGACCCTTTCACGCCAAGCAACAAGTTGAGATATTCTACTTTTAACCTGAACAACAACTTGACGTACTTTGCAGGAAAGCATACACTTACTTTTGGTTTGGCGTATGAGTATTTCAAATCTGACAACTTGTTTTTCCCTGTTTCCAACGGTTCTTATGTGTATAACTCTATTGCAGATTTCAAAACGGCAGCTTTGGCGTATTTGGCAAATCCAAATGCCACTACCTCGCCTGTGCCAGTGCAGCGTTATAACTACCGCTATTCTTTGCTACCCGGCGGAGCAGAGCCTTGGCAGACTTTGCAAGTTTCTACTTATAGCTTCTACGTGCAAGATGAAATCCAAGTAAACCAAAATTTCAAATTGACAGCAGGTATCAGAGGTGATGTGTTTAGCTATAATGACGGCACTGCCGCAGACTTTGCGAACCCTATCGTTGGCAACTTGACTTTCAGAGATGAGAATAATGCAAACTATAAGATAAATACAGGGGCTTTCCCTTCTTCTCGTTTGCTTCTTTCGCCTCGCATAGGTTTCAACTGGGATGTAACGGGTAATAAGTCCACACAAATCAGAGGTGGTACAGGTATCTTCGTTTCGCGTATTCCGCAAGTATTGGTATCTAATCAGTTAGGGAATAATGGAGTAAATACGGCAATTTTGAACGTTACAAATACAACTGCTTATCCATTTACACTTGACCCAACTCGTTTCAGACCAGCAGATACAAACATTGCTAACTTGCCTCCTTACGTAATCAATGCAACTGACGATAAGCTGAAATACCCAACAATTTGGAAAACTAACATAGCGATTGACCAAAAATTGCCATGGGGAATGGTAGCTACTTTCGAAGTAATTTATAACAAAAATATCAATGCACTTCGCTATATAGATGCTAACTTGAAACCCTCAGACCGCAATTTTACAGGAGCAGATACGCGTACTCGTTTCCCCGCATCGGGCGTAGCAAGCACAGGCACAGGGGCAGCAAACACAGTGAACGTTGCTCGTTTTGTGAACCCTGCTATTTCTAATGCCTTTGTGTTGAAAAATACAGACGTAGGCGATTCTTATACCATCACGACCAAATTGGAAAAAAATGCCTATAAAGGTTTAGGATTTATGATAGCCTATACTTACGGCATGGCAAGAGATATGCAGTCAGTAGGTAGCACAGTAGTTGCCAATATCGCTACTACGGCAGGGCAGAACTTTTTAGCAGCATCTTTTGCAGATAACGATTTGCGTCACAGATTTGTAGGCTATGCAAACTATCGTATTAACTACGGTGGCAAATTTGGTGGTTCTACCATGTTTACTTTGGGCATGGTTTCTAATAGCGGTGGCAAAGTTTCTTACGTATATGGTAATGACTTCAACGGTGATGGACAAATAAACGACCTTATCTATATTCCTAATAAGGCTTCTGATTTGCCTTTCGCTCCGCTTACTGTTGGCTCTGGAGCTACAGCTCGTACTTTCACTGCCGAAGAGCAGCAAACTGCCTTTGATGCCTACATAGAAGGAAATCCTTATTTGAAAACTCGCAGAGGACAAACTGTAGAACGCAATGGTGCTTACTTCCCATGGCTCACTCGTTTTGACTTCACCGTAGTTCAGGAGGTTTATTTGAAAGTGGGTGCAAGTGGAAAGAGAAACGTGCTACAGTTCAGAGCAGACATTTTGAACATTGGTAACTTATTTAGAAATTCGGCAGGTTTGTTCTATGCAAATACAACAACTAACCCGCTCACTATAGCCTCAATAAGTGCTACAGGGCAGCCTACGTATCGCTTGGCAACTCAAGTAGTTGATGGACAAACTATTTTGCTAAGAGATTCTTTCGTTACAAGCAAAACTCTTGATAACGCATGGCAGGCACAGATTGGTATTCGTTATACTTTTAACTAAGCCATTCCGAGAAAATAACATCACAAAAAAAGCGAACTCTTTTAACAAGGGTTCGCTTTTTTATTTTCACTCGTTTAGGACGATTAGCCTCCTGCTATTCTTTCTACTATCCAAAAAAGGGCAGCAAAGGCAGCAAGGCAAGACATAAGTATTCGGAAATTTGCGTAAATCGGGCGTTTACTTAGCAGCATCAAAGGCGGAAGCACCAATAGCATGATACAAATTTGCATCAGTTCTATCCCCACATTAAAGCCAAAAATACTTAGCCCCATTTGCAAGGCATCGAGGTGCAGTTTGGAAAGCGTATCGGAAAATGCCAAGCCGTGAATAAGCCCAAAACCTGCCGCAATATAAATTTCCTTGCCAAAAAACAAAGGTCTGTAGGCGTGAAAAGCCGAAATGAGGATAGAAAAACCAATCATTACTTCTATGAGTTGGCTTGAAAAGGGTATCCAAGCAAGCGTGCCGAGCAGTAGCGTAACGGAATGACCCGCCGTAAATGCGGTAATGATACTAACAAGTTTACGAACCGTATATCGCAAACCGCCAAAGGAACTCCATTTTTTATTTTTTACCAACAAAGGAGCAGGCACAAGCAAGATAAGCAAAAACAATAAATGGTCTGTTCCCTCCGCAATATGATTTGCCCCTAATACAAGCATTGTTTTAAAGCCTTTCCACAAGCTGCCCTCCCCCAAATTAATTTCAAGTGGAAAAATCTTGCCCGTAGGAATATCCAATTTCACTACGCCAATAGGTAGCAGATTTTCATGCTGCCCACTTTCCCAATCCTGCACCACATTGAGCAATGCCTCATGCGTAATTACCTGATGAATAATGACATCATAAAAAAGTAGGAAGTAACGAATATCACTATCAGTTTTCGGAAAAATTTGTATTCTTACCGCCAGTTCGCTATACTTCCCTACTATTTCGCTGTTTGTTTCTTGGATAGTAGCAGAGATAAATTTCACTTCCCACGTTTGTTTGTCTTTGCCTTGTAACCTGATGTGTTCCTGAAAATATCGCCTAAATTGCTCATTTTCATTGATATTACTACCTATTTTTTGCCCAAAAGCCAGTTCAAATTCACTCAAAGGCATGAGTATATCCATCTGAATACTTTTGTGCTGTATGGTCAGTTCTATCACCGTATTGGGCATGGGGTGGGCGTAGGCAATCTCTCCGAAAAATAAGGTAAAAAATAGCAAGTAGCAAACCTGATGAAGGTTTGCTACTTTGGGAAAAGACTTAGAAACTGCCGCCATAATCGCCTGTTCTATCTCTCCAAACTGAGTGGGGGTGAGGTACATTTCTGATGACGATACCGCCTTGTACCGAATATTCTATCCAAACACTTGTGCCGTCTATCCTCACATAATCGTTTTGGACTGTCAGGTTGGCATTTCCCGAATAGGCAATGTAGGTATCGTCTATTTCTGCGGTATATTTCGCCATGATGATGGCTGCATTGGCATCGTCTATGTCGTTTACGTACGTTTTTATAGCATTCAATACGGCTGTTTTTTGTGCAGCATTAAGGTTGCCTACCTTCAATCCCGATTTTGCATTGGGGAACTGCCCGTCTTTGCCTGGTCCCAGCAAAATATCACTGAAAGTAGAGGAAAGTTTGGCTGTAGCAAGTTCGCTTGCGCTTAGGCTACCAAACATTGCCGCTAAAGCATCTCTGTCTTGCACTAAGGGCTGGTAGTTGCTACCGAAGGCAGCAAAAGGCTCAACAGCTCTGAATGAAGGAGTTGCCCCCTTCAAAACTCCATTGACGTAGGTATTGGAAACTGCCAAATGGTGTCCGCCTGCTTGCAACTGCCAAGTAGCAGTAGCGGAGGGCGTACCCAAAAAAGCCATATAATACTGTCCTGCTCCGTAGGTAGTTCCGCCGCCGTTGTTGCTTAGGTAGTCATCTGCCAACCAAAGTTGGGTAATTTCCTCATAACCTTCGTTAGCAGTGCTACCCGTAACTTCTTTGAGCAGAGCTTTGGCGGCGGTGAGTTGGGTTGCGTTCAAATCGCCAAACCGAATACCTATGCGTGGCACCATAGTAACGGGCAAATTCGACCATTTTTTTGCATTGGTGGCATTGTACTCCAGCTGCAAAGTAGTAAGTTGCGATGCAGAAAGTGTGGCTTTCAGATTTTCTGCCAAGCAAACAATTTTGGCAATGCCTGTTTTTGAGCTGCAATCCGTTACCGTTCCCGAAGGCGTAACTGCCGCAGACGCATCATCACTGCTTTTGCTACAAGAAACAAAAGACACGCAAGCAACAAGAAATAAATTTAAAACTAATTTTCTCATACTGTTCTATTTCAAATATTTGTCTAAAAATGTAAATACTAAATTCAAGTTTTCTGTGGTTTCAAATTCACTGCCGCCATGGTTTGCTCCTTTTAATAGTTTGAGGGTTACTTTTTCACTTCCCAATGTTTTTTCTAATTCTTTGGCAAAATCAATAGACTGTTCTGTAGGCACAAGGCGGTCTTCTGTACCATGTTGGATAAAAAAAGCTGGCTCATCTTTACTGATATAAGTGGTAGGATTAGCCACTTTTACCAAGTCTTTTGCCTCTGTAATTTTCTTACCTATCAAAAGAGATTCAGGCGAATCTGCTGCATCGTGGTCGGCTTTGCCTTTCCCTGAAGCCTTAAACTGTAAGTCCATGGTATTAAAATCAATAGGAGGAAACCAAGCTACTACTGCTTGTACCCGACTTGATACTTTTTCATTCCCTAAGCTAAGGTCTTCTAATGCCGCTACATCTGCGGAAGTGCCAGCCATGGCAGATAAGTTTCCACCTGCGGAGCCTCCCCAAGTCGCTATTTTGTCAGGATTGAGTTTGTAAGTTTTAGCATTTGCCCTAATGAAACGAATTGCCGCTTTTACGTCTTGAATTTGAGCGGGATAAATTGCTTCGCCACTCAAACGGTAATTTATGCTCACTACTGCGTATCCTCTTTTTAACCCTTCGAGCATAGGATTAAGTTGCCCGTCGGCTTTGTCTCCAAACTTAAATGCACCACCATGGATAGAGATAATGACAGGAAAATTGCCTTCCCCTTCATTGGGCAGGTAAATATCTAATTTTTGCGATACTGATAACTTGGCATAAGGCACATCAAGCCATTTGCGGCTGATATTTTCTGTATTTGCTTTTTTCATGCCGCCCCCTCTTGGTTGGCAAAAGGCAAAATGGCTTGAAAATAGCCACAGGAGCAAGTATAACAATATGGTTGATTTTTTCATAGTTCAAAAAAACATTTATTTCTCGCAAATTTACGTAGTTAAGCTGTTACAAAAAGACACTTTTTAGCGTATAAAGGATAATAATCAAACCTATTCTTTGATGAAACATAAAAAAATAAGGCAATATGACGGTTTATACGGAGAAAATCAGACTCCTTTGCCTACCAACTACATTTTTTTAGAACACATAGAAACACGCAGCAAAGGCTTTAATTGGCTTATTCAACCGCATATCCACGTACATTTATTTCAGCTATTTTTCATTGAGTCAGGGAGTTTGGAGTTTCAGACAGATACAACACCTCAACGGCTGTGCGCACCTTGCATTCTGATAATTCCTCCCACTATATTACATGGTTTTACCTACTCTCCAGACGTTTCAGGGCGAATACTTACCCTATCGGACACTGTGGTAGAAAGTATTTTGCAAGAGTTGCATACGGTTTCTTTGTTCTTTAATTCTTTGCAAATTCTTTGTTTTTCTGCCGATAAGCAACATTGTTTTGAATCAATTATGAAACAAATAGTGCAGATAAATGACGAACTTTTTACTGACCAAGTAGAGAAACAAGCAATGCTAAAAGTCTATTTTAGTCAATTATTTTTGTCTTTGTATCGTTTGGCATTGCACAAAAAAGACCAACCAAAAATAGAAGATTTGACATTAAAACATTTTAGAACTTTCCAAAAGAATATCAGAAATGCTGAATATCCTAAAAGTGTTCCTCAGTTTGCCGAAGAATTAGCAGTTAGTCCTGTGCATTTGAATCGGATTTGCCACGCTGTAGTTGGGAAATCTGCCTCTCTATTGGTGAAAGAATACCTCATGGAGCAAGCCCAAAAATATCTTTTGCATACTTCTTACTCTGTGTCAGAAATAAGTTATCTGATGCGGTTTGAGTACCCGAATTACTTTGCCAAGCTATTCAAAAAGCACACGGGGCTTTCCCCCAAAGAATTTAGAAAAATGAATGTTTATGAATATCGTCCAGATTAAATTAGGTATTTATCAAATTTTCATCATCCTAATAGCTGTTGGCTTATAAAGTACCTCATGCAGGTATAGCAAATTTGTTTTAAGATGAAATTAAGTTTTTCATACAAAAATATCGTTTTTTGGTGTAGAAAAATTTAATTTGCACCGTTTCATCTGCATGAGTGGGCTGGTTTTTCCCTCCTTCTCCAAATCCAAAAGATAGATTATGAACAAAATCATCAAATTATTTTTAGTTTTCTCTGTCATTGCTTTTTTTTCACAATATGCTCATTCTCAAATAATTAGCGGTCAAATCACAAATAATTTGGGGCAAAAAGTGGCTTTGGTCAATATAGCATTGCAGCCAACAAATATTGGTACTACCACCGACTCTTTGGGAAATTATAGCCTCAGAGTACCCGAAGGAACTTTTACACTGCTTTTTACACACATTAGCTACCAAGCAATCTCTAAAAAAATCACGATTGGCAAAGGTGAGAATAGCAAAATAGATGTGGTGCTAAACGTAAAAACTGAAACACTAAAAGCCGTAGAAGTAATTGATAATGAGAAAGCTGTACGCACACAAGTAAGCACTATAGAGGTAAACCCAACGGCTCTGAAAAATATGCCTTCTCCTTTTGGCGACTTCAATCAGGCAATTAGTGCGGTCGGCTTAGGGGTGAATAACAATAGCGAGCTATCGAGTGCCTACTCTGTAAGGGGTGGAAATTTTGAGGAGAACTTAGTCTATGTCAATAATATAGAGATTTACAGACCGTTTTTAGTACGGGCGGGGCAGCAAGAAGGCTTGAGTTTCGTCAATCCCGAAATGGTCAAAGGCGTAGAGTTTTCTTCGGGCGGTTGGCAACCTAAGTATGGCGACAAATTGTCCTCTGTGCTGAATATTACCTACAAGAAACCTACAGAATTTCATGCTGTTGTTTCCGCAGGCTTGCTTGGCGGGGCGGCACACATAGAGGGCAGTTCCAAAAGTCAGAAAATGAGCTATATGGTCGGGGTTCGCCAAAAATCGGGGCGTTATCTCTTCAATACTTTGCCAACAAAAGGGCAATACTTCCCCAATTTTACTGACGTACAAGGCTTTTTCAACTTTTCATTGGGCAAGAAAACAGATGTTTCTGTATTGCTTTCTTACGGCAGAAATCGCTACCTCATAGTTCCCGAAACCCGCCGAACTGATTTTGGTACTTTTAACCAAAGTTTGCGGCTCACCGTAGATTTTGCAGGGCAGGAATCGCTCAACTACGATACTTGGCAGGCAGGAGCAAACCTGACGCATCATTTTTCTTCAAAATTTACTTCTCATTTCATCTTTTCGGGTTTGAAAACCTTTGAACGTGAGTTCATTAACACAGAAGGCACGTATCGCCTCTGTGATGTAAATACTGACATGAGTTCTCCTGATTTTAATACTTGCCTATTCGTTAGGGGAACGGGCAGTCTGTACAATTACGGTAGGAATTTCTTAGATGCACAGATTCTTTCGGCAGAAAATAGGAACGAATTTCGCCCAAATGAGAGAAGAAAAATAGAAATGGGTTTGCGGATTTCCAACGAAAACATCAATGACAAAATCAATCAATATAACTTCAGCGATTCTTCGGAATACGTAAAAATTACGGAAAAACTTAATACAGAAATAAGTTTAAATTCCACCAGATTAAGTGCTTACGCACAGCAAACGCATTTCATAGGAGAGCGGCAAACGCTTACTTATGGTTTTCGCCTCAACTATTGGACGCTCAATCAGCAGCTGCTTTTTAGCCCAAGAGTCCAATATTCCATCAAACCAAATTGGAAAAAAAATATACTTTTTAACGCCGCCTTGGGCTTGTATCAGCAGCCGCCGTTCTATAGAGAACTCCGAGATTTCAATGGCGTTATCAATAAAGACCTCAAAGCCCAATCTTCTATTCACGCAATTATGGGTATGGATTGGAGTTTCAAACAGTGGGAAAGACCGTTCAAATTCATTGCAGAAGTATATTATAAATACCTTACAAACGTCATTCCTTACGACATGGACAACGTAAGATTGCGTTATTATGCCAACAACAATGCGGTTGCATATACCGTAGGGGCAGATTTTAGGGTAAGCGGGGAATTCATCAAAGGAACAGAATCTTGGTTTAACTTGGGGCTGCTTTCCACCAAAGAGGACGTACAAGGCGATGAACGTGGCTATATTCGCCGCCCAACTGACCAACGCATTACCTTGACTATTTTCTTTGAAGACCATATCCCCGATAATCCTTCTATTCGGGTGAATATGAGAATGATGTACGGTTCGGGCTTGCCTTTTGGCGTACCAAATCTGCCCAACTACCGCTCGGTATTTAGCGGCGGCGACTACAAACGTTTGGACATTGGCTTTTCAAAAATTATCAAATTCAAAGACAAGAAGTTCTTAGAATCTGTTTGGCTTGGATTGGACATTCTGAACCTATTTGGTGCAGATAACAAGATTTCTTATTTGTGGATTCCTGATTTTATGGGCAACCAATATGCCGTTCCTAATGGGCTTTCCCAACGCTTTTTTAACCTAAGAGTGGTATTGAGAAAGTAATTTGTTTATGAGTGTCAGATTTTGGGAATCTGACACCACATCAATCTGACACCACGCTGGGAAGGCTATACTATCATTTTCTCGATAGGCACTACCAATATTCCCTCTGCACCTGCCTCGCGCAGGGCTTCTATTACATCCCAAAAGTCGTTTTCATTGATAACAGAGTGCATTGATACCCAATTTTTGTCTGCCAACTCCATGATAGAAGGGCTACGCATTCCGGGTAGTAGTTTTTTTATTTCTTCTACTTTATGCTTGGGGGCGTTCAGCAAAATGTATTTGTTTTTTCGAGCGTTCTGAACGGATTTAATCCTAAACAAAAGTTTATTCAGAAGTACTAACTTGCTCTCTGACAGATTTTTCTGTCTAATCAGTACAGCTTCTGACTTAAAAATTGTTTCTACTTCCTTTAGTCCATTGGTAAATAGCGTACTGCCCGAACTAACAAGGTCGCAAATAGCCTCTGCCAAGCCAATGCTCGGAGCTATTTCTACGGAGCCACTTATTTCGTGAATATTTGCAGAAACCAGATTTTCAGCCAGATAGTTTTGTAAAATTCTCGGATAGGAAGTCGCTATATTTTTACCTTCCAAGCCTTTGATTCCCTTATATTCCTCATTTTTGGGAATAGCAACAGACAATCTGCATTTGCTAAACCCTAAGCGGTGCGCTATTTCTACGCTTTTGCCCTTCTCTGCCATTACGTTTTCCCCTACAATGCCAATATCTGCCACGCCGTCAGCTACATAGCCAGGAATATCGTCATCTCTGAGCAGTAAAAATTCGGCGGCAAAATTAGTAGCTTGTGCTTTGAGCTGCCCAATGCCATTCTGGAAGTCAATGCCACATTCTTTGATGAGGGCAAATGAATCCTCGCTTAATCTTCCTGATTTCTGAACAGCTATTCTTAGTATTTCATTCATTTGTTTTATGCTAAAGTGAATTGCCGATAGGTAAATAAAATTTGACACACGGCAGTTTTTTTTAAGGAAACGCAAAGGTAATGTTTGGAGGGCTAATCAAGCATGAGAATTTTTATATTTTTTAGTTTACGTGCCAATTTCATCCCTTTTTTTCGCCCAAGTACACTCACGGCGGAAGCCAACACATCTGCCGCTGTTCCATTTGGAGCTATGACAGTTACTTGCCTATTTTCAGTAAGTCCTATTCCCGTTTTTGGGTTGATGATGTGAGAGTAGCGTTTTCCCTCGAAAGATACAAATTGATACAAATCACCACTTGTCGCTATGGCACAGTTTTTCAAAAAAAGTTCTCTGTTACCCAATTGTGTCATTTGATTGTTGTATCCTATTTCTATTCGCCAGCCCTCTGCTTGCAGCATCGGGGCATCACCAATCGAAATATCTCCCCCTAAGTCCACCAATGCCGCCCTGATGCCCATTTCACTCAAAAGTTTCAACACTTCGTCAGCAATAAAGCCCTTGCCAATACCACCAACATCAAGCCTCATACCCTTAGTTTCGAGCCGAATAGCTTGCATTTTGGGATATAGGTGTATTTTTTTGTAGCCCGTAGCTTTTTTAGCCTTCGCCAACTGCTCTTTGGTAGGGAAAATATTTTGCCGCCTTGCCCTCCGCCAAAGTAGTACATAGTTGCCAATAGTAATATCAAAAGCACCCTGAGTCAATTTGGCATAATAAACAGCCCGATCCACTATAGCATAAAGCGTTTTGCTCACCCGAATAGGTCTGCCAACGCCCGAACTATCCGAAAGTTTGCGTATTTCGCTATTTTCGTTGTAGTCGCTCAAAATCTCATTCATTTCATCAATTTTTTCCCATGCTTTTTGGCTTGCTTGCTGTGCCTTAGCCGAGTCGGAGGCGTAGAAAACAAGTTTGCAAACGGTGCCTAACTTGCCCGCCGAAAACTCATAACGCTGCTGCGCGCGCGCATGGAAAGGGATACAAAATAATAAAAAATAGAAGAAAAAAATCTTTCTTTGATTCACATTGCTAACGATAAAGCACGTAGATTTTGTTATAACATAGATTAGAAGTATCAAAATTAATGGTTTTGAAAAAATAAATAACTACTTTTGCAGACATATTCAGAGAAGTAAACATTTTGTAGGGAAAATTATGGGATTCAATAAGGAAAAATTACCTATTTTTTATAAAACAAAAGACGAGATAGAAGCCATAAGAGAGAGTTCTTTGTTGGTTTCTAAGACTTTGGGCTTGGTAGCCAGCCACATAAGAGCAGGGGTTACGACTGCCTATCTCGATAAGATTGCCGAAGAATTCATCAGGGACAACAAAGGCGTGCCAGCCTTCAAAGGCTACGAAGGCGGTCCCGACTCTCCTCCCTTTCCCGCTACTTTGTGTATGTCTTTGAATGAACAAGTAGTACATGGCTTCCCCAATGACCGCGAACTCCAAGACGGGGATATTCTGTCGGTGGACTGTGGCGTAGTAAAAAATGGTTTTTATGGCGACCATGCCTATACTTTCCCTATTGGGCAGGTACGTGCAGATGTGCTGAAACTTCTCAAAGTTACCAAAGAGTGCTTATATTTGGGCATTGAGCAGGCAGCAGTAGGCAAGCGAATTGGCGATATTGGCTTTGCTATTCAGCAACACGCCGAAAAAAATGGTTTTACTATTGTGCGGGAGTTGGTAGGGCATGGCGTAGGGAAAATGCTCCACGAAGCCCCCGAACTGCCCAACTATGGCAAAAGAGGCAAAGGAACACAACTCCAAAATGGTTTGGTGCTTGCGATAGAGCCAATGATTAATTTTGGAAAAAAAGATGTAAAACAACTCGCTGACGGCTGGACTATAGTAACTGCTGACGGCAAACCCTCTGCTCACTTCGAGCATGATGTTGCTATTATCAATGGAAAACCTGTGATTTTATCTACTTTTGATTATGTAGAGGAGGCTTTAGCGAAAAATAAAAATATTTTGCAGCCTGAAGCTCAATAAATATACCCAAAATGGCAAAAAGCCTGCCTTATAGCGTACCAAAGTGCCTACGCTTGGCATCGAAACTGTCATCATTATCGAGAGAGAAATGACATAAACAAGGCAAGCTAAAAGCAATAAAAAATACTGATTTTTTTCTGTAAGTATTTGTTTATAAGGCAATAAGGGATATTTTACCGAAGTGAAAATAAAAATTGCATAAATAAATAAATTTTCAAGCCCTGCAAATAGTTTGAAAATATTTTTCGTGTCTGTTTGCCAAAATATAGGCTCAAACAAGCCACCTAAAATGGCAGCAGGTGCGTTTTTGAACAGACTGAATAAGTTAGGCTGAAAATCGTCAAAAAAAATCAAATTGTCCGCATCAGTAATCTTAATAGTATCGTAATAGCTATCAGTAAGGGTGATGAGGAAATAATCGGCTTGCAAACTTGGGTGAATAAAAGAAGCTAAAAAGCCTGAAACAAATATGATGGTAAAAAAAGCAAAGACTTGCCAAAGGAGTGAAATCTCATATTTCTTGCGCAAAAAGTCCACTACTGAATAAGCAAAAAGAATGGGCAGCAAAGCCGCTAAGTAGAAATATTTTATTTTCCATATCAGAAAAAGGCAAGCCAAAAATACAAGGCTTTGAAAGTAATTTCGCTTGAAGAAGTGCATATTCAAAAAAACGCCTACACTCCCACAGATAGCTCCGCACAGCAAACTTTCTTTGAGGAGTCCAGAACTCCAGAAAACTACAGAAGGCAGCAGGAAAAAAGAAAGGACAATGCCCTGCTCACTTCTTGGGAAAAGCCTTGCTAATACATTGGCTACATACCAAAACCCAACAAAACTAAATAAGGAGAACCAAAGAGAAGTAAGCCACAAATTATTGAATGTCAGTGTGTTGATGAGTGCAATGATTTTGACAAAAAATAGAAGACGGCTATTTAAGTCCTTGAAATCTCCAAAATAATATCCCGCCAAAGGGGTGCCTGTATGCGGAAACTTCCAAAAATCAATAGGATTTTCAAGTAGAAGTTGTCTTAGCAACTCTCCCTGATGAAAGGTATAGAGGACATCTCCTTCTTTGTAGTAATATTGATAGATAAAAGCGACAGCCGTACCTGCCAATAGCTTGATAACCAATCCAATAAAAAAATATTTTTTCAAAGGCGAATCTCTGCTTCGGCTATAGAGTAGGTAAATAGCACAGGTTAAAAGTAAACTGTTGAGAGATAAAAAGAAAATGGACATATCGGCAAACTATACAAAAAAATCATTGAGTTGCTTTTCGATTTTTGCAATGAGATTTACCTTTTCCGAACGGTTCATCAGCGACTGACCTGCTTCGTACCAAAATTCATCACCAATATTGATAAAAAAGCCATTCTGCGAGATAGGTTCGTCAGTTTGTGCTTCTTCTACAAAATAATCGGGCTTAAAAACCAATTCGAGGAAATCTTTGCCCTCCTGCCATGAAAGACTTACCTCCTTAGCTACGGCGTTCTTTGCCTTGCTTTTAATAAGTACGCTACGCTTGCTAAACTCGGTAATAAATTGAAATTCAGCATACTCATTCGGAGAAATTTTTTTGAAACGAAGCAACAAAGGGCGTTCTACTTGCCTCACTTCCAACAGTGCCTGACTTAGCTCCTCACACAAATATTCCCACTGTTCGTGATTTACGGGGCTAAAAGTGCTTTTTTCACCCAACTCATTTACAATATCTATTTCCAAGAAATTTGCATTTGAGTTTTCGGTACGTTTAGTCGATATTTTGGTCTTTTTTAGTAGCTGTGAGAACTGCTCTGTCCACAAGGCACTGACCTCGCCGTCCAAATCTATGTCGTCATTGAGCGAAAAACCCTGCCCAACAATTTCATCTACGCTTAGGTCATCTCGGAGCGTATATACTATCTGATAATCGAGGGCTAAATGTTGCTCTTTGGGCGTGCCTTTTAGAATATAAGTGTAGCTATACGGCGGTGGCGTATTTTCGGAAGTTTCGAAACGAATTTCGAAGGATTGTATGTTACTGTTATTGATCATTTTGTGGAGAATATCGGAGTCGAACCGATGACCTCTTGCATGCCATGCAAGCGCTCTAGCCAGCTGAGCTAATCCCCCTTTCGGAAAAGACTACGCTGCAAAGGTAGTATATTTTTTAAAATATTGTCCTAAAAAAAATACTTTTTACTTCGTATATTGCCTACAAAAAATATAATTACCAATGATAAATCCAAAAGACGAAAAATATAGCCTCGCTTTTCAGCGTATCTTGCAAATAATGAATGAGTTGCGCGAGCAATGCCCTTGGGATAGAAAGCAAACGATTCATTCTCTCCGCCATCTGACTATCGAGGAAACTTACGAGCTTTCTGATGCGATAATGAATGAGGATTGGCAGGAAATGAAAAATGAGTTGGGCGATATTTTGCTGCATCTTATTTTTTATGCCAAAATAGCCTCTGAAAATCAGGCATTTGACATTGCAGACGTGATTCACTCGCTTGCTGAAAAGCTCATTCGCCGCCACCCGCACATCTACGGAGATACGAAGGCTGAGGACGAAGATGCCGTAAAGCGAAATTGGGAACTCATCAAACTTCAGGAGAAAAATACTAAAAATCAAGAAAATACGGTCTTGGGCGGTGTGCCAAAGTCGCTCCCTGCAATGGTAAAAGCTATGAGAATCCAAGAAAAGGCGAGAGGTGTAGGCTTTGACTGGGACGACCGCAAGCAGGTTTGGGAGAAAGTAGAGGAGGAAATGCAGGAGTTCAAAGAAACTTACCAAGATATTCCTGATGAGCAGATTGACAGGGAACACGCAGAGGAGGAGTTTGGCGACTTGATTTTTGCCTTGATAAATTATGCCCGCTTTATGAATATTAATCCAGAAACTGCCTTAGAAAAAACTAACCGAAAATTCATTTATCGCTTTGGTTACTTGGAAAGTGAAAGCAAGAAAGATGGCAAGCGAATGGAAGAAATGACGCTGGCAGAAATGGACGAATATTGGAATAGGGCAAAAAGTATGAAATAGAAATTAAAACGCTTATCTGGAAAAAATAGCTCCAGATAGGCGTTTTTACCCTTTCTTCAGTACCAATTTCATCATGATGTCTGTTTGCTCATCATCTCCTAATTTGAAAATGTGCTTATCAAATGCTACAAAACCATTTTTTTTATAAAAACTGATGGCTCTCGGATTTTCTTCCCAAACTCCCAGCCAAACGTAATCTGCATTTTTCTGATTTGCTACTTGCATGGCTTTGTCGTAAAGCAACTGCCCGACACTTTTTCCATGAAATTCTTTTAAAACATAAATGCGTTCGATTTCAAGGGCTTTATCGTCTCGAATTTCTGTTTGTGATTGCCCAAAGTTTAGCTTTAAATAACCAATTGCATTATCATTGAGTATTGCAAAATAAAATTCAGCGTTCTTATCATTCAGTTCGGAAGTCAATTTTTCAGTAGAAAACCCCTCTTCCAAATAGGTTTTCATATTTTCTTCGGTATTTCCCTCTGAAAATGCTTCTAAAAACGTATGTCTGCCAATTTTTTGTAATTGGTCTATGTCGTTAAATGCTACTTTTCTGATACTAATATTTGTCATTTCTTTACGGTTTATTCCCCGTAAATTTCGTATATTTTTACCTAATTCCAATCAATAATTTTTTTAGATTTCCATTTTCTTTTGCCAATACATACAGCACGTAGGGTGCAAAAAAGATAATTCCCAATATCATCGCAACAATTCCAATCAAAATGGAAGTGGGTGAAAATTTGCTACGCCACATTATCCAAAGCCCTGATAGCGTGAGATAACAACTGAAATCGAGATTGAATTGTCCGCTCCAGTTGAGTGCCGCCATATTGTTCAGAAAAACTTGAAACAAGGTTACTCCTTCGGCTTGGAAGGCTACGAAAGTATAAATTAAAACAGCTATTGTTTGGGTTAAAAGCAAACCTTTGAATAAAAATAATTTGTTGTCCATATAAAAAAATTATAATTTAAGTTTAATTTTAGTTTTGTTTGGCTGGTGTCCAAAGAGGGCCAATGGCTAATAAAAGTACAAAAATATTAAAAATAGCGTTTGAGGCATTACCTGAGGCAATAGACCCCGCACTATCCAAGACAAACCAAGCAAGCACCCCCGCCAAGACAGATTTCCTTACTCCTTCGGGGGCAATGTCATACACCCATTTTTGCAAGCACCAAATGCATACCCCCCAGCCAAAAAGGAAGCCTCCTGTAAGGGCTGATAAAAATCTCGTTGTAGGTGCTTCATAATTTTGCACTCCGTCTATTGGGAAACTCAAAAAGTCTAATGTCCATCTTGCAGGTTCAGAGGTAGGGAGCATCGTCCCTAAGAAAAAGATTGGACCGAAAGAACCTATCACAAACGCCGTAACTCTTAGGTACGATTTGTGAAACTTTGTTGTCGTCATAGCATTCATTTTGTTTTTTTAAGTAAGTATTACAACAAAATTAGCTCTATGAGATGCAATATTTTAGTCGGTACCGTCCAATTTCATTTATGTGAAGTTTTTTGCAATTTGCCTTAAGTTTGTAAAATATTCGGATAGCCAGCGTGCATTCAAGTTGTCTTGGGTAATTTGCAGATAAAAATTTTCAAGCCCCAACTCAAATAAACCCTCCAACTGTTTGATTGTCAGTTCCATTTTCAAATCTTTTACCCAAAGCATCACAAATGAGTTGCCGATAATCTGGTTTGAGAGTTTTAAGGTTTCTGCATACGCTTCATTATCTCTATTGATTCGTAATTGTCTATTGAATAGCAAATCTGTCTTGTGGTACACAAGAATATCAATTAGTTCTGGGTCGATATTCTTGGCATTTTGTTCCTTGTCTGCAATTAGGTAGGACTGTTTGAGATGGTATTTTAGCAAATGGTCGGTAAAAATATCAACATCTACAAAGTGGTGGTAAAATGAAGATTTGCTGATACCTACTTTTTTGGCAAGCAGGTCTATTTTTAGACCACTTTTACCTGTTTGGGCAAAAATTTTGTAGCCCGTTTCTATCCAAATCTCTTTGCTGTCTGTCATTGTCTATATAATTGTTTGGAGTTATACTATTTTGATTTATATAACTTTGATTTACATAACCGTATAGTTACCCTTATTAAAAAAACACTTTGCTCATTTCTTTTCCTCAAATATAAGAAAAATCAGTAATTTAGCAATCTGAATGTCGCTTCAAAGCGAAAAGTAAATATGATGTTCTAACTGAAATAATCTATGAAAAAGGCTCCTTACCTCCTCTCTATTTCATTGCAGGCTTTTCTGCTATTTCTTAATTTTTCTCCTATGCCTAAAAAAGGAGGGAGCAACCCTGACGAAAATCGCTTTTCAAAAATTGTGTTGGCAGATAGTCTTTCCGAACCTATGGAATTGGCGGTCATGAAAAGTGGCAACGTATTGTTTTTGGAAAGAAAGGGAAAAATAAAACTCTACAATAGCCAAAAAGATAGGCTCAAAACTATAGCAGAGTTTAACGTTTTTTCTCGATTTAATGACGGTATGCTCGGCTTAACGCTTGACCCGCTATTTGAGAAAAATGGTTGGATTTATGTCTATTATTCCCCCAATGATAGTATTCCTCGCAATAGATTATCACGTTTCCTAATGATAGCGCAGGATAGTTTGGTAATGAGTTCGGAAAAAGTGCTGTTAGAAGTGCCTGTGCAGCGTCAATCTTGCTGTCATTCGGCGGGTTCGCTGGCTTTTGATAAAAATGGCTTGCTTTATCTTTCTATTGGCGACAACATCAACGCCTACGAGTCAGATGGTTTTAGCCCTTCTGACGAAAGACCAAACCGCAGTATGTACGATGCCCAAGGCTCCTCTGCAAATACCAATGATTTGAGAGGCAAAATATTGAGAATCAAGCCACAAGCCGATGGCACTTATTCTATTCCTTCGGGAAATTTATTTCCAAAAGACGGTAGCAAAGGCAAGCCCGAAATTTATGCTATGGGTTGTCGCAATCCATTCAGAATCAGTATAGACAACAAGAAAAACTTACTGTATTGGGGAGATATTGGACCCGATTCAGGCAAAGATAGTGTCCAAGGTGTAAGAGGCTATGACGAAATAAATCAGACAAATAAAGCGGGCTTTTTTGGCTGGCCTTATTTTATTGCCAATAACAAAGCGTATAATGAATATGATTTTGAGAAAAAAGTAGCAGGGCAGAGCTATAGCCCACTTCGCCCAACCAATTATTCGCCCAATAATACAGGAGATACGCTTTTGCCTCCTGCACAGCCTGCTTTTATTTGGTATCCTTATGGCGATTCCAAAGATTTTCCTTTTGTGGGCAAGGGCGGCAGAAATGCTATGGCGGGACCCGTTTTCTATGCAGATGAGTATGCCAATTCTTCACGCAAATTCCCAATATATTATGATAAAAAATTGTTCATTTACGATTGGATGCGTGATTGGATTTTTGCGGTAAGTTTGGACGAAAAAAATAAATTTAAAAGTGCCGAACGCTTTTTGCCAAATACCAAATTTGACCACATTATAGATATGGAAATGGGCAAAGATGGGGCAATGTACCTCTTGGAATACGGACAAACGTGGTATTCGAGCAATGCTGATGCCCGCTTGGTGAGGGTAGAATATGCAAGAGGGAATCGTGCGCCTTTGGCAAAAATAGAAATAGACAAATCAGTTGGCAAACTTCCGCTTACCGTCAAATTTTCGGGGGAAAATTCGGTAGATTATGACAAAGACGAATCGCTGACTTATCAGTGGTTTGTGGGCAAAGAAGTTAAACCTTTTTCCACAGAAAAAAATGCAATTTATGCTTTCCAAAAGGCAGGAATATATCAAGTAAAGCTAAAAGTAACGGACAAAGGTGGCAAAAGCGGCGAGCAGTCTGTAGAAATAGCCGCAGGAAATGAGCCTCCGCAGATTAGTGTTGAGCTGAAGGGAAACCAAACTTTTTACTTTGATGCCACAGAAATTCCCTACCAAGTGAAAATAACAGATGCGGAAGACAAGGAAATAGTGCCTGAAAATATCAAGGTTTCTTTTGCCTACCAAGCTACTAATGCGGTGCAAGGTCATCAGCAAGATGCCCTCACGCTGATAGAAAAAAATAACTGCAAAGCCTGCCATTCGCTTGATAAAAAGTCGGTGGGTCCCGCATACGTAGAGATAGCAAAGAAATACGCTGATAATGAGCAAAATACAGCGATGCTTATTAGCAAAATCCGCAATGGCGGCAATGGAAATTGGGGAATTTATGCCATGTCGGCTTTCCCCGATGTGCCTGAAAACGAAATTAGAGCAATGGTGAAATACATTTTAGGGCTAAATAGTGGCAAAAATATGCCCGCACAAGGGAATTTATTGTTAGACAAACACAAGCCAAGCGAAAATGGAAAATACACACTTTTAGTGAGTTACAAAGACAAGGGAACACCCGAAACCAAAATGCTTACCACGCAAAAAAATATTATTTGGCGCAGCCCGAAGTTAGAGGCAGAAAATTACGATTTGATAAATGGTAGCGGGCAGAAGCAAAATATGCACCAGCCTGTTAGTTATCAGTTTGTCAATAATCTTAAAAATGGTTCTTGGCTGATGTTCAAAAATATTGATTTGCAGGGAATTACAAAACTAAAAGCAAATGTAACAAGCACAGGTGCGGGCTATGTAATGGAAATGAGGATTGGCAAAGCAGACGGAGCATTAATTGGGAGTGTGCAAATTCCTGATAAACAAAAATTTGATTGGGCTACGCTTCGAAGCTGGGAAGAAGTAGAAATTCCAATCAATTTACCAGCTAATTTACTGATAATTAATGATTTGTATTTTATTTTTTCTCATCAAGAAAAAGACATCAAATACGATTGCAAAGTAGATTGGGTGCAATTTGTAAAGTAAAAAAAACAAATGGATTCTCAAATTAAGGTTTTTTCATTATACTTGTAAAATGAATATATTTTAAAATGGTAGCACTACTTCTTTTTATTACCCTTTTTGTCCTACTCCTGTTAGGTTTTCCTGTCGCATTTACGCTGGCAGGAGTTTCCATTGTTTTTGGGCTTTTCACTTTTGGCTTAGATTTGTTCAACCTGTTGCCCCTCCGAATTTATGGCACAATGACAAACTATGTCCTTATTTCTGTGCCTCTTTTCGTCTATATGGGCGTGATGCTGGAGAAGTCGGGCATTGCAGAAAGGCTCCTCAACACAATGGCATTACTTTTCGGAAGGCTCAAGGGCGGCTTGGCGGTTTCGGTGGTTTTGGTAGGGGCATTATTGGCGGCTTCAACGGGCGTAGTAGGGGCTACAGTAGTTACTATGGGCTTACTTAGCTTGCCTGCAATGCTCAAAAGAGGCTACTCTCCCGCCCTTGCTACAGGGACAATTGCCGCTTCGGGAACACTGGGGCAAATTATTCCGCCGAGTGTGGTGCTTGTTTTATTAGGAAGTGTAATGAATGTTTCCGTAGGAGATTTATTTATTGGGGCGGTCATTCCTGGATTTACATTGGTGGCTCTTTATCTGGTTTATGTCATTGGTATTGCGATAATTAAGCCCAAACTTGCGCCTGCTATTCCCGATGAGGAAATCAAAATTTTTAGAGGTGAGGGCTTTGGCTTGCGAGTATTTAGGGCGTTTGTATTACCTATGTTGCTGATAGTGGCGGTATTAGGGGCTATTTTTGCGGGCATTGCCTCTACTACAGAGGCGGCGGCAGTAGGGGCATTCATGGCTACTGCCTTAACTGCTTTTGAGAAAAAACTTACCTTGAAAGTCCTTCAAGATGTGATGAAAGAAACTACTTGGCTAACCTCTATGGTATTTATTATTTTGGTGGGGGCTACTGCTTTTGGCTTGGTTTTCAGAGGCATACGTGGAGATGAGGCTTTGGTAAATTTTATAGAACATTTGGAGATGAGTCCTTATATGTTCTTGGCTTTTGTGATGATGGCTATTTTCATTGCAGGTTTTTTTATAGATTTCATTGAGATTATTTTTATTTTTATGCCTGTGGTAACGCCAATTTTTGCTAAGTACGGAATGGATTTGCTGTGGGTAGCTATTTTGGTTTCTATGAACTTGCAAACCTCTTTCCTTACGCCGCCCTTTGGCTTTTCGCTTTTCTACCTCAAAGGCGTTGCCCCGCCCGAAGTTACTACAAATCAGATGTATAGGGGCATTGTACCGTTTATCATCATGCAGCTACTGATGCTCACGCTGATGATTATATTTCCCGAATTTGCTACTTGGCTGCCTAAATATCTGAAGGACTAACGTATTTTGCCGAGCAGTTTTGCCTCTTCAAAACTGCCATTTCCCTACTTTGAGGCAAAAATACCATAGAAATAAATATTATAATTTTTATTTGCAACATTGTTGCATTTATATTAATACTATGAGTATCATCAAAAAAATAAGTTTCCTTTCCCTTTTCCTTTTTATAAACATATTAGCAGCTTATTCTCAGCTACTTACATGGAAAACGCTGGCGGATGTGAAATGGGAAAAAAAGTACAACAAGGAGTTTGAGGAATACATAAACTACCCCAAGTTCGGTGAAAAAGTAAAAGCTTTTAAAGATAAAGAAGTGATTATCAATGGTTATTTCTTACCTGTAGAAGTTGATGGAAATTATATTGTCATTTCTGCTGTGCCTTACCAATCTTGCTTTTTTTGTGGTGGTGCGGGCGTAGAAACGGTAATGGAAGTTTTTTTGAAAAAGAAAAAGAAAGTCAAATCACTGAAAATCAGCGTCAAAGGCAAGCTATATCTCAACTATGACGATGTAGAGCATTTGGTTTATTTGCTCAAAGACGCTGAAATTGTGGAATAAATAATTTAAAAAAATAAAAAAGATGAGTAAAATAAAAAAACTACCTGTTACTGTCCTTTCTGGCTTTCTTGGCGCAGGAAAAACCACACTTCTTAACCATATTTTGCACAATAAAGAAGGGCTAAAAGTCGCTGTGATTGTCAATGACATGAGTGAGGTAAATGTAGATGCGGAGTTGGTAAAACAGCAAAACACACTCAGCCGTACCGAAGAAAAGTTAGTGGAAATGAGCAATGGCTGCATTTGCTGTACCTTGAGGGAAGATTTGATGCTCGAAGTAGAACGCCTTGCCAAAGAAAACCGCTTTGATTATTTACTTATAGAAAGTACAGGTATCAGCGAGCCTATTCCTGTGGCACAGACTTTTACGTTCAAAGATGAAAAAAGTAATATTGATTTGAGTCGCTTTGCTACCTTAGATACGATGGTTACGGTAGTAGATGCCTTTAACTTTTGGAAAGATTTTGGCTCGATGGAAACCATTTTTGACCGCAAGCTCAATGATGATGCCCAAGACCAAAGAACGATTGTGAACCTACTTACTGACCAAATAGAATTTGCCAATGTGATTATCCTTAATAAAACAGATTTAATTGATAATGAAAGTCTTAATTTACTCAAAAACTCCATTCATAAACTTAACCCCGAAGCAAAAATTATCAATAGTGAGTTTAGCAAGGTCAATCCGAAGGAAATTTTGAATACAAAATCTTTTGATTTTGAAAAAGCCTCACAGTCAGCGGGTTGGATAAAAGAATTGGAAAACGAACACGTCCCTGAAACCGAGGAGTACGGTATCGGTTCTTTTGTTTTTCGCAGCAAAAAGCCCTTTCACCCCGAGCGCTTCTGGAGTTACCTTGCCAACGGTTTTCCTGCGAGTGTCATTCGCAGTAAAGGACTTTTCTGGCTCGCCTCTCGCCCTAATGATGCGATAAATTGGTCGCAGGCAGGTGGCTCTTTGCGAGCTGAAATGGCGGGGGTTTGGTGGGCAAGTATGCCTTTTAAGGAAAGAATGAACTATGCAGCTTTCATAGAAAATCAGAAATTAATCGAATCTCGCTGGGACAAACGCTTCGGAGATAGAATAAACGAATTGGTTTTTATAGGTCAGGACTTAGAAAAAGACTACATTATCAGCGAGTTAGAGAATTGTCTTTGTACTGAAAGTGAAATCTTGGCGATGGAAAACAAAAAGAAATTTAAAGACCCTTTTCCCATATAAAAAAACTATTTTATCATGATACTTCACATTGCCAAAAAAGAATTTACTGAAATCCTTCGGGAGAGGAGATTTCAGTATGCCACACTTATTATTGCTATCTTAATGATAGTGAGTGTATTAGTGAGTAAAAATTACTACGAAAAAATCCGTACCGAGCATGAGCTTGCTATGCAAACTTCTCGGCAGCAGTGGGAAAATCAAGGGGAGAAAAACCCTCATTCAGCAGCCCATTACGGTACGTATGCTTTTAAGCCTATCTAACCTTTATCCCTAATAGACAATGGTTTAGAGAAGTATTTAGGCGTTTCTATTTTCTTGGAAGGACACAGGCAAAACGATGCACAATACAAACTCATTGCCGACCAAAATAGCTTTGCTCGCTTTGGCGAAATGACTCCCGCCTTTGTGATGACGTATCTCTTGCCTTTACTCATTATTTTAATTGCATTTGCCTCATTATCAGGTGAAAAGGAAAGAGGAACATTGAAACTTTTGCTTAGTCAGGGCGTTTCCAAAACTTCTGTAGTTTTGGGCAAAATTGCGGGAGTTTGGCTAAGTGTGGGTCTATTTGTTTTGCCACTTTTTTTGGTGGGTTTGGGCTTCGTTTTCTCTACTAACTATCAAGCCGATGATTTGAGTAGATATGCACTTATTTTTCTCACTTATTTACTTTACTTTGGTGTTTTTATCAATGTAAGCGTCTTATTTTCAGCATTTTCTAAAAATTCGAATGTAGCTTTGGTAGGACTCATTGGATTCTGGATAACAAGCTGCCTGCTCATTCCTAAGTTCACAGCCAATCTCTCCAAATATCTGCACCCTACGCCCAATGCGGTGGAATATCAAGCATCCTTGAAAGAAAGTTTGGAAAAAGGACTTGACGGACACAATCCTTACAATGAGTTTGCCAAAGCATTTGAGGATAGCGTATTGAAGGCAAATAAGGTAGATAGCATACAAAAACTGCCTTTTAACTATTCGGGCTTAATCATGCAAGCAGGGGAAGAACACGAACGTTTTGTCTATGACAAGCACGTACAGCAGCTCAATGACGTTTATCTGGCTCAACTCCAAATGCACCAAATAAGTGCTATTTTTTCGCCTACTGTGCTTACCAAAATGCTCTCTATGCAGTTTGCGCACACCGACCTACAAGCGCACTTTCACTTTGCCAAAAAAGCGGAAGATTATCGCATAGATTTGGTGCGACAGCTCAATGGCAATCTACAAAATAACTCCAAATATGGCGACTGGGACTATGCCGCCAAGCCTGAATTTTTTAAGAATACAGTCAAATTTGAGTATGTGCCTACTTCTTTGGCAGAAACAATACAAGTAGCTGTAAGCGGTCTTCTTTTTCTAATGCTTTGGTTTTTAGCGAGTTTAGGTATTACTACAGCAATGGCAACTAAATTAAATGTATAAATCTATGTTTCATATTTTGCGATTTGAGTTCAAACAATTATTAGGTACTCGCCTGTTTTGGTGGGTGAGTGCGATATTGGCGGTGAGTATCTTTTTTGCGATATACAATGGAAAAGAAGCAATGACAGCCAAGAAAGACCTCGTCAAGAAGTTAAAAGAAGAAGAGACAAAGCGGTATGGTAAGTTTATGTTAGATTTTGATAGCCTAAATGCAGGTACAAAAAAAGTAAAATTGCCATGGTTTCAAGACCCACGAACACCACTTACAGTAGGAATGTTTCGTAATTCGGGGAAGTATGCGATTTTAGAACCTGCGCCCCTATCTCTCATCTCTACGGGGCAAAGCGATATTGAGATTTTTTACAGCAAAGTGAGCTATCTGACCGATATTTTGCAAGCAAATAATATCAATTTTGAAAATCCCTTTAATATTGCTACGGGGCAGTTTGATTTGGCTTTTGTGTTGGTTTTTCTCTTGCCTTTACTTGTTATCGCTTTGGCATACAATATTTTATCGGCAGAAAGAGAGCAAGGAACGCTACCTTTGTTACTCTCCCAACCTATGCAAATTAGGCATTGGCTTGTGGCAAAATTAGCTTTTCGATTTGTTTTTTTATTAATGGCAATGCTTACCTTGCTCATGCTTGCTTTTACTATTTTGGGTATCGATTTTATTAACTTTGGCTTTTTCCAACTCATTTTAGTCATCACTTTTTATACACTTTTTTGGTTTGCTTTGTCCTTTTTTATCAATCTATTGGGGAAAAGTTCGGCGATGAATACGCTACTTCTTCTCTCGGTTTGGCTACTTTTTGTTTTCATCATTCCAAGTGTGGCTAATATGATAGCTACAAGCATTTTCCCTGTGCCTTCGAGGGTGGAACTGGTCAATGCCAAGCGACAAGCCGAGCAGGAAACAGAACGCAACAAGCAAGCGATTTTGAAAAAATTTTATCAGGCACACCCGCAGTTGGTGCAGAAATCTGAAAAGGAACAGACCGACCAAGACTATTATAGAGAGTATATTAGCCTACATGAAGTTATCGAGGAAGAGGTCAGCAAGGTACAGCAAGCCTTTGATTATCAGCTCGAAGGGCAGCAGGCTTTTGCCAATCAGTTCCAATATTTTTCACCTGCGGTACTCATGCAAAATGCTTTGAATGAAATCGCCCAAACAGATAGCAAGTTTTATAAAACTTTTCAAAAAAATATAACTAACTATCAGCAAAAATGGAAGGCTTTTTTTAAACCAAAATTCATCAATGATAAAAAAATGACAGTAGAAAGTTTTGCCCAAATTCCTGTTTACGAGCCTACTACAAAGGTAGGTAGCAGTTTTTTTGGTCAGTTCAGCGGCTTAATTTTGTTTAGCCTTGTGCTTGGTTTGCTCGCTTTTGCTCGGCAAAGTAAGTATCAGAATATCATTGCTTAGTCATCAGATTTTCTCCAAAAACGAAGTTTTTTTAACTCAAAAAATAAAGATATGCTTAATTCGACACAACTTACCAAAGAATACGGAAGTTTTTTAGCACTTAACGCCTTAAATATCAGCGTAAATACAGGAGATATTTACTGCCTTTTAGGGGCAAACGGGGCAGGAAAATCTACAACTATTAATCTTTTTTTGGGCTTTATAGAGCCTACGAGGGGAAAAGTAGAAATCAATGGCTTGGACGTAAGCCAAAAAGCCATCGAAACCAAACAATATATTGCTTATATTCCTGAAAATCTGATGCTTTATCCTCAGCTGACAGGCTTAGAAAACTTGGAATATTTTGCAGGCTTGGCAAAAAAGAAATATAATAAAAAACAGTTCGTTGGTTTTTTGAATGAGGCAGGTTTGCAAGCAGATTTTCACGAAAAGCGAGTTTCCCAATATTCCAAAGGCATGAGGCAGAAGGTTGGTATTGCTCTTGCCCTCGCCAAAGATGCAAAGGCTTTACTTTTGGACGAGCCTACTTCGGGGCTTGACCCCCAAGCAAGTAACGAATTTTCTAATTTATTACTCAAACTCAAAAGCAAAGGAGTCGCTACGCTGATGGCTACGCATGACCTTTTCAGGGCAAAACAGGTCGGCACGCATATAGGTATTATGAAACAAGGTGTTTTGGTCAAGTCTTTCAGGGCAGAAGAAGTGAGCTTGGCAGAATTAGAAAAAGTGTACTTGGAAACGATAAATACATAAAAATTTGTAGGCATAAGGACTTGTTATTACACTTACAAAATTCTCATTATCAATAATTTATTTTTTTAGGTAAATGTACGAAAAAGCTATCGGTAAGGTAGCTTTTTATTTCTTCGTAATCACCTTCTCATTGATATATTTCCCTATTTTCTCCCCCATATTTTGCCCTTCCCTACAGCCCGAAGTGTAGTGAATCCCACCGTAAACTCTGCTAATGGAACTTTCTGCTGCTGCTTTTCTGAATGAGTCAAAACTTCTTACGCCATGATTGTATTGGAACTCTGTCGAGTCGGTAAAAGCAATATTTTCTCCTATGGTATAGGAAAGAGCCTCCGCAGAAGCCGCAGAAATGGTGCTGTGTCCACTCGTGTATTCGGGGAAAGGGGGCGACTGCAAAAATGGAGTCCATTTAGAATCAAGGAATTGGTTTATCGCTGTTTCTGGTCGTATTTTTTCATACTTATATTTTTCATTCCAGCACGCAATAAATCCATCATGCAGCTACTGATGCTCACGCTGATGATTATATTTCCCGAATTTGCTACTTGGCTGCCTAAATATTTGAAAGATTAGCACTTGCCTCGTCTCTTTATTTTGAGGCTTACTGATTTTTTCAATGAATGTTATGTGAGACATTTTTTCAAACAAAAGAAACTGTTCGTAAGTCAAACTATGACAAATTTCGAACAGTTTCTTTTTACACTATTTTTTTTTACAATACATTCTGTTTTTTCTGCTCCATAATGTACTCTGAAGTTCTCATTGCCAACGCCAAAATAGTCCAAGTTGGGTTCTTGTCTGCTTGGGAAACAAAAGAAGCCCCATCTACAACAAAAACATTTTTTGCATCATGTGCTTGGCAAAATTGATTAAGTGCAGAAGTTTTGGGGTCGTTGCCCATGCGAGCAGTCCCTACCTCGTGAATAATCTCACCCGGTTTGGAAATGCCGTAATTTTGCTCTTTGGTTGGCGTTGGGCTTAGTTGGATAGCTCCCATCTTATGGATAATCTCCTCGAAAGTTTCGTGCATATGCTTTGCCTGCTTTAGTTCGAAATCAGACCATTTGTAGTTAAATCGTAGCGTAGGAATACCATATTTATCTACCATTTTGGGGTCTATTTCGCAGTAATTTTCTTTGAAAGCGATGCCTTCGCCTCTTCCTGCCATGCCAATTGTAGCTCCGTAGAGTCTGCGGTAATCATTTTTGAGTTGCAAACCGTAGCCACCGCCGCCCTTTGGGCGATTGTCGCCAAGTTTACTATTTAGCTCGTGAATGTCCGACATAAATCCGTAGCCCGGCATTCTCATTCCGCCATTGTACTCTATGTGGTAGCCTCTTGGGAAGTCCAGCTTCTTGTTGTCCAACCACCAAGGCGAATAGATGTGTCCACCGCCTACGCCGTCTTCGTTGTAGCGGGTGCGGTCTATGAGTGCGGGAATGATAGCAGATTGCCTCGCCCCTACTGTATCCATGAGGTACTTACCTACTACATTGCTGGAGTTTGCCAAGCCGTTAGGGTGGGCAGAAGATTTAGAATTTAACAGCAAACGAGCTGATTCGCAGGCACTTGCTGCTATTATTACTATCTTCGCATTAATCTGATGTTCGCTCAGGTCTTGCGTATTTACATAAGAAACGCCTGTAGCATTTCTTTCTTTGTCAGTGAGTACCTCCCTCGCCATAGCGTTCAGTACCATGTCCAATTTGCCCGTTTCCATAGCAGGTCTTATCAGAACTGACGGAGAAGAAAAATTAGAATGAGTAGAGCAACCACGATTGCACTCCGAACAGTAATGACAAGCAGCACGCCCGTTCATCGCTTGGGTAAGGATAGAAAGTCTTGAAGAAGAGATTTTTACACCTGCTTTTTCTGCTCCTTTTTTTATCAGAAGTTCATGCGCCCTCGCTTTGGGCGGAGGCAAAAATATGCCATCAGGCTCGTTATACATGCCTTCTTTTTGCCCAAAAACGCCAATGAGCTGGTCGACTTTGTCGTAGTACGGCTTTATATCGTCATAGCTAATAGGCCAGTCATCACCAATGCCATCTATACTTTTTCTCTTGAAGTCATTAGGACCAAAACGCAAAGAGATGCGCCCCCAGTGATTCGTTCTCCCGCCTAACATTCTCGCTCTGAACCACATAAAATCAGTACCTTCCTTATTGGCGTATGGCTCGCCCTCTATCTTCCAACCGCCCTCGCAGGCATCAAAGTCGCCAAAAGGTTTGTACGTACCCGCCCCTCGTCTGGGTGATTCGTAATTCCATTTGAACATATCACCTTTGGCAGAGTCAAAATCCCCACCTGCTTCCAGCATCGCCACGTTTGCACCTGCTTTGGTAAGCATATAAGCTGCCATGCCGCCACCCGCTCCCGAGCCGATGATGCACACATCATAAACTTTATTCTGTTTGATATTAAAAACTCCCATCGCTAAAAGAATAGATTAATATTAAGGTAAATGATTTGAAACTAAGGAAAGACTATCTCTATCTTGTTTTGAAAAGCGAATCTACAAACTCTTTGCGATTAAATATCTGTAAATCGTCTATTTTTTCGCCTACACCTATATATTTTACTGGAATTTTGAATTGGTCGGAAATTCCTATGACTACTCCACCTTTTGCCGTACCGTCTAACTTAGTGATAGCCAAAGCAGTAACTTCTGTAGCTTGTGTAAATTCTTTGGCTTGGATAAACGCATTCTGCCCTGTGCTACCATCTAAGACTAATAAAACCTCGTGAGGCACGTTGTCAGCTACTTTTTGCATCACTCTTTTTATTTTGGAGAGTTCGTTCATAAGCCCTATTTTGGTGTGCAGCCTACCTGCCGTATCTACGATTACCACATCTGCCCCCATTTCTACACCTTTTTTTACAGCATCAAAAGCTACAGAGGCGGGGTCTGCGTTCATGCCATGCTCTATTACAGGTACGCCTACTCGCTCTCCCCAAAGTTTGAGTTGCTCCACTGCTGCCGCCCGAAAGGTATCGCCTGCCCCCAATACCACCTTATTGCCTTTTCTGAGGAACTGTGCCGCCAATTTGCCAATAGTAGTTGTTTTCCCTACTCCGTTCACCCCAACAACCATGATTACATACGGTTTTTTAACATCAGGTATCCCAAAATCATCTATGTCATAGCTTTTATTTTCCATGAGCAATTCAATAATTTCTTCACGCAAAATCAGGTCTAACTCACCTGTAGTGAGGTATTTATCGCGTGCTACCCTATCTTCTATTCGGCGAATTACCTTCAAAGTAGTATCTACCCCGACATCTGCGGTAATGAGTATGCCTTCCAGTTCATCTAATACGTCCTCATCTACTTTTGATTTACCAGCAATTACCTTCGTAAGTTTGGTAAAGATGTTCTGATTTGTTTTCTCTAACCCTTTGTCTAAGGATTCTTTTTTCTCTTTGGAGAAGAAACTGAAAATGCCCATATCGTTTTTTTGTTTACCTACGCACAAAAATAAAAAAAGTCCCTAAAAAAATGGGGACTTTAACATAAAAAACCTTAAAAGAATCAAAAAATATAGGGAACAAAATTATTTTGCAGCCATGATTTTCTTTGCTTCATCTTCCGTTACAATTTCCTCTTTGAAAGTATAAGCACCTGTTTTAGGTGATTTTACCGCCCTGATAACCTTAGCGTATTTGATACCGCCTTCTGTTTTTAACGTCGCAACTACTTTCTTTGCCATAGTTCAATCCTTTTTTTAAAATTACTTAATTTCTTTGTGAACTGTGTACTTCCTCATGATAGGATTAAATTTCTTTAATTCTAATCTTTCAGTTGTGTTTTTCCTGTTTTTGGTAGTGATGTACCTTGACATACCAGACAAGCCCGAATTTTTGTGTTCGGTACACTCCAAAATTACTTGTACTCTATTTCCTTTCTTAGCCATGATACTTTAACAGTTAAATCGGTTAAAAATTCAATAATTGCCCTAAAAGCAACCTTAGTTTAAGAAGCCTTTTAATTTTGCTTCCTTTATTACGGCAGTGATGCCCTTTTTGTTAATCGTCTTGATAGCAGAAGTAGATAATTTCAAAGTAACCCACTCTCCTGTTTCAGGCACGAAGAAACGCTTTGTTTGCAAATTAGGTGCAAATGTACGCTTCGTTTTGTTGTTGGCATGTGAAACATTATTACCAACTTGCACTCTTTTTCCTGTGATTTGACAAACCTTAGCCATGTTTATTAATATTAATTGCTCAGAACGTTTATTTTTCTTAATTTGGACTGCAAAGGTAATGATGATTTGGAAAATATCAAACAAATATCTAAATTAAATTTTTTTAAGTAACTAACGTAAGTTGCGTTTGCCATTATTTTGGTCTGCACCGCAGGTCTGACCTGCACCTTAAGGTGTTTTAAACGGTCAGACCTGCGGTGCAGACCGCCTTAACTTTATGCTCAAAAAATGATATAATTTGTAAAAAATAAATTAGATTTGATTAGTTCTTTTCAGCTAATTTGTATCGCTAACGTAAGTTGCGTTTGCCATTATTTTGGTCTGCACCGTAGGTCTGACCTGCATTTTAAGGCGTTTTAAACGGTCAGACCTGCGGTGCAGACCGTCTTTGCAACTTAGGTTAGCTACTTGAACAGAGCGTCTAAAAGTAAAAAAAAATCAAATAAGCCCCTTTATACCTATGGAATCTGTATGTTTTTACTTTAGGGTACATCAGCCTTTTCCGTTGAGGGAGTATGACTTTTCCATGATTGGAGAAGACCATGTCTATGAGGCAAAGGATACTTCTTTGCTCGACCAAATAGCAGACAAATACTATCTTCCTAACAACAAATTGTTGCTGAAACTAATACGAAATAATAAGAGCAACTTAAAAATCGTCTTTTCTATGTCGGGCTGTGCCGTAGAACAGTTTGCACTTCACCGCCCAGATGTATTGGTTTCTTTTCAGAAATTAGCCAAAACTGGGAAAATTGAGTTTTTAGAGGAAACCTACTATCACTCTTTGAGTTTTTTGTACTCTGCGACTGAGTTTGAAAGGCAAGTAAAAAAACATCACGATAAGATGAAAAGCCTTTTCGGAAAGAAACCCAAAACTTTGCACACTCCAGATACTACCAATATATACGCTGACTATGAAGCCTTTGCGGTACAGTGTCAGGGCAAAGACTTGCCAAATGTAGAGGCACTCATTCGCCATATTTATGAAGAAAAACAAATGATAACACAGTCAATACGGGACACCTTTATGACTAAAGACGGGGTAGAATGGTTAGACAACACTATGCAGAAAGAGGCTATAAGGCGAATATATAGTTTGGAAGAAAAGGTTTTGAAAAGTAAAAATGAAAACGTAATAGATACTTGGGGGCGACTACAAACCTCCGATTATTTTTACTATATGTCCACCAAAACATTCAAAGAGAATGATCTATGCAAGAAGTATAATCCTTATAGCTCGCCCTTTGATGCCTATATAAACTATATGAATATCATCAGTGATTTTGAAAATACCCTACCTTAACAATAATTTTTTACAATTTTATGGCGAGAATTTGCAAAATAAAATAAATAAATTGCTTTATTTTGCGATAATATCCGAAGGTTATAGCCAATTCAGAAATTAATTGCTGTGTATAACTTTAGGTATATTGTAAACTAAGGAAACAAAACCGTTTTTTATCCTTAGCTTGTCTGATCCGTTATAAAAGCTGACTAACCATGTCTTACTAACTTCTTAAAAAAAATTTATTACTATTTACAAAAAATGACCATGCTTACAATCGGAGTGAAAATTAAAAAGTTGCGAGAGCTACGCGGATATACTCAAGAGTTTATGTCAGTAAAACTACAAATGTCTGCAAACGGCTACGGGAAAATAGAAAGAGATGAAACAGACATATCTTTCTCGCGAATAGAACAGATAGCAGAAATAATTGGGCTTACTCCAATAGAAATCATTAATTTTGACGACAGTATTATTTTTTCTCCCAATACTGTAGAAGCACCAAAAAAAATGATGCAAGATTACGAGCGCACTCTCCTTGAGCAAGAAATTAATCATCTAAAGCAAGAAAACGGCTACCTCAAAGAGATTGTTAGTTTATTAAAGAAGAAGTAAAGCAGGGAATAGAGCAAATTTGCGGAAAATCTTGTATTAAAATTTTTCTTTCATAAAAAAAGTTCGTACCTTTGCACCTCAAAAAATTTTTAAAAGTAAACCTTTTACAAAAAAATGGTTGGATACAATTATGAAACCGTATTCATTTTAACTTCCAATTTGTCTGAAAAAGAGGCAAAGGATGCGGTACAAAAGTTTAAAGATATACTTGTCCAAACAGGCGCAAATGTATATCATAGTGAGGAGTGGGGTTTGCGAAAGTTAGCCTATACGATTCAGAAAAAAAACACAGGTTACTACGCACTGTTTGAGTATAGTGGTAGCAAGGATACTGTAAAGCAGTTAGAAGTAGAGTTTAGACGCGATGAAAGAGTCGTACGTTTCCTAACTACAGCACTTGATAAGTTTTCGTTGGAATATAACGAAAGAAGACGCAGAGGCGAATTTAATAAAGGCAAGGAAACTAAAACAAAACAAGAGGGCTAATAACTATGACGCTGATTAACGAATCTGTAACAAGGGTAGAACAAAGAAAAAAGTACTGCCGCTTCAAGAAAAATGGTATTAAGTACATCGACTACAAAGATGAAAACTTTTTGTTGAAATTTATCAACGAACAAGGTAAGATTCTCCCAAGAAGACTCACAGGGACAAGCGCAAAGTATCAGCGCAAAGTATCGCAAGCGGTAAAAAAAGCAAGACACTTAGCTTTATTGCCTTATGTGGCTGACAACTTGAAGTAATCTCTTGTTTGTCTGTGTATCTAAATTTTGAAGTATTTAATTTTTAAGTATTTAATTACCATGGAAATCATATTAAAAGAAGACATTACAGGGCTTGGCTACAAGAATGACGTTGTGAAAGTGAGAAACGGCTATGGTAGAAACTTTCTCATTCCGAGAGGACTTGCGCTTATGGCTACTGATTCTGCAAAAAGAGTTGTAGCTGAAAACATAAAGCAGGTAGCTCACAAAGCTGAAAAACTCAAAACTGACGCTCAAAACTTGGCTGATAGAATAGGTGATACTGTACTTAACCTATACACAAAAGCGGGTGAAAGTGGCAAAATATTTGGCGCAATCACTACTTTGCAAATAGCCGATGAGCTAAAAAGCAAAGGCTTTGATGTAGATAGGAAGAAAGTTTCCTTCAAAGGCGAAGTAAAAAATGTAGGGCAGTACACTGTGCTGATAGATTTGCACAAAGAAGTGAAAAAAGAAATCATCTTCAATGTAATTGCTGAGTAATTTTTAGGCAAAGCAAAAAACCGTTAGGGTGTAAAAATCCTAACGGTTTTTTTGTTTAAAACCCTTGCATTGCTTGGCTTGCTTTGTTTCTCAAATAAAAATCAAGTAATACTACCGCCGTCATAGCCTCTACTATAGGCACAGCTCTTGGCACTACACAGGGGTCATGCCGTCCTTTGCCCGAAACAGTAATGCTCTCGCCTGCTTCATTTACACTTTCTTGGTCTTGCATAATAGTAGCTACAGGCTTAAAAGCTACTCGAAAATAAATATCTTCGCCATTGGAAATACCTCCTTGGATACCTCCTGAGTAGTTTGTTTTGGTCTTTATTTTCCCATTTTCATCACTGTAGAAAATATCATTATGCTGCGAACCGTACATTTTTACTCCCTCAAAGCCACTGCCATACTCGAAGCCTTTGACCGCATTGATGCTTAACATTGCCTTGCCAAGCTCGGCGTGAAGTTTGTCAAAAGCAGGCTCTCCCAATCCTACAGGCGTTCCCTGCACTACACAAGTAACTACTCCGCCAATAGTATCTCTGTTTTTACGAGTTTCATCTATCAAATCTATCATTTTTTCAGCTACTTCGGGCAGGGGACAGCGTACTATGTTCTGCTCTATTGCTGCAAAATCAAATTTGGAATAATCTTGAGGGACTTGGATATGCCCTACCTGAGAAACATAAGCCGTAATCTGAATACCAAGAGTAGCCAAAAACTGCTTGGCTACTGCTCCTGCTGCTACTCTGGCAAGGGTTTCTCGTGCCGAACTTCTGCCTCCTCCCCTATAATCCCTCGTTCCGTATTTTGCCTGATAGGTATAATCGGCATGAGATGGGCGAAATTTGTCTGCAATATGAGAATAGTCCTTGCTTCGTTGGTCTTCATTGAAAACGACTAATGTGATAGGCATTCCTTGCGACTTTCCCTCAAAAATGCCCGAAAGCACTTGTACTTTGTCGCCTTCCTGCCTCTGTGTAGTGATTTTGGATTGCCCAGGTCGGCGGCGGTCAAGCTCTGTTTGTATAAAGTCCACGTCTATCGAAATACCTGATGGGAAACCGTCTATCACCACGCCCACTGCCGTTCCATGAGATTCGCCAAAAGTGCTGATTTTGAATAATTTGCCGTATGAGTTCATTAGTTATATATGATTATTAATTCTTATGATTTCCATTCCTTGTCCTACCTTTTTGTTGGTTTTGTTTCCAAATTTGGTATTTATTCATCTGTAAATCAATTTTTTAGCAAATATAATCATTTTTGTTAAATATCTATTATCCAAACTATCACAAAGAATCTGTGAATAAAAAAACACTCAGAATCAAGAAGACACCAAAAGCAAATTCATTTTGGAGTTCAATTTTTTCATTATTCCTAATTAGTATCAGCAAAGGAAAAAATTGACATCGTCATTTGCTTACCTGAAATATTTTCTTTAACACCGCACTTATGACGACTGTTCTCTCTATAAAAGCATTGCTTGCCTTTTTATAAGTATGAATCAACGCTTTTATCTCTTAAAAAAAATTGCATTTTGCGTAGATTTGTTTCACAAGTAACTTACTGCTTATTAGTATGTTTACTCGATGTTTGGCTTATTTTTTTTGCTTGTCCCTGTTCCCTTGTACGGTTATAGCTCAAGATGCTACGGACAGTCTGATTCGTGTGCTTAAACAGACCAATCAGGATACCAATTACGTTAATCGGGCAAACGACATCGCTACAAAGTTACGCAACAAAGAATGTTGTATTGAGCCTCCAAAGTTCGAAAATAGCGAATGTATTTGCAAAATATTTCTTGCTTTCAAAATAAAATACTTGCGAGATGGGGTGTTAAGTTTTCTTTAAGTTTTGTTTAGCTTTTCCTTCATAAACATTTTCCTGCTCTTTTGCGAATATTGTATTGTAAATCAAACACAAAATTTATATGAAAACAATTTGAAGAGCAAAAAATACGTGTATATTGCTTTGTAAAGTTTAAGGCAACTATTCTCTTAAAATCTTGTTTATGAGAATAGTTGCCCTACATATAAAAGGCAAATAAAATTATTTCAAACCTAAAATATAAAAGTGTATGTCTTTTTTAAGAAAAAAAATTATTTATCTATCAGTAAAACAGTTCGTGCTGTTTTTGATTGTGGTTATCTCTTTTACTGCTTGTAAAAAAGATGCAGATAATGTCTTGGACACGCCACCGCCCACAGACGATTTGAGCAAAGCCAAATTAGCCCTGCTCGATACGATGCGTGAAATTTATTATTGGAACGAACGAGTACCCGCTGCAAGTCAAGTAAACGTTCGTAACTATGCTTCAGTGCAAGCTACTTTAGATGCCTTCAAACACCCGACAGATAGGTTTAGCATCATTGCCGATTTGGAGAAAATTACCAAAGAGTTTTCGGGAACGCCACAAGACTATGGCATAGGGGCATTCAGAGCCGATGCTCAGGGGAATGTTCGCATTGGCTATGTATATGAAGATTCTCCTTTGGGCAAAGAAGGCGTGATGCGAGGGAGTATTTTGCAAAAAATTGGGGGGCAAGTACCTTCTAATAATAATTTGGGAGCGGAGTTAGGGAAAGCACAAAATACCTTTGAAATCAGACTCTTAGATGGTACAGTAAAAACAATTAATGCCTCACAAGCGACCTACAAGGTGAATCCTGTGATGACAAAAAATATTATTACTGTTGGAAATAAGAAAATTGCCTATTTAGCTTATAATTCTTTTTTGGGAAACCCTACGGAGGAGCAAACAAGGTTAAGTGCTATTTTTGGAGAGTTTAGGCAGGGAGGCGTGAGCGAATTGGTGCTTGATTTACGCTATAATGGCGGCGGCTACGTAAGTACGATGGGGCATTTGGCAAACCTGATAGCTCCTGCATCTGCTAATGGGAAAATCCTCTCTCAGCAAAAATGGAATGCAACTATCCAAGCACAATTCGGGCAGCAGATTCAGCAACAAGCACTAAGAATAAGCAGACAGCCAAACTCATTGAGTTTGCAAAGGGTAATTATAATTACTACACAGGGCAGTGCCTCTGCAAGTGAGCAAATTATTAATAATTTGAAACCATACATGAATGTAGTTACCGTAGGAAGTACCACGTATGGCAAGCCCGCATTTAACAGTCTGTTTGGTTATAAGCCTTTTGGTTTCTACCTCACCTTAGGCGTAATGGCAAATGCAAACGGAGAAGGCGACTTTTTCAATGGTATCTCGCCCACAATTACCGCTAATGATGACGTAACGAGGAACTTTGGAGATGTGCAGGAACTTTCGCTCAAGCAGGCTTTGAACTATATAGAAACAGGTTCGCTTTCGCCTATTAACGGCAGAGTAGAATCCAAAAATCAGTCGCCTATCATCGGGATAGAAAACCTAAGGACTTGGAATATCTTAAATGAGCTGAAATAATTTTAATTAAGAAATTTTGAATTAAAGACATGAATCTAAAAATCAATGAGTTAGAAAATGCTCAAAAGTACCAACTTCTGTACGCACTTGACCATAGCGAAATCACAAGTTTTGCGCAGGCGGAATTTAAGAAACGCAATATTTTTACCATCTTCTATTTTCTTGTCAATGGGGCTTTTTTAGGTTCTCTTGGTTTTTTTGTAGCTTTGGATTTGCTTTCAGAAAAAGTAAATTGGATAGATATGTTTGGAGGCTTGTGCTTAGGCATTTTGGTCTGCTTTTCTGTAGTCATTCTCTTGCACGAACTCCTGCACGTATTGGCTTACAAAATAGTAGGGGCAGAGGAAACCGCTATCAAGGCAGATTGGAAAAAATTTGTCTTTGTGGCTGTGGCAGATAAGTTTGTAGCTGGGAGCAAAGCGTTCTATTTCATTGCTCTGCTACCTTTTACAGTTTTTACTATAGCTTTTCTTTTGGGCTTAAGCCTTACGAGTGGCTTTGTATTTTACATGATTTTGGGGGCTGCTTTTATGCACACAGCCTGTTGTGGCGGAGATTTTGCCTTAGTGAGTTATTTTTGGGAAAACAGAAACAAGCAAATTATTACCTATGATGACGTACCTCAAAAGAAATCTTATTTTTATGAGGTGCTTTGACACTGTTTTTTATTGAAATTGTGTGCTTGTATAGAGCTAATAAAAAAAGAGGCTACTTTTTATATGAGAGAAGCCTCTTTTGTTTTTTTATCGCAACATTTTTATCAGCAAAGTCAATTTTTCTTTTAGCCGTCTTCTATCCACAATAAAATCCAAAAAGCCATGTTCTAACAAAAATTCTGCTGTTTGGAAATCTTTGGGAAGGTCTTTACCGATGGTTTCACGGATAACTCTTGGTCCTGCAAAGCCAATAAGGGCAGCAGGCTCCGCAATATTAAAATCACCAAGCATAGCAAAGGATGCAGAAACCCCGCCCGTAGTCGGGTCAGTCATGAGGGAAATATAAGGTACTTTGGCTTCGGAAAGTAATGCCAATTTAGCAGAAGTCTTTGCCATCTGCATCAGTGAAAAGCCTGCTTCCATCATACGTGCGCCACCCGAACGCGAAATAATGAGCAGGGGATAGCGATGAATGCGAGCAAAGTCTATGGCTCTTGCTATTTTCTCCCCTACTACCGAACCCATAGAGCCGCCAATAAAGTCGAAGTCCATACAAGCAACTACCATATCCAACCCATTTACTTTGCCATAGCCTGAGCGAAGTGCATCCTTGAGTCCCGTTTTGGCTTGGCTATCCTTAGTGCGTTTTGCATAAGGCTTACTATCAACAAATTGTAGCGGGTCGGCAGAAGACATCTCTGTGTCCAATTCAGTAAATTCATTGTCATCAAACAAAATCTCAAAATATTCTTTTGAGCCTATAGTAAAGTGATAACTATCATTTGGAGAAACATAACAGTTGTTCCGTAGTTCCTTGATATGCACTATATGCCCCGCAGGTGTCTTTTTCCATAAGCCTGAAGGCGTGTCTTTTTTCTCCGTTGTTGGGGTTGTGATGCCTTTACTTTGCCTTTTAAACCAACTCATACTATCCATTTTGGTATTTTTTTTACGAGTGTATAAAAAAAATGGCAAACGCATAGCACAGAGTCAAGCGTTTGCCAGCTATATTGTTTTATGCGATATCGACTTTTTTAGTCAGATAAACGTCTTGGATTGCGTTCAGAATGCCAACTCCGTCTTTCATTGGGCGTTGAAAAGCTTTTCTGCCAGAGATTAAGCCCATACCACCTGCTCGCTTATTGATAACGGCTGTTTTTACTGCTTCTGCCATGTCCGATTCGCCCGAAGAAGCACCGCCAGAGTTGATAAGCCCTGCCCTGCCCATGTAGCAGTTCGCTACTTGGTAGCGGCATAGGTCTATGACGTGGTCAGAACTCAATTCCGAATAGATACGCTTATCTGTTTTTCCATAAGAAGAGCCGCCCATATTCAAAGCCAAATAGCCACCATTATTTTCAGGTAGTTTCTGCTTGATGATGTCAGCTTCTATGGTTACGCCTAAGTGATTTGCCTGTCCTGTAAGGTCAGCAGAAACGTGATAGTCCACGCCATCTTTTTTAAAAGCACTGTTTCGAGTATAGCACCACAGAATAGTAGCCATACCTAACTCATGTGCTTCGTGGAATGCCTGAGCCACTTCTACGATTTGGCGAGTAGAGTTTTCAGAGCCGAAATAAATAGTAGCTCCGATAGCCGCCGCACCCAAGTTCCATGCCTCACGCACCGAGCCAAACATGATTTGGTCTGCCTTGTTTGGATAGCTAAGAAGTTCGTTATGATTTACTTTTACTATCAAAGGAATTTTGTGTGCAAATTTGCGAGCCACCATGCCCAATACACCGTAAGTAGTAGCTACCGCATTGCAACCACCCTCGATGGCAAGTTTTACAATATTTTCAGGGTCAAAGTAAGCAGGATTTGGGGCAAAAGAAGCACCCGCACTATGCTCAATCCCTTGGTCGATAGGCAAAATAGACAAATAACCTGTGTTTGCCAATCTGCCCGTCCCAAATAGCTGTCCTAAACTTCTCAAAACCTGTGGGTTACGGTCTGTATAGGTGAACACTTGCTCAAGATATTTTGGATTTGGCAAATGAAGACTCTCTTTGGCGATAGTCTTAGACTTGTGGTTTAACAAACTGTCTGCATCTTTACCGAGCAATTCAGCGATTTTATCGTAGTTTAGCATTTTTGTAAGAATATGATAAGTGTTGTTAATAAATTTTCGAATATTTTGTTATTGGCTATTGGCTTATTCGATTATCTTAACTATATTATGCTTTGGTTTTTTTTGAAGTTAAAAAACTGAAAAACAATTAATTATAAACAAAAAAAACAACTATTTAATACCTTTAAGGCTTTCAAACCCTCAAATATAGCTAATTTTTACAGATTACATTTTCTATTAAAAATTAATTAATTTGTAATATCTTTGAATTCTCATTAATTTTACATTATATAGAGGGACTGAAGACAAAAAACGACTTTTCAAATGAAACGAATTCTTATTTTATTGGTGGTAATAAGCCTAATAGTGATTGCTATTTTTCAGTATCTGAATTATAGAAAATTTAATGAAGATGGAAGCTATGATTATGTAGTAAGCGAAAAAATAGATGCCAACTACCACGATAAAGCTATCTTATCCGATTACTACAGTACAGCATATCAGATTGGTAGTTTGGCAAGAGAGGTCTGGTTTAACCACAGAATAGACGTAAAAGCTGTTGATAAGGGAGATGTAAATAGTGTAAATGCTTCTTTGGCGTACAGCCAACTGCGCATCAAAGCAAAGTCTTTGGAAAGCAAATTAATGGAATCGAAAAGGCTGAAAGATTTGGGTTTTGATAATGAGGCGATTCGTTTCATAGAGGAAAAGGGAATTTCTGAGAAAAATTATCATGCCTATAAAATTTTGGGAGATAATGTCTTAAAAAAAGGAGATAAAAATGAAGCTGTTTGGGAACTGCAAAGACTTTTGGTAGCGGCGGGTTTCGAAATTCCTATCGACTGTATGTTTTCTGACCAAACGGAAACCGCATTAAAAGAATTTCAAAAATCTAAAAATATATTTCCATCGGGCATAGCGGGAACGCAAGTACTCAGGTTGCTAATGCAATAACTAAAAAATCTATATTTAAAATTTCATAAACTAAAATGGAAAACATCGACAACTACACTAACTCAAGGATAGAGGCAGTACGCGACCTTATCTTTGGGCAGAATCTGAAAGAATACGAGGAAAAATTGCAAGCCATCTATAGCAAGATGAGTCTGCAAAATAGCCAAATTCAAAATGAAATGAATAGCCTGCGCGCCCAACTGATGGACAATATTGCAAGCATGGAATCTAAAATGCTTACGCAGATAGAAGATGTACGCAAAGCAACTGAAACAGAGCTTAACCGCCAGAACAACACGCATTTGAGCAAAGATGCGGTAGGGAGCATACTAAGCCAAATTGCAAGGAATATTTAAAAAATTGACCTATTTTTATGGAAGAAATAAAAACATCATCACAAGAGGAAATCTCGAAAGTGGAACTGGTAAGGGAGCTGATAGTAGGGCGAGACCGCAAGGAAATAGATGCACAGATGACGGGAATGAAAGACTTGTTTGCCTCGATGCTTGTCGAAAACAAACGAGAGTACGATAAGCAGGTCAATGACATGAAACATCTTTTTGTGAATATCTTAGAGGAAAACCGAAATGTATTTAAGCAACAACTTGACGAAATACAGAGAGCCATTCCACAGATGATTAACAAGACAGTTTCTAAGCAGCAGCAAGAAGAATTTATCTTGGTAGCCAACGAAAGTGAAAGGAAAGAGCAAATTCGCATGAGCAAAATAGATGCGGTTAAGGAAATTATTTTGGGGATGGATATGCACGAAATGGACGAAAAAGCTCAGAAAGTAACCCAACAGTTAAATAATGACTACGACCAGCACCTCAAAAATTTGCAAACAATAGCCCAAGACGTAAGTGATGAGCTAAAAGCGTCTATCAATAGATTAAATGACGTACTGCAAAGACTTAGTGATGAAATAGCAAATGCCCTGTCTAAAAATGATCGTCATCAGGCACATAGGCAGGTATTTAGCAAATATTTAGAAGAAATGAGTGAAAAAATAAAGGCTTAACTTAACACTGCTAAGTCTATAATGGCTAAAACCAAAATATATGGAAGATGAGATACTTCAGCAGCTAAAAAGTATTTTTCTTGAAGAGGAAACCCAAAAAAGAACTCTTTTAGAAAAAGAAGTGAAGATTTTGCAGAATGAAATATCGCCTGAGCAAATCTCTTTGCGACTTGAACCTATTGTGAATCAGAAAGTTGATGAAATAAAAAGCAACATGAGTGCGCTTTCAGGTGAGGCTCTCGGAGTAGCTATTCGCACACAAATACAGAACAACAAAGAGGATATTATTGACGCACTTTACCCAATTATGGGTAACCTGATACAGAAGTTTATTCAGGCAGAACTTGAAAAACTTGCCGATAATATCAATAAGCAAATAGATGATACGCTATCTTGGCAGTCTATAAAGCGCGAGTTTTTAGGGCTTTTTGGTATCAAACAAAATAACCAACTCATGACCGCCGCCATGAAGCCACAGATAGAGGAGGGCATGGTTATCTACCAAAATTCAGGCTTGCTCATTGGGCATTATACCAGCAAAGGTACTTTAGACCAAGACATGATTGCGGGAATGCTTACGGCTATCAAATCTTTTGTAGAAGATGCTTTCCAGCAAAAAGGAGGTAATCTTGACATGATACAGTACGGCACACTAAAAATTATTATCCAAAATAGTTATAAGTATTATACGGTTGCCATTGTGTCGGGGGCAGTAGATACCAACTACAAACTCAAATTACTTAGGTATTTGGACTTGTTTGCAGAAAGACACCTCTCAAAATTGCAAGAAGAAAACTTGAGCGAAGGTGCTGTTTCAGTATTATTAGACAAGCATATCAAAGAATTTGACCCCAATTTATAATAAATGATAAGTAAATCATAAATTTGATACTTTGATTGCCCCTAATTTACAGAAATATATACACTATCAAACAAACAGATGCAAAGTATTAGCAAAAAAGTAGTCTTAGTAGGCAATTTTGGGGTAGGCAAAACCTCACTTACTCGCAGATTCGTCTTTCAGAAATTTGCAGATGAATACCTTACTACGCTCGGTGTAAAAATAGACAAAAAGATAATGAACCTACCCGATTTGGAGGTAAATCTTATCATTTGGGATATTGCGGGTGAAGTTTCACAGACCAAAGTCCCTAAGTCCTATTATCTGGGTGCAAATGGAATTATTTATGTCTTTGACCTCACTCGCCCCTCTACCTTTAAGCATATTTCCGAAGATTTGGATTATATAAAACAGCTCTTGCCTAATGTTCCCTATATATTGGCGGGTAATAAGAAGGATTTGCTTTCAGAAGAGGAACTAAAACGCACAATTAGTGAATTTCCAATTCCTTGCGAATACCTAACAAGTGCGAAAACGGGAGAGTGTGTAGAAGAAATATTTCAAGATTTGACCAAAAAGATGACCAATAGATGAGCAAAATCCATGAAGTATTAATTGCGTATCAGCAAGAATATTTAAGTCAATGGTGCCAATTTATTTTGTTTGACCAAAAGGGCGACATTTTGGTAAGTAGCAACTCTTTTTCAGACCTGCATAGTTATTACGGCACATCTATTTATCAGTTAAATTTTTTTTTGGAAAGCCTACAAAGTGTCATAGAAACCTTGGATGCTACTCAAGATGAACTTTTTTTTCCACGTATGGAAATTCCTTTTGGTGAGAAAACAGGCGTATTTGACTACACTATCAAGCGGATAGAAGACCAAAATGAAATCTATTATGTATGGATAGTAGAGGATAACACAGCCCATAATCGATACCTCTCCCTCGTCCAGCAAGAGCGAAATGATACCTACATAGAAAATGAATTGTTGCAGCTAAAAACACAAAATCAGATTTTGCAAGAAGAAGTTGAAAAACAAACGGCTGATATTCAGGAGCAAAAAAGATTAATAGAAAAACAAAAAGATGATATTCTGGATAGTATCAGGTATGCACAGCGTATTCAGCAGGCTATTTTGCCTACAGATAAGGTATTAGAAAGTGCAATTTTTCAAACTTTTATCTTCTATATGCCCAAAGATATTGTGAGCGGGGATTTCTATTGGGCAAGACAAGTAGGGGGGAAATCGGTAATTGCTGTAGCTGACTGCACAGGGCATGGCGTGCCTGGAGCATTTATGTCTTTGGTGGGGCAAAATATGCTTGAAACAATACTTATTGAGCAAAAAATATTCTATCCGAAAAACATTTTGGAATCGCTTGATAGACAGATGCTCCAACTCTTTCAAAATGACAATAGGGTACATGATGGCATGGATATTACTGTAGTAGTGATTGATGAGGAGCAGAAAACAATTACATACGCAGGGGCAAAACGCCCGCTATATTTCGTTAGGGATGCCAACTTCCAAGAAATTAAGGGCGCACCATTTGCCATAGGCGGGCATCATCTGGTGCAAGGTAAAAATTTTACAGAGTTCGAACTCAAAATTCAGCCAAATGATGTTTTTTATCTCTTTTCTGATGGCTATGCCGACCAGTTTGGCGGAGACAGTGATAAGAAATTTATGATTCGAAATTTCAAAAATTTATTACTCAAAATCCATCACCTACCCGTAACTATGCAGCAAGAAATTTTGAAAGAAAACCTACTTGCTTGGAGAGGCTCTCGTAAGCAAACTGATGATATTTTGGTAGTAGGCTTACAGTTTTGAAGAAATGGGAAAGGCAAGGAAATCAGCAGCATAGCACTACTTTGAAAAATCCACTGTTAGCAGAAATACTCCCAACAGTGGACGAATAAGTTTAAAAATTAGCTTTTAAAGAGATAATAAAATTTCTGCCGGGAGCTACCAAGCCCGAACTGTATGGGCGGTAGCGTTGGTCAGTGATGTTTTCAATCCCTACACTTACCGAAATTTGTTGATGAAATTGGTGCATTGCCTTAAAATTTAGCGTGTACCAACTTGGCGAGTAGGGTTTCCCCTCACTATTACTTGCATAGATCACAGGTTTTTGTCTTTCCTCTTCATTTAGGTTGTCATAGCTTACCTCGGCACTGTACATTGCGTAAAACTGCATAAAGAGCTTGTCTTTTTGGTAGGACACTTGCGTAGTACCAAAAGCAGGTGCTGCGTGCCGCGAACGGTTGATATTTTTGTTGTCCATCTCTTCCTTGCCCAACTGATAGTTATAGCGAGAAGAAAGGCTAAAACCTGTGGGAAGTTTTATTTCTATGCCCACATTAAACCCATAAATAGTGGCGAAGGCTGCATTCTGAATCGCATAAACCTTACTTTTTATACCGTTGTAAATAATGCTATCTTTGCCGCTTACCTGAAAAGATCGGCGAACCATCGCACCGTCCAAATGTGTATAAAAAGCTGTAGCATCTATTTTGACGATACTGCCAAGTATTTTGGAAATGCCTATTTCACCATTGTAAGCATACTCGGCTTTTAAAGATGTATTTGGCACAATCACTTCTCCATTCACAAAGTCAAATATTTTCCCTATGTCATCTACGTTGGGTGCTCTGAAGCCTGTGCTTGCATTGGCACTTATTTTCCAAGAATCAGCGGGCGTGTAAACAAAGCCTAAACTTGCCGTAGTGGCGGAGTTTTGTGTGGTAGAGTTTGTAAAATCAAAGGGATAAAAGCTAAGATGTCTTGTGAAGTCGGACTGAACGCCGAAAGTATTGAACCTTGCCCCCGCCTGCATGAGCAAATTATCAGAAATAAAATACTGATAATTTGAGTAAATGGCATAGCTATTCCACTTCGAGGCGGGATACCTATCAGGGACTAATATCGGATTCCCATTTCGGATATCAACGGCTGTTCCTATCGAATTAACATCATTAAGGAGATACTCCGCTCCGTAATAAAATTTATGCTTGCCTATGCTCTTTTCAAAGTCAAAATTGGCTGAATATGCTTGCACCTTCTCCAAAAGGGTTCGCAAACGCGAATTATTAAATCGGCGGTCTATCCTACTTTCTTCAAAATATTGCTGCGTCAGGCGAATCGTCATTCTGTCATAGATTTTATTGTTGCCTTTGTGTGTAACAGTAAGGTTGTTCATTATCCAAATCTGAGGACCATAATTCCAAACTGCAGAAACGGGCAACCCATTTGTTTGCGTTTCTATGAGGCGGTCATAACGTGCATAATCTGAAGTTTCCGAATAATGAAAGCCGTATTGGATTTCCCATTTTTTATTTGGACTAAACCTGACTTTTTGCATGAGATTCATTTGCGAATATCCAGTGGGGTTTTGTACTCTCGGGTTAGGGTTTTCAACTACCCTATCAGTGCCGTCCATGCGGCTCACGTAGTAGTTTTTCAGGTACTTGTCCGTTCCGTTCTTTCCCATTTTCAAATCTCCAAATTGCGAATAGGTAATACTTGTAACTGAAGCCCATTTTTTTCCACCTATATTTACGTCAAAGTGATTGCTAATTTCTCCATTGGCAGAGGAGTACCTACTTACTGCTTTGCCCGTAATGAGAGGTTTTTCGGTAAGGCTTAGTTGGGGGGTGAGTGTTTGAAAACTCATCACACCTCCTATGGCATCGCTTCCATAAATAATAGAGCCAGGTCCGAAAAAAACTTCTGTATTTTCTATGGCAAATGGGTCAAGTGAAATGACATTCTGAATGTTTCCCGCCCTGAAAATAGCAGAATTCATTCTTACCCCATCTACTGTGTAGAGTAGCCTATTGGTTGCAAAACCTCTTATCATGGGGCTGCCGCCGCCTTGCTGACTTTTTTGAATGAATACTTCGCCCGATGCTCCCAGCAAATCTGCCGTTGTTTGCGGGTTGTACCAAGCCATATCTTTGGCGGAAATGACAGTAATTTTAGAGGGAATATTTTTGGAAATTTGTCCCCATCGCGTAGCCGAAACGACTACTTCGTCAAACTGCGTAAGTGAGGCATTTAGCAAAACTTCAAAGCCCATTTTTTCTATTTCTTCGTAGCTTTTTATTTCACTTTTGTACCCAACTCTGCGTATTTCTATTTTCTCCTCCCCTTTAAATGCCGAAATATCTGCCTGACCTTTGGCATTGGTAGAAGTGAAAGTATTGTTTTTTCCACTTATGAGCGTTACCAACTCTATTGGCATCTGTGTTTCTTTGTCTTTAATAGTGATGATTTGAGCATTGGCAACACTTATCAACCCCACTATTAAAAAACATAAACTGAAAATTTGTTTCATTATATTGATGATTTTTATTGAAAATTTAAGCAAAACGAACTTAGCCTACTTCTATCATTTTAGAAGTAGGTAATTATTGGCAAAGCCACACTTGTTTAAATTTTTTCTGGCGGAGGTGAGGTAGGTAAGGGGCAGAAAGACAGGAAAAAAATAGGCTCAAAAGAAAATTTATCTTTGGATTCTATGCAAACAAACATTGCATGGCTATCTGTTTTTTCTAAAAAATATAGTGCCTTCAAAAAGTTATCAAGCTGTTTTTGAATCTGATTGTTTGTGTGATTGCTACCCATTGCAGCCTCGATCAGTTTGTCGAGTTGTTTACTTATTTTTGTTTCTTCGTTGTCCCACCAAACCCAAAAATAAGTGGTATCATTGACAATAGCCGTTTCGACTATATCATACATTTCCCCTCTGTACCCAAATTCTTTGGCGTGTTCCCAATCAAGCTTTGTATATACTTCCGTAGTTGCAAACTTGAGTAATACAAGTTCATTTTTATCTATTCCTCGAATTATTTTTTGCTTTACTTCCTTTTTTATTTGTGCTTTTTGGTATTGAAAAAAAGTATAGATTGTTGTTATCGGGGCAATGAAACAAAAAATGAGAAACGTGCCAATAATTTGTGTTGATTTGTACGCTTTTCGCTCGCTGATGACCATCAAACCATTTTTTAATGCACAAAGCTAACTAAATTATTTTATTGGGCAAACTATTTTCCCTTGGCTACCTCAAATGCCGCTTTTTGAACTGCATTGGATTTTCCCCTGTTAGTTTTTTAAATGACTTATTGAAATAAGAAAGATTTTCAAACCCGCTCTCATAGCAGGCTTCGGTAACGTTGCGGTCTTGCAATAGTAGCTTTTTGGATTGATTGATGCGGTATTGGTTTAAAAAATTGGAGAACGTCATGTTGGTCATTTTTTTAAAATATCGGCAAAAAGTAGCATGAGAAAGATTAGTAAGGCTCACAACGTCCTGCATATCAATCTGACGTTGGTAATTTTCAGCCACAAAATGATAAATCTGCTTGATTCTTTGCTGCTCCTTTAGGTTGTAACCTTCTTGGATAGGCAAAACGTCCAATATTTCACTTTCTGCACTTGTTGCCATGAGTTGGCAGATTTCCAACAGTTCCATGAGTTGTCTGAAATGCGTAAGGTGTACTAATTTTTTTAGCTTTTCCCCAATTATTTTTTTTATTTCTCCATGAAAAAGTACCGCTCCCCGAGTTTTATCAAAGAGGCGATTGATGTCGGCAAGTTCAGGCATTTTTTGGAGGCTCTCACTCAAAAAATCCTTATCCATCTGCACTACTATTTTTTCATAATCGCTGCGAATTCCATAGTCGAAATTGAGATGAGGAGTATTTGGGCTAATAAATGCCAAATCACTCCCCTCATACCGCGATATATGTTCGCCTATGTGCCTTGTACCATCTCCTGTGATAAAAATAATTTCAAATTCGGGGTGATAGTGCCAATAAAATGACTCATTCATTTTTGGGTTTACCAATATCCGAAAAGAACTATCTCTATCAGGGCGTATTTTTTCAAATTTAACTTTCATTTTCTACCAAATCTTTCTCTATCCGCAAGTTATCGATGATAAAATTTTGCCTTTCGGGTGTATTTTTGCCCATATAATAGGAAAGTAACTTGCTGATGTGTGTTTCCTTTCGCAAAAGCACAGGCTCCAAGCGAATATCCAGTCCAATAAATTTGCCAAATTCGTCAGGGGAAATTTCTCCTAAGCCTTTAAAGCGCGTAATCTCTGGTTTTTGCCCAAGTTTCCTTACGGCTTGTTGCTTTTCTTCTTCGGAATAACAGTACATTGTTTTCTGCTTATTTCTTACTCTAAATAGCGGTGTTTCAAGGATATACAAATGCCCGTTGCGGACTATATCAGGGAAATATTGTAAGAAAAAAGTAAGCATCAGCAGGCGAATGTGCATACCATCTACGTCTGCATCTGTCGCCAACACGATGCGGTTATAGCGTAGTTTTTCCAAGCCATCTTCTATGTCTAAGGCGTGCTGCAATAGGTTAAACTCATCATTTTCATAGACTACTTTTTTGGTCAGCCCATAGCAGTTCAGTGGCTTTCCCCTTAGGCTAAATACCGCCTGACTTTCCACATTTCGTGATTTGGTGATGCTGCCGCTTGCCGAGTCGCCTTCGGTGATGAAAAGTGTGCTTTCATAGCGTTTTTCATTTTTTACATCTGTATAATGTATCCTACAATCCCGTAATTTCTTGTTATGCAGATTTGCTTTCTTTGCTTTTTCATTTGCCAATTTCTGAATCCCTGCAATATCTTTTCGCTCTTTTTCCGACTGCTGAATACGTTCCTCCAACGCCTTTGCCGTTGCGGTATTTTTGTGCAAAAAGTCATCTAAGTGTTTTTTCAGAAAATCGTTCACGAAAGAACGAATACTTTGTGGAGAGCCGCCATCAATCGACATATTGATAGAGCCTAATTTGGTTTTGGTTTGCGACTCAAAGACAGGTTCTTGCACCCGCACACTTACCGCCGCCGAAATACCCATTCGTACGTCAGAAGGCTCATAGTTTTTGCTGTAGAACTCCCTCACTGTCTTTACTATAGCCTCTTTGAAAGCTGCTAAGTGCGTGCCGCCTTGAGTAGTATATTGCCCGTTTACAAAGGAGTAATATTCTTCTCCGTATTGGTCGGTGTGCGTAAGTGCTACTTCTATATCTTCTCCTTTGAGATGTATGATAGGATAGCGGCGATTTTCTTCATTGGTTTTTCGTCCAAGTAAGTCCGCCAAACCCTTGGCAGAATAATATTCCCTGCCGTTAAAATAAAGTTTCAAACCCGAATTAAGAAAAGCATAATACCAAAGTTGGTCGTCCAAAAACTCAGGAATAAAGCGATAATTTCTAAAAATCTCGTCATCAGGCTCAAAAACGATAAGCGTACCATTTTTTTCGCTTGTTTTTTCTATTTTTTGGTCATTTACCAAATTTCCGTACCTAAACTCGGCTACTTTGGTTTCCCCATCTCTAAAAGATTGTACTTTGAAATAGGCAGAGAGCGCATTGACTGCTTTTGTACCTACCCCGTTCAGACCTACGGACTTCTGAAAAGCCTTAGAATCGTACTTTCCTCCTGTATTAATCTTTGACACGCAGTCAATCACCTTGCCGAGCGGGATTCCCCTGCCGAAATCACGGACAGTAACCCGCCCCTCCTGAATATCTATTCGAATTTGCTTGCCGTTGCCCATAGCGTGTTCGTCTATGCTATTGTCCATAATTTCCTTGACCAATACATAAATGCCATCATCATAGGCGGAGCCGTCTCCGAGCTTACCTATATACATCCCAGGGCGAAGGCGGATATGCTCTCGCCAATCCAACGACTTGATACTGTCTTCGTTATATACTACTTCTTGCATTTTTCTAATTGATTTTAAACATGATAAAGTAATCAAACCGTACTATGTTTTTTGCAAAGATAGGAATTTTTTGATACACACAAATATACTTTTTTTAATAGTTATTTATAATTTTCAATAAAAATTAAATTTAAAATGTTTTATGAACACCTTTATGCTTTATTTTAGGCAATAACCGATAATTTATCATTTTATTGATAGTCATTTTAAAAAAATTTGAATATTTATACTTTAAAACAGATATTGCACTAACAATTATAAAAACAGATTTCTTATATACTTTTCTCTGATGAAAAAAATTATTATTGCCATTGATGGCTACTCGGCTTGTGGTAAAAGCACCACAGCCAAAGTAGTAGCAAATATCTTGAATTATAGCTACATAGACACAGGAGCTATGTATAGGGCGGTTACGCTTTATTTTTTGGAAAATTTTATCAGTCTTACTAACCCGCATGAGGTAGAAGATGCGCTCAGAGAAATAGACATTGAATTTCGGCACAATGAAAAAGCAGGAAGGTCTGATACTTACCTTAACGGACTCAATGTAGAACATAAGATTCGGCAAATGACAGTTTCCGAAAACGTAAGCGAAGTAAGTGCTATTTCGGCGGTGCGTAAGTTTTTGGTGGCACAACAGCAAAAAATGGGCAAGAAAAAAGGGATAGTTATGGACGGGAGGGACATTGGTACTGTGGTTTTTCCAGAGGCAGAAGTAAAAATTTTTATGACGGCTGATATGATGATTCGAGCCAAACGCCGCCAAGACGAACTATTGGAAAAAGGCGAAATGGTAAAGTTAGAGGACATTCTCGATAACCTCAAAAAAAGAGATTTGATAGATACTTCACGCAGCGATAGCCCACTTCGGCAGGCTGAAAATGCACAAGTAGTTGATACTACGTATATTACTTTTGAGGAGCAAGTAGAAATGATTATCCATTTGGTAAGCGAGAAGGTAATATGATAAATATTTACGAACGTAATCCCGCAGTAAATTGGGTAATTTTGGGCTTGGCACTACTGATAGGTTTGACTTCTATCATTTATACCAACATGCTCGTAAATAGGATTTTGGAGCAAGAAGAGAAACAAATTGCACTCTTTGCCAAAGGGCAAGAATTTTTGGCAACCGCAGAACCAAGCGAAAACCTCACCTTCCTGATGGAGGAAATTGTTGGCTCAAATACCTCTATTCCTGTGATTCTTACTGATGAAAATCGCCTTCCTATCGGCAGCAGAAATCTTGACGAACCCAAAGACCCACAAGAAAAAGAGGCTTTTTTACTCAGAAAGATGAAAGAAATGCAAGAAGAGAACCCGCCTATAGTATTCACGCTGGACTCCATTTCCAATATGCACCAATACGTCTATTATGAAAACTCTACTTTGGTCAATCAGTTACGCTACTTTCCCTATGTGCAACTTACCGTTATTTTGCTTTTTTTCGCACTTGTTTACGCCCTTTTTAGCTACTCTCGCAAGGCAGAGCAGAACCAAGTTTGGGTAGGCTTGGCGAAGGAAACAGCGCATCAGCTCGGCACGCCGCTATCCTCACTAATTGCTTGGGTAGAGTATTTAAGATTAGACGACGCTATAGATGCGGAAATAGTAGAGGAATTGGAAAAAGACGTAAAACGCTTTGAAACCATCACAGCTCGCTTTTCAAGTATTGGCTCCACTCCTACACTCAAGCAGGAAGACATCAAAGAAGTTTTAGAAGAAAGCATTAATTACTTGCAGAAAAGAGTATCGAGCAAAGTACATTTTTTGCTGCATATCAAAGAAGATGAATTGCTTGTTCCTATGAATAAATCACTTTTTGAATGGGTAATAGAAAATATTTGTAAGAATGCGGTAGATGCCATGAATGCTGTTGGGAGCATAGACATCTATGTAAGCCACACAAGGGACGAAAAAGGCTTAGTAATTGACATCAAAGATTCGGGTAAAGGCATCCATAAATCAAAACTAAAGACAGTGTTCAAGCCAGGATTTACCACCAAAAAAAGAGGTTGGGGACTCGGCTTGGCATTGGCAAAAAGAATTGTAGAAAACTACCACAAAGGGAAAATATTTGTCTTTCGCTCCGAGATAGACATTGGCACTACATTTAGAATAATCCTGCCCAAAGGATAGCAAATACCTGCATTATTGGCTTTTGCGGAGATAAAGATGCAAGTTTTGCAAAAAAATATAAGCAAAGTATTGTCATTATCAATAATATACGTAGCTTTGCACTCTCAAAACGGTGTGTGGTAGCAGATCGTTGCAATAAAAACTTGTAATTCAATAAGTTAGCTTTATTGCTAAATACTTTATAAAACAATGGCAGTAAGAAAATTAAGACCAATTACACCAGGTCAGCGAGCAAGGATAGCTCCTACATTTGAGGAGATAACCAAAAGTAAGCCTGAAAAATCGCTGATTGTCCGCTTAAATAGAAGCGGGGGTAGGAACAACACAGGCAAGATGACAATGCGCTACATAGGCGGCGGTCATCGTAAAATGTATCGTATTGTTGATTTCAAAAGGAACAAACATCATGTTCCTGCTGAAGTCGTTGGGGTAGAGTATGACCCTAACAGGACGGCACGTATCGCACTCCTTCAGTATGAAGACGGTGAAAAAAGATACATCATTGCCCCTAACGGTATCAAAGTAGGACAGAAAGTAATCTCAGGAACTGGCGTAGCACCCGAAGTGGGCAATGCGCTTCCTCTTGCGGAAATTCCTGTAGGTACTATTATTCACAATATCGAGATGCAAGCAGGTTCAGGCGGCAGTTTGGCTCGCAGTGCAGGTGCTTATGCACAGCTACTCGGTAGAGAGGGTAAGTATGCAGTCCTAAAAATGCCTTCTGGCGAAACACGCATGGTGCTTACCACTTGTTTGGCTACTGTCGGCACAGTATCAAATGGAGACCACATGAACGTCATGCTTGGTAAGGCAGGTCGTAAGCGTTGGCTTGGTCGCAGACCGCGCACAAGAGGTGTAGCTATGAACCCAGTAGATCACCCAATGGGCGGTGGCGAAGGTAGAGCATCAGGAGGACACCCACGCTCACGTAAAGGCTTGTACGCAAAAGGCAAGAAAACACGTACTCCAAAGAAATACTCTAATTCATTAATCATTAGCAGGAGGAAGAAATAATGGCACGCTCACTCAAAAAAGGACCTTACATAGATTTTCGCCTTGAAAATAAAATAACGGCGATGAATGCAAACAGCAAAAAAGCTGTTATCAAAACTTGGTCAAGGAGATCTATGATTTCTCCTGACTTCATCGGTCATACATTTGCGGTACATAATGGCAATAAATTTATTCCAGTTTATGTAACTGAAAATATGGTAGGACATAAATTAGGTGAGTTTGCACCTACACGTACATTCAGAGGACATACAGCTAAAAAAGATAAAGCCGCGAAGAAATAATGGAAGCAATAGCAAGATTAACGAATGTCCCTACTTCACCGCAGAAAATGCGCATGGTGGCTGACATGATCAGAGGACAAAGAGTAACGAAAGCACTCAATATTTTGAAATTTGAGGCTCGCATAGGTGCAAGAAAGTTAGAAAAAGTGCTACTTTCTGCTATCTCGAATTGGGAACAAAAGAACGAAGGCAAGAAAATAGAAGACGCAGATTTGTTTGTAAAAACAATATTCGTTGACGGTGGAACTATGCTCAAGAGAATGCGCCCCGCTCCGCAAGGTCGTGGCTACAAAATTCGTAAGCGTTCTAATCACATAACTATCATTGTTGATGAGGTGGCTGTCCCAAAGGTAGCTGACTCTACTGAAAATAAAACTGAAAACAACGGTTAATAAACAGAGGTAAAAATACTATGGGACAAAAAGTAAATCCAACAGGTCTAAGACTCGGAATCGTCAAAGGTTGGGATTCTAATTGGTACGGCGGAAAAGATTTTCCTGATAAATTGGTAGAAGATGAAAGAATCAGAAAATACTTAAACGCTCGTATCCCAAAAGGAAGCATCTCTAAAATCGTGATTGAAAGAACACTTAAGCGTATCATCATCACTATTAATACAGCTCGTCCGGGCGTAGTAATTGGTAAGGGTGGCAAAGAAGTGGATACTATCAAGGAAGAGTTGAAAAAACTTACCAAGAAAGATGTTCAAATCAATATCTATGAAATTAAAAGACCAGAGATTGATTCTCGTTTGGTAGGTTTGCAAGTTGCACAACAAATTGAAGGTCGTATTTCTTATCGCCGAGCGATGAAGCAAGCTATCAGCAATGCGATGAGAGTAGGTGCGCAAGGCATAAAAATTCGTCTTTCTGGTCGTTTGGGTGGCGTAGAGATGGCTCGTACTGAAGAGTACAAAGAAGGCAGAGTGCCTTTGCATACACTAAGAGCAGACATCGACTACTCTATCTCTGAGGCACAAACTGTTTATGGTAAAATTGGTATCAAGGTGTGGGTATTCAAAGGCGAAGTCTATGGAAAGCGCGACTTATCTCCTATCACTGGTACGGCACCAAAAGCAGAGCAAGGCACAGGTGGGGACGGCGGAAGACGCAATGAAAGAGACCGCAATGACAGAGACAAGCGTAAGAAAAAAGATAGAGACCGTAACAACAAAGGTGGCGGCGCAAATAACAACAATAAGAAAGGCAAATAAGCCAATCTAAATATAGGGGCATACACTTTTTAGTTTATGCCCTAAATTTTTTTAAAAAAAATAGATTCAATATTGAATATTGTCATATTTTTTGTATTATTGTCGTATAATTGAAAATTTACCAAACACCCCCCTAGGTGATTTCGCTCTTTTACTTAAATTACATAAATTCCTGCAAAATTTTGTTTTCTGTTTGCATTTCAAAAGTATTTTTGTAAAATTGTGAAGAAATCAGAAAATTATCTATTTTCAAATAAATAAGACATTTTTAAGAAACAGTTTTCTTTACTGTCCAATTATAAAAACTGAGAAAAAACATGGAGAATTTCTTAATAAAGGGTTCTACCTATATACCTACAATAAATTTTGACGCACAGAATAGTGTGTTGGAAATTTCGGGTGAATCTTACCATGAATATACAATTGAGTTTTTTCAGCCAATTTTTGAGTGGCTTAATAACTATCTTGTAGAACCTAATAGAAGTTTCGTCTTTAATTTTAAGATGACTTACTTTAATACAAGTTCTTCGAGGCGATTCTTAGAAATTTTTGACTTGTTGGAAAACTATGTCAAAAATAAAAGTGGTAGAGTAGAGGTAAATTGGTATTACAAGGAAGGTGATTTAGATATGCTTGAAAGCGGCGAAGAGTACGCTGACGATGTGGATTTAAAATTTAATTTTATTTCCTATCCTTAATGGTGCGTATCTCAGATTTTGTTTTGTGCGTTGCTGTCATCTGCAACGCTTTTTTTGTTTGTAGTAGTCTGAGTTGCTTAAGGCATTTTTTTTAGGCAATAAAAATATTTGTTAAATATAGCAACTTCGAGAAGGTTCCTATTGTCTATTATGTATCACATTCAAAAAAATAACGCAATGAGATTTCTTACAAAACAAATCTTTTTTAAAAAAACTTTAATCTGTGTAGCGGTGCTAATGTCTTGCTATTTCACTGCTCAGGCACAGTTCCATTTTGGAATCCATGGAGCAATGGGCGTTCCTGCTAACGAATTTCGCGATGCAACAACTGCTAATGGCGGAGGGTTTGGACTTAGTGCATTTTTCCCTTTTGACCGCAAAATTCCCATTTTTTTAGGCGTAGATTTTGGCTACATGGTCTATGGCATTAATAATAATAGGCAACGCATTAACGGCACCATCTCCGTAGGCAATCAAGTAATTCAGACTATCCCCTTAGATTATAGAGTTACTACTACCAATAATTTGCTTAGTGGACATTTGGTCTTGCGGCTTCGCATTCCTATCAAGTTAATTCAACCTTATTTTGATGGGTGTGTTGGGTTCAAAAATTTCTATACAAGGACTACCATTACAGATGAAACAAGAAATAATAGCTCTTTCAATAATAATACAAATCCATTTAATACCAATAATAATGCTTATTCTAACTCTGTTACTAACCTTAGTGATGTCGCTTTGAGCTATGGCGGCGGTGGCGGTTTCATGATAGGTTCGGGACCTATTCGCTTAGATGTAAGATGTCTTTATTTATTAGGAGAACAAGCAAGATTTTTTGATAGGAGTTCGGTTGCTGGTTGGTCAGTAAATTTTAGCCAAAATACAAATCAATTTGATTCTAATATCAACCTTAGCTCGGCAAAAAGGTCGCGTACGGATATGTTCTATGCCCAAATAGGTATGATTATCAGTTTTTAATTCGCCATTATCTTTGACAAATATCCATCAAATATTAAAACAACATTGGGGTTACGACCGTTTCCGTCCTCTCCAAGAAGAAATTATACAAGCTGTATTAGCCCAAAAAGATGTATTAGCATTGTTACCTACAGGCGGCGGTAAGTCTATCTGCTTCCAAGTTCCTGCCCTGGTCAAAGAAGGCATTTGTCTTGTTATTTCTCCACTAATAGCACTCATGAAAGACCAAGTGGAACAGTTGGAAAGGCGTGGCATTGCTGCGAAGGCAATTTTTTCGGGTATGAGCCAGCGAGAAATAGACATTACTTTGGATAACTGCATTTATGGGAAAGTGAAATTTCTATACGTTTCTCCTGAGCGACTAAAAACTGAAATATTCAAAGTGAGGGCAAAAAAAATGAATATCTGCCTACTTGCTATCGACGAGGCGCATTGTATTTCGCAGTGGGGGTACGATTTCCGCCCCTCCTATTTGGAAATAGCTACATTTAGGCAATCTATTCCACAAGTACCTTGCATAGCTCTGACTGCTACTGCCACAAAGGAGGTAAAAGTGGATATTCAAGAAAAACTCTTGTTTACCCAAGCAAATAGTGCTGTTTTCCAAAAAAGTTTTGCAAGAGATAATCTCTCTTATTCCTGCCTTTACGAAGAGGATAAAGAAAAACGCCTCCTTAAAATATTGAAAAATGTCAGTGGCCCCGCCATAGTATATGTGCAAAGTAGGAAGAGAACAAAAAGTATAGCTGATTTTTTGGTAAAAAATAAGATAAGTGCCGATTTTTATCATGCAGGACTGAGCAACGAAGAAAGAAGTACGAGGCAGGAGAACTGGATAAAAAATAAAACAAGGGTAATAGTAGCTACGAATGCCTTTGGAATGGGGATAGACAAGCCTGATGTGCGGAGCGTGGTACATTTAGGCTTACCGAATAGCTTGGAAGCGTACTATCAGGAAGCAGGCAGGGCAGGCAGAGATGAAACGAAGGCTTATGGCGCGCTACTTTATAACCACGCAGAGATTAGCGAAATGGAAAAGCGAACAGCACAGATTTTTCCCCAAGTGGAAGTAATTAAAAATATCTACCAAAGATTAGCCAATTATTATAAAATAGCAGTCGGGAGTGGAGAAATGACCGATTATGACTTTGGCATGGAAGAGTTTATTAGTTCTTTCCCAAAAACAAGCAGTAAAGATATTGACTATCTCACTACTTTTTATGCCCTCCAAGAATTGGAAAAGCAGGGTTTTATTCAGTTAAACGAAGCCGTTACCAAGCCTTCGAGAATCTTGTTTTTAGTAGATAATACCAAGCTATATGAATTTCAGGTTGCAAATGCAAACTTGGATATTTTTATAAAAGCAATATTGCGAATATATGGCGGAGAAATTTTTACTAACTATACCAATATCTCTGAGAGCCAACTGGCAAAAAAATTGGCAACAAGTGTCCAAATTGTTGAAAATCAATTGTTTTTTCTTCAGAAAAGTAATATCATAGACTATAGTCCACAAAAAAATAAGCCGCAGCTCACTTTTCTTACACCGCGCTATCATGTGCCAGACTTGCCCTTTGACCTCAAAGGATACCAAGCAAGGCAGGACAGAGAAAAACTGAAAATAGATGCGCTGATACACTATATAAAGCATCAGAAAAGATGTAGAACACAACTTTTATTGGCATATTTTGACGAGCAAACAGATAAAACCTGCGGAGTATGTGATAACTGCCTACAGCAGAAAAAAATAGCACAACAAGTAGGGCAAGATATAGGAGAAAAATATACAGCTTCTATTCTTAACTTGTTGAAAGAAAAAGTATTGAGTATTAATGATTTAATAGAAAATATCAAACCAGCAAATAACAAAGATTTTTTGGCACAGATACAAAAAATGATTGCTTCGGGCGAAATTACATCTAATCAGCTTGGAGATTTGGAACTTCCCTAAAATCTCGGATTAAATTTTTGTGAAGTTAGTTAATAAAATTAATCAATAATTAAATTTACGCATTTAAAATATTGATTATCAGCATTTTAAAACATATATTTTTCAAAAGTTTACACAGGTGCTAACAAAAAAACATCTATATCATTAAGTAGTGAAGAGTAAAAAGCCAAATGCACCATACGACAAAGCGTATTTATGCTAAAAAAACAATACTTGAATTTTGTTACCAAGTAATCACTTTGATTACTTGACTACCGACAATGTTAAATATTTTTGCAGTTGCAAACTGCCTACCTTCAAAAACTGCAACTCATTGATTTATAAACACAAATTCATATTTCATATTTTTTTTGGAAAATGCAAGTGCATTTTGTTAAGGTGCGTTGCTTGCCTACCAAAGCGAGAGAATGATAAAAAATAACCTAAAATAAGGGGGGAGTATTGGAACTAAAACATTAATAATCAATGTTTTAGAATAAATAGTATTAATTTTTAAATTTTAAGTTACAAAAATGAGTAAAAAAACAAAAGTTATTAATTTTGAAATTGGCGATGTTGTTTTTCTTCAGTCCGATTTAGATTGTAAAAATCCTTTGACAGTTAAGGAAAATAACGAGGAAGGTAATACTATAGGCAATAATGTTTGTTGCTCATGGATTGATAAACAAGGCTTATCGCATTATATAAATGTTAGTAGTCCAATGCTCAAATACGGAGCAGTAAAGACTAATGAGGAAGTAAAGCACTTTGACTTACTTTTTTCTGAAAGTCAAAATGTTTACGGTTTAAAAAAGTACAGTAGCTTAATTGGTAGTTTCGTACAGGGTAAAGATGTATCAGATGACTACGATACAAGATTTACCTACAATTTTAAAAAGTACGGTAAAAATAAGGAAACGATAAAATCACATTTAAAACTCATTGCCTATTATTTAGGCATTGATACCATTGTAGCCATACCAGCGCACACCGCAGAGCCAAACCAAATGCAACTAATATACGGCGAAGTAATCCAGCGAGTAAACGAAGTTTTACCAAGAAAATACAACCATGATAAACCAATACAAAGCAATTATTTTGAAAGCTATGTAGTTGATTTTAAGTCAATAAAAGGTAAAAAAATCATGTTATTAGATGACGTAATTACAAGCGGACAAACTATGAACCATTTCGACAGCGTGTTTACTGCCAAAGGATTCGAGGTTGTTAGATTTTCTATTGGCATAGCTGAAAAACTTAATCCAATACCAATAAACCAATTATTCTATATGCAAAATATTACATAATGCAAAATATTACATAAAAATCACGTAAAAAAGTGTCCTATTTAGTTTCCTACTGTTTGCCGAACTTTGCAGAAACTAAATAGGAGCATGATTAGAAAGCGTTTTTCAAAGTATAAGAATAGATTTTTTTTGCACCAGCGTATCAAAAAATCAATTTCTATCAGTGAGGCAATGAATTTGTATTTTTTACAATTTAACAATTAATTTTTTTCAAAATGAATATTTTAATTTTAAGTACCAACCCACAAAGCGAGGCAACTCAGCAAATAAAAAGAGAGGCAGAACTTAGAGGACATCTTGTTAGAATTTCCTACCCAAATGATTTGTATTGCTACATTTCAGACGTGAACGGACATGATAGTATTTTTGACAAAGGGGAGCGCATTACTTCCATTTCCTTTGATGTAGTCATACCAAGGTTAAGCGGCAACGGTACGGATACAGGCATTACAGCATTAAGGCATATTACCGAAAATATGAGTAAGCCAAGTACCGTACTGCCTAATGGCGTAATGATAGCAAGGGACAAATTTTGGACTTGTCAAGTTCTTTCCAAAGTCAAAATAAAAGTACCTAAAACTATCTTTGCAGGCAGTCCACAAAATCCGCAATTTTTGATTGACAAGGTAGGCGGCTTGCCTTGCGTAGTCAAAACCATACAAGGCAGTCAGGGGTACGGCGTGAGTATCTTAGAAACAAAGCTAAGTGCCAATACCACACTTCAGACTATGTACTCAAATGATTTGAATATACACTTACAGCAGTTTCTAAAAGCAGATAATAAAGATATTCGAGCTTTTGTAGTTGATGGTGAGGTAGTCGCAAGCATGGAACGCACAGCCAACAAAGGAGATTTTAGGGCAAATCTTTCTCAAGGAGGTAGTGGTAAGAAAATAGACTTAACTCCAGAGGAAACAAAAACCGCAATAGAGAGCGCAAACGCATTAGGTTTGGGAGTTGCTGGAGTCGATATTCTTAGACTAAAAGACGGGTTCAAAGTGATTGAAGTTAATAGTAATCCAGGGTTCGGAATAGCTGAAGTAACGGGCGTGAACGTAGCAAAAAAAATAGTAGAATATGCCGAACGTTTGGTAAACAAAGAGGAAAAGAAAGACAATCAAACAGATGCCAAAACAGCATTAATGAAGTCAAAAGGCTACGTACAAACAGCAAATAGGAGTGTTATACTTAGTGGGCAAAGGGTAGAAATGTTAGCTTTTTATAGTACATATTCTACCAATAGAGAAAGCACACTTTTTATTTACAATGGAAATACATTTGCGTATGCTACTAATAACGATAGTACCGTTGCACCTTTTGACCTCAAAAACCTATGACAGACCAAGACCTTTACAAAAGTTTAGAGCGCAGAGGGTACAAAGTGCGCAAAGACCAGCACTTTACAGATACAGACCGCAACGGCAATAAGCGAACTTATATTACCTTAGAGCGCAACGGTTTCACCCCTCACTACTATTGCCTTGAGAATGGTAGGATATACGTAAACATCTAAAAGAAAAAAACCTACCTTCAAAAAGAAAGTAGGCTTTTTTTCTTTTAAAGATACCAAAATACATTCCAGGTACGCAGCAGCTTTACTCAAAAAGATACCAAATCTTAGAGCAGTAAGACTTCATCAGTCATAGAGCCGCCGCCAAAAATCAAAATAGTGGTATCAAATAACACTTATTCATTCGCAGTATTTTCAATATCCTTAATCTCTTTTAAATAATCATTAATATCAATATCCTTTTGGAATAACTCAATAGTTTCTTTTAAATCTTGAGGTATTTCCATTTTTGTATGAATTGCGTTCTCTATTATAAGTTTGGCAATAGATTTTCTTGCAGTATCTAACTCGTATGCCATGTATTTTATTATCAAATCCTTATCCTTTAACCAACTTTCCAACTCCTTTACCCTACCTTCCAACTCTTTCACTCTCTCTCTTATTTCCACTATTTTATCCTTCATTCTTAACTTTTCTAAATCAAAATCAGGCAAGTCGCCATACTCAATAATATCAATCACAGACATTTGAAAAACGTCCGCAATTTGTTGTAAGCGTGAGAAAGTAATATCATTCCGACCACTTTCAATTTGTTGATAGCTTGATTGTTTAATACCGAGCCTATCAGCCATTTCTACTTGTGTAAGACTTTTCTCAATCCTTATCTTTTTAATATTTTCAGAAACATTATCCATTGTGCAAATATAGCTATAAATAATAATTTTTATAAAAATCAAATGTATAAATAGTTGATTGATAATTATTTATAATATGTTTATAAAACATATTTAATGTTAATAAAAATATTTTTATGATTTATTTTGCTTTTTAATGTTTATAGCTATATTTGTATATAAATCATTTAACAAACTGAATTATGAGCAGGAAAAAACAAGGAGTAACCAAAGATACATTACAGCTAAGTATCAATAAAGACATACTTAGCAGGATAAAAGTAAAGGCGGAAAAGGAAAATTTTAAAATATCCAATAAGGTAGAAATCTTTTTTGCAGACTTATTAGCAGAAACCCAACAAGGCAAATAACATCATGCGCACAGGTACGGAATATATCCGTTTTCAGGCAATCACAAAAAAAGAGAGTTGCAATCTTTGGCAGTTGCGCAACTCTCTCATTCACAATTTAAAAAACCAAAATTACAAATAATGAACCAATTTAGTACAAATTTTTGGCTATGTAAATCAAAAAAAAATAGTCAAAACCTATGCCCTATTTATTGTCGAGTTACCATCAATGGCAGGCGCACCGAAAAAAGCACAAATATTTACATTGCACCCGAAGAGTGGAGTAGCAAAAGGCAAAAAATAATTTCCAAAGCAAGCGAACACCTCAACGACAGACTTTTTAATTTTAAGGTAGGTATAGAAAAACAGCTTATCAAAATAGAAAAAAAGCACGGAAACATTACCATAGAATCCTTTAAAAAAAAGGAAGTGCCTATTCCTACTGCCATTGATGCGTACAAATCTTATGTAGCCTACAGGCAAAATGACCTAACAAGCGTAGCGGCTATTAAATCTTTGACTACTTATTGCAATGTTTTTGAAAAGTTTGCACTCAAAAACAACCTTAAAAATCTACTTATCAGCGAGGTAAATGTAGGAACAATAGATGCTTTTGTTTTATTCCTTCGCTCAAAAAAGATGACCAATGCCAATGCAAAAAAGAAAATTGGCTACTCTTCCAATGTTATTAGAAAGGCTATAAGACAGTTGCAAGTAGTCGTTGAATATATGTATAATCAACAAGTTATCTATGCTAATCCACTTGCCTTTTATAAGCCAAGATTAGAAACCGATAGAAAAACAATGATTTTTTTAGAACAAAGCGAATTGCAAATATTGGAAGGCTATAAATTTTCTAAACTAAGGCTACAACACGCAGCCGATTTATTTATATTTCAGTGTTACACAGGGTTTTCCTATAATGAATTAGTGAGTTTTGATGCTGCAAAGGATACCAAACTTTGGAAAGATACGCTATTCATACAAAAAGCACGAGGTAAAACAGGTACGGAGTGCCTACTTCCTTTCTTGTCAAATGCACAAAGGATTTATAACAAGTATAATAAAAGCCTGCCACTACTCACAAATCAGAAGTATAATGCTTATTTGAAAGAAATAGGCAAAATGATTGGATTTAATAAAAAACTCACTACACACGTAGCACGTAAGACCGCCGCCATGATGTTCTATGAGAATGGTGCAAGCGAGCAGATAGTAGCAAAAATGTTAGGGCATACTACAGCAAAAACCACATTTAACTTTTATGCCCAAGTACGTGAAAGTGTGATGATTAGGTTTATGAGGTAAAATTTAAGAGGTATTAATAACTAAAAAATTAGTTTTATGATTAAACAGTTAGAAATAAGCAAGTTAATAGCTATTACAAAGCTAATTTTAGAAAACTTGGTACTCTTATCGGTACTACTTTTCATTCGTTTGGCATTTGCTTTTTATGATTTTTTGCGTTTTTACTTGGATTTTTTTTTCAATCTTTTGAATATGATTTTTAACGACAATGACCTTGTTTAACATGAAAACTACCACGCAGCTATACAGTAGGCAAACCATAAAGGTATATTTTCACCTTCGCACCAGCAGCGTAAGAGGTGAAAAAGGTACAGTTTATTGTCATATTTCTGTAGATGGCAGGCGCACCAGCGTACCTTTTAGCACCCGAATAAAAGTAGCAAAGGCAGATTGGAAAAACAGTAAGCACGGATTTATCAAGCAAAATTCAGAAAACTACTACGAGGAAAACCACCTAAAAGCCATTGAAAGCGACATCAAATTCTTGTTTTATGCTGAGGTAAACAGTCGAAAAAAGCCAAGTGCCGAGAGTATCAAGCAGCTTTATTTGGGTGCAAACGAACAGCAGCAAACCTTAATAGACTTCATAGATGAGTATGTAGCAGATACAAGCACCGCAGGGCAACTTACTAAAGGCACTATGAAAGGCATTTATAAGAATGGAAAAGAGTCCGTTGTTGAGTTTTTGGAGAAAAATAAACTCTCCAAAATAAGTATAGCAGACTTTAAGCGGCATGACGGCAAAGACTATCAAAATTTCTTAGTCGCTAAGGGTTTGTCAAATGGTACGATAAATAACAAGGTTTGTTTTTTGAGTGCTGTTCTAAAAATGGCAAAAGAAAAAGGAATAATCAATGAAAATCCTTTGGCAGATTGGAAAATGCTAAAAACAGCCAAGAAAGAGATTGTTTACCTTACAGACCAAGAAGTAAGCAATATTGAACTTTACGAGCCAATAGACAAGGAATTAGCACATATCAAAGACTTGTTTTTATTCCAAGTTTATACAGGTTTTGCCTTTGTGGATTTAGTCAGTTTTGATGCCGAAAAGCACATAAAAATCATTGACAATAGAGAATTTATAGTAAAGCCAAGAACTAAATCAGGAGTAAAGTCGCAAGTTCCTTTGTTTGAGGAAGTCAAAAAAATACTTGTAAAGTATAATTTTAAGCTATTGCCCGACAAATCTTTTCTAAACTCTAACTACAATGTAAAACTAAAAAAGCTATGCACCGAGATAGGCATTACCAAAAATATCACTTCACACAAAGCCCGAAAAACCTTTGCTATGAATTGGCTAAATAAAAAAGGGGTAAGCAGTGATACTGTAGCAAGTATGCTTGGGCATGATGTAAAAATGCTTTACGGTCATTATGGCGAAGTAACGACAAAGAAAATAGTAAGCGAGCTAAACATTAAGTAAAAAAAAAAAGAGAGTTCGGCGAGAACTCTCTCTAAATCAAATTTTAACAATTTAATTTTTATTACAGATGACAAAGGTAATTAATAATATTAATCTTTCAAAACTTACCCAGAGCAGAGCCAATACCCTACTGAACCAAGTAAGCCAAAGTACAGACGTAGCGGATGCTACAGCTATGTATGGCGATAAGACCTTCGGGGAATCTTATAGTGGTAGCAAGTCATTCGCGAGTGGTATGGCTACAGTAGCCCAGCTTATCAGTGCCGTTTTAGCAAGCAGCTATGTTTATTTCCAAATTGCCCTACCAGCCATTCCCTTTGCCGTACCGTACCTATCAGAGGGATTAGCAGGTATTTTCTCTTTGCTTATTTTGTCAATGCTTGAGTATCTGAAAAGGGAAATACTCACAAGCCTATCAGTATCTTATTTTAAGGCAAAGAGCAAAAAGGTAGCTTTCAAAGTTTGGCTACTGCCTGTAGCTATTTTGCTCACTATGCTATCCGTCTATACGTCTTTTGAGGGTGCAAAACTCTTTGTCAGTCAGTCCGATAAATCTAACATCATATCAGATGACTATGGGGCCAGGATAGCAGCTTTAACCAAAGAGGAAACGGACTTCAGAAAGTCTATATCTTGGAAAGGAAAAATAGACACCTATAACAAGACCAACGCCAAAATCTTAGCAGGTTTTGAGGACAGGAAGGCAGCCCTACACGCTGAAAAAAACAAGGCAGTAGGCACACATCAAACGGACATTTCCAGCAAGGGTACTAATGTAGCTATCTTTTCTCTATTCATGGAAATATTGGCTATATGTGCGTTTTTCTTTATTGCCTACGTGAATTTCTATGTTTTTGTAGAAAGCCACACCCAGCAAATTAGCACCGCAGAAAGTGAAAGTATGCCTGTAGAAAAGATAGGTTTTAGCAGCGTACCGAATAGCACCATTGCACCAAATAACCAAAGTAGTAAGGTAGGTTTTCAGTTTGGGAGTAGCACCAGCCTTGAAGGCATAAGCCCTGAGGGCAAAAGCCTTGAAGGCAGTACCAAGATAATACAGTTACAAGCCAATGAGAGAATCTGTAAGCATTGTAACAAGGTTTTTACTTTTAAGCATTGGAACGCTACTTATTGCAGTAGGGAATGTAAAAATATTGCATGGGAACAGCGAACAGGCAAAAAATTAAACTTTAAAAAGGGGGGTAAAAACTAATGATAGAGCCTAAATTTTATTACTACGAATTAAGTATCAATGAAAAAGTGAATTACAAAGGGAATTTGCAAAACTTCAATTATCCATTTTATAGCATGGATTTTATGAAAATGGAAAAAAACCTTAATAAAACAGAAACAAGGAGTATGATGTATATTCCCGAAAATCAAGAAGACTTTTTTCATGGTATTTCAGCAACAAAACCACACTTAATTTATAAACGAGAGAAAGGAGGGAATCATGGCAGGTAACAGCACACAAACAGACATCACCAAATCTTTTGTTTTGCGTTTGGACTTTGACGCAGAAACCGAACTCGATAAGATAGTAGCCCAATTAGGCAGCAATCAGACTCAAGCAGTACGGCACATCATTAAGAACTTTCGGCTTTGCCCAAAAAGATACCAAAAAGCAGAGCAGTAGAGTATGATGAGTGAGAGAGCAGGCGAGTAAAGAGAAAAAAGTAGTATCAAATGAAAAACGCCTATCCTACAAATAGGCGTTTTTAAGAATTTTTTTCAGTAGAAAGATAGGAATTAGTTAAACATTTTAATCAGTTTACAATGGCAAAGATAGACAATAATCAGCAAAAAAACGAGGGAAATGAGAGTAATTTTGAGAGGGTAGGGGGTAATAACAAAGAAAATGATACAATCATTACAAGGGTAAAAAGGTATCTAAATACTACCTATGATTTTCGCTATAATGAAGTTCGTTTAGTATCAGAGTTCAAACTCAAAAATGAAAGCGAGTACAAAGACTTTGATAATTTTGATGAAAATGATATTTATGTTTATTTGAGAGAGGAAGGGTATAGAGTCAGTCAAACAGACTTAAAGGCAATTTTGCGTTCACGTACTTTTGCACCACACTACCACCCACTAAGAAACTATTTTGAATCCTTGCCAGCCTACAAAGCAGAAATAGATTACTTTGAAAAGTTGTCAAATTACCTAAAATTTGAATCAGAATCAGAAAAAAACAGATTTACACACCATTTAAAAAAACACTTTGTAAGAATTGTAAAGCAGTCAGTCGAACATGGTACAAAGTATTTTAACAAGCAATGTTTTGTGATAGTGGGTAATCAGTCAGACGGAAAAACGTCTTTGATACGTTGGTTTGTACCCGAAAAATTAGGTAGTAAATACTACAATGAAAATCTCAATCCAAGTAACAAAGATGATTTGATAGCCCTTAGCCAATGTATGATAAGCAATTTTGATGAATTAGCCAGCCTATCCAAACATGACATTACCCAGCTAAAAAGTTTTTTTACCAAAGGCAGTATTTATGCAAGGCATCCCTATGCAGAAAAAGCCACAGACTGCAAAAGGCACGCATCATTTTTTGGCAGTACAAATGAGGAACAATTTTTATCAGATACTACAGGTTCGGTACGTTGGCTATCCTTTGTAATTACTGAAAAAATTAACTTTGATTACAGCAAGGAAATGAATATAGATGACTTGTATAGTCAATCTTATAGCCTATATAAAAGTAATTTTGTTTGTGATTTAACTACCAAAGAAGAACATGAAAACGAAGAAATTAACCAACGTCATTACCTTGATAATGACGACATAGACACCGTTAGAAGGTTCTTGCATAAAGGTACTGAATCAGATGAATTTATGACAGCCACCGAGATAGTAGAATACCTAAGCGAGAGAAACCCCAAAGGAAAGTACAATAGTAGGAATATAGGCAAAGCACTCAAAAAGGCAGGTTTTATACGAAAACAGCTAAGAAGTGGAAATATGCCTACTTATGGTTACTATCTGAAATTCAAAAGTGAACACCAAGATATTAGCAACCAAGATTTTACAGACTTAAAGCAGTTTTTGAATAGTTTGAAAGTTGGTCGTTATCCATTGGCAAACTTGCATATTTCCTACAATTCAAACCACAGTCCCAAATTATCAGTATTTGACATGGTACATTTTATTCATAATGAAATGATGAATAAAGAAAAAGTGCCAAAAATGGAGTTAAAAAGCAATGATACAATTTTGCAAGTTTTTACAGATTTCTAAAACATGATTACTACATTACTACAATTACTACATTTTAGTTAATAGTAGTTAAAAAGTATTAATAAAAGTGGTTTTGAGGTACATTATAAAATCCTTGTTTTGTAGTAATCATAATAATTCTAATTACTACAATTACTACAAAACAGTTAAAAGTAGTTAAAATAAAAAAAGTCATTAACAAATATTAACAAAAATGTAGTAATTATAGTAATCAGTAGAATACATTTTTTATATGATTACTACAAAATTTAACTAAAATTTAACATTTTTAATATTGATTATCAGATAGTTAATTTTGAGAATTGATTTTGTAGTAATGTAGTAATCATATTTGAGGTTTGAGTATATAGAAAAAATAGCGATTTTTAGGCATTTCTTAGAAAAGTACAATTTTAAGCACAATAACCCAAAAGGTAGAAAAATGAAAAATGTAAATGAATTTATCATAAATAGAGTAGTGGATGCATTGCAAGCAGATAGCTACATAGTTCGTTTAATCCATACGGAAAACCTAAACGGAATCAAAAACAAAGATTATCCATTGATACATGGTATCTATACGGCGGATGCTCTGCAAAAATCTTGTAAATACTTTGCCTATAAGAATGCACAGGGGTATAATATCTATTTCAGACCACAAGGATATAAATACATCTTGCTTGACGATATTGCCAAAGACCAGCTTTCACCAATAGCAGAAATAAAACCCTGCCTATTGATAGAAACCAGCCCGAATAATTATCAAGTATGGCTAAGACTGCCAACCGCCCCCACAGACAGAGAACACGCCAAAAGAATCTGTAGGCACTTAGCAGAAAAATATAAAGCAGATAAAGGGAGTGCCGAGCCAGACCATATAGGAAGGCTACCGAGCTACACGAACCGCAAGCCCAAATACAAGCAAACAAACGGCAACTATCCATTTGTAACCCTTCATAAATCAGAAAACAGAAACTCGACATTCTTTTTACCCGAAGGTGATATTGTGCTTAAAGAAGTGCTTAAAGACAAAGTAGAAAATAAAGCTCAAACCCCCGAAATGCTTAAAGAAAAAAAGGAAAACAAAGAAAAAGAACAAGACCGCAGTAGGTACGATTTTAACAATGTATGCAAGTGGTTACGACAAAGAAAAAGCTATACAGATATTTACAACCTACTAAATAGCAGCAGCGACAAGGCAAAGAGTAGAGTAGGTGAACAGAAAGAAAAGTACCTTACAAGTACGATAAACAACGCCATTCAAAGAACAGGCATACAGCCCAAAACGTAACTAAATCACAAAATACATAAAGCTACAAAGTTTTTTGTAGTTTTATGTATAATAATTATTATTAAGTTATTGATATTCAATTATTTAAGAATAAAATTAATCAATAATTATATTCAATTATTTAAGAATAAAATTAATCAATAATTTGTTTTATAGTGTTAGATTTTTAAATTTGTAATACTGATTCTTCTTGGTTCTATTTATTTCTAACTTCCTGAATTTTACTTGTTTTTTATAATTATTTTTTTAACTAAAATGTATATTCATCTAATCAATGCCGATAAGAAAGTAAAGCTATGCCGAAGCGGTTTTAGCTACCTCAAAAAGAAAGGATATGTCGAAGGTTGGCGGCTACACTCTGCGGGTTATGCCGTCTTGCAGTTCACGATGTTTGGGAGAATACAAACACTCTATATGCACAAACTGCTGGCTAATCAATACATAGATAAGCCAAAAAGTGTGGACGATAAGAAGTTGTTTGTGCGAATGATTAACTCTGATAAACTGGATTGTAGGCTGGAGAATCTGGAGTGGGCTACGATGTCAGAGCTACGAAGGCAGCAAAGGAGCAGTGTTAGCTATCGGGGAGTTTCCAAAGATGGCAAAAAATATAGGGCAGTCCTTTATGATGAAGGAGTGCGCATTTACTTAGGTATTTTTGAAACTGCTGAAGATGCCGCGCGAGCTTACAATGATGAGTCTATACGCCGCTTTGGGTTTACAAAAAGCCTTAATCAAGTAGAGAAGCAACTTTACGAGGAAGAAGAAAAATATGAAGTAGAGGAGAACAAATAAGCTAAAAAAGCATAAATTTGCTGTCGCATGAAAAAATTAGAAGATTTATTGCTTTTGGGTAATCCTTTGCTCTACGAAGTTTGCGAGCCTGTCTTGGAAGCAGAGTTGCCTTTTTTAGCCACTTGGGTAGCCGATTTGCACAATGTAATGCAAGAAATTAGGGCAAAATACAATTTTGGGCGGGCTATAGCTGCCCCACAGTTAGGAATTATGAAAAGGCTAATCTATATGAATATTGACAAGCCTATTGTTTTTATTAATCCCGAATTTACCTATCTAAGTGATGAAATGTTTGAACTTTGGGACGATTGCATGAGTTTCCCTAATCTTTTGGTTAAGGTGAAAAGGCATAAAAGCCTAACAATAAAGTACTTGGACGAAAATTGGAAAACCTGCGAATGGCGTATGCAAGACGACTTGGCTGAACTGCTACAGCATGAGTACGACCACTTGAACGGTGTGCTTTGCACTATGCGTGCCATAGATGAAAAATCGTTTCGCTGGCGACCTTAGCAGGTGCATATTGACCATTATTTCACCATCATAAAAAAGCCATTAGGCTTTAACCTAAAAATACGTGCGCCAATTTTCAGAATATCGTTTGCCTGCATTTTTGATAAGTGATTAATATCTTCCTCTATGGTGTGGATAGAGCCGTTGGTGTACTTTGCCAAATTCACGTATTGTGGGTTTACTCTGCCATTTTCCACGCCACACAGAATTACATGAACAGGTTTTGTAATTTGGGGGGTGAGTTTTATATCTCTGACCGCACTGTTATTATCTGCAATCAGAATTACTTCCGAAATATCTTTGTACTTCTCGATGCCTGCCAAAATAGCTTCTATGTCATTTTCAGGAACATCGCCACCACTGCCATTTTGCAGGGCTTGAGTCATTACCTCGATGATGTGGCTAATGTCATTGGTTTTTGTAAAATAAATTCCCCCCGTTTCTCCTATTTTTTTTTCTTTATCACTTTTGTTATCGCCATCATTGAAAAAAACAAAATGCTTGATAACGCCATCTTTTAGGTGCAACTTGTGCCAATTTACAATCTGCGAAGAATATGGATAAACGCTCCCCGTCCAATCTCCTACTACCAAGGCATTTTTCCAATTTTTCTTGTTCCTTTCCATGATTTTATAGACTACAGAGTCTTTGAAAGTACCATTGAAAACATAGCTTTTCACTTTTTCCACTTCCTTATCTATAATTGTTTTTGTAGTAGTGATTTCGTCCCCCACAAAAGTAACAGCAACACCATGAAACAGCTTAATTGCCTGCCAATAATCTTTGGTAGCAGTTTGTTTTACCAATCTCCAAACTACTTCCTTGCGATTGCGTAAATCGGGAATAAGCTCCAGCATTTTTTGTACTCTGTTGGTATTGAGCTTGTCAAAATTGCGGTTTTTGGGATAATCTGTATAAATAATGTCTATTTGCAAAATTTTTCTACTTTGCAAGGAGCTAATTACACTTTGGTCTGGCACTTCCTCGCTTGCAAACGACATCTTTAGGTATGCCTTATCTATATGCCCTTTTTCCACTGCATATACGCCTACTTCCTCACGTTTCATCGCCGAAAAAATGGAATCAGCCACTTGTGCCAAGCAACACAAGCTATTGATAGATAATAAGATAAAAAATAAAAAATATTTCATGTCTTAAAAAAATGTTTTATGTACCAAAAGAGGATTCTATTTTCATGCCTCTTGACCCCTTCGCCAAAAAATAGCAGCCTTTATACTGTTTGTCAGACAGATATGCTTTCACTTGTTCGCTGTTATCAAAAAATGTTGCTTCTATAATACCTTTGTGCTTCCCAAAAAACTTTCCTACTAAAATCACTTCTTTGAAATTATGATTTTTCATACGTTCTACCACGCCACGATGCTCAATATCAGTATGTTCACCGAGTTCGAACATATCCCCCAATATCACAATTTTATTCTCCATCTCAAACTCCATAAAATCTTCTATCATAGGTAGTACGCTACTTGGGTTTGCGTTATAAGCGTCTAATAGCACCGTATTTTCGTTCCATTTCATAAGTTGCGAACGATTATTTTCGGGAACATATTGCTCTATTGCACTTTTTATCAGATGAGCATCAATTCCAAAGAATGTACCAATAGTAGTTACTGCTAAGATATTATTTAGCTGAAAGCTGCCAAATAGATGTGAGTTTATCACAAATTTGTCTAAGCCGTAATGCGTATTTGCGTGTACCTGCACCGTAACGAAGGGAAATTTATTGAGTATTTCCCCTGTAATTGCTTCTCTATTAGTGCTATTCCACTGATAAAAAAAACGCTTTAAGCCTTCTGAAATTTGCATAAGAATAGCATCATTGGCATTGACGAAACAAGTACCCCCGACCGACCTAAGATAGTCAAACAATTCTTTGTTAGACTGTATCACCCCCTCAATGCTACCGTAGCCTTCTAAGTGGTCTTTTCCACAGTTGGTAATGATGCCATAGTTTGGTTGGGCTATTCGGCACAGTGTCAGATGCTCGCCCAAGTGATTTGCCCCCATTTCTATTACTGCAAACTCATGCTTATCATTGAGTTTCAGAATATTTAACGGCACGCCAATGTGATTATTCCAATTTTTTTCAGTACCAAAAGTTTTATATTTGGTGTTTAAAACTTTGTAAATGAGTTCTTTGGTGATAGTTTTGCCATTTGAGCCAACAACTGCTATGAGCTTTAGGTGAGTCAGATGCCTGCGATGCTCCTCTGCTAAATCTTGCAGAGCGGTGAGTACATCATCTACTAATAGGTATCGTTCATCTTTTTTGTAAGCGGCATTATCTATCACCGCAAAAGCAGCTCCCTTGCTGATGGCTTCGTCTGCATACTGATTTCCGTCAAATTTATCTCCTTTGAGGGCAAAAAAAATGCTATTCTGCCCTATTTGCCTTGTGTCTGTAGAAACTGCATCATGTTTTTTGAAAATCTCATATAAACTCATCTGTCCAAAAATTTATTTGCACCAAAAATAAGATTTTTTATGCTTAAAATAAAATTTAATTCCTTTTAAAACAATTTTAAGGAAATACAGTTCTATACTTTGTAAATTTTGTTTAATCTTTTTTTAATAAAATTAGATAAATAATTTACAAAGTACATATATTTGTAAAAAAATAGCCTTCGTTTCCTTTACTTTTGTATTTCACATAAAAAAACTTGTTTTTGTTTAATTTATATGCAAAAATATAATACAAAAAATCAACAAAACAAATGATGTCTAAAACACCAATTACGGTAGCTTACGGAGATGGCATAGGACCAGAGATTATGCAGGCTACTTTGGATATTTTGATTGCGGCGGGTGCGCAACTTGATATTGAAGAAATTGAGATAGGAGAGAAAGTATATTTGCGCGGTATCTCGGCAGGTATCGAGGATTCTTCATGGGAATCTTTGCGCCGCACCAAGGTATTCTTGAAAGCCCCTATCACTACTCCGCAGGGAAGTGGCTATAAGAGTTTGAACGTAACAACCAGAAAAACACTTGGTTTGTATTCTAATGTTCGCCCATGCGTGTCGTACAATCCGTATGTAAAAAGCAAACATCCTGTCATGGACGTAGTAATCATACGCGAAAACGAGGAAGATTTGTATGCGGGTATCGAGCATCGCCAAACAAGTGAAGTATATCAGTGTTTGAAAATCATCTCTCGCCCAGGTTGTGAGAAAATAGTCCGTTATGCTTTTGAGTATGCAGTAGCGAATAATCGCAAAAAATTAACTTGCTTCACAAAAGACAACATCATGAAAATGACTGATGGACTTTTCCATCAGGTTTTTGATGAAATAGGTGCTGAATATCCTCAGATAGAAAAAGAACATTGGATAGTGGATATTGGTGCGGCAAAATTGGCGGACACACCCGAACTTTTTGACATGATAGTAATGCCAAATCTCTATGGTGATATTCTCTCTGATGTAGCAGCACAGATTACAGGCTCTGTAGGGCTTGCTGGCTCTGCCAATATTGGCGACCATTGTGCTATGTTCGAGGCTATTCACGGCTCGGCTCCGCGCAGAGCAGGACAAAACTTGGCAAATCCTTCAGGCTTATTGCTTGGCGGCGTAATGATGCTTAACCATATTGGACAAGGAGATATTGCAAGCAAAGTGCATAATGCTTGGCTAAAAACAATGGAAGATGGCGTGCATACTTACGATATTTTTGCCGAAGGTGTAAGCACTGAAAAAGTAGGGACAAAAGAATTTGCTCAGGCTGTGATAGCTCGCTTAGGACAAAAACCAACTACGCTCAAAGCTGCTGATTATCCCGCAGAAAGCAAAAAAATTACAGTAGAACTAAAGAGCCGTCCACGTTTCCATAAGGAAACAATAGGCGTAGATGTATTCCTAAACTGGGACGGAAGCAATGCTAACGAACTTGGCGACAAGGTAGCACTTTGTAGCACTGAAAAACTAAAATTAATCGTCATTAGTAATAGGGGAGTGAAAGTATATCCAGACGGGATGCCCGAAACTTTCTGCACCGACCACTGGCGATGCCGTTTTGAAAACCCCGAAGGCAAAGCTATTGCTCATGCTGATATCATCGAACTCTTGGGGAAAGTAAATAAGGCAGGTTTTGACTTCATCAAAATAGAAAATTTATGCCTATTTGACGGCAAAAAAGGCTATACGCTTGCTCAGGGTCAGTAAGCCAAATTTTTTAGGACTCATAAGTAAAGAAATTTAAGATAAATAGAACGCAACGAGAAAAATCTTCAACCAAGCTTTGGAAAAAAGCAGACTCTTTGAGCCTGCTTTTTTTTTATTATGTATTAGCCTTTTTAACCCTGTCTTTTCGAAATCTTATTCATGCTCACGCCTTTCTGCCGTGAGCATCTGAACCTATCGATTTCCCCGCTACGCAGATTGGTATGCTTTGTTTTTCTACCCTGTACCCGTTCCCGCCACATTCGCCAAGAACTTGCCTTCATTTCAATCCGCATAATTTCTATTACTTCGCTTTCACTCACCCCAAACTGAGCTTTGATGGCATCAAACGGAGTGCGGTCTTCCCAAGCCATTTCCACGATTCGGTCTATGTCTTGGTCTGAAAGATTGTGTTTTTCTCTGATAGTCATAACGTTAGCTATTTAAAATACCTAAAATCTTGGTCAGCTTCTAATTGTGCTATAAATTCGTACATGAGTTTTATCACACTTTCTACGTCATCTTTGTGTACAGTTTCTACAGTAGTGTGCATATATTTTAGCGGCAGGGAAATGAGGGCAGAGGCAACACCCGTACCCGAAAAAGCGAAAGAATCTGTATCAGTCCCCGTACTGCGGTCAACGGCAGCCCGTTGGAATGGAATCTGCTTTTCTTGGGCAACTTTTAGGAGCATTTTTAGGACATTGTTCTGAACGGCGGGCCCGTAAGTAAGTACCGCACCCAAGCCGCAAGCCTGCTCCCCTTCAAGAATTTTATCGTACATTGGCGATTTGGTATCATGGCAAACATCTGTACATATTGCCAAATTAGGCTTTATGTAGCGCGAAATCATTTCTGCACCACGCAAGCCAATTTCTTCTTGCACCGAATTGACCACATACAAGCCAAAAGGCAATTTTACACCGTTTTCATGCAGCCTGCGGGTAACTTCGGCAATCATAAAACCACCCATACGATTATCCAACGCTCTTCCAACCAAGTATTTACCATTCAGTTCCATCAAGCCATCTTCGAAAGTTACCACACTTCCCACATGAATCCCCAATTCTTCTACTTCCGCCTTTGAGGAACAGCCACAGTCTAAGAAAATATTTTGTAAAGTCGGTTTCAAGTCCAATTTGTCGCCCTTGCGAGTATGGATAGCAGGAAAACCAAACACAGCCTTCACAATACCCTTTTCTGTATGAATATTCACCCTTTTCGAAGGAGCAATAACGTGGTCGGAGCCTCCGTTGCGAATTACATAAATATAACCGTCAGGGTTGATGTAGTTCACAAACCAAGAAATCTCATCGGCGTGTGCCTCTATCACCACTTTGTAAGGAGCATCAGGATTGACAATGCCCACCACCGAACCGTATGTATCTACATGATAATCATGGATATACGGTTTTATATAATCCAGCCATATTTTTTGCCCCGAAGCCTCAAAGCCTACAGGTGAGGCATTATTAAGGTAGCTATACAGAAAAGATTTACTTTTATCGTCCATAAATTAATTTATTAAATGTGTATCTTATCATTTTATATTGGCATAAAAGCCCCAAATTTTTGCAAAGCTAATCATAAAAACAGAATGAAAAATACCTTTGTTTTCAATCTTTGCCCAAACGTAGTAAATTTATAAGTGAGGTAAAAATTTGTATTTCTTTTTTAAAAAAGTGTATTTTTGTAGAAACTAATTTGCATAATTAGTAACAACATAAAACTCATAATTCCTTTGATTTTCACCCTTCTTTCAAAAATCGTAAGTGGCGCAGTGGTGGGCTACATCACCAACGACTTAGCAATCCAAATGCTTTTCCGCAAGCGGTTTGGCTTGGGAGGCATCGTCATTCGCACCAAAGATGAATTTATCATCAATATCAGCAAGTTAGTGGAGCGTGAAATCATCAATCACCATACCATAGAGAAAGAGATAAACAATTCACCCGAACTATTGGCAAATGCTATCGAGCAGATTAGTGCAGATTTTTTTGAAAACCAACTCTTTCTTGTTTTCTCTGAAAATTTTAAGATTGGTGAAATTGCAGGAATAGACGATACTTATAGCAATCTATTGCCGCTCATACAAACGCAAGGGACAAAAAGTAGCGTGGATGCTTTGGATTTTATGCTGACTCACACCCCTGTAAAATCCTTATTATCAGATAGTCAGCTTAATTTTACCATACACTCACTTTCCAATGAGCTAAACACTTTTTTTGACTCCCCAAACCTCTTTCATCAAGTTCTCCAGAATGCACATAAAGACCTCTCTGACAATATCTTAAACGAAGTATTGCCAACGCCCATCAGCGAAAAGTTAGCTAAAAATTTATCGGACTCTCTCCAAGAGATGCACCAAACGCTAAAAGAAGATTTTGATGAACAAATTACGGATAACATCAGCCAAATCAGTAGTTTACTACAAGTAAATGAGCTGATAAAGAAGATAAGTGTACAGATAGCAAGCCGTAAATTATATGATATTTTTGGCAAAGATAGCACAGAAAATATTTCACAAGAAGTGAACGCTCGCCTCTTGCTCATAGTCAATTCAGACGAAGGCAAAAAAATGATTATTTCCTTTGCCGATTTTTTAATGAAAATACTTGAAAATGAGAAAACTACAATTTTTGAACTACTCTCTGATGATTTAGCACAAAATTTTGATAATTTCCTTCATGCCAAATTACCTACGGTGCTTAAAAGCCTGATAATGTGGTTAGAAGAACGGAAAGACAAATTGGAACTGCTCATAGATAGTACCTTCAAAAATAATGTAAAATCCCGCTTTCAGGACTTGATTTTGCGGCTTTTCGTGGGTAGCATCAGTCAGTATGCAAACATAGTAGGCAAAATGACAGAAATCATAGAGCAGCACCGCCAAAATCCAGAAGAAACTGCCGACAGACTTACAGAACAACTCATTAACTTCCTGAAAGGCAATACTATAGGAAATATTATTAGCCAACTAAAAAATAATCCTACTTTTCTTCAAAAAGTAGATATTGGTAGTCTTTTGATTGAAAATATTAATTTGGCATTGGGTAAGAATATACAGTCGCCTGTGGGGACACAGGCAACGGCGGTGGAGTCGTCTGTGGGGACGCAGGCAACGGCAGCACAAGCAGCAATAAATACCAAACCTAAGACCCAATTATTCAATATTTCTCAGTTTTTTGAAAGACCTCTTAGTGATTTTGTAAGTGCCGAGGAAATTGAAAAATTCTTGCAAAAATCACTTAATCAACTTGTTAGTAAGCAATTAAAACAAGATTTTCTTTATCAGGATACTTTTAGTACGTTTTTAGCAAAAAACTTGGAAGAGCAACTGCATAAACTTTTTACTAAAAAAATCGGAGAAATTTTGCCTTTTGCCACTTTTGAGAAAATGAATAGCTTTTTGGCTAAAAACTTACATGACCTTTTGCAAAGTAAGCAAAGCGAACTTGTGCAGTTTTTTAAGGAAATCATAGATAAACAACTCAAAGATAAGGCATGGGCAGATTATATTACCCCTTCGCAAACAGAAAAATGGTCGCCTTTTGTAAGCCAAGCTGCTGAAAATCTGCTGCATACACAGTTTGAAGAACTCAAACAAAAAAATATCAATGAATATATTAAGCCAATTAGCCAATTAGAAGTTAATAAGCAAGTGCCTGTTTTTCTGCAAAAGACACTGATTCAAAACCTACCCTCTTTGCTTACAGGCAAGGTAGAAATAGCGGTGCAAAGCAGTATGCACAAGATGGAAACGGATAAGTTGAGGGATTTGGTAGAAAAATTCATGGGCAAGGAATTGAAGCCAATTACTATTTTTGGTGCATTTTTGGGTGCGCTCGCAGGAGCAAGCTTGTACGCCCTGCCGTCAGATAACTTGTTGAATATAATAGATTTAAGTATTGCTTCTTTGGCTTATGGTATTACGGGTTATGGCACAAACTGGCTGGCTCTGAAAATGATTTTTAGACCTTACTACCAAAAATATTTCCCACTAACCAAAATTCCAGTCCCTTTTACTCCCAGCGTAGTAGCAAAAAATCAGACTCGTTTTGCTCAGAATATGGGCAAATTCGTAGTGAATGGTTTACTCAATATGGCACATTTGACTGATACTTTTTACAAAAACAAGGAAAATTTGCGTAGTAGAATCATCACATTTTTCTCTGGAAATAATTTTGAATTTTTGCAAACGCAAGTAGAAAAAAATGGTAAAAATTGGAGTGAAAAAGGTGGAACGGTACTCTTTGAAACTTTAGAAAAAAATCAAGATTCACTTTATCAAGTAATTAGCAATCTAATAAATGAGAATAAAGAGAAAAGTGTGCAGGATTTTCCGCAAGCCGAAAAATTTGTAGCACTCCTCGAAAAACAAATTATTGAGTATTCAGAAAGTGAGCGTTTCTATGTTCAGTTGCAAAATCTACTGAACGATAGTTTGTTAAAAATAGCTCAAAATACCAAAAAATTAGACAGTTTAGTGTCCTCAAAAGTAAAGGAAAATGCACAACCATTTGTTAGTGATTTGATTGAAAAACAACTTATTCGCCTATTTGAAAACATAGAAAAACGTATCAATGAAGGACTTTTTGACAAAGAAATCATTCCATTTAATTATTATAATGAGAAAACATTAAACTACTATATCAGCCCCGCACAAAAAGAAATTTTACGGGAGAAAATAAGTAAAACACTTCGCAACAAGCTGATAGACAATGAAATAAAACAAGCTATTTTCCAGTTTATAGATAATCGTTTGAGCCAAGAGTTGAGTCCCGAAAAGAAAATTAGTGAATTATTTGGTGGAAATTTGGTCAGAATTATCCAAGAAAATATTGATAACGTAGTAGATAATTTGATAAAATTTGGCTTAGACTGGCTCAATCAGAACAAAGAAAATTTGGCAGACTTGGTATATGAAAAAGCCTATCAGGAAAGCAAGGCAGCCGCACTTTACAAAGACCCTATCAGAAATACCGCCAAAGAATTGGCAGGAGAGGGGATTCCATTTTTCTTCAAAAAAGAAAGTGGTAGTTTGAAGGAATTGGTGGTGAGCGGAGTACATCAGATTGGGGAAAGCCCGATGTCGCAACTCAAGTTAAATATTGACAATGAGTATCTTAAAAAAATAGTAGAGGATTTTCTGAAGCGTGAAGAAATCTTAGATGCGATTCAGCGACTGTTAGATATGCTCATAGAGGAAATTTTTAAATTGCCTATCTCTGTTTTCTTGAAAATCTTGTCTATCCATGAAATTGGAGATTTGAAAAAAATATTACAAGGGGAAATTGGGCAGTTAAGCTCTCACCTGACGAGTGAAGGAACAGAAAAAGCAAAAGAAATCAGCCATATAGCTTCTGCTTTACTCATTGGCATAGCGGAAAAACATTTGGCACAAACTGAAATTAAAGCTGTTTTTGCAGGGATAAATGCTATTGATTTTCAAGAAGTTTCAAAAAATTGGGCAAAACTCATTGCAGAAGGCAAGGAAATTCAGCAGTTTAAAAATACCATGATAGCTGATTTTTTAGCCCAAATTCGAAAACAACAATTCGGGAAACTGCTAAATGAAAGCATTTTAAAAGAAGATATAAGCCTGATAACTAAGGATTTGTTTGCAAAAACAGAAACAAAAGTCTTTTTTAACGCCCAACTCTCCCAACTCATAGAAACAGCACTTGGCAGTTTGGTAAAAAACATAGATGCTGAAACTAAGAAAACGCTACTCGACAAACTTACAGACGCGGCTCTTAATTCCTTAGCAAATAATTTGGACGCATTGCTGGGAGGGATTGACTTGAAAAAAATTGTGGAGAATGAAGTGGCAACCATGCAGCCGAAAGAAATAGAAAGCCTATTCTACAGCTTTGCTGATAAGTATTTTGTCCAACTGATAAATTACGGCTTTGGCTTTGGTATTGTGTTTGGCTTATTGGTAGATTTTATTTTTATGCTTGCTTTGGAGCTATTGACTAAATGAAAAATAAATTGAAATTATGTTACATCTAAAACTGCCTACAGACCCAAGGTGGGCAAATTTGGCAGAAAAAAATATTGCAGATATTCTGATTGACCACGCCTATTGCGAGCAAAAAGCGGCAACGATGGGCATTTCTTTGATAGTGGAATATTGCGAAAAGACAGCATTAGTAGAAACAATCTCTCCGATTGTTGCCGAAGAATGGGCGCATTTTGAGCAGGTGCTGGCAGAGATGAAAAAGCGAAATATAAAACTCGGCAAGGCGCGCAAAGATGAATATGTAAACCAACTGATGACGCATCAAATCAAAGGTAACTCCGCAGATGTGAGGCTGTTAGACAAGCTAATTATTTGTGCTTTGATAGAGGCGAGAAGCTGTGAGCGTTTCAAAATGCTCTGGCAAAACCATCAGGACGAAGGTTTGCGAAATTTCTATTATGATTTTATGGTCTCTGAGGCGGGGCATTATACCACCTTTACCAATCTGGCAAGGGTCTATTTCAGCAAAGAACAATTTGACAAAAGATGGCAGGAGTTTTTGGTGATAGAAGCGCAGATAATCAATGGTTTGGAAGTGAGAAATGATAGATTTCATTGATTTTTTGCTGTAAATGTGCTACAACGGTTGCAAATTATGAGCTAGTGAGGGCAAAGATATATTAGATTTTTTTGCAAAATTACACAAAAAATAACTACATTTGTTATCGATATGGGCATTTAAAGGCGACCAATAGGCAGTAGGCTGACAACCCAACACACGCCCTTGTGCAGTTTCAGAGATTTACCTGTTTGTTAGTCGTCTTTTGTATCAAAAAGGTGGTCATAAAAAAACTTTTTGTCTTTATTTTCTCTCACTACTATTTTTAGCAAGGGTAAATCTTCTATTTCTTTTGAAAAATAATGGTAGGCTTTAATATCATTTCTTTGATGATAGTCTGTTTCTTTCCCATCATAATTAGCTGATTCCAAAATACTTTCCATTTCTTTAAGAATTTCGAGGCGTTGTTGTTGCAACTTTCTACTGTTACCTGTGTCATGCTTTAGTCCCTGCCAAGTAAACTCGATAAAATCTTCTAATTCTTTCCTATACACTTTTTTGCCAACCAAATTTTCTTTTACCCAAGCCCTGATTTCTTGGCGTAATTGCTCCAAATCGTCCATAAAGTGCTATTTTGTACTTTTCAATAAGGCAATGCTTTGCTCTAATTCTTTGATTTTACTTTCTAAAGACTGTATTTTTTCTTTCTGCCCTTGATTTTCTTGGTCTTTTGCTTCTAAGGATTGTGCTATCTCCTTGTCTGAATAATAATTGTAGTGATTAATATCTCCAACTACTAAGGCAATATGACTGCTATGCCCAGATTGATTATTATTACTAATTGTTATGGTTTCTGGTAAAAACTCTTGGATAGGAATTTCTAACTTACTGGCAAAAGCTACAACTTGGTCTATATCAATAGAGGTGTCGTTGCGCTCCAAGCGAGAGTAAGTAGCAGGAGCAATATTGAGCAAATCAGCCATTTCAGCCTGATTGAGTTGGCGGTCTTGCCTTGCTGTTAGTAATCGATTGCCTATTCTCATCTTAATCATTTTTTGATTGGAGTTTTACAGAAAGTGGTTTGTGAGAAACAAATGTAAAAATTAAATTTGTTTCATTGATATTTAAACGAATTTTTCTTAACAAATACTAATTAAAATCATGAGAGTACCAGAAGTAGGCTTTAAACAATGGACTTCAAATGTGCGTAGTTTTACTCATACTACTTGCAAATTAGCTTCTGTCCAAGAAGTGAAATCAGGTGCGGACTTTTCAACACAGGATAGAGAAAAACTATTAGAAGCAATAGAGGTAAACACCAATGTTAAAAAGAAACCAAACACCTAAATTTTTTTACGTCAATAAATAAATAAAAATATTTTAATTTTCTCATTTTTTAACTTTAAATAATCAATATCATGAACTATCAAGCTAAAACAAGTTTTGCTCAACAAATTAAAATGTTGCAGGATGAGTTATCTGATAAACCTTGTGTCGCTCAGAAACTGAAAGACAACCACCCGCTATTGGAAATAAATTGTCGCTTAAAAAGTGGTTTTAAACAGGCTAAAGGGGGATGGCCACGTAAATAAATTTCATGATACTTTGAGAGGCATTTTGCTTGTCAAAGTATCTTTCTTTTATTTTTATTAAAATATATTGATAGATGAAAATACTTAGACCATTTGAATTAATCATATTACAACCCACTTCTTTTTGTAATATCAATTGCTCTTACTGCTACCTATCAGAGATGGAAAGGGATACAAAAGGTGTAATGCCAGATAGTATTTTGCATAAAATATGTGAGAGTATTTTTCAAAGCAAGTATATCACACTTGTAGATAATGCTCGCCTTACGTGGCACGCTGGCGAACCATTGGTTGTAGGAGTAGGTTATTACGAAAAAGCCATCCGTATAATCAAAGAATATTTACCTACTAACTTCAATTTGAGATTTGAAATAGTAACTAATGGGTTATTAATCAATGAGAAATGGTGTATGTTCTTCAAAGAAAACAATTTTGATTTAGCACTTAGTATTGACGGACCCAAAGAAATACACGACTTGTATAGAAAGAAAAGAAATGGTGAAGGTTCATTTGATTTAGTAATGCAAAAGCTAAAGCTACTTTCTGACTATGATGTAAAATATACAATCTTAACAACCATAACTTCTGCTTCATTGACAAAAGCCAAAGAATTATACGATTTTTATAAAAGTATTGGTGCTAAATATGTCGGAGTGAATTTTGAAGAAGTTTTAGCTTTCAACGAACAAAGTAGCTTAACGGATAGAAAATCCGAAATTTATACTTTTATTGAAGAGCTATATAGTTTAACAAAAAATGATACAGAGTTATTTATAAGAGAATTTGAAGAAAGAGTGAGTAGTATATTGGCTGATAACAAAGAAGATTCAGATGGTAATATTAACTCTATAGTAATGCCTTTGAGTATTCTAAATTTTGATAAGCAAGGTAACTTCAGCACATTTTCTCCTGAATTATTGTCTTTGAAAAATAGCTATTACGGTGATTTTATTATTGGAAATGTTATGAAAGACACTCTTGAAAGTGCGCTACAAAGTAATAAATTTCATTTAATAAACGAAGATATAGTAAAGGGGACAGCTATATGTAAAAATACTTGCGAATATTATAATATTTGTGGGGGAGGGGCTCCTTCTTCTCGTCTATCGGCTAATGGACAAAATCCTTATAATGGAAGATTATGTGCTTCTGAAACAGATAATTGTATAGTATCTGTCAAAATGATAGGGGATATTATAGCTAATGATTTGCTTTTAACAGTTGCTAATAGTTAGTTTATTTAAACACTATAGCCTCATATTTTTTTCGCTTTGCAATATAAACAATATTTCAAAATGTTCTCTTTGCCGCTATTTATGTTTCACAAACGACATTCCTCCCCCCTAATTAGTGTTTTTGCCTTTGGTATTAGCGAAGCGCACCAACAAAAAGCATTGCAAGCGTGTTAATGGCGGAGTCGTTCGCAAAAAACACCATCAACTATAAAAATATTTTTGTAATGCTCAAAAAAGCAAAGAAAAACAGGAAATTTTTAGAAGCATAAATTTTACATTTGTCTTTATTTCGTCGAACCTCTAAAAGTAGCACTATGGGCAAATTTCACGAATCTATCAAACCTGCACATCAGGAATTTATTGAAAAACAACATATCTTTTTTGTTAGCACAGCACCGCTAAACCCAGAAGGACATATCAATTTATCTCCCAAAGGGCTTGATTGCTTCAAGATTTTGTCTGAAACCGAAGTCGCTTACATGGATTTGATAAGTAGTGGTAACGAAACTTCGGCACATACACTTGAAAATGGGCGTATTACCATCATGTTTTGTTCTTTTGAGGGTTCTCCTAATATTTTGAGGCTCTACGGAAAAGGATTTACGGTGCTACCTTCCTCTGAAAAATGGGCAACTTATGCACCTCACTTCAAAATTTATCCAAGTACACGACAAATTATAGTAGCAAAAATTGACTTGGTGCAAACTTCCTGCGGTTTTGGCGTGCCTTTGTTTGACTATGTGGGCGAACGCGATATTCACTTTGAGTGGGCTGAAAAAAAAGGCGAAGAAGGGCTAAAAGAATACATAAAAGAAAAAAACCTGATAAGTCTTGATGGCTTGCCTACCGATTTGGGGAAAAGTTAAGTTTCCTTTGCCTCCATTTGTGTCCCACAAATGACATACTCCCCCCAATTAGAGGCTGTCCGAGGGACTTGGATAACGGCATAGGAAAGAGCAGCCCTCAAACATTTTTCATCAAAAATTTGCAAAATCATAAAAAACACCTACCTTAGTGTAAAAAATACGCTAAATATGTACACTTACGAATATCCTCGCCCCGCACTCACCGTAGATTGTGTGATTTTTGGTTTGGACGAGAGCGACCTCAAAGTCCTTTTGATAGAACGAGCGCATGAGCCTTTTGCAGGCTGCTGGGCGTTCCCTGGGGGCTTTGTAGATATGGACGAAACTACAGAAACTGCCGCAAAGCGAGAACTTTGGGAAGAAACGGGCATCAAAAGTATGTTTTTGGAGCAACTTTATACCTTTAGCGGCGTGGACAGAGACCCGCGCGGGCGTGTGGTGAGCGTGGCTTACTATGCTTTGGTGCAGCTTGCCGATTACCGATCCGAGGTACAAGCCTCCTCTGATGCCAAAAAAGCAGAGTGGTTTTCTGTGAACGAAATGCCAAAGTTGGCTTTCGACCATGCAGAAGTTTTCGAAGTAGCCATCAACCGTTTGAAAAGCAAAGTACGCTACCAACCTATTGGTTTTGAGTTACTTCCCGAAAAATTTACCCTCAGTCAGTTGCAAAAATTGTACGAAATTATTTTGAATAAGGAATTGGACAAACGCAACTTTCGCAAGAAAATCTTGAGCATGGATTTGCTGGTAGAACTTCCCGAATGGCAAAAAGGTGTTTCGCACCGAGCCGCCAAACTCTATCAATTTGACAAAGTAAAGTACAAGGCGTTAGAGTCCAAAGGCTTTTCTTTTGAATTGTAATTTTTGACTGTAGCCTAAAATGGAACTTCTTCGGAAGAAGGTGGTTTAAAGCTATTTTTATTTTCACCATTCATTTTGCTGCTGAAAGTTACAGTACTTCCCGTATCAAATTCGTTGGGGATGCCGCTTGTGTTGGAGAAACTTCCGTAGCTATCGCTTCCGTTTGTGTCTATTTCTGGGTCTGCAAATTTGGTGAATTTGCCGATAAACTTGAGGTTTACACTGCCGAGTGAGCCATTACGGTGCTTAGAAATAATGATTTCTCCCATTCCCTGCGTTGGGTTTCCTTCTGCGTCTTCGGTAATGCCGTAGTATTCAGGGCGATAGAGAAATATAACCATGTCGGCATCCTGCTCTATGGCACCCGATTCCCTCAAGTCTGAAAGTTGCGGTTTCTTATCGCCGCCTCTGGTTTCCACAGCACGACTTAGCTGCGAAAGAGCTATCACTGGTACATCAAGTTCCTTTGCCAACTGCTTTAATGACCTCGAAATAGATGCTATTTCCTGCTCGCGATTGCCGCTTGAGCCTTTGGAAGTGTCGCCTGTCATTAGTTGCAAGTAGTCAATCACAATCAGTTCTATCTTGTTTTGGGCTTTCAGGCGGCGGGCTTTGGCGCGAAGTTCTAAGATAGAAAGTGCGGGCGTATCGTCAATGAAAATTTTTGCATCGCGTATTTTGCTTATTCTTGCGTTTAGCTGCTCCATTTCCCAGTCTTGCATTCTTCCCGTTTTGAGTTTGGTACTTTCTATCTCGGCTTCCGAAGATATAAGCCTATCTACCAACTGCAAAGTGGACATCTCCAAAGAAAAAATAGCGACTGATTTGCCGAAATCTACGGCAGCATTTCGCAAAAGACTCAGGGAAAATGCAGTTTTTCCCATCGCAGGTCTTGCCGCAACTATCACCAAATCAGAACGTTGCCATCCCGAAGTAATCCTGTCCAAGCCCGAAAAGCCCGTAGGTACGCCTGTTAAGCCGTCTTTATGGTCTTTCTTGCTTTCTAACTCCTTGATAGCCATTGTCATAGCGGAACGAATGTCTGTATAGTTCTTTTTGGTAGTAGTTTCCGAAATCTTAAAAATGGCTTGCTCCATCTGGTCTAAGAGGTTGAAGGCATCTGTAGAGTTTTCGTAGGCATCTCTTAGGGTTTCGCCCGAAAGTTTGATTAACTCTCTTTTGATGGCTTGCTCTATGAGAATGCGTGTGTGATAAATAATATTTGCGGCAGAAGCTACATTTCGGGTAAGCCCTGCTATGTAGGCGGTGCCGCCCGCAAGTTCCAATTCACTTGTTTTTCGCAACTGATGCACTACGGTTCTGATGTCTATTGGTTCGGACTTGTCGAACAAAGCACGAATAGCATCATAAATACATTTGTGCGCCTCCTTATAAAAAATTTCGGGAGTGAGTAAGTCAATTACCTCGTTCAAGGCATTTTTTTCCAACATGAGCGCACCCAAGACAGCCTCCTCAAGTTCGATGGCTTGCGGTGGCATTTTTCCTCCAAAGCTATCGATGCTTTCTACTGCGGTCTTGCGCTTTGTTTTTTTGAACGAATTTGAGTTTTGGTTATCCATGAAATTAATGACTTACAAAATTTGGTAAGGCAAAACTACACAAATATTAAACCATTGCGAACAAAAAAGAGAGAATAAAAGTGAGGGAATAAGAATTTTGTGGAAAAAATACTTTCTACTTGTAAATCAATGATTTAGTCTTTATCATTGAATTTCCTAAGGAAAAACTTAATTCTTTACACAAAATAAAAATCATAAAAATATGAAAATCAGATCTTTATGTTTATTCTTTACGATACTTTTGAGTGTCTATAACCTCCATGCACAAAATCCTTTGCAGTTTGCTTCGCTTGGTAATTTCAAATTGGTCAGTGGCGAATCTATCGAAGATTGTAAAATAGCCTATCGTGCTTATGGCACACTTAACGCCGAAAAATCCAATGTGATTCTTGCCCCTACATGGTTTTCGGGGACTTCGGAACAGCTAAAAAATTCGCTTCGTATGATGATTGACAGTACCCGTTTTTATGTGATTTTGGTGGATGCACTTGGTAATGGCGTATCTTCTTCTCCTACGAATAGTAAAAAACAAAAAGGTAAAAAGTTTCCCAAATTTACCATCGAGGATATGGTAAATAGCCAATACAAAATGCTTACTGAAAAGCTACAAATCAATCACTTATACGCAGTAATAGGGACTTCGATGGGCGGAATGCAAACCCTACAATGGACAGTTTCTTACCCTAATTTCATGGATAAAGCTATCTCGATAGTAGGTACGCCCAAGCAAAGTTTCAACGATTTACTTTTGTGGAAATCTGAACTTCAGCCCATAGAAGATGCCGAAAATGCAAAAGAAGAAAAAGAGGCAATGAGAACAGTAGCTTTGGTACACGCACTTAATTTGCTTTCTTCCTCCTACCGAAATGCACAAACAGTAGATTTTCAGACTTTTACTGATAAAGAAATGGCTAATATGTCGAAGTTAAATCCGCTTAATTGGGCTTCACAACTGCGGGCAATGATGGCACATGATATTTACAAAATAGTACCTAAGGGACAAATAAAAGAAAAACTCAAAGCAAAGATGTTGCTTGTTTACTCCTTGCAAGACATGATGGTAAACCCACAAGCAAGCATAGAATTGGCTGATTTGCTGCAAAATGAAAGGCTCGAACTCAAAGGTAATTGCGGACACTTAGCACCCTCCTGCGAAGGGGCAGAAGTCCTCAAGGCTGTAAAAGAGTTTTTGCAGCGATAAACGGTTTAGGTGCATGCAGACGTAAACTAAAAAGCAATTTTTATCGATTGTTTTCTATTTTGTGTGTAATTTTCTGTTTTTTCTTTCTAACTTTCAGGTAATTAATAAATCACCACTAATTTTCTATCCGAAATGAAATATATCTATATGTGTGTAGTTGTCCTCACTTTTTTTGCAAATCAATCGTTTGCGGAGGTTAGCTTGCCTAAAATTTTTGCCGATGGCATGGTTCTTCAACGAGAGGCAGCCGTACCCGTTTGGGGTTGGGCTGAGGCGGGCGAAAAAATTACTGTTACTTTTTTGGGCAAGCGTTATACCGCCAAGGCAGATAAAAATGGCAACTGGATGGTCAGATTGGCAGAAATGAAAGCAGGCGGCACGTTTGAACTTACCGTACAGGGCAAGAGCAAAAATGTAATCACCATCAAAAACATACTCATTGGCGAAGTTTGGGTATGTAGTGGGCAGTCGAATATGGAATGGCGAATAGGTAGCTTGCCTATCAAAGATGCAGAAGTGGCAGCAGCTAATTTCCCACAAATCAGGACTTTTACTGTGCCGCGTGTGGCAAGTTCGAAGCCCCAAAAAGACGTACCAAGTGGCGAATGGCAAGAAGCAGTGGGTGAGAATGTCAAAAATTTTTCAGCAGTTGCTTACTTTTTTGCCAAAGATTTGTACCAGCAGTACAAAGTGCCTATTGGTCTGATAAATACAAGCTGGGGCGGTACTATCGCCGAAACATGGATGAGTGCGGGGGCTGCAAAGCAAATACCTGATTTTAAAAGCCAATTAGAGGACTTAGAAAAAACACCCGACCTATTGGAGAAAGCCAAAAAAGATGCCGAAGAAATAAGGAAAAAATATGCTGACATGGGCAGAAATACAGAAACGGGCATCGTGGGCAAGTGGTGGAAAGACGACCTTAGTACCAACGAATGGAAAGAAATGAAACTTCCTTCGCTTTGGGAAAATGCGGGACTGCAAGGATTGGACGGGGTGGTTTGGTTTAGAAAAGAGATTGAACTTCCTGAAAAATATGTAGGAAAAAACCTTATCATAAATTTAGGTGCGATTGACGATGCAGATGAAACCTATCTGAATGGTGAAAAAATAGGACAAACCAACTCTTATTCAGATAAAAGAAGTTATCAGGCAGATGCCCAAAAGTGGAGGCAAGGGAAAAATATAATTACGGTGAGGGTAACAGATACTGGCGGCGGCGGTGGTATTTACGGTGAACCCAAAGAAATGTTTGTAGGCTTAGGCACAGAAAGAGCAGTAGAGTTGGCGGGAAATTGGAAATACAGGATAGACATGGCAGAAGCAATGAATGTGTCGGTAAGTGCTAATCCCAATAGCCACCCTACTTTGCTTTACAATGCCATGATTCACCCCCTCATCCCCTATTCCATCAGAGGTGCTATTTGGTATCAGGGAGAAAGCAACGCAAGCCGAGCATATCAGTACAGAACGGTGTTTGCAGAGATGATAAAAGACTGGAGAAATCAGTGGAAGCAGGGTGCTTTCCCTTTTCTTTTTGTCCAATTAGCCAATTATATGAAGTTTGAAGATGTGCCAAAGGAAAGCGAATGGGCAGAACTTCGGGAAGCACAAACCATGACTCTTGCCCTGCCAAATACGGGAATGGCAGTCATCATAGACATAGGCGAGGGAGCGGATATTCACCCCAAAAACAAGCATGACGTAGGGAAAAGATTGGCTTTGTCTGCTCGCAAAATTGCCTACAAAGAGGAAATTAACTACTCAAGCCCTATGTACGAATCCATGCAAGTAAATGGCGATAAAGCAATTATTTCATTAAAATATACAGGAAATGGCTTGGTAGTCAAAGACCGCTACGGCTACATCAAAGGCTTTACGATTGCGGGAGAAGACAAAAAATTCTATTGGGCAAAAGCGTATTTGGAAAACGGGAAAATAGTCATCTACAGCGAAAATGTGAGCAAACCTGTGGCTGTGCGCTACGGATGGGCTAATAATCCCGAAGACCTAAATTTGTTTAGCAAAGATGGGCTGCCCGTTTGCCCGTTCCGAACAGATAGCTGGCAAGGAATCACAGTAGGCAATAAATAGGGAGAAAGCAATATTCTTATAAAAATCATACCTTGCTCACATTTGGTATGATTTTTACACAAATTAAAATATTATGAAAGGATTCTTTTGATTTTTCTAAGAAATAATTACATTTAGGAGAAAAAAACGCCCTGCCCTCTAATTTGATGTGTTTTAAGTGCTTGGTGATAAACAAACGCCGAAAAATAAAAAAATATGCGAAAGGTCAATCTATCAGAAATAAATAGCTACGGGAGCAGATTTGCGAAAGTAATCTGTGATAAATTTTTTAAGATGCAACCCGCTATCAACGGCAAGCAAATCGTTGAACTTTGCGAGAATAGGCAAATTAACCTATTCGTCATCAAGACCGTTTATATCAAGTGGCAAGAAGAAGCCAATAATATACGTAGCTCTTTCTTCGATTATTCTGCCCCCGAAGTTACGCAAGCAATGACTTCGCTTATGAATGTGCTTTCTCGCTATATAAGTGTGCGTCAGGCAACTTTTGAGCCTATTTTAGCAAATGCAGTGGCAGATACACTCCTTCTTACACTTTCTCCGTACGATTATTATGCAAAGGAATTTGCAATGATGGGCAAGGAGATAGAGGTAAATATGCAGGTAAAGACGATAGCCAAGTATTTTAAAGTGCATAAAAAGCTATTTGATAAAATTCTTGCCCAATTAGAAGCAGAGGGTAATACCATAAAATCGGAACGAGCAGCAGCTATTGTAGCGGCTATATTAGGGCAGAATCCAGAGTTAGACAATCAGGAGGCACTTTTGCTTTCGTTTGATAAGGTCATTCCACTCAATTTTAATAACTTGTTTGTTACCCAAGAGGCGAACAGATTTGCAAATACGCAATTAGAAGAAACTACTTTTGATATTTCTCCGCTTCGCTTCGATTTGAACCTCAAAGAAGAAAAGCCTATTGTAACTGAATATGTGCCTACACCCGTAGTAACGCAAAAGCCTGTAGAACAAATAGTGGAGGAAAAGTTCTCTCCTTTGAGCAATCCCGAACTTGCAAGAAGCATCATGGCAAATTCGCAGCAGCAAAGTATGCGAAATATCATTCCTTTCGAGAAAAGAAATGGCTTTGTCAGTATGCTTTTTAATGGGAATAGTAGCGAGTTCGACGATGCTTTAGGGTTAATAGATAGATGTAGCGATTACCACGAAGCCATTATGATAATCAAAGACCGCTATTTCCGCAAGTACAGTTGGGACTTAGAAAAAGATGAGGTCAAAGAGTTTTATGAAATGGTATCCGAAAAGTTTGATTAATAATAACAAAACAGAGTAGTATGGTCGGAAAAGCCATACTACTCTGTTTTGTTTCTATTCCCAATGCATCTGATTGGTTTATATATCTTTCTGCTTTTGTTTTGCTAATGCTATGCCCAAAGCTAAAGTCCAAATAATCATCACTATTCCGTAGAACCAAGCCACAAAATTTTCTTCTTCGGCTATTTTTTCTTGCAAATCAATAGATTCCAAAAAGATAAAAGTTTCAGTTTTGGGGAGAGTGTAATATTTTTTGAAAAACCAATCAGCCAAATCAGGATATTTTTCGGCATATTCGCTGCTGCGCGGGCGGTGCCAAACAGCCTTTATATCTGGTATTGCTTTTGGGTTTTCTTCGGCATTCTGTACCGAAAAAGCAAAAATGGGCTGATTATCCCAATTTTGGGCTACTATAGGGACTATCTTATAAGCTATTTTTTTATATCTTGTGCTTTGCCCTTTTGCTGTTATTGGGAAAGAGAAAGTAGTTTCAGAAGTCAGTTCTTGAAGAATTTGTGCATCGGAGATGAGAAAAAAATCGCCTTTCTCAAAATTTGTCTTTGAAAAAGATACATTTTTTATGTCGGCGGTTTTGTAGTGAAAATAGGTAGCTAAGTTATCTGCTAATTTGATTTGAGCAAAAGCCAAAACAGCCCAAATACCGAGCAAGGCAATATTATCGGCAAATGCCTCTTCGTTTCTTACAATTTTTATCACCGTTATTGCATAACTCAACGCCAAATTGATACCAAATAAGCACAAAGCAATCACAAAAGCAAGCCCGTCCCAACCAGTTCCGCGCGGCATGATGGCAAAAAAGGGAATTAGGAGCAGAAACTGCGTATGAAATGCCAAGAGTCCCCAAACTCCTACCCTGAGAGTATTTTTTTTTTGAAAATATTTTTCCCTACATTCCAAATTTCTCCAACCTCCGATAGAGCGAAGACCGCGTAAGTCCGAGTTCGGTAGCTGCTTGGGTGATGTTGCCGTTGTATTTTTTCAAAACCTTACGAATCAAGATTTTCTCTACATCTTCTAAGTTCATCTGCTCGATGGCGAGGCTATCGTCCTCTTTGCTTGGTGCTTGGCGAGTATTGAGGAATAAATCTTCGGGCTGCAATATGCTTTTATTGCTCATAATCACTGCTCTTTCCATTGAGTGCTGAAGCTCTCTTACATTGCCTGCCCATTGGTAATTTTGCATTTTTTTCATTGCGGCAGGGCTAATAGTATTGATAGATTTTCCGTATTTTTTCGTATAATGCTCTAAATAGTGAGTGGCTAATAGCTGAATATCATCTCCTCTTTCGCGGAGAGGCGGCAGGTGCAACTCAATGGTATTTACCCTATATAGCAAGTCTTGGCGAAATTTATTTTGTTTTACCATATCATATATAGGCATATTGGTCGCACATATCAGGCGTACGTCTATCGGTTTTGACTTGTTTGAGCCTACTCGCCTTACTTCTCTATTTTGCAATACTGTGAGTAGTTTGGCTTGCAAAGGCAGGGACAAATTTCCCAATTCGTCTAAGAATAGAGAACCGCCCGTTGCTACCTCGAATCGCCCTGCTCGGTCTTCCTTGGCATCTGTGAAAGAGCCGCGCACATGACCAAAAAGTTCACTATCAAACAGCGATTCGGTAATAGCCCCCATATCTACCCCAATAAACACCTTGTCTGCCCTTGCTGACCTGCGATGAATTGCCCTTGCTACTACCTCTTTTCCTGTCCCATTTTCCCCCAAAATCAAGACGTTTGCATCTGTTTTGGCTATCTGCTCTATAGTTTCATATACTTTCATCATGGCGGCACTCTGCCCGATGATTTCGCTAAAATGCTTATTAATGTCAGCCATCATTACTTTTTGCTGCGAGCGAAGTTCTGTAACCTCCTGCTTTGACTGCCTCAGATTCATAGCTGACCAAAGTGTCGCCAAAAGTTTTTCATTTTCCCAAGGCTTCACCACAAAATCTGCTGCTCCCTCTTTGATAGCCCTCACAGCCATCTGCACATCTCCGTAAGCCGTAATCATTACTACTACCGCCGAAGGGTCTATCTGCAATATTCGATTGAGCCAATAAAAACCCTCGCTACCACTGCTTACATCTCTGGTGAAATTCATATCAAGCAAAATAACGTCATATTGCTCATTGCCAAGAAGATTTGGGATAATTTCAGGATTTTTCTCAATATCTACTTGGGCAAAATGCCTTTTTAAGAATAGTTTTGCTGCTTTTAATAAATCCTCGTTGTCATCTACTATGAGTAGTTTGCCTTCTTTAGAGTTCATCGATGTTTGGTTTTATAAATAGTTTTGAAGTTTTCCAATACAAGATTGGTAGTTATTTGCAAACAGTGTGCCTTTAAAAATAAATAAGGTAAATAACTTTTAATCAATAGTTTGCAAGAAATAATGGAAATCGGAGCCGCCGAAAACGGGCAACAAGCGTCCGTTTTCGGACAGTTGGCTAAGTTATATTCTCTATCTTAGGGGAAATAAGTTAGGTATGCTAATCCATATAAACGTCAATATTTACTTGACTTAGCTTGTCTTTTACAAAAGCAAAAGTATAATCTGCCGTTCCCATCATATTACTTACTTTGATGAGGTTAGGCTGTATAGTAAGTAAATAACTATTCATTTCATCGTCACCATTAATTTCTATGAGTCCCTGCTGAAATTTATATCTTTCCAAGTCATTGAATTTTTGCCAAAACTCTTCTCTTGACATCCCTACACTGATTTGATTGCGCAATGCTATGCTGTTATCAGTAATTTGTGCGGAAAAAACCATTTCATTTCCCTGTGATTTATATACTTTTAGCTTAGTTGTCTGGTAGGAAAAATGAAAAATAGTATCCTTTATACGGCTGTTGTGCGTGTTTTTGATGACTTCCTTTAAAATGCGAAATTTTTTACCTAATTTATCGGAAAGAGTAGTCGTAGTTACTTCATAGCCAAAGGGATCGGCATCAAAATCTGCCAACGAGATTTGTGAAAGTTCTTGCTTGAGTGGGCTGGGTGCTGAAGGAGGTTTGCTACTTAGCTGCCGAGTACCCGAAAAAGCAAAGTCGTGTAATAATAATAATAATATAAAAATTAGAACAGGCTTTCTCATATATACAAGGGGTTTTCCCCTTATTAACGATTTTTCTACAAAATTGATACATTTTTTTGAGAAAACTTATTAAAAAATACTATTTATTGTGCTTAACATACATCTTGCAAATAGTCTTACTTGTAATGTAAGTGGTAAGTATTTTCTTAGGGAGGAGTTTAGCAATAGCAATAGAGTAAATGCTCCCAAAGAATGATGTGCGGCAGCTATTCTGAACCAGTAGTAGGCAAGCAAGCTATTCATGTCTTTGAGCAAGAATATTTTTTTTTTTTCATTTGCATTTTTGAGTTTAAGCAGCCATTGATTTGCATCTGCGAGGAAAACTTTACTTATTTCAAATTCTAAATGTGCTATTTGTGCATGCAAGGCTATTTCTTTTTCTGTAGGCTTTATTCCAAATTTGTCAAGTCCATTGAGTAATATTCTCAATGTATTTTCTTTCATTTTTTTTTGTTTTAACTTACTAATTCCTTGACTATGAGATAAATATTTTACTAATTTCTCTCTGATAATACCAAATTGGGTTTGGGTAGAGAGTCGCATCCATAGTTCGTAATCTTCGGCAGGTGGATATTCTTCATCAAATTGTAGCAAGGCTAAGGCTTTGGTAAGCATGACAGACGAAGTAGCAAAGCAATTATGAAAAAATAGGCGAGGAGCAATATGGGATTGCTCTATTTCCCAAACAAACTCGTCTATTAGTTTGCCGTTCTCATCTATAATCTCTGTCCATGTGCCAACTACGCCTATTGCTGGATTTTTATCCAAAAAATCCACTTGTTTTTGCAAACGCTGTGGATATGCCCAGTCATCAGCGTCCAAAAATGCTATATACTCTCCGTTGGCGGCTGCGATGCCTAAGTTGCGACTTGCCGCCGCACCGCTATTTTGTGGGGTGTGCAATAGCTGAATTTTGCTGCTTTGAATAGCTTTGATTATTTGGACGGAGGCATCTGTAGAGCAATCATCAATCAAAATGAGTTCGAAATCCTGAAAAGTTTGGTTTAAGATGCTTTCTACAGCCGTTGTTATGTATTTTTCGGCATTATAGACAGGCATAATTACGCTTACTTTCATTTTTTTTAACTTGCTATTTTTAGGCTAAAAATGAACGTGCTTCCTTTTCCTTCCTCGCTCTTTACCCAAATTTTACCCTCATTTTCTTCGATAAATTCTTTGCAAAGTAATAGCCCTAAGCCCGAACCTTTTTCCATTGCCGTACCTGTATTGCTCAAAACAATATTTGAATCAAATATTTTCTGCTGATTTTCGTAGCTGATGCCCACACCCGAATCTGTAACACTTATTTCTACCATGTCTGCATTATTTTTAGCTCCCATAATGACAGTACCGCCTTTTGGAGAAAATTTTATGGCATTGGTAAGAAGATTACGTACTACTAAGCCTATCATATTTTGGTCGGCATAAGCTCTATTAAATGTTTGAGAAACAGTGTTTTGTAATACTATTCCTTTCTTATTAGCACTCCCCGATAGGAGTGCAATATTATCATTGAAGACTTGAGCAATATTAATAGGTACTGATTCTTTTCGGATGCCTTGCATTTGCGACCTTGCCCAATAGAGCAGATTGTCGAGGAGTCCTAAAGTCGCTCCTAAATCATCATTTAACTTTTCAGAGATGAGTTTGATTTCTTGTTGGTTTAATGAATCTGCATTAAGCAGGGTTACTACATTTCGTAAGGAATTGAGTGGGTTTCTAAGGTCTTGGGAGATAACCGCAAACATTCGGTCTTTGAGGGTATTTGCTTGCTTAAGTTCTTCCTTTTGAAGCCTAAGTTCTTTGTTAGCTTTTTGTTTTTGGAAGTAATGAAAAATCAAAAAAGATAGCCCTGCTAATAACACAACTGCTAAGGCAAAAGAAATATTTCTTTGTAATATTTGCCTATTTAACTCGCTGTCTGATAGTTTATTGGCTTTTTCTAAAACCTCTATTTTTTTTTCATTTATTTGTGCTTCAGCTTTAAGCAACTCTGTTTGGCTTATATCACTAAAATACTTTTCATTTATTTCTGTGTATAATTTGAAGTAGTGCAACGATTTTTGATAATCTTTGTTGTTGGCATATATGTCTGATAAATCTGCGTATATATCTATCAGATACATACGTGGGGCAGATTTTTCGTAAAAATTAAGCACTTGGAGATAAAAGTCTAATGCTTTTTTATATTCCTTTTTCTTATAATAAAGTTTGGCAAGATTTTGAAGAATAACGGCATTAAGTCGCGGATTATCCATCATTTTACTCATTTCTAATGCTTGTTCATAGTATTTATTAGCCTTGTCTATTTCATTAATTCGCAGGTTTATGCCGCCATAAGTATTATAAAGCAGGGCTAAGGTAAATATATCTTTGTTTTTCTCTGCGATGGCGATGCCTTCTTCCAAATTACTAATAGCTTTTGACCTCCGAGCAAGTTTTTCAAATACTTTCGCTACATTATTGAGTGCATAAGCAATCTTATGAGCATTGTCTTCACGACGGGCTATTACTAAAGCTTCTAAAAACTTTTGCAATGATTTGAGATACTCGCCATAATCAAAATAGATGTTTCCAACGTCAGTAGCGAGATAAAATTTCCCAGCAATATTGTCTTTACTTGCCTGATAAGTGTCTAATATATGTTTTGAGCCAATTTGGACTTCTCCTAACTCCATATAAATTTTCCCTAAAGAACGACTTGCTTTTAAGTCTATTTCCTTATCACCAACACTTTTAGCTATTGCACTTGCTCTCTCGAAATAATCAATACATTTTTGGTCGACACTGGTCTGATAGTTCAGTCCTTTTGACCAATAATACAAACCAAGTGCTAATAAGGCATTTAATTCCCCCTTTTTGTGCTTAAGGGATTCGGAAAGCTGGAGAGTTTTTTCAGCATATTGGACATATTCCGTAGGGATATTTTGCAAATCGGTAGGGAGGTATCTGCTCTCTAACACATTGAGTAAGCCCTGATTAAGGGCATCGATATCTTGTATGCTTTTGGCATTTTGGAAAATTAGCCGTAAGCTATCACTATTGGCATAAGTGACTGATGATGTGAGAAAAAACAAAAAAACAAAAAAGTGAAACCTTCTCATAATAACCAAGTAGTCGTGAAAGTTTTGTGGATATCTGTCCGAAAAAATGAAATAAAAACTCATCAAGGAACGGGGTCATAGCCAGAACCTCCCCAAGGGTGACAACGACTCATTCGCTTAAGCCCCATGCGTAACCCCTTCAAACCGCCATACTTTCTAATTGCTTCTATGGTATATTGAGAGCAAGTAGGTGTAAATCTGCAAGTTGGAGGTTTTAACGGACTAATAAAAAGCTGATAACTACGTACCGCACCAATTAATATTTTTGATAACATCTTTGTTGTAAAATGAATATACTCCCCAAAATTACAAAAAAAATAGTATTTTATTGGTTTTTTCTGTACTTAATTTAATATATATATTTATTTTCGCACTGTAAAAAATAAGACGATAAGTAGGTTACATAATGGCAAAAACGGGAAATTTCTTAATCGTCTTGTATTTACCTCCGAGTGTATCAAGTTTATTTTTCTCTTTGTCAATGATTTCATTGAGAATAAATACGTTGTCGTCATAGTCTTTTCTTAGGATAAATTCCAACTCATCTGCATCTCTAATCTGTCTAAAAAGATTTTGGCACGCACTGCATTGCTGGCTTTTTGGTGTTGATTCTAAGAGGCGAGCAATTTTTTCCACCATGCCTATCATGTTTTTGTCGTATTCATCTATGCGTTTAGGCTGATACATATTTTCTTGCGTAAGTTTTTTCTCTAAGGCAATCTTGTGCATCAGTCTGACGGAGTCAATAAGTATTTTATTGTGTTTTGGAAGTTTAGAAATTTCTTTGATGAGCATGAGTACGTTAGCATTCCGCTCGTCATCACGCTTATTCCAAGCATACCATTGAATATCAATACTATCCAACAAAGCATCTACTTTTTTATCGAGAGACAGCCCTCTGAAGGGGTCGCTTCCATCTTCCATATCCGCCCCAGCCCAAGGGTCAGATTCAATATTTACGCTATCTTTCGAGGTGCTTTCTTGCTTGCTATCTTCTTTGCCACAAGAAATAAGCAAAAAAGCAAAGACAGACAAAACAAAAAAATATAAAAGAGGTGATTTCATGTAAGAATATGATTTTTAACAAAATTACCAAAATCTAATTTAAACTCAAAATAATTAATTGAAGTTATTGGGGAAAAATTAAAAAAATGCAATGTAATTTATAAATTTGCCGAATAAAAATTGTATAGGGAAGTCTATGTTGCTTCCCTAAAATTTCATAATCTATTAATATTTCTATATAATGACTATTCACAGAGAAGGCTACCCAACTTTAGCATTGGTTACTACATTACTTGGTATCATCAATTTTGCTATTTGGCAGCTATTGCCCGACAATAATATTGTTCAAAATATTGTACTGATTGTCAGTATTATATTGTTTTTTATTGTGCTTCAGTTTTTCAGAAACCCAACAGTAGTAGTGCCTACTAACCCAAATCATGTGCTTGCCCCCTGCGACGGCAAGGTAGTAGTTATAGAGGAAACTATAGAGGAGGAATATTTCAAGACTCCGCGCCGCCAAGTTTCTATTTTTATGTCGCCCATCAATGTTCACGTAAATCGCAATCCGATTTCTGGGGTAGTAAGGTATTGCAAGTACCATGCAGGGAAGTATTTGGTGGCTTGGCATCCCAAATCAAGCACTGAAAACGAGCGTACTTCCATAGTAATTCAGCACGAAAAAGGGGCAGAGGTGCTAATGAGGCAAATTGCGGGTGCGTTGGCGAGGCGTATTTGCTGGTATGTAAACGAAAAACAAATTGTAAAGCAAGGCGAGGAATTTGGCTTTATCAAATTTGGTTCTCGTGTAGATTTGTATCTGCCATTAGATGCGAAAATCAGTGTAAAAATAGATGATATTACCAAGGCTGGAGTTACTGTAGTGGCAGAGTTGAGCTAATTTTGGTTCAAATATGCTCTGCCGTCCAAATAAAACGACCACAAAAAATTTCTCAAAATGAGGTTTTTTAATACCTCTTGGAATATTTTGTGGTCGGGGTGATGCTGATGACTCCCTCCGCTACATTTTTCTAATGATTTCTCTCTTGCTCAGTACCACGCTCCAGATGCCTTTGTACTGATTTTTTACGTAAAGTGGGCAGGAGTAAAGAAACTCTGTATCGCCCAATTTTTGCAGATTATCCCCAATAGGAAGTTTCTGCTGAATATTTGACTGGTAAGCATCCCAAATCTGACGCTCTTTATCGCTCATATCTGCACTTTTCTGGCAGTATAGCCTAAAGCGGATTAAAGTTTCGTTTTGGAATTGTACATTTTGGGCTTCGTTACAGTCAAAGTTGTTGCTATCTATTTGGCTTAGTAAAACGCCTTCTATGCGCGCCATAATGCTTTTGGCTTCTTCGTAGGCTGCCGTCTGAATCTGCCCTACTGTTAGGTGCTTGAGTTTCTTAGATTTCATTTCTTTTTTGAACTCCTCACTTTTTCGCTGATTGTCTATCTGCCCACAAGACAAGATGAGCAAAGAAGAAAATAATACAAAAATTATTTTTTTCATAGTTTTAGAGGTTACCCAATTATTTACGTTCTATCATTCCGTTTATTTTCAGATGTACTACTTCTATGCTTTCCAAGCCTTCGCCATCTACTACTTTTACTGCTATTTTGTGTTCGCCTGCCTTAAACTGATAGGTCTGTTTGCCTATTTTATCCAATAAAATTTCGGGATTAAAATGAGTTCCATTATAGGCAAAATCCCAAGAATAAAAGCAAATGGTTGCCCCCGTCATCCCTGTTTCACTTTTGGCACTTGCCATAAATTCTATTTCTCGCAAGTCTTTTTTCAGTCCTTTGTCTATCATTTCGATTTCTAAGGTTGGTTTTTTGGCTATGGGAACAATTTCTTCAACAGTTACTAATTTTATAATGCAATTTTCTTCGTTTCGCAGCCTTGCAATTTCCTCAATAGCACCTTTTCCAAACGAAAAGGCAATAATAAAACCTATGGGTATGTTGGCTGCCTTATTTTTTTCAAAATTTGCCTTATCAAATCTTTCGCAAGCCGACTTAAAATTATCTATCACATTCCGCCCAACTCCATCACTTCGTTTTACTTGTATGGCTTGATTTTCTCGTGTTCTGCCATCAAGTCCTAAATCTCCTCGTTGTTTGGAGTTTGGAATACCGCCAAATTGCCCAACTATCCAATTTTCAAATTCAAAAGCATCTTTATAACGCAAAGTATCATAATCGTATTTGTGTAATTGCACCGAAAAAGGTTTTGAAAACAAGTCTTGTTGCTTATTGAGCCTAAATTCCGTAACTTTTACTGCATTTACACTTTGGTCTATGCCTATCCATTTTCTATTGAGTTTGTCGGCAACTGCAATCGTAGTTCCACCACCCATAAAACAGTCTAAAACGATGTCGCCTTCATTGCTTGCCATCTTAATTATTCTTTCGAGCAAGGCTTCGGGTTTTTGGGTTGGGTAGCCTATTCTTTCAGAAGAACCACTCCCTAAGGCAGATATATCTTCCCATAGAGTTTGTAATGCTACACCTTTACCTTCGTCAAGATATTGTTTCCTTTGTGGCACAGTACCTTTACGAGTTTGCACAACCATTCCTTTTTCTATCAAAATTTTCATTTTAGATTCGGAATAACGCCAATATTTGCTAACTCCCATCACTTCATAGAAAGGATTTCCTTTAGACTCTCCGCCTGGTCCAATCATGCTAATAAGTCTATATCTACGCCCTGTATCTTTTTCTACATATTTGTAAAATTGTTTTAAATAAGTATCAGTATAGGGTTTATATAATTCCTCAAAAGTGTAAGTTCCATTTTTTGTATAGAAAAAAATAGTATCAACATTGACATCTAAATATTTCTTATTCTGACCAAAATTGCCCTTTACAGTGTCGGCTCTTTTCCAAATAATTTCATTCCTAAAATTATTGCCACCAAAAATCTTATCCAAAACAGAAACTCTTATATATGCGTTTGCGTGCCAATCACAATGCACAAAAATACTTCCTGTTGGTTTTAAAATTCTATATAATTCTTGTACTCTTTCTTTGAGCCAGCCAATATAATGTTCTATGCCACCCGAAAACCTATCTTCAAAGCTGCGTACTTCGCCTTTATCTCCCCATATTACTTCGTAAGTACGGTTGGAGAAAAACGGCGGGTCAATATAAATTAAATCTATGGTTTCAGTATCTAATTTTTTGAGGACTTCGAGGCAATCGCCGAGAATAAGTTTATTCATAATTTTTAAGCTAAAACTTATAAAGTGTTTAAAATTTTTTAGGGTTTATGGCGTAAATATAGTGAGGAAATTAAAAAGATTACATTGTGGGGAATGTAATCTTTTTTGAAAAAGGAATTTATTAGTCTTAGCCTATATTTTCTATGATTTTATCAAACAACTAAAAAGCAAACAAAATATTTTCGGGATACTGATTTTTTAGCTTTTTTCTTATTGTTTCTATTTTGGGAATGTCTATGCGTGTGTTAAAAAGCTGTGTCAGATACAGTTCCGCTTTCTCATAAATGGCTGTTGTTTCGTTGTCAAATTCTACCCAAAAATCAATATCACTATCATAGCGTTGGGTATTGGCAGCAAAAGAGCCAAATAAACCTATTTTGTGGATATGTAATTGGTGTATCAAAAAATCTCTTTTTTCTATTAATTTATTTATAATCAATGATTTATCTAATAGTTGTAAATGGTCTGTAAACTCTGCAATAATTTTTTTCTGTTCTAACACACTTTTACAGTTTTCAAAAGCTTGTTTGTGCAAGGCGATGACCGTACAAGGCAATTTGTTTCTGTTGGCTATCAATAAAGGTGAGGGATTAGCACTCATAGCAAGCACATTATTTACTTTTTTTGCATTGAGTTTGATAATTTTTTGGAGGGCTTCTTTTTCGGGTTCTTGGGTTTTTGCTTGCAAGTTTTTCCTATAGCCTCTTTTTTGTGGCAGATTAGAAAACCAAATATATTCTTGACGTTTTATTTTCTCTTTTTTTTTCCAATTCCATTGTAAATGTCCGTAGGAATATTTAAAAAAATCTCTAATTAAAGAATCTACAAACAGGATAAAATCATTTTCTACACGAAACACCACAATGCCTTTTACAGCCAAAACTCGTTTCATTTCGGGCAGTAACTTATATAGCCACTTTTTCATTTTCTCTACTTCGCTTACAAATCTGCCAGAAATTCCCAAGAACTCTCCGTTATTCCCCCAACTTACCTCATAGTCTTTTTTTGACAAAAAAGGCGGGTCTATGTAAATCAAATCTATGCTTTCGGAGTCTATTTTTTTGAGGACTTCGAGGCAGTCGCCGAGAATGAGTTTGTTCATGTGGGTTTTATTCTTTTTTAAAATCAATCAACAATTTTTCTATTCCATTTTCGCCCATTTCTGCATAAACAGAAAAAACTCCTTCTGCCAATAGTGCAGCAAATGCTTTTCCTGCTGTACCATTTTCAAAGTCAATCTGTTTAAAACCTTTTTCTAAATTATTCAAAATATTTTCGCTTGATAGTTCACTTGTATTGGCAGGCTTTACTTCTTGCAATATATTTTCTGCCAAAAGTTGATTTACAGTTTTGTTATCTAATAAAATATCAGTAAATCGTTGAAAATCATATCCTTGCTTATATACTTGCTGGGTTTTATTGTCTATAAAAATTCTTTGCGTTTGATGTGGTAAGTGACTCATTTTTTTGATTTCTACCAAATCGCCTAAGACCAAAACCCCAGAGTCTAATAATATTTCCCCTATTTTTTCCATAATTTTAAAAAATATTAATAAAAAATCCAACCAATAGCAAGATAACAAGCAAGCCAAGCAACCATTTTTTAGTAAAATTTACATAAAAATCTTCTTCTTTTGCTTCATTTGGTAATAGTTCGTGTATTTGTTGGTGGCAATTTAAGCATAATCTTACTGTTTCTTTGTTATTATTTTTCTTTACCATTCTGGGAATAATATGGTGGTCATTGACATAACCTTCAAATCCACACTTTTCACAGATTCCTTTTTTATATTTTCCCATGCAAAAGTTATTGTTTGAATTGTTCGCCACACTCTAATATTTTTCTCAAAAAATAATTAAAGTAATTCTAAACATTTTTTTAGAGATTTTCATGATTAGGTAAAGTATGACAAATTTATTGTTGATTTTTTAGGGTTTATGGCGTAAATATAGTGAGGAAATTAAAAAGATTACATTGTGGGGAATGTAATCTTTTTTGAAAAAGGAATTTATTAGTATTAGCCTACATTTCCCTAATCTTCAAAAAGTAATTTTAACTCTGTAGCTTCGTCAGGCTTCATTCTTCCTGCCAAAATGAGGCGTAACTGTCTGCGGCGGAGTGCGCCATCAAACAACTTTTTTTCATCCTCTGTTTCGGGCAAAAGTTCAGGTACATTAATGGGCGTACCCGCTTGGTCTATAGCTACAAAAGTAAGAAAAGCCCTATTAGTAAGAATTTTACTCTCCATAGAAAGATTTTCTGCAAAAACTTCCACATATATTTCCATCGAGGAATTAAAAGCTCGTGTTACTCTTGCTTGTAGGGTTATCACGCTGCCGAGCTTGATAGGCTGATGAAACGAAATATTATCTACCGAAGCAGTAACTACTATTCTTTGAGAATGTTTTTGTGCAGCTATTGCTCCTGCGATGTCTATGAGATGCATCATTCGCCCGCCCATGAGGTTATGCAGAGGGTTAGTATCATTAGGAAGTACCATTTCTGTCATGGTAACTGCGGAATCTTTGGGATATTTTTGTTTTAGAGCCATAAAAAATAAAGGTATTATGTATGTGTTTTTGATTAGCTTTGGCAGAATGATTTATTTGCTTTTTTCAATCTTAAATCCACCTTTTTCCAGCAATTCGGAAATGCAAAAAATGATGTTCGGCATGACCTCGATTCGAGCGTCCCAGTTTACCGTCTGCCAGTCCTTGTCGGGCATGGAGATAATCGTTTTTTGCGCCCCTGTAAAAATCCAAATTACTTTTTCCACCCCAAAATCCAACAATTTTTGTGTTTTGGTGAAATAATAATCCATCTCATTTTCAAAGTTTTCCGTATCTGCTTCTATATCTACTTCTATCAATATTTTGGGCGGAACATTGGTATAATGATTCGTTAAAGTAGTGATTTTTTTAGCTTCATAAATAGGTATATCCATAGACATATTTTCTTTCAAATTCAGATGAATCCCCATTTTAGCACCGCCAATGATATACTCATCTGGCAAGTTTTTATTTAAAAACTTAACTATCACGCCAATAATAGCGGATTGCAAACTGCTACTTCCAATAATTTCTTCTAAGGTTTTCTTTTTATTAAGTACATCTTTATAGCCCTTCCGATAGACGGGCTTGCCGTCTATGACCTCATAAATCAAAGAAGTAGGAATTTTCTTTGGCTTGGCAGTTTTTGCTTTTTCTTGGGTAATAAGCATGATTTTATTCGTCTATTTTCCTGCAATTTATACATTTTTTGCTTTTTGCACAAATAAAAAAACTTGCCTTTCTTTTTAAAGGGCAAGTTTTTTTGTAAATTTGTTTAAAATCTGAGTATCGTATGACGTTGATAACCAAAACAGAATTTATCACTATCCTTGCTAATCATTACCGTATGCAACTTAAAGAGGTCATGCTCAAACTTTTTGAGTTCCAAGATACGTATGATTGTTTGTTTATTGATTTTGAAAAAAAGTTGAAAAACGCTTCAAAAGAAAATTTTGAAGACTGGGATAATTATATGGAATGGAAAGCAAACTTCAATACCGCCAAAGACCTCAATCGTAAAATTAAAGATATAGAAAATGGACTTTTTGAGCTTGCTTAACCAATACGACTTTGTAGTGGAAGCAGAAGTCCTTAGTAGTAGAAATTGGGAGGGAGGCTTTTACTATAAGATTAAAGTTTTGATTACAGACAAATCTACATTTTTTGCTTCTGAATATAAAGATACGATAGAACGTAATTACTCATTTCATTGGCAAGACAAAGACAATAAATTGATTATCCGATGGGACAATGCACCACATTTTCCTGATTTATCTACTTTCCCACACCATAAGCACCTGCCAGATACCATAGAGGAAAGCCAAGAAATGACTTTACAAGAAGCATTAGCATTTATCAGGAAAGTGATGTAAAATTACTTTTGTTTTTAGCAGGTTATTTATGACCATGATTTCCCTACACTTTTCCTGCATTTAGATATTTTTTGCACAAATAAAAAAGCATCAGAAAAACAAACAAAGTCGGCATACTTATTACAAGGTATTTGCTGTTCGCTTTCGGACATAGCGTGGTATAAAATCGCACAATTTTGATGCTACTCTTTCCAAAACAGGCAAATTAAAGTACTAATAATCAAAAAGATAAACAATATGGCACATAGCTTGATTCGCCATATACAAACTTATACTTTTGGTATTTTACATACATAAAAAATAATCGTCAAATTAATTTTACTACCATGAAAAATAAAATAAACTTTCTCTCCGCTCATGAATCTTATCTATTAGGTGGATTGGCAGCAATTATAGGCATTGCCCTTTTGCCTTTGCTTTTAGGAGTATCTCTGTCCTTCGAGTTTGCCATTGTTTATTGGGTTACTGTAATTATTTTTACCATCATACTTGCTTCGTTTATCTTGTTTCGCCAAAGCAAGGAAATCAAAAAAAGTGAAGACCAAATCCGTATGTACGAAGATATTGTAAAGAAGATGAAAAGAAAGAAAGAGCAAGCCATAAATTAATCTTATCAAATATCTTAACCTACTTTTTCTCTTTTTGCCTCAAATTTTTATCTTTGCATTTTTAAAAGAATACTTTGCCCAAAGAGCAAGGCTACAATTTAGTAATTTCAAACAATGCAAAATCTTAGCGAATTAGAAATCCAACGTAGAGGGAAAAGAGAAGAACTGATGAAATTGGGGATTGACCCCTATCCCGCCGAGCTGTACGAGGTAAATGCCACAGCCAAAGACATTCTGCAAAACTACGAGCGCAGTAAGATTGACTACAAAAATATCTCGATTGCAGGCAGATTGATGGGGTTTCGCATCATGGGCAACGCTTCTTTTGCCGAGCTGCAAGACGCTACAGGGCGTATTCAGCTCTATTTTCGCCGAGATGACCTCTGCCCTACGGAAGACAAAACACTCTATAATACCGTTTTCAAAAAACTCTTAGACATTGGCGATATTATCGGGGCAAAAGGCTACGTTTTCACTACACAGACGGGCGAAATTACCATTCATGTTACTGAATTTAAGCTACTTACAAAATCTTTAAAACCTCTCCCTATCGTCAAAACTGACGAAGAAGGCAATGTATATGATGCCGTTACAGACGTAGAGTTTCGCTACCGTCAGCGTTATGCAGATTTGATAGTGAACCCGCAGACCAAAGATATTTTCATCAAACGAGCAAAAATTATTTCTACGATGCGGAAAGTCTTTGACGAAAAAGGCTGGCTCGAAGTAGAAACGCCAATTTTGCAACCCATTCATGGCGGGGCTGCTGCTCGTCCGTTTAATACGCACCACAATACGCTTGATATGCCCTTGTATATGCGTATCGCTAACGAACTGTATTTGAAGCGGTTAATTGTTGGTGGCTTTGATGGAGTGTATGAATTTGGCAAAATGTTTCGCAACGAAGGCATGGACAGAACGCACAATCCAGAGTTTACCTCTATGGAGTTGTACGTTGCCTACAAAGACTATCATTGGATGATGGAACTCACAGAGGAGGTTTTTGAAAAAGTAGCCCTTGCGCTGCACAATACTACAGAGGTAAAAGTAGGCGAAAATATCATTAATTTCCATGCTCCGTTTACCAAACTTTCTATAGTGGAAGCCATAGAAAAATATACGGGTGTAAACATTGGTAGCTATGATGAAACCCAACTTCGCCAAGTTTGCAGAGAATGGAAAATAAGTGTAGATGAAACGATGGGGGCGGGCAAATTAATAGACGAGATTTTTGGGGCAAAAGTAGAGGCAAATCTTATACAGCCCACTTTTATCATAGATTACCCTGTAGAAATGTCGCCATTGACTAAAAAGCACAGAAGTAAAATAGGTTTTGTAGAACGCTTCGAACTTTTCGTAAATGGAAAAGAAGTGGCTAATGCCTATACGGAGCTAAACGACCCGATAGACCAAAGAGAACGCTTTGAGGAGCAACTTAAATTGGCAGCGAGAGGGGACGAGGAAGCGATGGCGATGGACGAGGATTTCTTGCGGGCTTTGGAGTACGGAATGCCACCAACTTCAGGCATAGGCATAGGCATTGACCGACTTACGATGTTTATGACCAATAATTTGTCTATCCAAGAGGTGCTTTTCTTTCCACAGATGAAGCCTGAGCAAAAAGTAAAGTTAGCCGAAGTTGCTGATTATGTACAAATTGGAGTGCCTGAAGAAATAGTGCCTATCATACAAAAAATGGGCTTTATGACTATAGAGGAATTGAAAAAAGCAAATGCGAGTAAGATTTTTAATGACATGGGGGGAATGAGAAAAAAACTAAAATTAGAGGTAAAACTACCGAGCAAAGAAGATATTGAGAAGTGGTTAGCCTAATGTTTTTTTCGTTTTTTTTCATATTTACAACAAGAGTAAACACGCAATAAACAAATTTTAAAGAAAATGGTAACAAGACTCACACCCACTCAATTTAAAGAAGCCTTAGCAAAAGAAAAAGGCACACTTATAGACGTAAGGGGTGCTTCCGAAGTGGAAGCGGGCTACATAGAAGGAGCGACAAACTACGATATTACGAATGGCGACTTCGTAAAAGCAATGGATAGCCTCGACAAAACGAAAACCTATTATCTGTATTGCCGTTCGGGTGCAAGAAGTGGCAGGGCAGCAGATTTGCTGGTGCAGGCAGGCTTTGAGAACGTTTTTAATGTAGGTGGATTTGAAGAATTGGAAGGTGCAGGCTTTCCCGTAGCCTACTAAATGCAAGTTTTAGTATTTCAAACTTGTATCACCTTGTTTTCTGTAATGACGAACACAACGTCATGCTCTTTTGGCTGAATAGCGGCAGTGCCTGTGAAGTTGCCAAAAGCAGGCAAGTAGCCTTGTTTTTGCCCAAAATAAAAACATGGCAGACGTAGCATTTGCTTGCCTTTCCCCCGAAGGGCAACGGCGGGGTGCAGATGTCCGCAAAGGTTATAAGATTCGCCCCCGATTTGCTCGTTAGGCAGGGGAATATGAGAAAAAATAAAAGGAGCAACTTCCCAAGTTTCTTCATAGACCATGATATTATTTCTTTCGAAAAAAACAGAAGGAATAATGTCATGGTTTCCTCTTACTAAGTTGATTGTTAGATGTTTGTAACCTGAAAGCCATTCCTCAAAAAAGTTCCAATCGCTGTTCAATTTGCTATGAAACAAATCTCCTAAGATAGTAAGACTGGCGGGCTTATATTGAGCTATCAGATAGCCAAGTAATTGCAAATCTGACTGATGGATTTGCGAAGGGATAGGAATCCCCGCCTTACGAAAATGACCAACTTTCCCCAAATGCACATCTGCCACCAAAAGCATTTGCCTGTTTTCCCACCATATAGCGCGCTCGCTAAGTAGGCATAGTTGTTGTTTTAGAAATTCATACTGCATTCGTAAAGTCTAATTTTAAAATCAAAAAATATTTTACAAGAAAAAACACAATTTGATGAAATCATTATTACTTTCTATGCTATTTTTTTGTTTTTCTTCTTTTTTGAACTACAAAAGTAATATTTCCTTTTACAAAAAAATAGGAGGGACGCACTATGATGCTACGGCAGACCTTTTAAGTACAGAAAATGGAGAAATAATTTTGGTAGGTAGGACAGATTCTTACAGCCAAGATATGAATGTAAACGTTATCAAATTGGACGAGCAAGGCAAGGTAATTTGGGATAGAACTTACGGAGGCAATGAAACCGAAGAAGCTACAGAAATTATTGCAATAAAAAGTGGTGGCTTTTTGGTGGTGGGTTATTCAGATTCGTACAGTAAAAACGACCATGAAAACGACATTTGGCTATTAAAAATAAACACAAACGGTGAAAGAGAATGGGAAAAAGCCATTCAGACACCTGATATTATTGATGAAGCACATAGCGTAGTGGAAACTCCAGAAGGAGATTTTGTCATAGTAGGCAGCACTACGGCGATCGCTGGAGGGGTCACGCAAGCGATAATGGTCAAGGTAAGCAACAGAGGAGAAATGCTTTGGCAGAAAACTTTTGGAGGGGAAGGAAGCCGACAAGCGAACCATATTATAAGAAATGCGGGGGGATACGCCGTAGCAGGGAGTGCCGAAATTCCTAAGAAAAGATGGGATATGTGGCTATTTACTACTGATAATGAAGGAAATATGCTCTGGCAACAAAATTATGGAGGTAGCGACAATGAAATGGGTAATGCTTTGGCGAAGAATACTGACGGCAGTTATGTGTTAGCAGGTTTTACCTATACTTTTGCTGAAGGAAGTTTGGACGCTTGGGTAGTCAAAACTAATGAGAAAGGAAGCAAACTATGGGACAAGTCTTTTGGTGGACTAAGTACAGACGAAGCCTTTGATATATTGCTTACCAAAGAAAATAATATTCTAATTGCTGGATATTCAGATATTTACGTTCCCGATAAAAATTTTAATAATACAAGTAAAAATGGGAATGATGTATTCGTTGCGTGCTTAGACCAAAGCGGGAATGAAATATGGAAAGATTTTTTTGGCGGCATAGGGGAGCAAAGAGCCTACGGCATAGTAGAAAAAGCAGATGGCTATATACTGGCGGGGCTTACTGACGAAGATGAAGAAAAGGCTGTAGACCACTTATTGGTTAAGATGGCAAAACCCCAGTAAATATACCTTATTTTATTTGTTTAGGTAGCCCCACATCAGTTTGGCAGCTACTTCCGAAGCACTTGCTTCCGTTTGTATCTTTTGCCTAAGTGCCTGATAGTCTGCTAATATCTGTGTTCTATTTTCACCTAATACCTTTGCCAACTCATTTTTTAGGGCTTTAGTAGTGATGTCATATTGGATTAACTCTTTTACTACTTCCTTGTCTGCGGAAAGATTCACCAAAGAAATATACTTTACTTTGAGTACAAACCAAGCAATGAGCATAGAAACAGGGTCGCCTTTGTAGCAAACTACCTGCGGCACATTAAAAAGCCCCGTTTCCAAAGTAGCCGTTCCCGAAGCTACTATTGCTGCCGTACTTACATGAAGCAAGTCATAAGTCTGGTCAAAAACGACCTTTACGCCCATTTTTTCTGCCAAATGATACACTTCACGGGGCAGATTAGTTACACCCGCTACTACAAAACGGTGCGTTGGGAAAAGGTTTACCATTTTTAGCATCAGAGGAAGCAAGTTTTTCACCTCACTTTTCCTACTTCCTGCCAAAATAGCAATGATAGGTTTTTCATCTAACTGATTCTCTTTCTTGAAATTAGCATTAGGCTGAAAGGCATTGATGGCATCAAAAAGAGGGTTGCCGACATAGTCCACGTCATAGTCAAATTTTTTGTAAAAATCCTTTTCAAAAGTCATAATACAAAACATTCTATCTACAATTTGCTTGATTTTCCATGCCCGCTTTGTATTCCACGCCCATACTTTGGGCGAAATATAGTAAAAAGTAGTATAGCCATATTTTTTTACAAATTTCGCAATGCGAAGGTTAAACCCTGCATAGTCAATTAGAATGACTACATGGGGCTGCTGCTGCAAAATATCATCTTCACACTCTCGCATGAAACGCTTGATTTTGTGCAGATTAAGCAGTACACTAACGAAACCCATGAAAGACATTTCAGCATAATGTTTTACTACTTCTGCCCCTGCTTTTTTCATCTCATCACCGCCAAAGCAACGAAACAAAGCCTTAGAGTCATGCTTTTTTAGTGCGTTGATGAGATTTGCTCCATGCAAATCGCCCGATTTCTCGCCCGCTATGAGGTAATATTTCATTCGCCGAAGTATTCAACAAAATTATTATGTGTTTCGTAGAGTGTAATCGAGTGGAGTTTTGCCTTCGAAACTTTGGCTATTTCCTTTTCTAATATTTTCCAAAACTCCATGACTATAATTTCGCAACTCGGCATCTTGCCTTCCAAGAAATCTACCTCCATGTTCAGGTTTTTATGGTCGACTTTTTCGGTAATATGCTCCTTAATAATCTTGCTCAATACTTTCAAATCTATTACACAAGCAGTATCGGGGGCGGGAATGCCCTTCACTTTGACGATTAGCTCAAAGTTATGCCCATGAAAATATTGATTAGCACAAGCCCCAAAAACTTCTGTATTCTTTTCGTCAGACCACTTAGGATTGTAAAGCCGATGCGCGGCGTTAAAATGTTCTTTTCTACAAACGTAAACCATGACGTTTTTATATTTTTTTCGCAAAGTTACGAAAAAGTATAGAAAAAAAGCATCACTTACTTTACTTTCTGTGCAGGTACGCCAAAAACAGTTTCGCCGTCTGCCACATTTTGCATCACCAAAGAACCCGCCCCAATGCGTGCATTTTTGCCAACAGTAATGCCCGAAACGATAGTAACTCCTGCCCCTACAAACGCACTTTCCCCAATTTTTGCCCCCGCACCCACAATAGCCCCTGCACCAATCTGCACAAAATCAGCTAATACTGCCTCATAGTCTATCACAGCTTTGGTATTGACGATGCAGTGATTTCCTACTTTGGCAAAAGTATTTACTACTGCCCCCGCCGAAATAAGGTTGCCATGTCCAAGCACCGCCGTAGGAGAGATAAAAGAAGTTGCATGAAAAGCATTGACAGGCATGACTTTATAGTCTTCATTAAGCATTTTTACCAAACTTTTCTTCAGCCTATTGTCATCAACGGCAATGAAAGCCTCGCATTTTGTTCCTAATACTTTCAAAAATTGCTCGTCTTCGGTACTGCCCATAATCTGCACATCATCAATCTCTTGCCCGTGCAATTTCTTGTCGTCATCTAAAAAGCCATAAACGATTACCTCATTGCTTTTAAATATTTCTAAGGCTACTTTGCCCAAGCCAATCGCACCAAAAATAATTACAGGATTTTCCATATATTTGCACAAAAATTAAGATTTTGCCCTAAAAATAAATCAAAGTTATAAAGATTTTATGCACAAGATAGATAAAATGCAAAAAATTGCTCCCAAAAAAACGCTGGACAGAGATTTGATATATCGCATTTTACTGGTAATTATCGTTTTTATAGTGATGTCGCCCGCTATGAATAATAACTTCATTAATTGGGATGATGAGCCGTATATCACTAAAAATGAAGTAGTTAAAAAAGCACCATTCTCCAATTTAGAAGAAATTTTTACCCACAAAATCAATAATTTTAGCGTACCGCTTACCTTACTTTCTTTCCAAATAGAGTATTATTTTTTTGGCTTAAATCCTTTTCCGTATCATTTTAATAATTTGCTTTTGCACTTGCTTAATGTGGTACTCATGTATTTTTTTATTAGGAAATTGGTGGTCTCACCAACAGAAACTTCGCAGACAACTGCTTTTTTTGTGGCACTGCTTTTTGGGATTCACCCCATGAATGTAGAGTCAGTTGCTTGGGCTACGGAGCGGAAAGATTTACTTTATACATTTTTTGCCTTACTTACACTTTTGCAATACGTTTATATTATTGAAAATCAGTCAGCTAAAATTTTATCTCAGCTAAAATCAAAACATTATTGGCTTTCTATTTTATTTTTTGTGCTATCCTTGCTTTCCAAACCGCAGGCTATCTTCTTGCCCGCCCTTTTGCTACTGATAGATTATTGGAAACAGCCCGAAGGAAAGAACGTGATTTGGAGCGTGCTATCTCCTTCCAAACTATTTTCCAAATTTCCCTACTTCATTATCAGTTTTTTAGCAGGGCTTTACCTGCTCCTCAATGTAGGAACGAAGGTGTATGAAAAGTCAATAGACTATACTTTTTTTGAAAAATTCCTTTTTTCCTGCTACCAAATAGGGCTTTATTTGGTAAAGTTCTTTTTTCCGTTCCAACTTAGCAATTTCTATGAATACCCAACGAAGTCAGGTAGTTTTTACCCGATGATATTTTACATCACTCCTTTTGTGCTGATAGGCTTACTCTCTTGGCTTTTTTGGAAATTCCGTACTAATAAAGCGGTTATCTTTGGTTTGCTGTTCTATTTTGCCAACATTTTTATTTTTTTGCAAGTGTTTAGCGTAAATACAGGTATTGCCTACGAAAGATTTAACTATTTGGCTTACAATGGTTTATTTTTTATTGTCGTCATTTTTCTACAGAGAATAACGCTTACTGATTTGGGCAAATTAGGCTTATTTGCTTATCTATTACTTTTTGGTGTTCTCTCGTTCCAACGCTGCAAGATTTGGCAGAACGACATTGTGTTTTTTGCAGATATGGCAAGAAAGAACCCTAATAATGTGGATGCCAACAAAATAGCTATTAAAAATATGGCTGATGAACTGATGGAAAAAAATCAGATTCCTGCCGCCATCGAGAAATTTACGCAAGCGATGGGAAAAGACATAAACTATGAACAAGCATATTTGGGGCGTGCCTATGCCTATTTTATCTCGAAAAGGTACGCAGAAGCAATTTTGGATTACAACAAGGCACTCACCTTAGGTATTAGACCTGATGAGAGAAACCAAGTCATCTTCAATCGTGGCACTTGTTTTATGAATCTACAGAACTATCCGCAGGCGATTACAGATTTTAATGCCCTCATTTCAATAGCTCCAAACTATGTTTCTGCCTATCTGAATCGGGCTTTCTGTTTTGGAAAATCTGGAGATTATGAGCGAGCCATCGCCGACTATCAGACGGTTTTGCAGATAGAACCCACAAATGCCATCGCAGTCCAACAACTTGGGCTTATACGGGGAAATATGAAATAAAAATTAGGTAAGGCTAATTTTTTTGTAAACTTACATATAAAAAAATTAGCTTTGCAGATAATAAGATTTAACGAATAACCAAAATGCAAATATGAAAACTAAGCTATCATTCGATATTGCAGATTTGAAACTGCTTGCTACGCACTCAAGTTTCGAAAGGGGAAGCGACTATTACGACCAAGGGCGGGTCAAGAAAGTGATGAACGAGCGAAATATTTACGAGGGGAAAGTGAAGGGGACTTCTACTTATGATGTGCGGTTAGTGGCTGATGGGCATGCCCTCGATTTTGCCTGCAACTGTACCTACGAAATGGGGGGAATTTGCAAGCACGCCGTAGCGATGGGTTTGGCTATCTTAGACGGCGAATATGAGTTTACGCCCGAAGAAGTGAGCAAATTACAAGAAGAAAACGGTACAATGCTTTCATATTCAAATACTTATCTTTTTGAGGAAATATTTTACATAGCCAAAGACGAGCTAAAAACACAATTCTTACACCAATTACTCACGCAAAATGAGCAGCTAAGGAACGATTTTATACAATACGTCAATAGGAGGGCTAAAGAACACAGATAAATTGGACAGTAAAGTCCCAACTATTATTTTAATTTTCCACTTATTTTTTACCTTTGCCTTTGATAGCGTACTAAGGTATAAAATCAAAAATATAGAAATTAAGCCAAATCATAGATTTTCATGAAAAAAATAAACTTGAATACCCTCTTGCCCTACCTGCTTTGTATCGTTTTTTTCTATGTCGTTACCATTGCGTATTTCAAACCAGAGTTTTTTGATGGAAAATCACTTTTCCAAAACGACATAGTGCAGTACGAGGGAGCCTCAAAAGAAGTCAGAGATTTTAATGACAAAAGTGAGGAAAAATCACTCTGGACAGGGGCAATGTTTAGCGGTATGCCTATGTACTTAATTCACTCCGACTACCCCGACCGTGCCGTAGCTATCATAGATTGGACTTTCAAAGGGATATTTTTCAGGGATAAAAATGCGCATCAGCTATTAGTAACCCTCATGGCTACTTTTTTTGCCTTAGTTTGCTTTGGGGCAAAACCTTGGGCGGCAGCTATCGGGGCGGTTGCTTTTGGGTTAAGTACCTACAATCTCATCATCATAGAGGTTGGTCACATGACCAAATCTTGGGCTATAGCTTATGCTCCTTTAGTGCTGGCAGGAATTTATTTGGCTTTCAAAAAAGATAAATTATTGCAAGGTGTGGCTCTTTTTACCCTCGCCATGTCGTTGGAGCTAAGAGCAAATCACTTGCAAATCACCTATTATTTGGGCTTCATTGCTGTTTTTTACGGTATAAGTGAACTTATTTTCACACTCAAAAACAAAGAAAATATAGGTAATTTTGCCAAAATAGTTGCTTTTTTGTTACTTGGTGCTGTCTTAGCAGTAGGCACGAGTGCGGGCAGAATCCTAACGACTTTGGAATACGGCAAATATTCGCAGAGAGGTCCCGCAGAGCTTACGCCTATGGACAAAGAAGCACAAGGCAGCGGCGATGGTTTGGACAGAGATTATGCCTACAACTGGAGTCAGGGGAAAATAGAAACACTCACACTCTTAGTGCCGAACCTATACGGCGGCTCAAATGGTGAAAAATTAGGTAAAAATACAGCAACCTATCAGCTATTAGAGGGGGCAGCAAGCAATGGGCAGTTTCCACAAGACGACTTTAGGCAGTTTGTGAGCAATGCACCTATGTACTGGGGCGACCAACCGTTTACGAGTGCGCCCGTTTATGCAGGGGCTATCGTCTGCTTTCTTTTTGTTTTAGGGCTTATTTTGTTGGAAAACCGTTACCGCTATTGGTTGCTTGCGGCTACTATTTTTATGTTTATGATTTCTTGGGGGAAAAATTTGGAATGGTTTAATTTCACCATGTTCGATTATTTCCCTGCGTTCAATAAATTTCGCTCTGTTTCTATGGCATTGTCCTTGGCGGTGATGCTCATGGTGATTACGGCAATTTTGGGCTTAAAAAAGCTATCTGACCTACCCCTCGACGAAGCATCTTTTTTGCCAATTTTCAAAAAAGTGCTAATTGCTTTTGGGGCAACGGGCGGCTTGGCACTTGTACTTTGGCTCATGGCGGGGAGTTTTAGTTTTGCAAGCCCGAATGATGAGAACTTAGGCGGACTGCTGGAAAGCGTGCTTGCTGATAGAAAAGCTATGCTCAGAAGCGATGCCATGCGAACATTTTTCTTCATTGCCTTGTCGGTTGGTGCTATTTATTTTTTCCTCAAAAAGAAAATTTCTTTCCAAATAGCTACTCTTATTATTGGCTTGCTGATGACTGTAGATGCTTGGGCAGTGGGCAAACGCTATTTGAGCGAAGACGATTTTAGCAAAAGCAGGAGAACAAGCATACACCAAGCTACCCCCGCAGACGAGAAAATATTGCAAGATAAAGATTTGAGCTATAGGGTGATGAACCTCACAAGGAACCCCTTTGAAGATGCGGAAACTTCCTATTTCCATAAGTCCATCGGGGGCTATTTTGCCGCAAAATTACGCCGCTACCAAGACCTCATAGAGCGACAACTAAGCCCGCAAATGCAAGTGATGGTAGGGGATTTGCAAAAAGGAACGCCCCAGTTTGCTAACTATGGTGTTATTAATATGCTCAATACCAGATACATAAAAGCAAGTAACGATGCAGGCGGCGTTATCAGAAACCCCAATGCCTACGGAAATGCGTGGTTTGTGAGCGGTATTGCAGAAGTAAAAAGTGCAGACGAAGAAATCAAAGTTTTAGGAACTTTGCCGCTTGATAGCATCGCAGTCATAGACGTTTCGAAGTTTCCACTTAGCAAAAAGCAATTTGCCAAAGGGAATGAAATAAAAATGACTTCTTACCAATCTAACAAGGTAGAATACGAGTACAGTGCTGATAGTGAGGCTTTTGTAGTCTTTTCGGAAATCTATTACCCTGAAGGCTGGTCGGCTACTATAGATGGGCAGCCCGCCAAGTTTGTGCGTACCAACTACGTACTCAGAGGCATGGAAGTACCAAAAGGGAAGCACAAAATTGTCTTTGCTTTCGAGTCAAGTGCTTATAAAACAGGAAGTTTGCTTACCATGATTTGCTCAGTTTTGGTGCTGCTGCTAAGTATTGGCGTAGCAGGGCTGACGGTTTGGAAGGAAAACAAAGAAGGCTAATTTTTGTTAGACATTTAACCTTTGTTAGTATTAGCGTAGCCGTACCAAAAAAAATGTTGCAGGTGTGCTTCGCTCACACCTGCAAGGGAAAAATTTCCAATTATAAACGTAATGGCGAAGAAATTGGTGGTGGCAGTTCTGGCGGTAATGAAGGTATTTAGAAAAAATTAAAAAGGGGAAACTTTATTTAAAGTTTCCCCTTTTTAATTAAAGAAGTTAGTTGTTTAAAGTTTTAATTAATTTAACAAAAATGCCTATATTTGTATTTGAAAGCGGTTTTTTAGAAAGTAAAGTAAAGTAAAGCAAAGCTATATTCTTACTATTTCTCTTTCTACAAAGTACATATCGACCTCTCCTTTGTTTTTTGCCGCTACTTTTCCCCTATACGTACATTCAAACTGGTGTCGTACCCACTCATAGGTAGCACCCGATATATTTACCTTGCCGACCTCCCCGCTTGATTCCATACGACTTGCCAAATTTACTGTATCTCCCCATATATCATAAGCAAATTTATTTGTGCCAATTACCCCCGCTACTAATGCCCCCGTATTAATGCCAAGTCGCAACTCAAAGGTAGCTTCGCCCATGCTCTTTCTTTCCTTGTTCCAATCGTTCATAAATTTTTGCATTTCTAATGCTGCTCTTACTGTATCTATGGGGTTGGTACTGTTTTCGTTTGGCACGCCTCCCGCACACATATAGCCATCTCCGAGTGTTTTTATTTTCTCTAAGTTGTATTTTTTTGCAATCTCGTCAAACTTTTGAAAGAAAAAATTGAGTTTTTCTACTGTTTGCTGAGGGGTAATTTTTTCTGCTATCTGTGTAAATCCTTTAAAATCTGTGAATAGCACAGTAACGAGTTCATAGGAACGAGGCATAGCATAACCTTTTTCTTTTAGCTCATCTGCTATCTCTTTGGGTAAGATATTGAGTAATAAGTCTTCAGCCTTACGCCTCTCCTCGTCTATGATTGCTTTCTGTTTTTCTATTTCGGCATTTTGCTTTTCCAATTTTTTATTAGCCATTTGTCTGCCTATGAGGGCTACTACGGAAATGGCGAAGATGAGCAAACTGCCAATAATGCCAATAATGAGTCTTTGATTTTCTACATCTTTAAGGCGGCTTAGTTCCTCTTGTTTTGAGATAATTTCTTTTTGCCATTTGGCTTCGATTTCTCTCTGCTGTAACGTACTAAGCTCCTGCTCGCTTTGCTGAGTATTTGTTTTAGGAGCAGACATATCATTGATTAATTTTTGAATCTCTGGCGTTGTTTGGCTCAAAGCTTCACTATATTGTTTTTTCAAAATCTCCTCGTCAAGGTCTATGTCAGCATTATAGTCTGTGCTAAGTGTAGCTTCTTTATTAATAGTGTTCAAAAACTGTAAGTATTTTTGCGTTTCTCCCTCATTGCGGAGCGTCATGCTTATAGTAATGAGTGCCTTAGTTAGATTTAACTTCTTAAATTCACTAATGTCGTAGTAGGTAGCACTATCCAAAATAGCATTACCATATTTTGTGGCTGTGCCATAGTTTTTCTGTTCAAAAGAATATTTTAAGAGTTTTTGCAAAACTGAAGAAACTCCTTTTTTATCATTTACTGCTCTGTATAATTTTTCTGCTGCCTGATAGCATTGAATTTTGTTGGCAAAAGAAAGTTCAGGAAGCAAAAAATCTCCTTTGGATTCATTGGCAAAAGCTAAAAGTTTTTTGTCTTTTGATGTGGTGGCGTAAAGTAAAGCATTAGTATAATACTTTTCGGCAAGACCAGCCTTGCCTGCCTCTGTATATGCCTCGCCAGTTTTGATAGCTAATGCTATTGCATTGGCATAGTTTTTTGCTTTAAGTGCTTTTGCGATGTCTGCATCTGCTTTTTTAGGGTCTATTTGAAAGCTAAATAGTAACAAACAAACAGAAAATAAGCTAAAATAGAATGAGAGTAAATGAATTTTTTTCATTAGTTGAAACAGTTTTTACAATGCCTCCGAAAATAAGGTGTATTTTTATATACTACCCAATTTTGGACTATCGATTAAGTACATTTTCCTGCAATTTAACTTTTTTTTGCCATATAACTAAATACCATAAAAATTAATAATGCACTTTGGCTACGTAAAATACGTTTCTTTTTTGCTTTGTATTCACAATTCCTCTTTTTTTTCCCTCAGCAGTAGTGTTTTCGATGAACTGATAGCCCCAAGCCAAAAAATGTTTATCATACCAATAAGCAATTTCATTACTATACGTCTTAATAATTTTATCTGTGCCAAAGGTCATAGGTATTTTTACTTTATCATCATTTTCTATTATTCGCTGCGATTGTATTGTTTTTGACCTAATGAAGCCTTCGGCTCCATAAACCATAGAAAGACTATCTGTTTGCAGATATAAGTGAATAATTTTTTGTAATTCTTTATTTTTGACATGTTCTATTTTAAATACATTATCCCAATTCATGTTTCCTTGCGCTCCAAAACTCATCACTACGGCGTGAGTGTGTTGGTAGCCTTCAAAAATAATTTCGGAGGTAACTCCCTCTCGCCTGCCTTGCCAATCTATTTTTGGCGTGTGCTTAAAGAGTGGAAAATAAGCCTCTGCTACCAAAATGAGTGATTTATTTTGTTGTATTGGACTATGTACGAGCAGGCGATATTGGAGTCGTACATCTTTGCCTTTGAGTGCTTTTTGTTTTTCTTTGAGTTTATCTATCCGTTTTTGCTGTTCTTCTGGAAGATAGCTGAAAAAATTTTTAAAATCGGTAAAAGGATAAAAACGGATATACTCTTGAGTATTATCAAGCTGAAAACCAGCAATATAAATGCCATCTGCAAGAGATGAAGAGCCGTCAGAGTAAGTACCAATTACTATTTTTTTCCTATCTTCCAAAACGCTTACTTTGCCTGAAATTAGTTTGTTTTCTCCTTCATGCTTTACTTTTAACTCATCTACCAACATACCTTCTACCGAAAAAGACTTAATTACCAAATCATAATCAAGTGGTTTTTCACTAATAATACAAAAATGTATCATGTTGCCAACGCTGTCTTTTTCAATACTGTCAATTTCCAACTTTTTGGTTAGCGAGGCTGGCAACACTTTGGTTTTCTTGTTTGTGAGGTCAAAATGCAAAATTAGTGAAGTTTGCCCAACTATGCCAGAAACAAAACAAGCCTCTTTCATCACTCTAAAGCCTGTAAAATAGAACTTTTTAAGAGCTTTTATGGTGTGCAACTCCAGTAAATGAGAAACAGTATTAAACCGAATAATCTGAAATTCATCACTTTTATATTTGGTAAAAAGCAAGTACAAATTACTTCCGTCTTTATGTTTTGCTTGGAAGGTGAGTTTGTGATTGATAATGATTGATTTCTCGCTCGTTTTTTTTAGACAAGTATCGTATAAGCTAAATATCCATTTCCCTTTTTGCTTACTACTCGCAGAGATGAGTAGAAAGCCCTGATGCTTTAGCGGAACAAGTTGTAAGTTATCATGCTTATCTACACGATAATTTGATAAAAATTCAATGCGATGATTGTCTTGGGCAAAAATAAAGGTACTGGAGGTAAAGAAAAGAAAAAAAAATACTGACAAGCGATTTGTCAATAAGTGAAAAATAGAAATAACGAACTTAGTATATACAGTCATTAGTGATGATTAAAAAAAATAATGGAAAGTAAAAACATTTTGACTCTTATGCAAGTTTCAGTATTGTTTTGCCCTCAAAGTTACAATAAATGCTTTACTTTGTCGAATATACACGCACATTTCACACTATTTATTATGAAGATGAAAAATACAATTTTAGCCCTTTCTCTGTCTGCATTGTATATATTTTCTTGCAAGCAGAGCCAAGTACAGCCCGATACATCATCAAATAAGCCTACAGAGTTCCGACCCTTAGAGAAAACTTTAGTCTGGTCAGATGAGTTTGATTATACAGGTTTGCCCGATGCAAAGAAGTGGAACTATGATGTAGGCGGCGAAGGATGGGGAAATCAGGAAAGGCAATTCTACACCAAAGAACGAACTAAGAACGCAAGAGTAGAAAACGGAAAACTCATCATAGAAGCACACAAAGAGGACTTTAGCGGTAGCAAATATACCTCTGCAAGGCTTGTTACCAAAGGCAAAGGAGATTGGACTTACGGCACTATAGAGGTAAGGGCTAAGTTACCCAAGGGCGTTGGCACTTGGCCTGCGATATGGATGCTTGCCTCTACAGAAAACTTAAAATGGCCTGATGACGGCGAAATAGATATTATGGAACACGTAGGCTATGACCCAAACGTAATTCATGGTACGGTGCATACAAAAGCCTACAATCATAGCATTGGCACACAAAAAGGGTCGCAAATTAATATAGATGATGCACAAGAGGCTTTTCACACCTATAGAATAGAATGGGATGGAAAAGTGATAGATTGGTACGTAGATGATAAAAAATATTTTTCTTTTTTCAATACAAATGGTGGTACCAAAGATACTTATCCTTTTACTTACAACTTTCACTTATTGCTCAATATTGCCATTGGTGGTTCTTGGGGAGGGCAAAAAGGCATAGATGATACTATTTTCCCACAACGAATGGAGATAGAGTACGTAAGAGTGTACCAGATGAGATAGCAGATAGGTGAGAAAGAAAATAAGCATATTTAATAAAAAGCCAACACTTACAAAAGTGGCTGGCTTCTTTTTTTTGTTTTATGTGATTGCTATTTGGGGGGCGAACCTGCTTTGGTACAAGCATCATTCTTTCGCGGATTTTCACCTATTCGATGACCTTGCTGAGTGGCAACAAATGGACAAACTGGGTCATATTTTTTCTGCTTTTTATCTGAGTAGTTGCTCTTTTGCGGTGCTAAGTTTTTTATTCCCAGAAAAAAAAACACTTTTGTTAAGCAGTCTTTCGGGTTTTGCCCTACTCTCTTCCATAGAAATTTTAGATGGCTTTTCTCCCGCCTATGGTGCAAGCATTTACGATTTGGTAGCCAATTTTTTAGGGGCAATGCTTTTTGTTTGCCAAAAAAAAATCTTCAAAAAAATCATTCTTCAGCCAAAGTTTTCTTTTCACTTTTCTACATTTGCCACCCAACGCCCTCATATATTGGGAGATAGCTGGCTCGCACAGTTACTCAAAGACTACAACGGGCAAACCTATTGGTATGCTTTCCCCGTTAGATTTTTCCCTTCTTGGCTACAGCTATCAGTTGGCTATAGTGCTGATAATATGCTTTTTGGACATTATTTCCAGAATGAGCAAGCGGGACTCACGCCATTTCGAAGGTATTTTATTTCTGTGGATATTAATCTGATGGCACTAAAATCCCGATATTCTTTGCTAAATTCGGTCATTCCTTTTGCAAACTTACTGCGGCTGCCGCTACCCGCTTTGGAGTGGAATGAGCGAGATGGCTTTGTATGGCATTGGATTTATTTTTGATATAAATTAAAACATTTGTATAAGTTTTGGCAGAAAAAATCAAATTTGTATTTTCTATAGGTAGTCTGCAAGTCTGTATGCTTGTTTTTTCTGTAGTGTATGCCCAAAAATACACCTTAAAAGTCCATACTACAGACCAAGCGATACTTTCAAAACTGAAAATTCAGACTTTGTTTTCTGATTCTTTAGCTATTTATACTTCTATGAATCAGTTACTTAAAGAATTGAAAGCAGAAGCCTACCTCACAGCCTCGATAGATTCTGTCTATTTCCTCAAAAACCAATGCAATGCCGTACTCGCTATAGGTAGGCAATACAAGTGGCTACAGCTAAGTGCAGGCAATATTGATGATTTACTATTAGAAAAAATAGGGTTAAAGAAAACAATTTTTAAAAATAAGATTATTGAATATCAACATTTTATTGATATTCAAAAAAATATTTTGACTTATTTGGAAAATAATGGCTATCCATTTGCACAGGTAAAATTAGATTCTATTAGCCTGATAAATAATCAGTTAGCTGCAAGCCTTAACTACAGCAAGGGTACATTCATACGTTTTGACTCTCTCTTGGTAGAGGGAGAAGGCAAAATAAAAACAAGTTTTTTAAAAAACTATTTGCAAATAAGGCAGAATGAACCATTTAGCCAGCAAAAAGTGAGAGAAATAGAGAGAATGTTGCGAACACTGCCATATCTGAAACTGAAAAAGCCTTTGGAAATTATTTTTGAGTATGATAGGGCTTTCCTTCTCATTACGCTGGAAAAAGTGAAAAGTAGCCAATTTGACGGGATTGTAGGGGTTTTGCCAAATCAGGAGCAAAAAAGCAAGGTGCTGATTACGGGGCAGGTAAACCTGAAACTCACTAATTTATTCAATTCGGGGAAACGACTTCATTTGGAATGGCAAAGTTTGCGTGCTTCCTCGCAGCTATTCAATTTTGAGTACGTGCATCCCCAACTGCTAAAGATGAGATTTGACGTAGGTGCTAAGTTGAATTTCCTCAAGGAAGATACAAGTTTTTTTAACCTCAGCAGAAGCATCAAATTTGCCTACCAATTAGATGATATTCAGAGGGTTTTCTTTTTTGCCAACTACCAAACTTCCTCCGTAACAGATATTACTGCTACTCAGGCAGCTGTCGGGCAGGAGCAAAATAGGTTTGTTCGCTTTGCTAATACAAATCTGCTCACCTATGGTATTGGGTACGAACTAAACAGCCTGAACGATTTTTTCAAGCCTCTGAAGGGGTGGCAGTTCAAGATAGAAGTAGGAACGGGCAATAAAAAAATAATTCCTCGCTTGGGGCAAAATCCTTTGAGTGATACTGTTTTCCGAAGCATAGCCCTAAATAGCGTGCAGTGGACGATAAATAGTCAGCTTCAAAAGTTTTTTAAAATAGGAAGAAATGCAACTTTCCTACTTAAAAGTATGGGTGGCATTGTTTTCAATAATCAGTTATTTATGAATGAGTTACAAAGATTGGGCGGACTAAATACGATTCGGGGATTCAACGAAAATGCTTTTTATGCATCTCAATACATCATCAATACGGCAGAGGCAAGGCTGTATTTTGAGGAAAGTTCCTATCTTTTCTCATTTGCAGATTTTGCAGTGCTTTCCTACCAAATCCCTACACAGACCTATAGCGATAAGCCTTTTGGCGTAGGGGCGGGCATCAGTTTTACGACCAAAGGAGGGACTTTTAATTTTGCTTATGCTATGGGAAGTGCTGATTTTCAGCAGTTAGCGGTGAGTCAAGCCAAAGTACATTTTGGATACGTGAGTAGATTTTAGTTTGTCATAATTAAATTTTAGACAAACCTAATTTTTATTTTCTTTTTAATAAACTATTGTTATCTTTGAATTGTTTGCAATTCAGAGATAACAATCATAACAACCATGGAAAATCATTCAATTATTTTTGCTTTTGGGCTTACTTTGTTAGCGGGCTTGGCTACGGGCATCGGTAGCCTGATGGCATTTTTTGCCAATCTTACCAATAGGAAATTTTTATCAGTAGCACTTGGCTTTTCGGCGGGTGTGATGATTTATGTATCTCTGGTAGAGATATTTGCCAAATCTCGCACCGCTCTTTCTGTGGCTTTAGGGGAAAAAGACGGTTATTTGGTGGCGGTGTTGGCTTTTTTTAGTGGTATGGCACTCATTGCCATCATCGATAAATTTATTCCATCAGTAGCAGATGCCATAGAGGTAAGCCCTGCAAATGACAAAGTAGAGGACGCAAGTACTGAAATCTACATGGAAGAACAGCGTACGCTATTGAAAACGGGTGTTTTTACTGCTGTTGCACTTGCTATCCATAATTTCCCAGAAGGCTTGGCTACTTTCGTAAGTGCGGTAAACGATACCTCTTTGGGTATTTCTATAGCCTCTGCCATTGCCATTCACAATATTCCAGAAGGGATAGCCGTTGCAGTGCCTATCTATTACGCGACCCAAAGCAAGCGAAAAGCATTTCTCTATTCATTTCTTTCGGGTATGGCAGAGCCTATAGGTGCATTGGTTGGGTATATGCTGCTTCAGTCGTTTTTCAATGACCTTACTTTTGGGATATTGTTTGCATTAGTAGCGGGCATCATGGTCTTCATCGCTCTTGATGAGCTACTCCCTACCGCCAAGCGATACGGAGAGCATCACTTAGCTATCTACGGCTTAGTTTCGGGCATGGCAGTCATGGCGGTGAGTCTTTGGCTTTTTATGTAAAATTATGATTTCCAATCAAACATTAGTATAAAATTTGATTACCTTTGGTTATTCCTTTTTCTCATCAAAAAAATAATAATATGAACAAATTTAGCTTTTGGCTTTGGAATATCAATGGTATTTTGATATTCGGTTTGGTTGCCACCATAATTTATAATAGACCTTCATGGCTATTTGAAAATCAGCAAGATAGCATACAAAATGCTTATTATAAGCCTGTGGTATCTTGGGGGAGTGTTTTGGTAGATGCCAAAAAATTTGATACAGAAAAGTATGAAAATTATGCCCCTTCGCTCATAGCTACAGGTACTCAGCCATCAGGTTCGTATATGCTGACGAGTGTGGTGAGTTCGGACTTTGCCTCAGCAGCAAATAACGTTGCGTATTTCTCGGCGGCATCGCTTACCAATCTTATTTTTTCAGATTCCACAGGAAAAAATATTTATAAACTCCTTGACAAGCCTGCGTACATACACTCGTTAGATTTCAATACCAACGATTATTATGACTCGGCTACAGGACAGTATATTACCCAGAACCCCAAAAACTTACTTTACAAAATTTCTTTTGAGGATACCAACCAAGATGGGCTGCTCAATGAATTGGATATGTCTGCTTTATATGTTTCGGATGCAGATGGCAAGAATCTCAAGCGGCTTTCGCCCGAAAAAACAACGTGCATTAATTACGAATTTGTAGGGGCAGAACGCAACAAAATACGTATCCTCTATTTTGATGGGAGTGGTGATGGTAAACTTGTGGGCGAGCAAAAATTCATGGAATACGATTTCACTACCCAAGTCTCACAACCTGTAGAAGTGCTAAACAAAATAATGAAAGAGGTAAATCAGGGTTTTTTACAAAAATAAATCTCACAGATTATCAATTATTTACAAACCCTCTAAAAGCTGGCATTGCCACTTTCAGAGGGTTTTATCTTTACAGCCAGCCTACTTGTTTTGCCTCTTTTTCCAAGCGTTCTCTGTGCTGCGGGTGTGCTATTTTTATGAGTGCTTTAGCGCGATTGCGAATATTCTGACCGTGCAGTTCGGCAATTCCGTACTCAGTTATCACATAGTGTACGTGCGCCCTTGTAGTAACTACGCCCGCACCTTGCTTGAGAAAACTTACAATTTTGCTCTCCCCCTTCGAAGTAGCCGAAGGCAAAGCAATGATAGGTTTTCCCCCTTCGGAAAGTGCTGCCCCTCTCATAAAATCCATCTGTCCACCTACGCCCGAATATATTTTTGAGCCTATCGAGTCCGCACAAACCTGCCCCGTCAAATCTACCTCTACCGCACTATTAATAGCTGTAGCTCTCGGATTTTGCTTAATTACACTTGCATCGTTTACATACTCTATGTCGAGCATTCTGATGAGCGGATTGTCGTCTATGTAATCATACAGTTTTTTTGTGCCTAATACAAAGCCCGCTACTACCCGACCCCTGTGCTTTTTCTTATATTTGTTCGTAACTACCCCACTCTCCAGCAAAGGAATAAGCCCATCAGAAAACATTTCTGTATGTACGCCCAAATCTTTATGATTGGTGAGGGAAGCCAAAGCAGCATCAGGAATTACGCCTATGCCCATCTGCAAAGTAGCTCTATCTTCTACTAATTCAGCTATATAGTTGCCTATTTTTTGTTCTATCTCTGTCGGTACGGGGTTTGCGTGCGTAGGCAACGGTCTATCTACTTCTACTATCTTATCTATCTGACTGATGTGAATAATGCCATCGCCCCAAGTTCGCGGCATCTGTGGATTTATTTCGGCTATGATATATTTTGTTGATTGCGAAGCTGATAGCGATACATCTACGGAAGTACCAAATGAGCAATAGCCATGCTTATCGGGCAGGGAAAGCTGCAAGAAAACAACGTCAAGGGCTATAGTTCGGCTTTGGAACAAAGAAGGAATCTCGCTCAAAAAAACAGGTGTATAGTCTGCCCTACCTTCTTGGACTGCTTTGCGTGCATTTGCCCCTACAAACAAATTATTTACTCGAAAATTTTGGGCATATTGTTCCTCAAAATAGGGCAAATCTCCCTCTACATGTAGGTGATTAATTTGCACATTTTTTAGCTCATCAGCCCTATTTACTAAGGCTTGAATCAAAGACAAAGGCGGTGCCGCTACGCTATGGATAAAAATATTGTGATTAGACTCAACAAGTTTTACGGCTTCTTCGGCTGTAACTAATTGTAATTGATGATTTTTCATTAGATAAAAGACTTTTTTTTAGAATAATGATTGCTTTCGCCACGTAAAAATAGCTCAAATTGCTGAAATCTGCACCCTCATAGCAGCTACCTTTTCAGTATTTTTGTTTTTGGCAAATAAAAAACTATTTTTGATAAAAAAAGAAAATCAAAATGCTAACAATTCAACTTTTAGAAACGGATTGGGAAAAAGTACAAGCCTTTTTGCAAGCTGAAAATATCGGTTTTCAGTCTATGCCCTGTTCGGGCATAAAAAGGGTAAAAAATTTGATATTCGATAAAGGGGAATATTTTTTCTTTATTTTATTGTAATCTCAATAAAAAAAGCATTAACTTAGCTTGAGTTTCTTTATGCTTTTAAGTTTTCCCCCCTTTAAGTAACTATACCTCAAAACTTTATCACCCATAGAAATAAGTATTACATTTTATATATAAAAACTTAGCATGAATCGCTTAGTATATCATTATTTGTGTTTCTGTTTGTTGTTACTTTGTTTCCAGCGAGTCTTTGCCCAAGATGAAATGCCTATCAAAGGGCTGACAATGAATGCCGAAGGCAAAATTGTAGGTAACGTAAAAGTGAAAATCGATGGCAAAAGTGTCGTGAGTACAGAGCATGGAGTTTTTCAGGTGTACATAAAAAAAGATACACAACCGCAGACCGTTACGGCTACCAAAGATGGGCTGCTCGTAAAAGAGTGGAAATATGATGCTCAGAAGCATACCATTTCCATCATCATGCAATCCCAAAAAAACCTTCTAAGAGGTGAATTGCTCAACAAGTTTAATGATGCAGTGGAAAGTGCTTATGTGTCTATCAAGGGGATTAATGATGGGAAGCCCTCAAAAACTGATTATTATGGGAAATTTGCCATAGCACTGCCCGACGGGTACAAAGCAAATGTCCAAACGCCTTTTTTTGTAGATGGGCTACCCGTAGATAGCAAAACAATCTCGTTCAAAGACGATTTTATGTTTGTAATCCTACGCAAGCCCCAAGCCCCAAAAGAAGTGAAAGAGGAAAGTAGCGAGCCAAAAAAGGAAGAAAAAATAACGCAAACTGTAACTAATGATACAAAAAACAAGGAAAAAAACAGCAAGCAGAAAAACCAAACGCAAGATTGGGACTATGAGAAGGCGGTCAAACAATTATTTTCCGATATAGAAAACCAACGCGTAATGATTTCGGAAAGTGGCGAAAAAGTGCGTGAAGATTTGAGCAGAATTACAGAAAAAGTCAAAATAAAAGGCTCAAGTGCGGATAGAACTGCTATTCGCAATGAAATGATTTCTCTGGAGATGCAGCTATCCGAAAATAATAAGGTATATAATGAATCTCAGCAAAAAACCAACGAGGTAATAGAAAAACTCAAGATGGAATTGATAGAGCGAGATTCGCTTAACTCGCTCACTCAAGAGAAGTTAGAAGAAGTTACGGAGGAAAAAAGAGAAGTAGAAGAAAGATTCCAGCGAGATATTCTCATCGCATCTGCTCTTATCATATTTTTGCTCACATTGGCTATAGTATTTTATTTTGTAGGCAAGAGAATAAAAAAGCAAAACCACCAAATTTCCCTACAATCCCAAGAACTTACTCATGCTTACCAAGAAATTAAAGTAAAAAATGGAACTTTAGAAACGCAAAAATCTGTATTGGAAAACCAAAAAAGTGTGTTGGAAAGCCAAAAAGTAATTATCGAAAAGAAAAACTTAAATATCACCGCAAGTATCAACTATGCACAGCGTATTCAGCGTGCTATGCTCCCAAGACCGCAAGATATTCAGAGTTTTTTGCCCGAATCTTTTTTGCTTTTTAAGCCGAAAGAAATAGTAAGCGGTGATTTTTACTGGATTGCAGAGCAGGAAGATGAATATGGAGCAAAAAAAGTCATTATAGCAGCCATAGATTGCACAGGGCATGGGGTGCCAGGTGCTTTTATGAGTATGGTAGGAGATGGTTTGCTCAATCAGATAGTAAAATTGCAGGAAATCACCTCGCCCGAACTGATTTTGAAAGAGTTGGATAAAGGCATACGCGATTCGCTCAATCAGGAAGAAACCGAAAACAAAGACGGCATGGACATCGCTATCTGCGTGATAGACAAGACCAATAGAAAATTAGAGTTTGCAGGGGCAAAAAATCCGCTTATTTATATACAAGGCGGAGAACTGAATGAGATTGTAGGCGACAAGCTACACATAGGGGGTTACCAAGCAAAAAGAGAAAAGGAAAATTTTCAGAAAAAGAATTTTACAAAACATACCATTGATACCTACCAAACTACTACCTGCTATATATTCTCAGACGGCTACGAAGACCAATTTGGTGGGGAGGAAAACAAGAAGTTTAGCAAGCGGCAACTTTACAAAGTGCTATTAGAAAATCATAAGGCATCTTTACCCGAACAGAGAGTAATTTTGGAGGATACCATGACAAAATGGTTAGGTTCAAACTCGCAAATTGATGATATACTCGTGATAGGATTCCAGATTTAGACAAAAATAGTAACTCTGACAAACGTTCCCTTTCAGGTTTCAACTTTGTCAGAGTTATTAGTCTTTAGCGTGCCGAACCTGCGTCTATGACCTTGCCAAAAAACATGGAGTTCAGCAATAGCTTCGTTCCACTATACCAAAAAGCCCTAAAATTAGGATTGTTATCTATCGAAACTATTTTTCCTCTGCCTACGGTATTCACATTTACCACCGCCGCATTGCGTATCATATCTACATTATCTTTGGAAATATAACCGCTTTGCAAAGGGCTGTTCGTGTATTGGGCGGGGCTGCTGTACGGATTCGTATTTTTTTGCATAAAGATATTATTTGCCTTAAAAAAACTCATATAGGGCGAATTGTAGCCGTACATAAGTGGGTGAGTCAAATCTACTTTTGCCTGAAAAATACTACCGCCGATTTCCTGCGCTCCCACGATATTGTCCATGCTTGCGTAGGGCATAGCTGCTGTGCTGTCTGCTTTTGTTTTTGCTTTCTTATAAGTTACACCCATTAGCCCGTTGGCGGTTGCCCACTGAATAGCCGTTTCGAGCAATACCAAAGTCCCTCCATTTTGTACCCACGTCTTTATTTTATCTTTGTTAATGGCACTATAATTACCGCTTACCAAAACCAATGTATTGTATCTTTCTAAGTTAGCGGCATTAAAGCTATTGACATCGAGCTGGCTCAAAGGCATATCAAAACGCTGGTCGGTTAAGTGCCAAATTTCACCTGCATCCATCGGATTTACGCCATTGCCAACAACGGTTGCTACTCTTGGTTTCTCTAATACTGCAAAGTTACTGCTGCCCAAATCTGTGCCGTTTAGCACCAGCCCTGTTTTTACTGCATATACTTTCAAGCCATTCGTTTCTGCCTGTTTTTTAAGCAGTTGGTAAATTTCCTCTGTGCTTTTTGCCTGATTTCTTGCAGGTATTAAGATAGTCCCGTAGTCAAATTTGGTTGCTCCGTTTGCCGTTGATATTTCAAAAGGCTCGGTAGATACTTTGGTAATAAGCCCAGCACTTTGGGCGGCAAGCAATACTTTTGGTGCATAATATTCGTCCCATTCGAAGGCGTAGGCGTACTCACTTTTCCCACCAACCACTTCGCCTGTGGGTAACATAGCCTTATTTACTTTGTTCCCCAACATTGTACTATTCAAAGTTTTCATCTCACCGTAAGGCAAGCCAAAAGCAAGCGGCATTGTCCACGCAGAAACATCATAAAAAAGACTGTCTTTGAACTTAGTTTCTTTTTGGAAAATAGTGGTAATCAATCTGTGCTGTGGCTGATTGGCAGGAATTACGTAAGCCGAACCACTTTCAAATTCCTGATTATCAATGGTTAGCTTGCCTTTTAGCTCATAAATTTCTATTTGGTGGCGTTCTACCATTTCGAGGAAATGATAGGTCTTTGCTTTGTCATTTTTATCCCCAAATACATAGCCTTTGATAGGCGAAGTATTTGCCATTTGGATAGCCGATTGGTAAAACTCTTTTTGATAATTAAGTAATTCTTTTCGCAAATTTTTGCCCGCTTCCAAAGAAGAAAGCGAAGTAGTAAACTGATTGCGAATGGTAAAAGGAAAAGTTACTACGCCATTGATGCTTTCCTGTGCGTGTCCTCGTGAGCTTCCTTGCTCAAACAAAATACCAATAGCTCCATGAATATCGGGATAAGTAGAGCCTTTGCCATAATAGAAATCATCAAAATTTTCCTTTGTAAAATACAGAGAACCAATGCGGTCTAAAAAATTAGCGTGATAATTTCCAATTTTTGTCGTCAATTCCTGATTTTTAGCGGGCGTAAGCGGGTTGGTACGTGAGGGGACACCGGGCTGAAAAAAGAAAGTGGAATTTGTCCCCATTTCGTGGTGGTCAGTTAGGATATTAGGTCGCCACTCATGAAATTTCTTAAGACGATTCTGGCTTTCTATGTGCTGTGCGGGCAGCCAATCGCGGTTCATATCAAACCAATAGTGATTGTACCTACCGCCAGGCCATACCTCACTAAACTCTCTGCTTTGCGGGTCAGTTACTAAGTTTTTGCTTTTGTGCATATTAGCCCAAGTAGCAAAGCGATTCATGCCGTCAGGATTGAGGCAGGGGTCAAGAACGATAACAGTGTTTTCCAACAAGTCGTCTATCTGCTTGCCCTGTGCCGCCGCCAAATAATAGGCTGCCAAAATAGCAGCATTTACGCCGCTCGGTTCGTTGCCATGAATAGTATAGCCCATCCAAACGACCAAAGGCAAGTTATCTACATTCATGCTTGCAGACTTAGCGGGGTTCGATAAGTCTAAGTGTTGCTGACGAATTTGCTCTAAGTTTGCCTGATTTTTTGGCGAAGTAATGATAAGGACTAATTGCTGCCTTGCCTCATAAGTTTTGCCCATTGGTTCGTATTTGATTCGGTCAGACGACTTCGCAAGAACCTGCATATAGTTCACCAATTTATCGTGCGTAGCGTGCCATTCGCCTACTTTATGTCCCAAAACTGATTCGGGCGTAGGAATAGCCGTATTATAGGTTACGCTATCGGGCAAATAATAACTAAGTTCCTGACTATAAGCTAAATAACTTATAGTAAGGAAGGACATAAAAAAGAGTATAATTTTTTTCATTTATAAAAATATTTAATAGGTATTTAATATTTTGCCTCAGTGATGGATTTGCTAAAGGCAGGGTTATTCTCCCACAAAACTAATCTTTTTTTAGCAATGTAGGATTTATATACTTTTCCTATTTTATCTTTTTTGTGGAATTTCGTACAATTAGATTTGTTTTTAGTACCAAATGCTGAAGAGGGGCAGATTTATTTCGTATTTGATAAATCAGTTGAGTGGCAGCCATTTTTCCCATCTCGAAAGAAGGCTGCGCCATTGTGCTGATAGAAGGCTCTATAATTTCGGAAACGGCATCGTTTGTGAATCCTATCAGCGAAATTTGGTCGGGAATCTTGAAGCCATGCTTGCGAATTGTGATATGTGCCCCAATAGCAACAGGGTCTGTTACAGCAAAAATAGCATCGGGCTTTTCGGAAAGATGTAGCAATTTTTCAGTTGCTTTTACGGCATCTTGCTGGTCTAAATTACAAGTGATAATCAAACGCTCATCAATAGGCAAGCCATTATGCTCCAAGGCACTTAGGTAGCCCTCTTTGCGTTTCTTGCAAATGGCTAAATTCTGAGGACCTGCAATATGAGCGATACGCCTACAGCCTGTATCGATTAGGTATTGGATAGCTGTAAAAGCTCCTTCAAAATCATCTACAACTACTTGAGACGTATCCAAAGTTTCACAAACTCTATCAAAGAACACCAAAGGGACTTTTCGCTGCAATGCCAATTCGAAGTGGTCGTAGGTGGCAGTTTGGTTGGATATAGAAGCCAAAATACCATCTACTCTTGCCGAAATAAGTGTTTCTACATTGACAATTTCTTTTTCGTAAGACTCGTTTGACTGACAAATAATTACCTTGTAGCCCTCTTTGTAGGCTATTTCCTCTACGCCTGCGATGGCAGAAGAAAAAAAAGTATGGATAATCTCTGGTACGATAATACCAATCGTTTCAGTGCGCTTATTGCGAAGGCTTGAGGCTATGGAATTGGGGTGATATTTCATTTTCTTTGCCAATTCTGCCACAGCTTTCTTGGTTTCATCACTAATGTCGGGGTGATTTCGCAATGCTCGCGATACTGTAGAAGTAGATATATTGAGTGCTTTGGCTATATCCTTGATGGTAATTTGTTCGTTCTTCATAGTTTAATGGTTAGTCCGTCAGTGATTCGGCTTCTAAGGTATTTATTTTTTTAGAAAATGAAATAACTATTCGCTATTTTTGTGAAAAATGATGCAATCAGGTAACCTTAACCATTTAATATCATGCACTTTGAGAATACGCTTACTTTTGCTCAGGCATTAGACGCACAAGACCCGTTAAAAAACTTTCGCAAACTTTTTCATATTCCTAAAACCAAAACAGGGAAGGAAGTCATTTATTTCACAGGCAACTCACTTGGTTTGCAACCTATTACCGCCAAAGAAGCCATCTTACAAGAGTTGGAAGACTGGGCAAATTTGGGCGGTGAGGCACATTTTGAGGGCAAAAATCCTTGGTTTTCCTATCATAAATTACTTACAGAACCTACGGCAAAGTTAGTAGGGGCAAAGCCAATAGAAGTAGTGGTGATGAATACACTGACAGTCAATTTGCACCTGCTTATGGTTTCTTTCTATCGCCCTACACCCAAGCGTTTCAAAATTCTGATGGAGGGCGGGGCGTTCCCTTCCGACCAATACGCCGTAGAAAGTCAGGTGAAAATGCACCAACTTTTGCCCGAAGATGCTATTGTAGAAATTTTCCCAAGAGAAGGCGAAACTTATTTGCGTACAGATGATATTACTAAAAAAATCAATGAAATAGGAGGAGAATTGGCTTTGGTACTATTCGGTGGGGTAAACTACTATACAGGGCAAGCATTTGATATGCAGGCTATTACCAAAGCAGCACACGAGGTAGGAGCAGTGGCAGGTTTTGATTTGGCACACGCCGCAGGGAATATTCCCCTCAAATTGCATGAATGGAATGTAGATTTTGCAACATGGTGTACGTACAAATATCTGAACTCTGGGGCGGGTGGCACTTCGGGTGTTTTTATCCATGAAAGATACGCCTACAATAGCGAAATTCCTCGCCTCGCGGGCTGGTGGGGACATGACGAAAAAGAACGCTTTTTGATGAAAAAAGGCTTCAAACATATCATAGGGGCAGAAGGCTGGCAAATTAGCAATGCACAAGTTTTGCCAATGGCGGTTCACAAGGAAGCGTTAAAAATCTTTGAAGATGCAGGAATGGATAGACTTTGGGACAAGCACTTGAAAATGAATGCTTATTTTTATTTTTTAATAGACCACTTCAACCAAAGTCAGGCAAAAATAAAAGTGGAAGTCATCACGCCAAAATACGAAAACCAAAACGGAGTGCCGCCCAACGGAGTGCCGCCCTGCGGTTGCCAAATTTCTTTGGTAGTGCAAAACGGTGGCAAAAACCTGTATAACTTCCTCATGGAGAGTGGTGTAAGTACGGGCTGGCGCGAACCAGAGGTCATCAGGATTGCCCCTGTTCCTCTCTACAATACTTTTGAAGAGATTTATCAGTTTGTAGAATTATTAAAAGCTTTCTAATTCACTTTTGGTAAAATATTTTGGTGTTAAGATAGTTTTGATTTGTTTTATAGCACATAAAGTGGTAACATTGTTTTCAAAACAGGAAAAAACAAAGATTTCATGCAAAAAATAGCACTCATCACAGGGGCAACTTCGGGCATTGGCAAAGCAACTGCCGAAATTTTTGCCCAACACAATATTCACATCATTTTGTGTGGCAGACGACAAGAACGCTTGGACGAAATGGCGCGGCAACTTGGCAAAAGTGTAAAAACCCTTACTTTGACTTTTGATGTAAGAGATAGAGATGAAGTTTTCAAGCAGATAGAAAGGCTACCCGAAGCATGGAAAAATATCGATATTTTGGTCAATAATGCAGGCAACGCACATGGGCTTGCCCCGACAGACAAGGCAGATTTGGCAGATTGGGAGGCAATGATTGATATTAATGTAAAAGGGCTAATGTACGTTTCGAAGGCGGTTATTCCGCAAATGGTAGAAAGAAAAACAGGGCATATCATCAATTTGGGGTCTATAGCGGGCAAAGAAGTCTATGCAAACGGGAACGCCTACTGTGCCTCGAAGTATGCCGTAGATGCATTGAATACGGGCATGAGGCTCGATTTGGTGCAGTATGGTATCAAAGTAACTGCCATAAACCCTGGGCTGGTAGAAACTGAATTTTCCTTAGTGCGTTTCAAAGGAGATGAGGAAAAAGCAAAAAATGTTTACAAAGGAATCACGCCACTCACCGCCGCAGACGTAGCTGAAGTGATTTATTTTGCGGTGAGCCGCCCCGCTCACGTCAATATTGCAGATGTGATTGTGTTTCCTACGGCACAGGCAAGTGCTACTACGGTAATTAGACAGGGTTAAAACAAAGAATTTTTACAAATGTCTATTCATAAAAATAGTAATCAGGCAATAGGAAACTTTGTTATTTATGAGATTGTTGTTTACGGGAAAACTTATAAAATAGGCAAAGCCGATTTAGATAGGATTACAGAAAGTTCGGGTAATCCTACACGACTTCATCAACAGTTAAGAAAATTAGCTGAAGAGTTTGGCATTGAAAACATAGACAAAAATATATTAGATGAGCTTTTCCAAGTTACAACCGAACTAGCCAAAGAGATAGAAAAGACTTACTTGGAAAGTTTTTATGAAACAACAGGTGAAGTTCCAGAAGGAAATCAGAAAAGTTTTAAACCTAAAAATAAATGGTTATGAAGGTAGGTATCATGGGCTATTTTACGAGTGTGGGTTTTAGGTTTGACCTCAATCCTAAAGTCAAGAAAAAGATAATGGATTTGATAGATACAAATATCTTAACACCATTTCCACTGCCAAAAATCAAGGCTACCGTCTTAGAAATTTTACTCAATACTGACGGTATAAGTACGGAAAATAAAGTAGTACGTATCTCAAAAACCGATAAAGGGAAGTATCTTAGCTTTATGTTTTACCTCCCCTATCCCAAAATTGTCAAGAACGAAATAGTTGATTTAGAAATTTTTATACAAGTCTTTTTCGATGCTCTAAAAGAGGCTTTATCATTATACGCCATTCCAGAAGATGTATTAGAGCAGACAAAGCAAGAAGTACTATGTGAAATTGTAGGTAAGGAAGAGTATTTATTTGAGATTTCAAGCGAGCAGTTGGCATGGCGTAGCGTGGCAAAAAAGCTAAGGCAAGAAAGTCAAATTAAAGTTTAAAATTTTTTATTAAAAATACACTTAAAAAAAACTAATTCACCATGAAAAAATTATTTGAAGACGCTTTTATTTACATAGGCATCGATGAAAAAAAATCTTTGGTGTCTTACATTTACAAAGAAGGTGTCAAAAAAGAAATGACTGATGAAGATTTTAAAACAGCAATGACACGCTATGCAGAGGTTACCGAGCAGTACAAACCCGCTAAATTATTGGTAGATAGCAAGTTTTCTACTTATACAATCGTCCCAGCTATGCAAGAATGGGTAGCTCAAAAAATAGCTCCAAGAACCATAAGTTTGCAAAGAATGGCTTTTGTGGTAAGTACGGATATATTTGTCCATGTGAGTTTGGAGCAAATGATGGACGAGGGAGGCATTGCCGATAAATATAGTAAACCGCGTTTCTTCGAAGAGGTAAACGAAGCAGAAAAATGGCTGATGGAATAATGATGAAAAAACTTATCTTATTGATACTGCTTGTATCGTGTCAGAATACACATAAAACCATGCAAACAACCAAAGAGTTTTTTGATATTCAAGGGCATAGAGGCTGTAGAGGCTTGATGCCCGAAAACACTATTCCTGCTTTTCTCAAAGCCATAGATATTGGCGTAAGTACCTTAGAATTAGATGTGGTAGTGAGCAAAGATGGGCAGTTGGTTGTATCGCATGAGCCGTATCTTTCCCCCGTAATTTGTACGGGAACGGCAGGTGAAAATTTTGATGATGAAAAGAAATACAACCTCTATCAAATGACATATACCGAAATTAGCCAATGCGACTGTGGGGGCAAGGTGCATCCGAAGTACCCCGAACAGCAAAAAATGAAGGTCAGCAAGCCTCTATTAACGGACATGATAGATGCGGTAGAAAGCTACCTCAAAGAAAAGAAACTTCCGCCAATCAGGTACAACATAGAAACCAAATCAGACCCAAAAACAGATGATGTAGCCCACCCCGCGCCCGCAGTTTTCGTAAACTTACTCTACAAAACATTGCAGGCAAAAGGGATTTTGGAGAGAAGCACTGTGCAGTCTTTTGATATACGTACTTTGCAGGAAATCAAAAAGTTAGACACCAAACTTTCTTTGGCATTGCTCATAGAAAGCAGTCCATATTTCGAGAAAAATATCCAAGAGTTGGGTTTTAAACCTGCAATTTATAGTCCTTATTTTGCCTTAGTAACTGATGCCTTGGTGAGCTATTGCAAGAAAGAAAATATCAAACTCATTCCTTGGACTGTCAATGATTATGAAACTATGCTAAAATTGAAAGCCCAAGGAGTAGATGGCGTTATTACTGATTATCCCGATAGGGCGATGAAGTTACTGGAAAAGTAATTTTCTCATTTGGGAGGCTGTTTCTTTGCTGTGATAAGCCCTAAATTTAGCCTTTCTTTTTTATCAAATTTTTGTCGGATAGAATTAAGAGAAATGCTATACTATGATAAGTTGGATTATTCTGTGTGTTACTATTGTCTATACTTTAGGGGTTTGGCTACTTTGGCGGGGGTGGCAAGGGACACCTGCTTTTGAATTTAAGCAAGATTTAGCCCCAGATAGAGCAGACAAAGTATGTATTTCTGTCATTATCCCCATCAGAAACGAAGCAGCAAACATACAAAACCTATTAAAAGACCTTTTGGAACAGGATTTACACATTTCTTTTTTTGAAGTAATTGTAATTGACGATTATTCTACAGACGATACCCAATCGAGAGTCCGCGACTTCTGTATCAATTCTCCTTTATTTCCTTTGTTATTTGCCCAAGCAAAAGGAGGGGAAAATACTTCAAATAAAAAAACAGCCATTACTCAAGCCATTCAGATGGCAAAGGGAGAATTGATAGTTACTACGGACGGAGACTGTAGGGTAGGCTCCAAATGGCTATCTACTATCTACGGGTTCTATCAAAACTCTAAGCCTCATCTGATTATAGCACCCGTAGCATTAGACTATCCAAAAGATATTTTTGGAAAGATGCAGGTAGTAGAATTTGCAAGCCTGATAGGGAGCGGAGCAGCTACCTTATTTTGGGGCTATCCTACCATGTGCAATGGGGCGAATCTGGCTTACACAAAAAAGATATTTTTAGAAGTAAATGGGTTTGACGGAAATATCAATATTCTCACTGGAGATGATGAATTTTTGATGCAAAAAATACGCAAGCTATACCCCAAACAGGTGCTTTTCCTAAAGAGCCAAGATGCTGTAGTACGCACTTCTGCCATACCCTCTATCTATGATTTCTATCAGCAGCGCAAACGCTGGGCGAGCAAGTGGCGTAACCATAAATCTGTGCATATTTATTTGATTGCGATAGCCATTTTTTTGTACCATTTGTTAAATTTGTATGCTTTTTATTTGTTATCAGAGCCTTTTGCGAATCGCTTTATAATTTTGTTTCATTTTTCGCTAAAATTGTGCATAGAATTTGTATTTTTGGCTACGATTCACAATTTTCTCAATAAAGGGAAATATTTGTTTTATATACTACCTTTGCAGTTCGTTTATTCTTTCTATGTAGTATTGATAGGAATCTTAGCTAACTTCGGTAGCTACAAATGGAAAGGACGTAAGTCAAGTAAATTATCAAAATTAGATGTCTGACCAATTTTTACACAAAACGCCTCCGTCTAACATGACTCGCAGGCGTTTATTTAGAAATAAACCTGCAATGTTGGGCTTCTATGTTATTGTATTTGCCCAATTAGTTGCAGCTTTAGGCTATCTAATTATGCCTGACGATACGCCCAATGCTGAGGAGGGCGGGTCTGTCTTTATGAAAAAAATGGACATATTCTCCTCAGACATCACACTCCTGAAAGAAGGGAAAAACGAAGATGTAAAGAAAGTGAATATATTTAGGAAAATGTATCAGGGGCAAGAGAGTAATTTTCAGAAAATTTACCCTGTCAAAGAGTTTGAAATTATAAACGATTCCCTTTATTTTAGCTTATTACGTAAGGATTTGACTCCTCATGAGGACACCCAAAAATCTCCTAAAAAGCCCTCGGTAGTTACAAAGGAAAATTCCCTACAAGGAAATTTCCAAAACGGGAGTATGTTCGACACACATACCAAAGACAGGCGAAAAAAATACTTGCTTTTAGACTTTGTAAAGCCACTCTATGTGAATGCGGGCGAAGAAAGTGCAGCCTATACGTTCAAGGAAGCCCTAAAAACCCATCAATATTTCAAAGAGGACACTATCCTATATAGCGGGGTGGAAAGAGTACAGAAAAATATAAATCCATACACGTTCAAAGATACTTCTTTCTATAGCCATATCAATGACAAATACTACTACCGAGCAGACACTATAGTATATATGGACTTCGGCAAGCAGGTGCAATTTATTACCGTTGCTGACTTGGAAAAAGAGTTTCATACTGAAAATGTAGAAGTAAAAACTTTTTATTTAGGCACTGACCAGCGCGGCAGAGATGTGCTAAGTCGTATTATTTTAGGTACTCGTATTTCTCTTTCCATAGGGTTTGTTTCCGTACTCATCTCGCTCATTGTAGGCGTTAGTTTGGGGGCTATAGCAGGTTATTATCAGGGTTTTATCGATACCGTAGTGATGTGGCTAATGACCGTAATTTGGTCTATCCCAAGCATTATGCTTGTGATAGCTATTAGTTTAGTGTTAGGCAGCAAAGGCATTTGGGTAGTTTTTGTAGCCATTGGGCTTACAATATGGGTGGACATTGCCCGACTCGTGAGGGGCGAGGTGATGAGTATCAAGCAAAAACTCTATGTAGAATCGGCAAAAGCATTTGGGATTAGCAATTTTATTATCATCTACAGACACATTCTGCCAAATCTTTTAGGCTCTATTATTGTCGTTGTTTTTGCTAATTTTGCTTCGGCTATTCTCATGGAAGCTGGGTTAAGTTTTTTGGGTATAGGAGTACAGTTGCCCGTACCTTCATGGGGCAATATGCTCAAAGAAGGCTGGAGCGAAACTAACAATTCTTTTTTAGTGCTGATGCCAAGCCTTTGCATTATATGCTTGGTGCTTTCATTTAACTTGTTTGGCAATGGTTTACGGGACGCTTATGATCCCAAAAATACGTCTAATTAATTCTTTTTATTATTATTGAAATGACTCAAGACACGCTTGAATATCGTTTGCAAGTCAAAGAAATGGAGTTGAATACATTATTTGAGACTATTCAAGCCATTAATGACAACGAGCCAGAGGAACACCTATATCGGATATATAGATTTACTTTGCGTTCTCGCAAACACATAGGTAGATTGGCTTTGTTTGTAGTAGATGAAGAAATAGGACTATGGGAGTGCAAAGCAAGTTTTGCCATAGATGGAGATGGAACCAAGGCAGAACTGCCTGAAAGTATCAGAAAAATTGATGAGATAGCAGATATTAACGGGAACGAGGAAACGGGTTTTTTTAGGCAGTTTGACAAGGTTATTCCTGTAAAACACAAAGACACAATTCTGGCTTACGTACTCATAGGGAAAGCAAAAGGGCAGCCGATAGAAGGTATAGATTTTATAGAGGCATTGAGCAATATCATCATTGTAGCGATAGAAAACAAGAAATTAGCTCGAAAGCAAAGCAGGCAAGAGATTATTAGGCGGCAGATGGATATAGCCAAAGACGTGCAGGTGTTGCTTTTTCCAAAAAAACTCCCTTATAATGACCGCCTCAAAGTAGCAGCAAGCTACAAGCCGCATCACACAGTAGGCGGAGATTATTACGATTTCATAGAAATAGACGAAAATAGGTTTATGCTTTGCATAGCAGATGTATCGGGGAAAGGCGTACCTGCTGCTATCTTGATGTCGAACTTTCAAGCAGCTTTGCGTACATTAGTGAGAAAAAAAACACCTCTGAAAGGAGTAGTGGAGGAGTTGAATTACCTAATTATGCAAAATGCAAGAGGAGAAAATTTTATTACTGCTTTCTTTATGGAATACGATTTTAGCTCCCGTATGATTCACTATGTAAACGCAGGGCATAACCCTCCTTTTTTGTTCATAGACAATGGAGAAACACTTTTTTTAGAAGAAGGAACAACAATTATAGGTGGCTTCGAACCTTTGCCCCTTCTTGCCCTTCCTTCTCTTAGGGCAGATAATTTCTTGTTATTTTGCTTTACTGACGGATTTACAGAAACATATAATGAGGATAATGAAGAGTTTGGCGTGCAGATGCTCGGCGATTTTATCAAAGAGAATTTGGATTTAGACCAAAAAGAGCTACATTTGAGGCTATTAAGCTACCTTAATACCTTTAGAGGGAACAACGCATACGCAGATGACATTACGCTACTTTCTTGCAAAGTAAATAACCGCTAAGTATGAAGACTTATGTTTTTATATCGCTCCGAGCTTGCTGATGATTAAAACTTAGCGTACTCATGTTACGTTACAATTTTATTCACAGAAATATAACACTTCTTGTACATATTTGTTGATGTTAAAATAGTATTTTTGTAAAATTGTAATCTCGCAAACCTATTTATGAGGAAAAATATTTACATACTTTTCTTGTTGTGCTTTGCTCCATCTTTGTTTGCCCAAACAGCAAAACAAATAGCAAAATATCTACCTAATAGACTTATAGTCAAACTAAAACCTTTTGTTTTTGAAAAAGAAAATGCCCTTAGTAATCTCAAAGAAAGCATCGGTTTTGAAGAAATAAAACCCCTATTTGCACAGAAAATAAACCAATCTGATGCACTTTCCAACTATTATGAAATTGTGTTTGATGAAAAAGAGTCTTTGGAAAGCATTTCCAAACGACTTTATGAAACCAATTTGATAGAGCATATAGAGCCGATTAGCTATTACGAATCGCTCACTCCTCCTTTTGTGCCTAATGATGTTTTTTATACCAAAGGGCTTCTTTGGGGGCATGACAAAGCCAAAGTTCCGCAGGCGTGGGAAATTAGCAAAGGAGATTCCAATATCGTCATTGGTATCATAGACGCTTATGCCTATACGAATCATCTTGAGTTCAGGGGGCAAATGAAATTTAATCATAAAGAAAGATACGGAATTCGTAACTATGATGACGATGGCAATGGCTTCGTAGATGATTCGCTCGGTTATGATTTTGCCGAAGGAAATTATATGATTACAGGTTGGCATGGCACAGCAGTTGCAGGCATTGCCGCCGCCAAAGTAAATAATGGTATTGGGGTAGCGGGCGTAGGGTTTAATTGCCGTTTTATGCCTATCAAAGTCCAAGACGAAAGGCGAAATATTCTTAGCCTGAACGTTGTAAAGGCAATTCGCTATGCAGTGGACAATGGTTGTAAAATTATCAATCTTTCTTTGGGGGGGGTAAGCACAAACTTCTCAAAGTTAGAGCAAGAAGTAATAAACTATGCTAACCACAAAGGCGTTCTGATAATAGCGGCGGCAGGAAATGATGCGGGAGAATTTAACTTATTTCCCGCCTCTTACGAGAACGTACTTTCAGTAGCTGCCTCCGATGCCAATGATAGAAATATCGGCTCAAATAGTAATTTTATAGACTTGCTTGCTCCTGGCAAAGATATTTGGACAACAAATATTTATCCATACCCTGACGAATATGTGATGCACTACGGCTCTTCTTTTGCCGTTCCCTTTGTAGCTGGGGCTGCGGGATTGGTAAAGGCAAGATTTCCCGATTTTACACCTTTGCAGATAGCTGAGCAGCTTCGAGCTACGGCTGATGATGTCTATCAGGTAGCGGGCAATGCTGCTTTTGCTGAAAGAATCGGCAGAGGAAGGATTAACGTATTGAGAGCTGTTCAGGATAGAAATATAGCACAATCGGTCAGAGTGAAAAATGCTAAGTTCACAGATAAATTTGGGAATTATGCTTTCCCTGATGACACTGTTGCTTTGGTCTGTGATTTCATAAACTATTTAAAACCAAGTTCTTCTGCCCTCAAAGCCACGCTAAGTTCTACTTCTTCGTATGTGCGTATCATAAAAAATACAGTTAAAATTGGGGCTTTATCCACAATGGACTCGCTCAATAATGCAAAAGAGCCTTTTCTGGTTTATATTAATCCACAAACGCCGCCCAACACAATCATCAAATTTAGAGTAGGTTTCGAAGATAGTTCTTATACTGATTATCAGTATTTTAATGTAGAAACATCTACAGACTACTTAGATATGTATTTTAATGATTTTAGTCTTACCTCTGCTGCAGATGGTAGAATGGGTTTGGTCGGTCAAAGTGCTAACAACGGCATAGGTATTGTCTATCAGGGCAAGCAGGTACTCAAAGATGCGGGGCTAATGATTAGCTCCTCTCCATCCAAAGTGGCAAATAGTATAATTGTTAATAATTCAACAAGGGCAGATGATTTCAAGGCAGTAAACCACATCAAATTTGTGAGCAAGGATTTGCAGTCACTTGCTGCTTCGGCTACCTTCAAAGATGCCAACAAAATAGGCTTGGAAATTACTCAAACCATCAAAGGGAGAATCAATCAGCCGCATCAGAAATATCTGCTGGTCGATTATGACATAGTGAATAAAGGCAGCCAACTCATAGATAGCTTGTCAGTAGGGCTTTTTGCAGATTGGAATATCGCGGGCGGTTATGCCGACTTTGCTAATTGGGATGAGAAAGAAAAGTTTGGCTATGTATTCCAAGAAGGTGCAAAAACATATTTGGGCATCAAAGTTTTGGGCGAAGAGTTACAATATTACGCTATAGACAAAATAAGAAATGACGGAAATCTTAATTTCATAGATGGTTTTTCGGATAATGAGAAATATATAACGCTCAATAATGACTTGAAAAACAAGGAAGCGGGCTATAGTGCGGTCTATGGGAGTGATGTTGCGCATGTAGTAAGCACCAAAATAAGGAAACTTGGGCAAGGGCAAAGTAAAAAAATTACCTTCGCCATTTTGGGAGGGAGTAACTTGGAAGACCTTCGAAAAGCATCGCAGCAAGCTCAAATCATGGCAAACCCTAACGCTCCCAAAGGGAAAGCCCCTATTGTGCCTACTTTACTTTGTCGTAATGAAAAAATGTTCGTAAGACCGAGCAATGGAACAAATTTTAGGTTTTATGAAGAAAGTAACTTGAAGGCACCTAAAAGCGAAGGAAAAGAATTTGAAGTAAGTTTGGCAGACACAGCAAAAGTGTTCTATATCAGTAATATAGATTCTTTGGTAGAAAGTAACTTGGTGAAATATCAATTCAAAGTGCATCAGGCAAAAGCCAAATTTTCGTCCATAGACTCGCTAAATATCGTAGATTCTTCGGCTATCTATTTTTCCGATAAAAGCACAAAAGCTGTAAAATGGTCATGGAATTTTGGAGATGGTACTAAAAAAGATACTATCCAAAACCCCAAACACGAATTTAACCAAATAGGCAGCTATAAAATAACGCTCACAATTACCGACAGTGTAGGTTGTGAGGCATCATTCAGCAAGACGGTAAAGATAGTTCGCATGGCAAGAAGCCCATTGCCAATGCTTTCACAGTACGAGATATTGGTATGTAGGACTGAGCCTGTAATAGTTGCACCGTCCAACGGACAAAAGTTCAGATTTTATACTTCCTATCCTTTGGCAACGCCCGTATGGAGTGGGAAAACATATATTATCACAGATACAAATATAAAGAAAATCTATATCACAAACATAGATTCTACCTTTGAAAGTAAGCCTATTGTCTTGACGATTGGCAGGCGGGACTTAACAGCAAATTTTGATTATTCTCCGAAAGCAGATACCATTACCAACAATCAAATTACTTTTAAAGACCTCTCTACCACAAGTTTATTTATTACCAAATGGGAATGGAACTTCGGAGATGGCTCGCCTGCAGATTTTAGTAGAAATCCATCACGCCGCTTTAATAAGCAAGGAATTTATAAGGTGTTTTTGAAAGTAACCGACTTAGCGGGCTGCACAGATACTATTTCAAAGTTTTTTAGGGTAGGCAATAAAAGCCCAAATCCTATAGTGAGCAATCAGACAGTTTGCAAGGGGGCATCAGTAACATTGAATCCTACTAATGGAACAAAATTTAAGTTCTATACTTCCTTGCCATTAAGCACTCCCGTCCATAGCGGGCAGTCCTATAGCTTTACGCCTACGGCAAGCAGTATCCTCTATGTTACCAATGCAGATTCTATCATAGAGAGTAATTACCAAACAGTGAGTATAGAAGTAAATGAGCCTAAAGCAGCCTTTACAACGGCTACGGAAATCTTACTTTACCGCAGTAATAGTATTTCCCAATTTCAAGATTTGAGCAAAAATGCAGTTTCTTGGTCATGGAATTTTGGAGATGGCTCGCCTATTTCTAAGGAAAAAAATCCTAATTATCAATATAAAAAACAAGGAGAATACGAGGTAAGGCTTTCTATCATAGATATTTACGGTTGTGAGGCTTCCACGAGCATGAAAGTAAAGGTATTTAATAGAGCAAAGCCTCCACAGATTTCGGGGGTTACTATTTGTAAAGATGCACCCGTTATGCTGCGCCCCACGGGTGGTAAGAAATTCAGATTTTATGAAACCTATCCGTCTGCCTTAATTTTATTTAGTGGCGAAGCATGGAACTTAGGGAAAGTGGCAGAGAGCAAAACCTATTACGTAACTTGCATAGATTCTTTGCATGAAAGCGAAGCTACTAAAGTAGAAATAAAGGTAGATGAAATAACAGCCGATTTTGATATAAAATTTGTTGGCGAAAGTGCCTTTGCTGGCGATACACTCTATTTCCAACCAAAATCAAAAAATGCGATTGTTTGGGAATGGTTCATGGGAGATGGCACAGCAAGCTACCGCAATAACCCTTTCCGAGTCTATAAAAATGCTGGTAATTATGGAGTTACCTTGAATATAGGGAATGCTACAGGCTGCGTTGCATCTATGACCAAAATTCTAACAGTAAAGGAGAAAACCATCATCCCGCCGAATATTAAGGTTTTTCTGTACCCTAACCCGACAGATGGAGAAATAAAAATGGAGGTCAGTACACTAAAATTTACACCCGTATATATAGAACTCTACAATGCCTTAGGGCAAAGGTTGGACGTTCTCACGAAAGACATGATAAAAAATGAAATTTATAAATACTCCCTACAGGGGCGTGAAAAAGGCGTGTATATGCTCAGGCTGACATTTGATGGAGAAACTTTTGTGAAAAAAGTGATTTATCAATAAATTCTTCTGTTTCTTGCTATCACTTGCCAAGTGCCTATAACTTCTTGATTTTCTACTATATAAACTTCTTGATACAAATTAATAGTAGGGCAGATATGATACGGAACACCGTAAAGTAACTGTCCTATTTTTATATCTTCCCAGTCTGCAACTTCCAATACCAAATGCTCTTCACTTTGGGAAACAAAGCGGTAGTTTTCCAAATTAAGAAATTTGACTCGTTTCTCTATCGGATTTTCAGCCGCCACAGCTTTATGTCCAAGGTCTAAGGTAATGTAGCCTTTTTTGGGTTTGGAAATAACACTTGTCAATAAAATACCTGCCCACTCAAAATTTTGCTCAGGTAGCGATTCGCCATACCCCCAATCTGAAACAAGGCAGGTGCCAGGGCTACAATATACTTCGTTGCGTAGGGCGTGCGTAGTAAATGCGGGCGTTCCTCCGCAAATAATCATTGGTTTGGGAAAGCCTAATTGAGCTATTTTTTCTATTACTTTTTGCACAGGCAAAAAAGCCTCGTCTATTGCTTTCTTCCTCTCCAAAAAGTCCGTTTGTCGGAAATTACCATCATAAGCATGCAAGCCATTGCAGACAAGAGAGGGGAATCTATCTCTGTTTGCTAATAGAGTGTAAAAATCTATCAATGAATCATTTACCTCATGCCCACTTCTGTTCATTGCATTATTTACGTCTATAAACACATGGGCTATGAGCTTATGCTTGGCAAAAATGAGATTAAGATGTGCAGCCATTTCTACACAGTCCACCAAAGATGCAAAATGAACTGTTGGATATTTTGCTTGCAATAGAGCCAATCTTTCTGCCTTGCCGCGCACCAACTGATGCGCTATCAGCACGAACTTGCCTCCCGCCATTGCCACCATTTCAGCCTCCGCAATAGTAGCAGCCTTAAACTTTGTAATGCCCATAGCAAGCTGCATTTGCACTATTTCTATCATTTTATAAGTTTTCACATGAGGCATCAGGCGGTCTGCCGTTGTAATGCGTAACATATTTTCGATATTATGCTGTACTCTTTCCTTGAAAATAAGCAAAGAAGGTGTATCTAAATCTTGCTCATTTCTGATTTCAAACCATCTATTTCCCATATTTATAGCTATTTTTAAGACACATAAAAAAACCTATAAAGCCTAACGACCTTATAGGTTTGAGATTTCATTTTAGAACTTATACTCTACAAAGGCTTCGATAGCTTCGTATTCCGCCAATCCGAGTTTGTCATATACTACGGCAGTTGCTTTGTTGCGGTCTTCTGCCCTCTGCCAAAACTCTCTGATGTCGGAGCCTGGAAAAAGCGGTCTGTCTTTCTGCGATTGATGCTTAAAAATAGCTCTACGCTTGCGTAGCAATTCTTGCGGGCTAATTGGTACAGCCATTTCTATTTGGTCGATGTCCCACTCCTGCCATGCTCCTCTGTAAAGCCATACTTTGCAGTCTTTGAGCCACTTCGTTCCTTCGGCTTTGAGCCTATCAAGAGCCTGAAATATAGCACTTAAGCAAACTCGGTGTGTGCCATGTGGGTCAGATAGGTCGCCTGCTGCATAAATTTGATGCGGCTTTATTTCCTGCAAAAGATTGATGATAATTTGGATATCTTCCTCGCCAAGTGGTTTTTTCTTCACACGCCCCGTTTCGTAAAAAGGCATATCTAAGAAATGTGCCTTTGAATCAGGAACGCCACTTGCCCTACAGCCCGCTTTTGCTTCTCCTCTGCGCATCAGCCCTTTGATGAGCTGCACTTCGGGCGAATCTACCTGCCCAGGAGCTTTGTTAAGGATGGAAGCAACTACTTTCTGATACATCATGGCTGTTTCTTCTTTGGCAATGCCCATCGAGGCACAAAACTCCCTCACAAAATCGGCAAAACGGAGTGCATCATCATCAAAAACGGCGATATTTCCAGAAGTTTGATACGCCACATGAACATCATGCCCTTGGTCGACCAAGCGGATAAATGTACCACCCATAGAAATTACGTCATCATCAGGGTGTGGGCTAAAAATGATAGCACGCTTAGGAAAAGGCTTTGCTCTTTCTGGGCGTGAGGTATCATCTGCATTGGGTTTTCCACCAGGCCAGCCCGTAATAGTGTGCTGCAACTCATTGAAAACCCGAATATTAATGTTATAAGCGGGTCCGTGCTGGGTAACCAAATCGCTCATGCCATGCTCGGCGTAGTCCTTGTCTGTTAATTTTAAGATTGGCTTGCTCACTTTTTGGCATAGCCAGACTACTGCTCTGCGGGTGAGTCTGCTTGTCCAATCGCAAGTGCCTACTAACCAAGGTGTTTTGGTTCTGGTAAGTTCGGCAGAAGCAGCCTCGTCAAGCACAACTGTAGCGTTAGGGTGAGATTGCAAGAAAGAGGCAGGAATACTGTCTGTCATTTGTCCCTCTACAGTCGTCTTAATCATTTTTGCTTTCCCCTCGCCCCAAGCCATCAAAATGATGCGGCGAGATTTCAAAATCGTGCCTACCCCCATGGTAATAGCAGTTCTTGGTACATTTTCCTCTCCAAAGAAATCACTTGCCGCATCTATGCGTGTGAGGTGGTCAAGCGTAATCATACGAGTCATTGAATCCTTGCTGGAGCCTGGTTCGTTAAAGCCAATATGCCCTGTGCGCCCGATGCCCAAAACTTGTATGTCTATCCCGCCATTTTCCGCCATTTTTCGCTCATATTCAAAGCAAAAAGCATTCACATCTTTGGCATCAATAGTGCCATTTGGAATATGAATATTTTGTTTTTCGATGTCGATGTGGTCAAAAAGATACTCGTTCATAAAGCGAACATAGCTTTGCAAAGCATCGGGGTTCATCGGGAAATACTCGTCCAAATTGAAGGTAAGCACGTTTTTAAAACTTAGCCCTTCTTCTTTGTGCATACGCACCAACTCACCGTAGAGGCGAGTTGGCGTAGAGCCTGTAGCCAAGCCAAGCACTGCTATTTCACCCTTTGTTTGCTTAATCCGAATAAGCGAAGCGATTTCTTGTGCCACTGACCTGCAAGCCTCGCCGCTATCTTTGTAAATTTCCGTAGGGATTTTCTCAAATCTTTTGAGTTTGTCCATCTCGGAAGCTGTTTTGTACTGTGCCATAATTGTCTTTGGTTTGTCGTTTAAAATTTACTAAATTTATGATTGGTTTTTTTGCTATTTCTCCAAAAAGGTCTGCACCGAAGGTCTGACCCGTATAATATCACGCTTGCTCAAAAATATAATTTAACAGTTCTTCATCTATTACTTTATAGGACTCTTCATAAAAATTCTCTTTTGAAACTCCAATAAGGTCATAAGCAAAAAACTGCTTGCAAAGTGTCCCATTCCTGACTTTTACATAGTCGCGAAAAGATGAATATTCCCAATCTTCCATTCTTTGTACTAAATTTGCTTTTAGCGGGTTCTGATGAATATAATGAAAACAAATAAAAGGATAATTATGACTATTATTATCTGTTAGGCACTTACTTTTGGTTTTCTGTCTAAAAAGAGAACCCGAACGTTTATATTTTTTATTAAAATCTTGGGCATATTCACTTAAAGCTAATCGGAAGCCGTTTGTTATTTTATCGATTTTAATACCGCCTAATTGTATCATGGCTGTTGATTGCTCCGTAATATCCAACAAAAAATGGAAATGATTAGGCATGAGGCTATAAGCTACTATATTGCAATTAGGAAATACTAACATTCTTATTTTTTTGAGAAATAAAAGAAAATCGATAGTGTCAAGTAACGAGTGATAGGTTGTAATTGAATATGAATAATTTCAAATATAAATAGTGCATTTCTTCTGATTTAGAAAAAGACAAAGTTTTT
>REAZ01000021.1 GCA_004294445.1 Cytophagales bacterium
TCTAAGCTACCATGAGTTAAGTGAAACTTTTTTGGTACAGTACGGCAAGATACGTTATTTTTACGTATTGAAACGGGTTTCTGGGTGGCTAAGCAAAACATTATTTTTTTATTTTTTCTCCTCAAATCATACCAAAATGAAAAATCACTACTGTTTTTTCCTTGCTTTCTTCTTATGCTTTTCCCTCTCTGCCAACGTCCTTCATGCCCAAAATTTAGGACTAAAAGCCACTTTATTAGACAGTTTGGACAAATCACCTCTGATAAGTGCCAACGTAATCCTCACGGGTATAAGGGACTCGTCCAAAAAATATTTTGCGACTACAGACTTGGAAGGGAAGTTTAGCATCAGCCCGATACAAAGACAACCTTATCGCCTAAAGATTACCTTTTTAGGATATAAAAGTATTGATACAACGCTTTTTTTTCGTCAGTCAGTTACTGATTTGGGCGTTTTGTATATTTCTCCACAAACTGCTATGCTCAAGCAGGTAGAGGTAATAGGGCAGGCGGCTCTTGCCCAGCAAAAAGGCGATACAGTAGAGCTAAGTACAAAGTCATACAAAATGAATAGAGATGCCTCTGCGGAAGATTTGGTAAAGAAAATGCCCGGATTTACCGTAGAAAATGGCACAGTGCAAGTGCAAGGCGAAAATGTGCGACGAGTGCTGGTAGATGGAAAAGAATTTTTTGGTGATGATGCCACGATTGCTCTTAAGAATTTGCCCTCAGAAGTAATAGACAAAATCCAAGTTTTTGACCGCCTTAGCGAGCAATCTCAATTTAGCGGTTTTGATGATGGAAACACTACAAAAACGATAAATATTGTTACCAAAGCGGATAAGCGAAACGGGCAATTCGGAAAAATTTATACAGGTTATGGCACAGATGACCGCTATCAGGCGGGGACAAATCTCAATTATTTCAAAGGCACGCGCCGCATTTCTTTGATAGGGCTAAGTAATAACATCAACCAACAAAATTTTTCTGCTCAAGACTTGATAGGGGTAAGTGGGCAGAGTAATAATAATCGTGGAGGACAAGGCGGAGGGGGACGACAAGGTGGCGGTGGGCAAGGAGGAGGACAGCAAGGCGGTGGACAAAATAATTCCAATAATTTTTTGGTAGGGCAGCAAAGTGGGATTACGACCACAAACTCTATTGGCTTGAATTACAGCGACAATTGGGGCAAAAAGATAACAGCTACAGGAAGTTATTTTTTCAACCAGAGCAAGAACCAAAATAACCAAACGCTTGCGCGCACTTTGTTTTTGAACAGCAATACCAACCAGTTTTACGACCAAACCAGCATTTCAGAATCAAATAATCAAAACCATAGGCTCAACTTGCGCGTAGAGTACAAAATAGATTCTGCCAATTCTTTGCTCATTACGCCGCGCCTGAGTTTTCAAACCAATGAGGCTTTTACAGATTTGATAGGGGCAAATGCACAAGCAGAGCGCGCGCCACTCAACAACACGCAAAATACGAATAGAACAAACTCGTTTGCTTATACTTTTGGGAATGAAGTGCTTTTTCGCCATGCTTTTAAAAAACGAGGGAGAACCTACTCTGCCAGCCTTAACACGAACCTAAGTAAAAGAAATAGTGAAGCTTTTTTGCTTGCCCAAAGTCAGTTTTTTCAAAATAATGGAACGAGCAGCACCAACCAAAACCAACGCACTGACCAGCTTACGGACAGTTACTCGCTATCGGGTAACCTTTCTTATACAGAGCCAATCAGTAGGCGAAGTATGCTACAGATGGAGTATAATATTTCCTATTCCAATAATTATTCTGACCGTAAGACTAATAAATTCAACCAGTTAAATCAGGAGTTTGGCATCTTAGACACCTTGCTTTCTAATACTTTTGACAACGATTATCTTACGCACAGGGGAGGCATAAGCTACAGACTCAACCAAAATAAGAAAATGCAACTTACTGTAGGTGCTTCTTACCAAAATGCGCAACTGATTGGTAAACAGCTTTTTCCTATCAATAATATAACGGAACGCAATTTCAATAATTTATTGCCCAATTTGAACCTGCGCTACAATTTTTCTACTACCAAAAACCTCCGATTAATTTACCGAACTTCGGTCAATGCACCTTCTATCAGTCAGTTACAAAATGTGGTGAACAATACGAACCCAATTTTTATCTCGTCGGGTAATCCCGATTTGCAACAAAGCTATAACCATAATATTTCTGTGCGTTATTCGGCAAATAACACCACGCGTGCCACTACTTTTTTTACCTTCCTAAATGTGAGCCAAACGCAAAACGGAATAGGAACTGCCACCTTAATAGCCTCGCGAGATACGCTGATTAACAACAACATAGTATTAAAAAGAGGCTCGCAATTTTCGCAACCTATCAACTTAAGTGGTTTATGGAACATCAATTATTTTACTGTATATGGGCTACCAATCAAAGCATTAAAACTTACGCTGAACTTCAATACAAGGGCATCATATACAAGAGCAAAAAGTATGATAAATAGCCAAGCCAATGTTTCTGATAATTATACACTAAGCCAAGGTCTAAACATTGCAAGCAATATTAGCGAAAATATAGATTTTAACCTCTCTTATACAGGCAATTACAACATAGTGGAGAATTCTATCCAAGCGCAACTGAACAATAACTATTACTCACAGACGACCAACCTCCGAACCAATTTTATATTCAAAGATTTTCTTTTTCAAAACGACATTGGGCATACGTGGTTCACAGGTTTGACGGGTGGCTTTAACCAAAACTTCTTGCTTTGGAACATGAGTATTGGTAAGAAATTTTGGAAACAACAAGGCGAAATCAAAATCAGCGTTTTTGACTTGCTCAACCAAAATAATAGTATCGTTAGAAATGTAACAGAATCTTACATAGAAGACGTAAAGACGCAGGTGCTTCGCCAGTATTATATGCTGATATTCACCTATAATCTAAGGAATTTTGGTGGAAAAAAATAGGTCAGCTATCATCTGTCATTTTACTTGCATTTCCGCACATTTTAACGTATTTGCACAAGAAACGGTACAGACCATCTTGCGCAAATACGTTTTTCATTACTTTAAACTTTACTCTTTTTGTCCTTCAAAGTTGAAGCCCATCGCTTCCATTTTTAACTTGATGACTTTTTTGCTGTCATCTCTGATGAATAAAAGGGTGGCTTTTCCGTCAGCATCAAACTTATCGGGCGTGTTAGTAGGCTTTACTTCGCCTCCCTGCCCGCCTGCTTCCAGCATCAATTTGCCCTCTTTCACACTTACAACGATATGCTCAAATGGCAGACCTGTCATTTTGTACTTCCCTGCGTAGTGCGATAAGTCGTTGGTGGGGGCAACAGCATTAGTGGCAGTTGTAGCAGCTGTTCCTTCGGTTTTGAAAGTTACACCCATTACAATCATCAGCGAACCTTCGGCTTTTGGATTTTGGAAAACCAAATATACATCATTGGTTTCTGTAGTCGATTCCAAATTGATAAGTGTTGGCGCACCGCCGAAACCCATTGTTTCAGAAGGCTCTATCATAGCAGATTTGCCTAATAGCTTGCCTGTAGGTGAGCCTAAATGAACTTCTATGATACCGCCCTGTGCATTTACTTGAGGCTTGGGGGCGGCTACTATAAGGCTTAGTTGCTTGATATTGGTCAAATCAACTTGTTTTAAAACCATATAAGCCCCTGATTTGCTTGGAATAGCTAAATTATTTCCTCCAAAAGAAAGTTTGTTTACACTTTCAAAAACATCAAAAGAATGAGGATTGACAGTGGCATTTTTTAGCACATAAGTTTGTTCGGAAACAAGCGAAGGAATTTCGCCATTGCCGCTATCTTGGTAAGAAGCACGCAAAATATATACGCCCACTCCTTTATCGCCAGCAGGGATTTGGGTAGTATAAGTTCCCGAAGTAGGCAGTGAACTTGCTTTGGCTTGCTCTGTGGAAAGGCTAAGGATATATTTGACCATATCTGCCGCATCTGCCGCCGCTATTTGGGGGTGTCCTGCCATCGGAACTTCTCCCCATACGCCGCTTCCGCCAGAGATGATTTTTTTAGCCAATTTTTCTAAGGCACTTGCATCTCCTTTGTATCTCATGGCGACCTCTTTGTAGTTAGGTCCGATAGATTTTTTGTCTATGCTGTGGCAGGCTTTGCAGTCGCTTCCTTCTATGAGTTTTTTACCTGAAGCAAAAACTGCATTTTCGTCAGCCGAGCGGTGTCCTTGTGCAATGGCGATTTTATCAAAACCTTCCGCTAAGTAATCAATGTTTACAGCTACTTGCTCTGGTTTAATTTTGCCATCTGCCAAACTTCCATCTTCCTTGTCTGTTACTTTTACTTCGTAATTGAGGGCTTGATTGGGAAAAAAGAAAGACTTATTGCCTTTTGGCATTTCAAAAGAAAGAACAGGTGGCTCATTTCCAGCAATAAGTTCCATAGATTGGCTATTCGCCGCGCCTTTGGCATCTGTAACGGTCAGTGTAGCTTTGTAAACACCCGCTTTGGTGAGTTCAAGGCTTGCATTGGGCGTTGCCAACGTTTTTGTAAAACCATTTTTAGAAGTAATAGTCCAAGCATATTTGAGGGCATCTCCATCAGCATCACTTGTGCCAGCCGAAGAAATATTTACTTTGAAAGGAATAGCTCCGCCCATTTTGTCTGCCGAAGCCATCACTATCGGCTTGCGGTTTCCTCCGTTGTACTCTATGCGAACGAGGCGAGCGTCATCATTGCCTGTGAACCAACCTGAACCGTATTCAAGCATATATAAGTCCCCATTTTCATCAAATTCCATGTCCATAGGGTTGCTAAATTTGTAACTTGGCATAAAGCGTTCCATAGAAACATAATTTCCGTCTTTGTCAAGCGTTACCGCCATTATCCAACCACGCATCCACTCATAAATGAGCAGTTTTCCGTCATAATATTTAGGGAAAGCACGAGGCGCATTTTTAAAATTATCACTGTAAAAAACGGGACCAGCCATCGCATTGCGCCCACCACTTCCTACTAAGGGAAATTCCTCAGAAGCACCGTAAGGATACCAAATAAAGGCTTTTTGAGCGGGTGGCAATTCTTTTAAACCTGTGTTATAAGGTGAAGTATTGGTAGGTTTGTTTGCGTCCCATTTTTCACCAGAAGTATTGGCAACAAAATCGAACTTATTATAGGCTTTGTTGTCCCCTACAAAATGAGGCCAGCCAAAGTTTCCCGCCTTTTTTGCCTGCCCAACTTCATCATGTCCTGCCGCCCCTCTATTTTCATCGGGTTTGGCAGCATCAGGTCCTACTTCGCCCCAATACACAAAACCTGTTTTGCTATCTACAGAAATTCGGAAAGGGTTGCGGTGTCCCATAGTGTAAATTTCGGGGCGAGTAAGCGGTGTTCCTTTGGCAAAAAGATTTCCTTCGGGAACGGTATAAGTGCCATCGGCTTGCGGTTTGATACGAATGATTTTTCCACGTAGGTCATTGGTATTTGCAGAAGATTTTTGAGCGTCCCAAGCACTGCGTTCGGGGCGTTCATCACTTGGGCTGTACCCATTTGAGCCATGCGGATTGGTATTGTCGCCTGTGGAAAGGTACAAATTCCCTGCTTTGTCCCAAGCGATAGACCCGCCCGTATGACAGCATTGTTCCCTTTGCACAGGAATTTCCAACAATATTTTTTGAGAACTCATTACTAATTCATCACCACGCAACTCGAAACGAGCCAATACGTTTTTGGCTTCCTCGCCCGCAGGAGAGTAATAAATGTAAACCCAATGATTTTGAGCGAAATTAGGGTCTTTGCTCAAACCGAGTATTCCGTCTTCTGCTTCACTAATTTTTCCTTCTTTGTCCTTATATTTGGTGCTGACAGCTAAGTTTGCAATGGTTTTTAACTGTTTGGTTTTGAGATTGTAAAGCCGTACAGCACCTTTTCTTTCTACAAATAAAATTCTTCCATCATTCAAAACGGAAAGCTCCATAGGTTCGTTTAGCTTTTCCTCCAAAACTACCTTTGTAAAACGATTTTCTTCGGGACGAGATTTGCTGTAATCCAACGGCTTAGGAGTTGCACCACCCATGACGTACTGTAAACCCGCCCAAATATGTTCCAAGAAAAGTGGCTCTGAAAAACTTTGGTCTGTATGCCCCATGCCCGTATAAAAAGACCTTCCTCCGTCAAATTCTTGATACCAACTCATCGGGTGATTGTCCCCGTTTTTGCCCCCGATATACGATTTTTCATCAATTTTAACCAATACATTGGTTTTAGAACTCATCTGCTTGAAGCTATAAAACTCGTCTTCCCTTTCAAAAACATCAGGCATATTTTTAGTCCCCCAATGGTTTCTTATTGCCACCATAAATTTCCCCTTTTGCACATTGTTTGGCATGGGGTGGTCTAAGAAATACGCCCCAACTAACTGACCGTACCAAGCCCAATCATATTCCGTATCGGAAGCCGCATGAATCCCCAAATAGCCACCGCCCGCTTGGATATAGCGTTCGAAGTGGTCTTGTTGTTCAGGATTTAGCACATCACCTGTCGTATTTAAGAAAACGACTGCCTTGTACTTTTTCAAGTTTTCGGTCGTGAATTGTGCTGCATCTTCCGTCAAATCAACGGCAAAACCTTTTTCCTTCCCTAACTTCTGAAAAGCAGGCTTCCCCGCCTCAATGGACTGATGGCGGAAAGAACTTGTCTTGCTAAAAACAAGAACTTTGTTTACAGCAGGTTTTGGAGCTTGCCCAAAAAGTAGCGTACTGCCAGCCATCAGCACTCCCCAAACAAGTAGGACAGCACAAATGGGCTTATAAACTATCAATTTGCTCATTTTCATATCATAAAATGGTTTGTAAATTTGATAAATAATTATTATTGTTTCATTTTGACACAATAATAATTCCTTTATTTTACTTTATCAAATTTTACGTTATTTTTGTGAAAAATTCAGGAATCCGACTTAGAGAAGAACAGATGACTTTAAATAACCTATTTACTCAATTGCAAAAAGACGAAGCTAACTATATTCCTCACCTCTCTATCGACTGTGTCATCTTTGGCTTTCATGCCGAGCAGTTGAAAGTTTTGTTGCCCAAGCTCAAATTTTTGGAAGAGTGGACGCTTGCAGGTGGCTACGTGCTGAAAGACGAAGATATAGACACTGCTGCCTTGCGAATTTTGGAGGAAAGAACAGGCTTGAAAGACATTTACCTCGAACAATTTCAAGTTTTTGGCAAGGCAAACCGTACGACAAGGGACACAATGAAGAAAATAAGCACCGTAAATAAGCTGGAAATAGACGAAAGTCATTGGATTTTCCAGCGATTTATCTCTATTGGCTACTATGCCTTGGTGGATTTCTCCAAAGTAGTTACCAAAATTGGAGGGTTTGATGAGTCTTGCGAATGGTACGACATTCGTCATTTGCCTACTTTGGCATTTGACCACGCTGAAATCATCAAAAAAGCTTTAGAAACTCTACGCTTTATGCTCGATACGAAGCTGATAGGCTTTAATCTCCTTCCCGAAACTTTTACCATGAAAGAACTACAATGCCTCTACGAAACCATCTTGGACAAGCCCCTACGCAGGGACAATTTCCAACGAAAAATGCTCAGTATGGACATTCTGGAACGTACGGAAAAGAAGTTTACGGGGGCAGCAAACAAAGCTCCGTATTTGTATAGGTTTAAGAAGGTGAGTGAAAAAGAGTAATTTTTCCACAATAATTTTTGCCGTTGTTAGTGAGGTATTTGTAACAGCAGTACCTCACTAAAAGTAAGTATGCAAAAAATAAAAAATATATACGTTATTACTAATCTCCAAAAAACGATATATTTGTAGCACTGCTAACCAAAAATAGTAAGGCTATTCGATAATGATGAAATTTTCTATCCAAACACCAAAACAAGCACTCAAGGCACTCTTAAAACAAGCCCCTTTGAGAAGTGAAATTGATGTATTCAAAGCAGAACTTATTACCCTGCTAAACTACATTGACGCAAAAGAATCTGAGGAGTTCCATAAAAACCTATTTAGTGATTTCCTAAAAAAATTTATCTATAAAGATGACTACTTCATCAATACCAAAGGAAGACAAGACCTTGTAATTCACAATGGCAAAGACAACAAAACCTCAGTAGGTGTCATTATTGAGGCAAAAAAGCCAAGTAATAAAGCAGATTGGTTTACTGCTGAAAAGCCCAACGCCAAGGCTCTGCAAGAATTGGTGTTATACTACCTGCGAGAGAGGATAGAAGCAAACAATATTGACTTAAAATACTTGGTAGCTACTAATATCCATGAGTATTACATCATAGATGTCATTTACTTTGAAAAGCTATTTTACAAAAACAAAGCACTGGTAAAACAGTATGAAGAATGGAGAGATGGGAAAAAAGTAAGCAAAAATACTGATTTATTTTACAATGAAATAGCCAAGCCCTTCATAGATAGTTTGACAGAGGAAGTTCCATGCACTTACTTTGACATTAGAGATTATGAAAAAATCTTAAGAGATAACAATACAGAAGACGACAATGAACTCATTGCCTTGTTTAAAATTCTTTCTCCTACTTACCTACTCAAAGTCGCTGAGGCGAATGACAGCAATGCCCTCAATGCAGAGTTTTACAGGGAACTTTTGCATATTATAGGCTTAGAAGAAGAAAAAGAAGGGGGCAAAAACATCATTAGAAGGAAAAAAGACAAACGCAACGCAGGCTCTTTCTTGGAACAGGCAATACAAGCACTCACTACCGAAGGCTTGCACAAGGTCAGCCACCTCAGCATCTACGGAGAAAATAAACAATATCAATTCTTCAGTATTGCTTTAGAACTTTGCATTACTTGGATAAATAGGGTTTTGTTTCTCAAACTCTTAGAAGGGCAGTTGGTCAGCTACCACAAAAGCAACAAAGCCTACCGCTTTCTGAATAGTGAAATGATTAGCGATTTTGATGAACTCTTTAAACTATTCCATCGGGTTTTAGCTGTAAATCTCCATGAAAGGACAGGAAATATCACCACTAAGTACAGCAAAGTGCCTTACCTCAATAGCTCACTTTTTGAAATTAGTGAATTAGAAGACCAAACCATTAAAATTAGTTCTCTTGACAACGGAGAAGCATTGGAAATATTTGGCACAAGTATTTTGAAAGAGGACAAGAAAAAAGTGGATAAATTGCCCACTTTGACCTATTTCTTAAAGTTTTTAGAGGCTTATGACTTTGGAGCTGAGGGCAAAACAGATATCAGAGAGGACAGCAAACCCATCATCAATGCGTCTGTATTGGGAAAAGTTTTTGAAAAAATCAATGGCTACAAAGATGGTTCTATTTTTACGCCTGCCTTTATCACGATGTATATGTGCAAAGAGTCCATTCGCTTGGCAGTAGTACAAAAATTCAACGAAACAAAGGGCTGGAAGTGCGAAAACTTTGCGGAACTTTACAACAAAATAACAGATAGAAAAGAGGCAAATCAACTCATTAATAGCCTGAAAATTTGCGACCCTGCCGTAGGTTCGGGGCATTTTTTGGTGTCAGCCCTTAACGAAATGATAGCCATAAAAAGCGAATTGGATTTATTAGAAGATGAGCAGGGGAAACGCTTAAAAAACACAAATATTGAAGTGGTCAATGATGAACTACTCATCACAGACGAAGACGGAAGCATTTTTACCTACAATTTCAAACACAAAGAAAGCCAGCGCATACAAAAAACACTTTTCCATGAAAAGCAGCACCTCATTGAAAATTGCTTATTTGGCGTGGACATTAACCCTAACTCAGTCAAAATATGCCGTTTGCGCCTATGGATTGAGTTGCTAAAAAATACCTACTACACAGAGGAAAGCGACTTTACAGCATTGGAAACCCTGCCCAACATTGACATTAATATCAAATGTGGAAATAGTTTGGTGAGTAGATACGATTTGACTACTGATTTGAGTAGGGTGCTTAAAAATGCTAAATATGACATCGAGCAGTATAGAGGTTTCGTAAATAGCTATAAAAATGAAAAACAAAGAGATAGCAAAAAGGATTTAGAAAAAATCATCGCAGGAATAAAAAGTAGCTTCCGTACAGAAATAGCCAAGTACAGCGACCCGCGCATACTTAGGCTGCAAAAGGTAAATGCCGAACTGATATTAAGGGCGAGTGATGACCTATTTAATAAAGGAATAGACAAAAAACAAGGCAATGGAGAAGGAAACGGCTTAGAAAGAGATAAAATTAAGAAGTTAGAAGAAGAAAAAGAACACCTTACGCAGGCTTTGGAAGAAACCCAAAATAATACAATCTATCAAAATGCCTTTGAGTGGCGTTTTGAGTTTCCTGAAGTATTGAATAATAATGGCGATTTTGAGGGCTTTGATGTGGTAATTTCGAACCCGCCTTACATACAGCACAGAGAACTTGCCCACATAAGTAGCTACTTGAAAGAAAACTACGAGGTTTATTCAGGCACGTCAGACATCAGTTCTTATTTCTTTGAGAAATTCGCCGCTATCTCCCTGCCGAAAGGAATTATAGCAGTCATTAATTCTAATAAGTTCTTCAATACCGAATATGGTAAAAAGTTGCGGGATTTCCTTGCCAAATATAACTTACACTCAATCATTAACTTAGAACAAGTAAGAGTTTTTTCGGAAGCCTTAGTGTCAAGTGCTATTCTGATTATAGACAAAGGAGCAAAAAGGGAAAATTTTAGCTACTTACAGTTTTTCAAAGAAAAAGTAGATGACCTACCAAACTTATCGGTCGCAAGCAGGCGGCAATCCACCCAATTAAATCAAGAAGTATTGCTGGCAAATGCTTGGCTTTTTAATAACGCAGAGTCAAATGCTTTGATTGATAAAATAAAATCAAAAGGGCAAACCCTTAGCGAAATATCTGATATTGTGATACATAGAGGAATTACAACAGGTTTTGATGATGCATTCATTATTGATAACAATACATACAACTCTTTTATTAAACAAAACCCACATGCTGACCATATTTTAAAAAAACTACTCAAAGGAGAAGATATTAATCGTTACAAAATAAACTATCGTGGCTTACGACTTATTCACTCGCACAACGGAATAAAAAACGTAGAAGATTCGATAAATTTATCCAAAAATTTTCCCCTGATATATCAATATATTGATGAAATTAATGCTAAAACAAATGGTAGGGTAGAAAATAGAATAGATAAAGGTAAGCATTGGACTAATCTTAGAAGTTGTGCCTTTGTTCCTGATTTCAATAAGACTAAAATTATTTGGGGGTTAATTTCAGGTAATTGGTCTTTTGCATTGGATAACAAACTTGGCTATTTTCTTACAAGTGCATCGTATTTTCTCATATCTAAAAAAATACCTCTAAAATTTATCTTGGCATTATTCAATAGCAAACTATTTAACTATTACTTTATCAAAGTAGGCGAATATACGGCAGGAGGGGCTTATGTATTGAAAAAAACGTCTGTGGAAAAATTTATTATTCCACAAGCAGATGAAAAAAGCCAAAAAGCATTGATAAAATTAGTAGATACCATTTTGACAAAGAAGGCAAAAGAGGAGGATACTCAGGAGGAAGAAGACAAGATAGACAAGTTAGTCTATCAGCTTTATGACCTCAGCCAAAGCGAGATAGAAATTATAGAACAATCATTAAAAAAATCATAAGAGATGCAAGGATTTGTTTATGTCCTCTTAAATCCGCTTTTTTCGAGCCATTTGAAAATAGGAGAGAAGTACCTAAAAAAAGCGGAGTGTCGCCCAGTACAAAAACTTAGCTAAATAGCTACACCTTAGTTTTACTCTAAATTTGTCCAAACTTTGGGGCAAACCTAAGCATCAATGACACTGTTATTGAGCAAGGTTTCTTCTTTGAATTTCAAATCTACTTCTTTGGAAAGAAAATCTGTACTATCGCCGAAGCCTACTTTTCCTGCACGGATGATGGCATCATTTGATACTTTTTGTATTGGCGTATGGCAGGAGGCTGGTTCGGGCTTGTAAGGCACGTTGCTCACCAAATTATAGACGGAAATAAGCGACCATCTTGCTTTATCGCTTAGGTTGGCATTGGAGCGGTGCAGCAGATTGGCATGAAAAAACAAGGCATCTCCTGCTTCCAATGTTACATAGACAAGTTCCATTTTTTTCAAAGCCTCCTCTACTTTTTCCATGTCTGCACCCGCCTGCTCACCTGTCATATTATGGTTTATCCTGTCCATTTTATGCGAGCCTCTGATGACCTGCATACAGCCATTTTCTTTGGTTGCTTCCGTAAGTGCGACCATAATACTGACCATTTGTGGGAACAAAAAACCATTGTTGTACCAATATCCATAGTCCTGATGCCATTCCCACGCACCGCCCTTGTGTGGCTCTTTTTGCATGAGTTTGGAGTGATAATGCCCTACAGTGCCTCCCAAAATTAGCTCTGCCGCCTCTACAGCTTTTTCGGAACGGCTATACATACTGTAAACGTCATCTCCCGGCGTGTACCAAAGTGCCAACCGAGTCCGAAAGCCTTGAGTATCGTTGAGGTCAAAGGAGTTTTTGCTTACGGCATCATCATCTATTGCGGTCTGATACATCAGTTGGGCTTCTTCTTTGCTCAAAAAATTTTTGATAATTACATAGCCATCTTTCTCAAAAGCAGGAAGATGGGCAGCAGTAAATGGGTTAAATTTCATGTTCGTTGGGTGTTTAGTGAGTTTCTTCGGATTTAAGCGATTCTTAGACCGTTGGTTGCGGGGCGTTCGGGTTGTAGCAAAATAATTTCTTTTTCTGCACCCACTACGCCTAATACCAAACATTCAGAAATAAAATTGGCAATTTGCTTTGGTGGAAAGTTCACTACGGCGATTACCTGCTTGCCCGCAAGCATTTCTTTGGTGTAGAGTTTGGTAATTTGGGCAGAACTTTTCTTTGTGCCGAAGTCGCCAAAATCTATTTTGAGTTGGTAGGCAGGATTTTTTGCTTTTGGGAAGTCATTTACCTCCACAATCGTCCCGATGCGTATCTCTACTTTCTCGAAATCGTCCCATGTAATCATTTTTAATATTGGGTTAAGTTTGTAAGCAAATTTAATAATTCTTTTGAATAATTTTTCATATTTGAAATACTTATATAGTTTTGTATAAACTGGTATAAATTAATAAAAAAAGTATATGGTAGAAGCAGATAAAAGACTGACAAGAATAGGTGTATTTTATGACGGAAATTATTTTTTACACGTAAGCAATTATTATAACTATGAGCATAATCGGAAAGCAAGAATTAGTATTGGCGGATTGCACGATTTTATTAGAAGCAAGGTAGCCCAAGAAGAAGGAAATGACATTAGATTTTGCCAGATAGTAGATGCACATTATTTCAGAGGAAGACTGACTATTTCGGACGCAAGCAGCCCAAACAAATTACTTTCTGATAGACTTTTTGATGATGTACTGATGACCGAAGGTGTAATTACGCACTACTTGCCGCTCAAAAGTAGAGGCGGGAAATTGGAAGAAAAAGGCATTGATGTTTGGCTGGCTTTGGAGTCGTTTGAACTTGCACTCTATAAAAAGTACAACGTAGTAGTTTTGATAGCGTCTGATGGCGATTATGTGCCTTTGGTACGCAAACTCAATACGCTTGGAACAAGAGTAATGGTGCTAAGTTGGGATTTTGAGTTCCGCACAGATGCAGGCAAGGAAATGGTTACGCGCACTTCGCAAGATTTGTTAGAGGAAGTTACTTATGCCGTACCTATGCACGAAATTATAGAGAATAGGGCAAAAAGAAATGACCCTATTATCAATAATATTTTTGTGCAAGATACCGTTTCGCACAGCCATAAGTATAATGATAATAGTAACGTTAATAAGGAGTTAGACAACAAGACGCGCCAAAGTACGGTGGTCAGCGTAAAGAATGGCTACGGCTTTATCTTTGCCCGCCCCGACAATTTGTTTTTTCATTATTCTGATGTTATAGATGGTGATTTCAATGAAATAGCCGATGGCGATTTGGTGGAATATACGATTGGCAGAAATAGGGACAACGGCGAAGTAGCAAGAAGTGTGAAGAAAATTAGGTCGCAGAGTTCCGAAAGCGGCGGCGGAACGGAATATGCCAAAACAACTTATTACGAAATGAAGGAAAAGCCGATAAAGTTAAATTCTCTTGGGCAGTTGGGCAGTAGCTATAACCCAGAGTAAAGTTATTTTTTTTCTAAAACATCTTTGTCAGAGTTCAAAACTTTGGCAAAGATGTTTTTGTTTTAATTGCCTCCCGTTGTTTTCTTTCTGATATTATCCAAAATAGATTGTGCAAGCGGCTCAAGCTCGGAACCCTTGTTTTTTTCTATGAAAGCCACAATCATATTTTGCACTTCCAATAGGTTATTCGAAGTTTTTACCATGAGCATTGCTTTCAACAGTTCTATTTTATCGCTCAAATGGCTATCGGGGTGTTCTTTTTCCATGTTTTGCAGGGAAGCAAGTGCCTGCTGATACTGTGCTGCATGGTATAGTGCGTATGTTTCTTCATATTTGCGATTCACTACCGAGTCCTGCACTTTTGTTTGTTTGAAAAAGTTTTTATCTCCGAGTAGTTTGGCATAATCGGAAGTTGGATATTTTTCTTTGAGTTGGGCATTGTATTTTTCGGCATCGCAGTCTTTGGTTTCCTTGCATAGCTGGGCGAGCGAATAAATGGCTTCGGCAGCATAACTACTTTTGGGAAATTCATTGACCAAGCGTAAAAATGTCTGCTGTGCTTTGGGCAAGTCTTTGAGCAAGGAATACATTTTTGCCAAATCGAACAGTCCTTTTTCTAATTGCTTTTTCACAATTTCTGCTTTTTCGCTTGTGGTAGGGATGTCGGCAAGTCTATCATTTTTGCTGCGAACTCCAGCAATCGTAGTAGTATTTCCTGCTGCATTGCTGGCAACATTATTCGTTCTTACACTGTCTGTTGCGGGGTTTCTTACTGCTTCTGCGGTAGTATTGCCAAAGGTACTTTCCTTTTGCGACCTCCGCCAATGGTCTTCCAATTCTCTGTTGCCCCACGTCCTGTAGAAGTTTTGCATTCCTAATTCCTTGATGTTCGGATTATAGAAATACCATTTTTTTTCATTCGGATTGTTGGTTACGAGGGCAGGAGTAATATTATTAGCAGCCTGATTATTGGCTATTTTTTGTTGGCTACGAGCATAAAAACGTCTTTCGCTTTCTATTTCATCTATCTCCGCCTGAATTTCTTTATCTATAAAATCATTTCTTTCCTTCTCTCCCATGCCTGCTAACTTGAGCAATCTGTCCGACTCTTTTACCGCCAAATAACTGTTGGTGAAAGACTTAAATACTTCTATTTGTTTTTTAATTTTGGCATAATTGGGAGATTTTTCATTCATGAGGGCAAAAGCACTGTCATAATAATTGATGGCTTTTTTGTAATCTTGCTTTTGCTGATAATATACTTCACCTAATTTGAGGTATGTGGAAATACGCTGCCCCGTAGCTCCTTTGTTGGCTATGAGGGACTCCCGAAGGTAATTGATAGCGGGAATGGTATTATTCCGCTTTGCCTCAAAGCTACCAAGCTCGAAATATACTTTGTCTAAATATTCTATGTTTTTATCATCACTAAGCAAATTTCTTAAGTATTTTTCGCCTTTTGCTACAGCATTCGGGTCGTTCATCGGAAGTGTGCGAGAGGCGTTAAGCTGTGCATTGAAAGTCATTTCATACGGCGGATTCCTTTTCAGCACTTCGTCATAATAGGCAGAAGCCTTGTCGTCATTGCCTAACTGCTGGTAAATCTGTGCGGCTACGAAGTAAAACTTAGTTTTCATTTTCCGATTATTCACCAAAGGAATTGCTTTTTCTAAGTATTCTACGGTTTTTGGAAAATTTCCCTGCTTGCGGTAAAACTGTGCCATGCTTGCATAGAAATCTTTTGCATTACTGTCGCTAATCATCGGCTCTTTCGCCATATAGTTTGCCATATAGACAATGCTTTTCTTGTCGTTCTGCTCTATGAAAATACGCATCAGCAAAATGAGTGCTTGATGGCGTGCATTCGGGTCGTTGCTTTCTGTGTTTACGTACTTAAAAGTATTCATAGCATTGACAAAATCTCCCGCATACATACGCGCTTTGCCTACTATGATGTAGCAGTCGTCAGTCCATTTGCTTTGCTTATGGTATTGGATAGGAATAGATGCCTTTTTTATACAATACTCAAAATCAGCTTTATAAGCTGCCGTAGTCGTAGTGTCTAAGGGTGGAAGCACTTGCAAAATCTCCTCAAAATTATCTTTGTAGCTACCAAATATCTTGTCTTCTACTTCGTTCATTTTTTCATCTGCCAAGAAATGGGCATTGAAATGTGCCGTAGTGTCGTGGTAAAACTGACAAGCATTGCTCAATAAAACAATGAGTAGGCTTAATATGAATTTGAGGGGTGACTGATGATTTTTCAAATTTTTCTACGTTTTATGTTTTCAATATATGCTTCTCAGCTATCAAATATTTTGCAATTTTTGTGCTATCTCTCTGACTTCTGCCATGCTCAATTCCGTCATTTCTGCTGCATCTTCTATGCTCATTCCTCTTAATAAGCATTTTTGAGCTACTTTTATCGCCTTGCTACGTTCGCCTTCCTCAAAACTTGTGTCCAGAGAGTTTTTTAAATCTCGATAATATTTTAAACTATCCTCGTAGGCATTTCGCTCTTCTGAACTAAACTTAGCTACTTCCGCCAACTTAAATACTTTTTCAAATATCTTTTCTTGCAGTCTGATAGGTTTTTTATCGAGTCTATTCAAGTTTTTGAGTAGGTAAAGCCATTTGTCCTCCATGCTGACCAATTCTTCCTCTTTTTTGTTAAAATTAGGCATCTGCACATAAAGGAAAGTCAATTTTTCATAGAAAACAGTCTTTTTTTCTGTTTCCATGAGTTTGACGGTTACTTTTACTTCGCTGCGATGCTCGTCTTCAAAACAAAAATCTAAGATAGCAACTGTATAGACTGCTTTTAATTGATAATCCCAATCTCCCTTTTCACCCTGCTCTTGGATAGGAAAAGTTGAGTAAAACAAAGTCCTGTCCTTAAAAAAATGTTGCTTGGCTTTTTGTAACTCTACAATAAACTTTTCATTTTTTTCATTTTCACAGTACAAATCATAAATTACTTTGCGGTCGAGGTCTGTTGCCCCTAATTTATCTGTTTTTTTGTATGTAAGATTTGCTATTTTTTGGTCGGGCAAAATCTCATTCAAAAAACTGATTAATAAATCTTTACTTACATCAGAACCAAACAATTTCTTAAAACCAAAATCAGTAAAGGGATTAACGTATCGCTCTGTGTTGGCGATGTTAGTACTTTCAGTTGCTGTTGGCTTGGATTTTTTCTCTTTGTTTTTCATTGAACAAATTGATAGTTTTTGATGTAACTTTTGTTTTTGAAAAAATATGTTTCCCTATTCCAAAAATACGATTTTATTTTCAAAGACTACCTTTTATTTTTCGCATTTTTCTTATAAAAACTTGCCTTCGAGGTGCCAGCCTTGTGCTTGTCTTCGTATTGCTTTTTCCTATCCTCATTTTTCCTCTTTTTTTCGTGGAATGCCCCTTTAAAATTGGGGTCTTCCTTGCGTCTTTGGTAATCGATATCTAAAAGTTGCTGTTGATTTTCCTCGAATGGTGTTTCTTCCACTACTAAGTTTGCAGGAAGTTCTTTGACAGGTATGGGCGATTTTATGATTTTTTCTATTTTTTGCAAGTGATAAACTTCTGCTTTGTTGCAAAAAGTGAGTGCAATTCCTTCGTGCAACGCCCTGCCTGTACGTCCAATTCTATGTATATAATCTTCATGGACAAAAGGCACATCAAAGTTAATGACATGGCTCACGTTGCTTACGTCTATGCCGCGCGTAGCTACGTCTGTGGCAACAAGCACGCGCACGTCATCTTTTTTGAACTCGTCCATAGCATTGATGCGTGAGTTTTGCCCTTTGTTAGCATGGATAACTCGCACGCTTTTTTCTATTTTCCTATGAATAAATTTATAAATGTTTTCAGCGTTTTCTTTGGTTTTTGCAAAAATAATTACTTTTTTAAAGTCCTCATTTTGAAGCAATAAGCCAACCAAATTGATTTTTGTTTTGAAGTTAGGTACGTGGTAAACAAAGTGTGTAACCATCTGTGCGGGTGTGGACTGCGGCGTAACTTCTATTCGCAAAGGGAACGCCAAGAAGTTTTCGGTGAGCCTGACCACTCTGTCGGGCATGGTAGCCGAAAAAAGCAAGTTCTGTCGCTTGCGGGGTACTACCTCCAAAATACTGTTTATTTGCGGCATGAAGCCCATATCCATCATGCGGTCAGCCTCGTCCAAGACCATGATTTTGAGTTCTTTCAGCACCAGATTTCCTGCCAAATAAATATCCATAAGTCTTCCTGGTGTAGCAATGATGATATCAACACCTTTTTGAATCGCCTCTGTTTGTGCTTTTGCTCCCACTCCGCCGTAAAGACAGAGATGCCTCAAATCGGTATAAGCAGTAAGTTTTTTTACTTCTTCGGTTATTTGCAAGGCAAGCTCGCGAGTAGGCGTGATTATCAGAGCTTTGGGGTAGGGCGATTGGGCGTACTTTATTTTCATAACAATAGGAATCACGAAAGCAGCCGTTTTTCCCGTTCCTGTTTGGGCGATGCCGAGTATATCATGCCCGTCCAAAATCATAGGGATTGCCTTTGCTTGGATAGGGGTAGGGGAGAGGTAGCCCGCTTCTGCGATGGCAGAAAGCAACTGTTTATTGAGTTTGAACTGCTCAAAACCATTTGATATTTCCTGTTCGGGCATCAGGGTTTCGGGTACAGTAAGCGGGTTGTCGCCCAGCGAGTTATCGCCTATTTGTATTTCGGTATTCACGTTTTTTTATTTTTTACAAAATTACATAAAAAAATCCTAAGAGTGCGAACTCTTAGGATTTACTTCTCAGGAGAAGAAAAAGTAAAATATTAGATATTGCCTTTTTTCATTTCTTTTACCGCATAATCGCAAGCGCGAGCCGTAAAAGCCATGTAGCCCAAAGAAGGGTTTTGGCAACCTGCTGATGTCATAAATGAGCCATCAGTAACAAATACATTCTTTACAGCGTGTATTTGGTTGAAGCCATTAAGGACAGATGTTTTAGGGTCTTTGCCCATGCGTGCCGTACCCATTTCGTGGATAGCCATACCGGGGAAAGAGCCGTTGTCATACGTCTTGATGTCTTTCAGACCTGCTGATTCGAGCATTTCTGCGGCATCGTTCATCATGTCTTTGCGCATTTTTGTTTCGTTTTCTTTGAACTCACAATCAAAATTGAGTGTAGGCAGTCCCCACTTATCCAATTTATTCTTGTCCAAAGTTACCCTGTTTTCTTGGTAAGGCAAACACTCTCCAAAACCTGTCATACCAAAAGTCCAGTTGCCCGGTGCAATAAGTGATTCTTTGAAATCCTTGCCTACACCCATTTCGGCGATGCCTCTTTGCCAACCTGTCCTGCTTGCGCCGCCTTGGTAGCCAAAGCCTCTGATGTAATCTCTGTCATTTTTGGCGATGTTGCGGAATCTTGGAATATAGATACCGTTTGCTCTTCTGCCGAAATAATATTGGTCTTCGAAGCCCAAGCCTTCTGCCGAGCCAGATGCCCCGCAACGGAAGTGATGATCCATCAAGTTTCTGCCTAATTGGTCGCTGTCATTACCTAAGCCATTTGGGAATCTGTTAGATGTAGAGTTCATCATCAGTAGGGTAGTACCAAGCGTAGAGCCGTTCAAGAAGATAATTTTTGCGAAAAACTCTATTGTTTCTTTGCTATCGGCATCTATGACGGTTACCCCTGTGGCTTTTTGTGTTTTTTCATCAAAAATTACAGAACTTACCACAGAAAGCGGTCTTACGGTCAGGTTTCCTGTTTTCATAGCGGCAGGAAGCGTAGAAGATTGGGTACTGAAATAAGCACCGTAGTTACAACCTCTGCTACACAGATTGCGGTATTGGCAAGCACCACGCCCGTTGATTGACTGCGTGAGGTTAGCTACACGCCCCATCGTCATTACGCGGTCTTTGTAGTTTGCCTTTATTTTTCCTGCAATGTGTTTTTCCAAGCAGTTCATCTCCATTGGAGGAAGGAATTTGCCATCGGGGAGTTGTGGCAGCCCTTCGTTTTGCCCACTGATGCCCGCAAATTGCTCTACATAGTCATACCAAGGAGCAATTTCTTTATAGCGAACAGGCCAGTCGATAGCAATACCCTCTTTGGCATTTGCCTCGAAATCCATTTCGCTTAATCTGTAGGACTGCCTTCCCCACATGATAGATTTACCGCCTACGATATTGGGTCTGTACCAGTCAAAACGTTTTTGCTCTGCATAAGGAGAATCTTCGTCATTCATCCAATATTTTTCGCTATGCTCGTTATAAGGGTAATCCCTGCTTAGGAAAGGGTGCGACTGACGCTGTTTGTCAGTAATTCTGCCCCTATATTTAGTTTCCCAAGGCTTTTTGAAGGCTTCTTCATATTTTCCATGCTCCAAATTCCAGCCCTTGTCGAGCATGAGGACTTTCAAGCCTTTTTCACAAAGTTCTTTTGCCGCCCAGCCTCCGCTTACGCCAGAGCCTACCACTATAGCATCGTAGGTGTTTTGCTGCTTGGACTTCAAATTCAAATTTACTTTTAAGTCAGCCATATTTTAATTATGAATTATGAGTTATAAATTATGTATTTTAGTGATGAACTATGAGTTAGAATTATAATTATTCATTTATAATTCAACATTTATAATTCATCATTTTCTACGTTGCCCATGCTTTTTGCCCTGCTTTCAAGGGAACGCAGCCCTCGTATTTGCCCGGAACGTGCAGGTATTCTAATGCCTGACTTGCTCCGATTTCGGAGGTAAAATAGCCTGTAAGCGTAAGACTTTTGAGTGTACCAAAGATGTGTGCGGGTGCCTCTTTGTTATCTTTGTTTTTCTCTTTGTAGTCTTTTCCTTCTTGCTCCATTTTGGTCAAGAACTCTATTCGCTGCTTTTCATCACACTTCTCGAACGGATTTTTGTTAGCCTCTTGGCATTTGTTCTGAAAGTCAGTAAGCCCGCCAAAGAAGTTTTTGCGGTCTTTTTCGTTAAAGCAGTCTGCTACGATGTCGGCAATAAAGTCTTGTACTTTAGCCTCTTTTGCTCCTGGCGTGCCTGTAGTTGGGATAATAGTATCCGCAATTTCGGCGATAAGACCCTTTACTTCGGGGGTAAAGGCTTCTAAAATGGCTTGCTTTTCTTCGGCGGTATTGGAGCATCCGCTAAGAACAGAGCCTAACCATGGTGCTACAAACGCACTACCCATCAGGGTGGAGGTTCGCATGATTGCATCTCTACGATTCATTTTCAATTTGGTTATTTTGATTAAGTTAGAAATATTTATGTATAAAATCAGGTTTATATGTTGCTTTTTTTCATTTCTTTTATTGCATAGTCGCAGGCACGCGCCGTAAATGCCATATAGCCCAAAGAAGGGTTTTGGCAACCCGAAGATACCATAAAAGCACCATCAGTAACAAATACATTCTTTACAGCGTGCATTTGGTTAAAACCATTCAATACAGATGTTTTGGGGTCTTTACCCATTCGCGCCGTTCCCATTTCGTGAATTCCCATACCTGGGAATGCCCCTAAGTTAAAGGTTTCGACATTTTTGAGTCCTGCTGCTTCGAGCATTTCTGCTCCGTCAGCCATCATATCTTTGCGCATTTTCATTTCGTTTTCCTTAAATTCGCAATCTATAGTAACTGTGGGTAATCCCCATTTATCCAATTTTTCTTTGTTCAAAGTTACTCTGTTTTCTTGGTAGGGTAGGCACTCTCCAAAAGCGGTCATGCCAAAGTTCCAATCGCCAGGTGCTATTAGCGATTCTTTGAAATCCTTGCCTACGCCCATTTCTGCTACGCCTCTTTGCCAATCTGAACGGCTTGCCCTGCCTTGGTAGCCAAAGCCCCTGATATATTCCCTGTCATTTTTGCCAATATTGCGGAATCTTGGAATGTAGATGCCGTTGTAGCGTCTGCCGAAATAATATTGGTCTTGGAAACCATCATAACTTCCTTTTGCTCCGCAACGAAAATGGTGATCCATGAGGTTTCTCCCTACTTGGTCGCTGTCGTTGCCTAATCCGTTTGGAAAGCGGCTGGAGGTAGAGTTGAGCAGGAGAGAAGCCGTAGCAATCGTAGAGGCGTTTAGGAAAATAATTTTCGCAAAAAATTCCATTGTTTCCTTTGTGTCGGCATCTATGACGTTTACGCCCGTTGCTTTTTGTGTTTTTTCATCAAAAATTACAGAACTTACTATGGAAAGCGGTCTTACGGTCAAGTTTCCCGTTTTCATAGCAGCAGGAAGTGTAGAGGACTGGGTGCTGAAATAGGCTCCATAATGGCAACCTCTGTTGCACAAAGCTCTATATTGGCAGGCTGACCTTCCGTTGTGATTTTGGGTAAGGTTTGCCACTCTGCCTATGGTCATGAGGCGGTCTTTGAAGTTCTCCTTTATTTTTCCTGCAATGTGCTTTTCCAAGCAGTTCATTTCCATTGGCGGTAGAAACTTGCCATCGGGCAGGTGCGGTATGCCTTCGTTTTGCCCACTAATGCCCGCAAACTGCTCTACATAGTCGTACCAAGGGGCGATGTCTTTGTAGCGAACAGGCCAATCGATGGCGATGCCTTCTTTGGCGTTTGCCTCAAAATCCATTTCGCTGAATCGGTAGGACTGCCTTCCCCACATAATTGACTTGCCGCCCACAATATTAGGTCTGTACCAGTCAAAACGCTTTACCTCAGTATAGGGAGCGTCTGCGTCATTGAACCAATACTTTTCGTTATGCTCTGCGTAGGGCGTATCTCTGACCAAAAAAGGATGTGTTTTTCGCTGCTCATCAGTAATTCTGCCCCTATATTTTAACTCCCAAGGTTTTTTGAAAGCTGTTTCATATTTACCATGCTCTAAGTTCCACCCTCTGTCAAGCATCAGGACTTTCAAGCCTTTTTCACAAAGTTCTTTTGCTGCCCAGCCTCCACTAATGCCAGAACCTACAACGATTGCATCGTATGTATTTTCTTTCTGTCCTTTCAGATTGAAGTTTATTTCTAAACCAGCCATATATATGAATTATAAGTTGTTATATTACCGAAAAAGCATAAACAGAAGATGCGAAATTTAGTTTTCTAAAATTATATATAATTTCAGAAAAAGCAATATATTCTTTTGAAAGACTATCTTAAAGTTTCAAAGATGTAATCTTTTACCAAAAATTACATCTTGGCGATAATCTTAATATACAAAGAGCTAAGTGCTACGGAACTTACATTAATAATAAGTATAGCAAAACTATCACTAAGAACAAAGGTACTGTTACTTTATTTAGACCGTATAGCTATTACGGGGTCTAAACGGGAAGCCGTAATAGCAGGGATTATCCCTGATAAAACTCCTATCACCGAAGAAACGATTAAGCCTATAGATATATTAGTGCTATTCAATGAGATAACAAAAGTATCTGTAGAAAAGAATGACAAAGTAGAAACCAATAAAAGTCCTGCCAAGCCGCCTATTACGCTCAAAAAGATAGCCTCAAACAAAAATTGGAACAATATAAAATAATTTCTCGCCCCTAATGATTTTTGAATACCTATTAGGTTAGTTCGCTCTTTCACAGATACAAACATGATATTGGCAATGCCAAAACCGCCAACAAGCATGGAAAAACTACCAATAAACCAGCCCGCCGTTTTCAACACTGCTATCAAACTATCTAAAAATTGGGCAAATGCTTCGGGTCTATTCAGTGCAAAATTATCGTCTTCTAAGGGTTTCAATCCGCGATAGGCTCTGAGCGTTCCTCGCATTTCGTTTTCGAGTTCTTGTAAGCCCTCATCACTTGCAAATCCTTTGACGGCTATTTGCGGTCTTACACCTCTGTTGCGTGTTGCTGTGAATAGCTTAAGCATAGATTTGAATGGGACAATGCACAGATTATCCACGCTTGGCGCACCTAATAGGTTATCGCCTTGTTTTTTGAGTATGCCAATAACGGTAAAAGGCGTATTATTAACTTTGATATTCTGCCCTGTCGGGTCTGCTCCGTTAAAAAGGTCTTTCGCCAAAGTAGCCCCAATGAGTACAGTATTTCTGCCATTGTCCATCTCTTGTATGGTGAAATATCTGCCTATTTCTATTCTAATATCTGCCACTCTGTTGTGAGAGTAAGAGATGCCTTGCATAGTTACCCCTCTGGCACTGCTATTTTTGTATTTGATACTTAGGTTTCCCCTCACTGCAAAAATAGAAGTTGCGGAAGCCCAAGTAAGATTTTTTTCCAAAAAACGATACTCGTCATAGGTGGGGTTTGGTCGCCTAAAGTATTTCCACCAAGGGTAATCATTGCCAAAAGTCCATGGAAATTTTTCTACATAAATTACTTTATCTCCCAAAAAAGAAAGACTACTTTTGATACTATCATTGAGCGTATCTACCATTGTAAGTACGCCAATGATGGCAAAAATTCCTACAGTAACGCCCAAGAGGGACAGGACAGTTCTCAATAGGTTTTCTTTGAGTGCGCCCATTGCGAAAACTAAACTCTCGTAAATTTGACCAATTACAAATAGCATATCTTTAATTGTTAATTTTTTTTATTCAGTAAGTATATAAGTAATGTCAGAGTTAGTAAGTCCAAAAAAGGGATTAGGTAGCACTTCTTGAAATATCAATCTATCCTTACTTGATGAGATTACTGTCCAATTAATTGCATCGCGCCCGTCTGCTTTGATGGTTATTCTTGTTCCCGTATCATTAAAACTCCATGTGCCTGTTTGCTCTATTGCTGTTTCACTTACCGAGCATTTTATTCCTTTGCCTTCTATATCATACCTGCCGCTTTTATAAAAAATTAGCACATTATCTAAGCGGCATCGGAAGGCATTGTCGAGCATTGTTACAGGCGTAGTTCTATCAAACTGCTTTACAGTAATTGCTTGCCACCTTTTCCCAACGGAGGAAGCTACATCACTTGACTTGCTGTCTTTGACAATGACAAACTCCGTATTGACATAAAAAGCACCAACCGACTTTACCGTAGTTTCTACCTTGCCTTCCCAATTATTCAATGAGTCTTTTTTTACGTCTATATAGTAAGTACCTGCTTCTAAGTTTACGAATCTGATAAGTCCTGTCAGAGAGGTCACCTCTGCTGTTTTGGCAGGATTTTTTTCTTCGTTCCAGTCTTCCCTTGTTCGGTATATATTTATATTAGCCTTGTCCACTCTATTTCCCAAAGGGTCAAGCACATAAATTTCCAATACCGCCGTAGGTTGCCCTTGCCGACAGGCTGCAAAGCAAATGACGAGCAAGCATAAATAAAGACTGCGCAAATATATCATTTTTATAAATCTGTATTTATTTTATAGCTCTTTTCTAAGCCTTGCCACAGGAATATTCATCTGTTCACGATATTTGGCTACTGTACGGCGAGCAATGTTGTATCCTTTATCATTGAGCATTTTCTCCAATTTATCATCGGAGTAAGGCTTTCGTTTGCTTTCCCCTTCTATTATTTCCTTCAAAATGTATTTTACTTCCTTGCTACTCACGTCTTCACCCGAATCGGTAGTAATACTTTCGGAGAAAAAATATTTGAGTGGATGAATGCCAAAATCTGTTTGCACGCTTTTGCTATTGGCAACGCGAGATACGGTAGAAATATCCATGTTTATTTTTGTGGCAATGTCTTTCAGAATCATGGGGCGTAGCTTGCTCTCATCTCCCTCTAAGAAATATTCATACTGATAGTCTATGATGGCGTTCATGGTTTTGAGCAAGGTTTGCTGTCTTTGTTTGATGGCATCTATGAACCATTTTGCTGCGTCCAACTTTTGTTTTACGAAAGTAACAGCTTGTTTCATAGACTTATCTCGCTTGCTGCTTTTCTCATAGGTATCAAGCATTTCGGCAAAAGAACGGCTAATTTTCAAGTCGGGAGCGTTTCGTGCATTTAATGAAAGTTCTAATTTCCCACTGGTATTTTTGAGCAGAAAATCAGGCACAATGTATTGTGTTTTGGTATAAGTGCCGCCGCTTTCGCCCGGTTTTGGGTTCAGCTTTATAATTACATTTACGGCATCTTTGAGTTCCTCCTCTGTGATGTCCAAACGCTTTTCTATTTTGGGATAGTGCTTTTTTGTAAATTCTTCAAAGCATAAAGAGATGATTCTTAGTGCATTGTAAATGTCGGGATTGTCAGTGTCTTTTCGCTTCAGTTGTAGCTCCAGACATTCTTGGAGACTACGTGCCGCAATGCCTGCGGGGTCAAAAGTATGTATTTGCTTCAAAATATTTTCCAATTCCGCTATCTCTACCTCTATATTTTGGGTGAAAGCCAAATCGTTGGCGATGCCCTCTAACTCTCTCCTTATGTAGCCTTCGTTGTCTATGCTACCAATGAGCTGCGCTCCTATAGCAAACTCTCTTTCATCTAAGTCCAAATATTCTAACTGCTCCATGAGGGAGTCTATCAAAGAATCTTCCATTTTGATGGGCATATCTCTGTCTTCGTCATCGGCTACGGGGCCGTCGCCTTGCATTTTGTAGCCCAAATCGTCATCATTGAGGTACTCTCCTACGCTTATTTCCTCCAAACTTTCCGTATCCTTGCTATAGTCGTCTTCGTTGTCAAGGGCATCATTATCTATGTCTGTGGGTTCTTCTTCAAACTCTTCATTGTTTTCTTCGGAATCGTTGCTATTTTCTGCATCGTTAAACTCATCTTCATTTCTTGCCTCTTCCAAAGCAGGATTGTTAGAAAGTTCTTCCTCTATGCGCGTTTGCAATTCGGCAGTAGGTATCTGTAACAGTTTTATAAACTGAATCTGCTGTGGGGACAGCTTCTGCGTGAGTGTTTGTATCTGACCTAACTTCTGCATATTGCTCAAAACTTTTAAATATTCCTAAGTATCTTTATCTCTATCCATTGCAAAATTAGTAATTTTTACAAAATAAGCAAATCGTTGGCTTGATGTTTGTTAATTAGAGCCAATTTTTTTCCTACTATTTGTTGCAAATGGATTGCCTTCGGTTTTTGCAAATAAAATACTTTATTACTTAGTGTTTCCCGCCACCTTCAAATTTCTTTTCCCCAGCCTTGACCATGATTGGTAAAAAATTTTGCTTGGGGGGTAGCGGACAAGTAGCAAAGTCCGTAAAAGCGCATGGAGGATTGATTGACTTATTAAAATCTAAGAAAGTATAACCTTCGCTATCAGGCTTTTCTGCATACAAAAATCTACCAGAATCGTAAGTATTGCCTCCGTTGGTCTTGTCTGCAAAGAGAATAAATAAGTCTTTTCCATTATCTACTGCTTCGAGTTTATACTGCTTCCCATGTAGCTCGAAAATCAGCGAACCTGCCAAATCCTGCATAGAGGTCATGCCGAGTACGTCTGTAATAGCTATTTTTTTGTTTTCGGTAGGAGGCACTAAGCGTGCTTTTACTTTCCATTTTTCCTTGATAGGATAGGTGCTAATGCCTTTGAAAGAGTGTAACATAGGGCTTTCCAAATCTCTTAGCCTTATTCCATATTTATCACCTCTTTTGATGATAAACCAGCGCAAAGAGCCATGCCTTAGCGTTAGAGGCGCAGATAGGGAAGGCGAAAATATAGTCGTTTGTGTAATGCGAGTGTTTTCGCTAAATACTTCTTTATCAGGGGAAATATCGATGCTTACTTCTCCGTTTTGGAGGGAAATAGTCCCCAAAAAACTTGGGCATTTCCCCTCAGGAAAAACAATATCATTAGTTTGGGCTGCTCCAAAGGTATTTTTGCCTTCTTTGAGCCAGAACAGACCCGCCAAATTGAGCCAGCCTTGCTCACTTTGCAGGCTCTGCACTCGTTTTTGATGCCATTGGATAATTTCTTCCTTGTAATCAGGGTTTCCTAAATAGGTAATAGGCAGTAGCCAAAAAAATAGATAAAGTAGTGTATATTGCGGCATAAGATTGTTGTTCAACGTTTTTGTATAAAGCAAATGTAATTATAAAATCTAAAAAAATGAGTAGCAGGAAAGAGAAAGTTTTGTGTGGGGAAATAGCTACAAAGGCGAAATATCTAAACATTATCATTCCATTTTGGTTTACCTTTTGCACAACTTGCAAATCATTAAATCAAATTGGTTACTATGGAAATCTTCAAAAATAAGTATTATTCATTATCTTTTTATCAATCTTATTCTCGTTTGGTGTATTTGGCTTTTCCCCAAACGGAGGAAATGAGTGAGGAAGAACTGAAAGAAGGCTTCATAAAAACTTCGGAAATTATGGAAGAACTAAAACCCAATTTTTTCCTAAGCGACTCTCGCCAACAGTTTTCTGTTATCACACCAGAAATGCAAATATGGATAGCCGAAAATATCTACCCAAGGTGGCATCATGCGGGCTTGCAAAAATTAGCGATTGTTATCCCTACAGAATTGATTGCTAACTTGTCTATCCAACAGACAGTAGATGAAGTAGAAGTTGCAAAAAAATCTGGTGGCTACGAAATTCGTTATTTTGATAGTGATGAGGTAGCTAAAAATTGGCTAACTCTCTAAAAAACAAATAATTAAATCGGTAGTAAATATCTGTTGAGCAAGTCAACAAAGTGAAAGTTTTGTGGGTAAAAAACACTCACAGAGGCGAAAAAATTGCAAAAAATAGGATTAAAAACTGCTTTTGAGAAAGCGAAATGCCGCACCATAAAATAGGAATGGAAAGTTTTGTGGGTGAGAAAACACCCACAAAGGCGAAGCGAATAATAAATTAGTTGTTATACTCTAAATATATCAATGCCTTCAATAAATTGAAAATCACCAAGATTATAAGTAAATAATGGCAAATGATAGACAAGACACATTGCTGCAATAATGGAGTCAGGAACGCTTAAATTGTGGCTTAGGTGATATTTTTTCACTAACTCTACCGATTTTTCAGAAACCAACTCGTTGAAATGCAATATTTTATAACTTTGCATTTTTCTAAGCATTGCTTCTAATTCTTTCTTATTCCAAGCCCCTTTGCATAGTTCCATTAGTACCAAAGAAGGCACTAAAACGTATTCCTCACCTATCTCATTCAAAAGAATATTTTTGGTTTCTTCATTTCCTTTGAAATAATGAATAAATACATTAGTATCACACAAAACCAAACTCATATTCTTGCCCCCCAAGCTTGTTTTCTAAGACCTTCTTGGGTAATATCCCTATCTGCCCACATCCCAAAGACTTCATCATTATCTCCTTGTTTTTCTTTTTCTGCTTGTGTAATTGGCAAATAAGTAATGGGGCTTGTTTGAGTTTGCAAATAAAGTGTAACAAAAGATTGCAGTTTTTGCATAAAATTCACGTCTTGCAACAAGGCTAATTGCTGTTGCAGGTGTGTGATATTCTCTTTCATTTGCCAATATTCTGTTTCAGAAATAGTAATCGTTTTCATATCAACTGTTTTCTCGTAAAAATAACTATTCTCTTTCAAAATCGCAAAAAATAGGGTTAAAAACTGCTTTTGAGAAAGCGAAATGTCGCACCATAAAGTAGGAATGGAAAGTTTTGTGGGTGAAAGAATAGCTACAAAGGCGAAGATAATTATTGTATTTAATTCAAATCCTGTAAAATTTCAATTATTATCTTTTGAATATGTAATCCTTTTTTCATAGGAAATTAGTATCTTCTATATGAATTTTAGATAAGTATTCTAAAATATTCTCTGCTAAATTAATCATTGAATTGTCAATATTTAAAATTACTCCGTGTACAAGTTTATTTCTTACATCACTTAGTATCATTATATCGCTTCCAATATTAGGCAAAACAATATTTATATTGATAAGGAACGAAACCATTTCTCTCGGCATTAACATTCTGTTGTACTGCTTGTTATTAATATCAATTGTTGCATAGTGAATTGTTAAGTTTCGAAGATGTTTCTCTATCTCTCGCCACAACCATATAAATTCGCCAAAAATTTCTTTTTGCTGTTTTTGTTCTTCATTTATAGTTTGTGTAACGTCATCTATTGTTTCTTTTTCTATTTCGGTTTGTAGATATTTTTTTGATTTGAATAAAAATTGCTTCATATCATACATCCAAAACGACCTACCAGTCATATCAAATATTTCTTTTATGAGTTCATATCGGGGGCTATTTGAACGACTTTTATCTGAAAGTTGCCACCAATCTTCTTTCATATCATTTGTTACAAGTACAATATCTTGATTTTCAAATGTTATATTTCGTATTATTTCTTTCCAAACAATTAAATCACCATATTTTTGAAACCCTACTTTTTCATCATCATCCATATATCCTGGTGGAATTCTATTTCTATATCGAATTTCACCTTCTTCAATGATTTGTAATATCTCACTGAAAGTAAAAGGTTTCGTTGTTTTAAAGAAACATTCAAATTGTTGTAGCACTTCATCATTTAGTAATGATTTTTCTAATTGTGTCTTCTTTTGATTTACCTCTTTCTCGAATGATGCCTTAAAACTATCAAAAAAATCCGTAAATTTTGACACTTGTTGCTCTAATAGCTTTGTATTATCTTCAAAATCTGAAAAAATATCTTTATCAAGATACGGATGTCTATCATTTTTTGAAGTCTTTTCTATCAAGGTTTTTAGTTGACCTTGCATATCTTTTTTAATAATAGCACTTAATTCATCTATTTTTCTTTTTATTTCGTCAATGTGTCCTCCCTCTGCTGCCTTATTTGTTTTGCGATTGAGGTTTTCATATGTATCAATAGGCTTCTTAAAAACAATTTCCCTGTTTTTTAAAAATTCAAATTCAGTTTGACTTGTTATCCATAAACGTCCTTTTAGTTTCGTAAATAATTTTTCAAAAATCTCTTTTCGAGTACTTTCAGAATAATAATAAAAGTCAAGCAATGCAGATGTATCAAATACAATAATAGCTTTTTTGAACAGGTTTAATTCTCTATCTTCATCGATTACGTATATTTTATAATTATCTTTATTCATGCTTGTCTTTATTTTTTTAACAATTTTAGCTTTTTTTAAATTATATTAACGGATTTTAAGTTTCTTCGGGTTCTTTCTGCTTGCACCGAACATCTCTATAAACGCAACCTTTGCACTTATTTATTAAAAACTTGCGTTTATTTCCACTTCAAATGTTATCTTTTGGCTTTACTCAAAAGTTAGGAAAAGCAAATTATTCCTCCAAAAATAAAAATCATTTTTCACAAAAGCAAAAAAATCTTACTTCGGACTATACACCCTTACCGCCTCGTGCTAAACTTGCTTTGCCACATCATAAACAAGAATGGAAAGTTTTGTGGGTGGGGAAATAGCTACAAACGGAAAAAATTTACGCTATTTTCTCTACGGATACTTCCATATTTTGGAGCTGAATATTGCCAAAATAGGTAGCAATAGCCACATCGGCGGCATCTCTGCCGTAAGCAAGCACTACTCTCCCTCCCGTCAGGGTCAGCTGGGTGGCATCAAAAGTGTACCATTTGCCATCTAAGTAAACCTCGAACCACGCGTGCAAATCCATGGGGCGCAAGAGGTACAAATAGCCTACTACAAAGCGGGCAGGAATATTGATACTCCGACATAGGGCGATGGCTAAGTGAGATAAATCCCGACAAACGCCATGTTGCGAACTTAGGGTGTCTAAGGCAGAAGTAATGGAAGTGCTGGTATTATGCTCGTATTTGATATTTCTATTTACCCATTGGCAGATGGCTGCTACCATCTGATAGCCGCTGTTAAATATATTTTGGATAATACTGAATGCCAGACTATTGAGTTTGTCGGATTCGCAAAAACGACTTGGTAGCAAATATACAATCGCCTCATCGGGCAGGTCTTGGATAAGCGTAAATTTTGCATCTATATCAACGGCTATATACTCCTCTGCTTGGACGATTGCACTTGTACTGATGACTAATTTGCCTATTGGGGTTATCAATCTTAGGCAAGAGTTGCCATAAGTATCTACGTATCTTCTGATGAGTATAGCAGGCTCTATCGTCAATGTTTCCTCAATAATCACATACGGCAAGCCCCTAAAAAGCTGTAGCAGTAAAATAAGTGGTGTTTCTTGGGTAGAATAGTACTCAAGCTGGCATCTTGTTTTTAATTTCATTGAAACATTTTTGTTTTTTTTATGTCTTGTAGCATTTTTCTGATGGTAGAAAAATGCTACAAGCAAACATCTGCAATTTAGCAATATTTTTCTATTTATTTGCCCTTACTTCGGATTATACACCCTTACCGCCTCCTTCAAAATCTTAGCCTTGTCTAAGGTCATGGGTTTTAACTGCTGATTTACAAAGAGTTCCATCTGGTCGGTGTAGTGCGGGCTTTCTTTTTTGTTGGAAGCACCGTAGGCATTGACCGTTTCTATTTCTACGCCATTGGGGGAAAACTGCACCAAGCTGATGTACGACTCGCCTGCGTCTGTGCGGAAGCGACCGTTTTTGTAAGGTTTGGAGTGCATCGCCGCCAATACGTCTTTTAAGCCACTCATGGGCAGTTTTTTATCGCCTCTTACGTGTTTTTGGATTTCGCCAAGCGGTACGTCTAAGGTTTTGAAGTATTTGAGCAAGTGATTTTTAGCGTATTGCAAGCCTTCTACCAAGTCTATTTCCGTTACCATTGCGCCTTCTTTTCTGCCTTCTTTGGCGGTTTTTTCTCCTAAGAAATCCCTAAAAAGTAGCCAAATTGTAGCTCCCGTGCTTTCTTTATTGCCTTTTCTGTCCCAAGATTTGAGCCTTTTTATCACTTCGGCAAGGTCGGGGTATTTGGCTTCATCAAGGCTAAAAACGTCTTCGGCATTGACCGCATTGTAGAAATAAACGGGTTTCAAATAAGACAAATCGTATTTTATTTTTTTGAAATCGGCATAGCTCACTTTTTCATGTTTGCTTATCAGACTTTGGAAAGAAAGACTACGGTTGTTGTCAAATTTGATGTAGTTGATACTTGGGTTTAATTGACTGATTTTCAGGTTATTTTGAGAAGCGGTTGCATTAAAAGGCGTGTTATTCATATTGAAAACATAGCCCGCCTTGGGGTTCACCAAAAAAGCCAGCGAATCTACAGGTAAAAAGTCAGGCTTCCACAAATTGTCTGAAGTATTGCCTTCCAACACATTGAGATAGTTGTACTTAGGGTTTCTTTTTGGGAAAAGTCCATTGCTTAGGTACATGATGTTGTCGTCCTTGTCTGCATAGACCATGTTTAGCCCTGCGTGTGCCTGCATATCCAAAGCCGCTTTAAATTCCTGAAAATTCTTTGCCTTGTTCATTCTGTACCACTGCTCTACCGCATTGATTTTCATGTTAGAAGCAAAGCGAATGGAATAAAAACCCTTATCATTTTTGATGGTAGCCCCGTATTTGCTCCAATAAAAAGTACGTTTTACGCCTATTTTTAAGCCCAAAGCTATTTTTACTTTGAGTTTTATCGTTCTTTCTTGTAGTTTTTCCCATTTCCCATCAAACTTGTAGAGATTTTTGTCGGTAGGGTGCATTTCCAACTGATAGATGTCCGCAAAATCGGCATAATTGACCGTATGCGCCCAGCCCAAATTTTCATTTACTCCATGAAAAACGCACATTCCCCCGGGGAAAAGTCCGCCCAAAATGTTCCATCCTTCCTCACTTTGCAGGTGCGCCTCATACCAAGAATACGCCCCTTCCAAGGGTTGATGCGAGTTGATAGCCAAGTAGGTTTTACCGTCAGTTGTCTTATTTTTGCTTATCGCAAAGGCGTTAGAGCCTGTGTTTCTTTCCTTATAAATATCGGGAACTTTGCCTTCAAAAACTTCAGCGAAATAGTTTTGTACGCCTGTAATGAGCATCAGATTAAGCACGTAGCTCTGCACCAAGTCTTTTTCAGTAGCAGGGAAAGTATTTTTTACCAAAATTTCTTTCGGGTGTTTTTTTGCATAATCGTTGATAGCCGAAACATAAGCTGAAATAATTTTTTTGAACTTCGGCGAAAAACTTTTATCATACAGAGTATCAACTACTTCCTTAGAGGCAATGATAAAATTTAATACGTCTAAAATTGCTGCTTTTTTGCCATAAGCCTGTGCCAGCATACTTTTTCCCGAAAGCAAGTTGAACTGAATATTTTGGAAATCATCTTCCGCAGTAGCCCAAGCGAGTCCGTAGGCAACTTCCTCATCTGTTTTGGCAAAAATATGAGGAACGCCCCACTTATCTCTGGCAATGGTAATCTGCTCAGGATTAATGGGTTGGGAGAAAGAAAAAGCAGAAAATAGCGATAAAAAAACAAAAAGCAGTACAATTTTTTTTGACATAGTAAGGTATGTTTATTTGGTTTATGAGATTGAGTCTGCAAGTTAAAATACTTGTTTTTGAAATGGTGATGAAATAAAAATAAATTAGTGATACTTTTGCAAAAAACAATTTATGGAAGAACAACATACCCTCAAAAAAACCTTAAAGCCGATTCATCTTTGGGCTATTGCTGTCGGATTGGTCATTTCAGGCGATTACTTTGGGTGGAGCTATGGCTACAAAGTCGCTTCTCCTTTGGAGTTTTTGGTTTCCACTGTTCTGATTAGTTTTTTCTATCTCAGTTTTGCTTTTAGTTTTACCGAACTTAGCACAGCCATTCCGAAGGCGGGAGGACCCTTTGCTTATGCCCTCAAAGCATTAGGGAAGGCGGGTGGTTTTTTGGCGGGTTTTGCTACTTTGGTAGAGTTCCTCCTCGCTCCGCCTGCTATAGCTTCGGCACTCGGAGCCTACCTGCACTTCCTGTTTCCCGAAGTCCCCCCTACGGCAGCGGCGATAGCTGCTATAGTGATTTTTACCTTAGTGAACCTGATAGGCATTGAGCAAACTGCTCGTTTTGAGCTATTTGTAACTGTGGTGGCTTCTTTGGGAATTGTATTTTACCTTTGGCAGATAGCCCCATATTTTCAGTTCGAAAAAATTTGGGAAAGTGGAAAGCCTTTTCATTGGGAAGGAGTTTTTGCAGCCATTCCCTTTGCTATTTGGTTCTACCTTGCCCTCGAAGGGGTGGCGATGGCAGCCGAAGAAACTGCAAATCCGACCAAAGATATTCCTTTGGGTTACGGGCTTGGTATAGGAACGCTGGTGCTTTTTGCCCTTGGAATAGTCATTTTGACCTCTGGGCTTGGCATAACCGAACAACTTGCACAGTCTGACAATCCGCTTCCACAGGCACTTCTATTTGCCAAAGGTGAGCAAACTTTTTTAGTCAATGCCTTTGCTTTCTTCGGACTTTTTGGGATAATGGCTTCCTTGCTTGGCATTATTTTGGGCTATTCTCGGCAGATTTACGCCCTATCGCGTGAGGGATTTCTACCCAAATTTTTATCAAAACTCACACAAAACACACAAACCCCTGCCAATGCAAGCATCGCAGGCGGCATATTTGGCATTATTTGCGTACTTTCGGGAAAAACTGACGAACTTATTACGCTCTCTGTTTTGGGGGCTATAGTAATGTATATTGTCAGTATGGTGAGCCTTTTTGTGCTAAGAAAGAAATTTCCCGACCTAAAGCGTCCTTATCAAACGCCTTTTTATCCTTTTTTCCCTGCTATGGCACTTATTTTGGGCGTAGTCTGCCTTTTGTCAGTGGTTTACTACCACCTTGCCCTTGCGGGTATTTTTCTGGCTGCCTTGCTTTTGAGTGTTTGCCTTACAGTTTTTAAGTCCAAATCATAAATTTTTAACACCACAAAGGCAAAATGTTTTTTGTGGTTTGTTTTTTTGAGCAAAGTCATCAAAAATAATGATAGCTTTTTAAGTTCCTATCAGAGGCATTAAATCTGCTCAAACTTCTAATACATAAAACTTCAAAGGCATTTCCACAAATTTATAAGCAGTTGGCAGTTTGTCCCTGCTTGTTTCTACAAATCCATTTCTTTCATAAAATCGGTGTGCAGCGTTTGCTATCAGTGGAGTATCTAAGTATAATTGCTTGATATTCATTTTTTTAGCCTTATCAATCAAAATGTCAAATAGTTTTTGGGCAAGGCTAAGGTCTTTTCCTCTGTACGCTTTGTCCACAAACATTTTCCGCAAAATGCCTACACCTGTTGTAAGTTCCTGTAGCCCAATAGAGCCTACTACTCTCTCTTCTTCAATAGCTATCCAAAAGCCGCCATTTTCATAAAACTTTTCAGTATCGTGTAGGTCTGTTTGCATTGCCAAGGTTACCCCCAGATTAAACTCACCATTTTGGATACCAAGCACTAAATCAGCGACTTGACTTTGCCATTGCTTTTCAAATTTTTGTATCATTTCCCTGCTCATTTTTTGCATCAAAGATGCCCTCTTTATTAAATTTTTACAAGATGCCCTCTGCAAATTTTTGTTTAAAAACGAAAAAAATTTACTGTATTACGAAGAAATTTATAACTTTGGGTATTGCTAAGTTCAAATACTAAAATTAATCCCTACGAATAAGTATGAAAATTCTTGCTATCCGTTTCAAAAACCTTAATTCCCTTCGCAAAGACAAAGCTAACGATTTTTTTGAAATTAACTTTCAAGATTCCCCACTAAAAGATGCGGGACTTTTCGCCATTACAGGTGCGACGGGGGCAGGGAAAAGCACTATTTTAGATGCTATTTGCTTGGCTTTGTATGGTACAGCACCGAGATTTGGCACAGGCAAAGCCTTCGATATAATGAGCAGAGATACAAATAATTGTTTTGCTGAAGTAACTTTTGAGGAAAAAAACAAGCATTACGTTTGCAAATGGATGCTATCTAAAAAAATTAAAAGAAATAAAGAAGTTGATTATGATGAAAAAATGGAACTATCGGGCATCGGAGGGCTTATTTTAGAAGCAAACAAACTTACAGAAGTAAAAAAAGAAGTAGAAAAAATTACAGGTCTTGATTATCAACGTTTTATGCGTTCGGTTTTGCTTTCGCAGGGCGATTTTTCCGCTTTTCTCAAAGCCGATGAAAAGAGTAGGGGAGAATTATTAGAGAAAATTACAGGAAGTGATATATATTCGAAACTTTCCAAACGTGCCGATGACAAACGCATTGAGGAAAAAGAAAAATTAAAAATCTTGGAAGGTCAAATTGATGGTAAAAGGCTACTTTCTGAGGAGCAAAAAGTAGAAATTTTTTCGCAAATAGCTGGTTTACAACAAAAAAATGAAATATTAAAAGTAAGAATAGAAACAATAAAACAGCAGGTAATAGACTGCAAAGAAATCAACCGATTAATTACAGAGTTTGCTATTTTTCAGGCAAAATTGCAAAAGTTAGCAAAAGAAAAAGAAGATGCCAAGCAAGATTTCTCCAATCTTCAAAAGCATGAAGAAGCCGTAAAATTTGGGAGAGAATTGGCTGAAATAGAAACACTTACAAAGATATTAACTGAAAATAGAACAAAAATAAATGACCTTCAAGCTATTGTACCTTCGCTAAGGCAAGAAAAAGAAACAAAGGAAAAAGAGGTAAGTTTTGCGAAGGAAAATTTGGCAAAGATACTAAAAGAACAAGAGGAAACTTTGCCTATTATCGAGGAAGCTGAAAATCTAACTTTTCAGCGAGAAAGTATTGTAAATGAGTTAGATAAGGCAAGAAGTGGAATAGGAGAACAGAACAGACAGATAGGGATTTACGAGCAGGAAAAAGGCAAAATAGTACAAGCAATAGAGCGACAAAGAGCTGATTTGAAAGAAGTTGGTAAATATCTTTCTGATAATGGGAAGTACAAAAACCTTAAGCAAGAACTTGGTACTATCAAAGTAAATCTTGACCACGTTTTTGACTTGGGCAAAGAAGTAAATAAGCTCAAAAATGAGATTGAGAATAAACAAAAAGAAATAAGCAAGCAAGAAAATGCAGCAACTCAGGCAAAAGAAAACTTAGAAAAGTACAAAAAAGAGATTGCCAATAACGCTGCAAACCAAGCCAGTATTCAGCAGGAAATAGACGCTATTTTGCAAGGAAAATCATTGGAAGTCCAAGAAGAATTATACCTTCATCTTTTCAAAAATTTAGCGAATTATAGAATACTATTTGATGTTTCAGTAAGGTTTGAAGGTTTGCTGAAAGAACAGCAATATTTGCAGATAAATATTGCTAAAGATAAAGACGAAGAAACAAAAACGAAGTTTTTACTAAAAGAATTAATTGATAAGCAGCAACATACGGAGGAAAAACTTTTTTTGGCAAAACAGATTTTTGAAAAAGAAAAACTGATTCAAAGTTTTGAGCAAACGCGACAAGATCTCAGAACAGGCGAGCCTTGTCCTGTTTGTGGCTCGGAGCATCACCCTTTGGCAAACTATCAATCGGAAGTAAACGAAAAAGAGCAGCAGTTAAATGCTTATGAAAAAGAATTAAAAAACATCAGAAATGAGCTAAGAATGAAGGAAATAGCCGCAGAACGGTTAAAAACTACGATTGAAAACCAAGAAAAAAAACTCAATGAAAATGAGTTAGCTATTGATAAACTGACAAATGAATTTCAAGAAAGTGCGGCTATGTTTTCTATAGAGCGCGTGATTGGCAATAGTGCAAATTTGAAAGATTTACTCGAAGCCAAAAAAGCAGAGGCGGAGGTATTGAACGAGCAAAATAAGGTTTGTACTGAAAAATATAATCAGTTGCGTAGGTTGGAGAAAAATCAAAAAGAGCAAGAAGGGAAATATCAAGATATTGAAAAACAATTAATTGAAATTAATTCCTCCGTTCATGCTTTGCAAGAAAGCAAGGAAAAATTGGCAGAAGATTTGGCTCGCAATATCGAGAAAGGCAAAAAAGCCAAAGATGACCTCAACCAAATTTTGTCTGTGTATGACGAACAAAGACCGACAGAGGCAGAGAGAGAAAATTGGTTTGCAAAACTTTCGGATAAGGCGGCAGTCTATTTGCAAATGATAGAAAAAGAAATAGTTTTAGGCAGGAGAATAGAGGAAGAAAAAGGCAATGAAAAAACCTATTTAGCACAAATAGATGGTGCTAATAAATTATTGGAAAAATACAAAAAAGAGGAGATTAATTTCCAAATAAAGTTTAATAACCTTAGCGATGAAATAAAAAATCTTTTTGGGGATAAAGATACAAAAAAAGAAAAAGAGCGAATTTCCCAAGCAGTAAAACAAGGGCAAATCAATGAAAGACGACTTTCAGAGGAACTTAGTCAGCTGAACGAACAGCAAAACAGCAAAACTACGGAACTTGCGAGCAAAATAGAAGAAAATACAGCAAAGCAAGCGGAGCTAAACGACAAACAAAGCTCGCTATTGGCTAATGTTATGGCTGCAAACTTCGGTAGTTTGGCAGAAGTAACACAGGCATTGCTTTCGCAAAGTACGGCAGATGAAATAAAAGCCAAAAAAGAAAACTTGGAAAAACAAAGCATAGTGCTGAATACTAACATCTTACAAATAGAAAAAGCATTGATTGAACGGCGAGAAAAGCTGGGCGAAAATATTTCACAAGAGTGGGAGGAACTCGATAGCAGTTTGAAGGAGTGCAGTGATGAATTTGCGGAAAACAATAGAATAATGACTGAATTTGACTTTAAACTACGAGAAAATGAAACATTAGGAAGGCAATTTGCTGAAAAGCAAGAACAAATAGAAAAACAAAAAAGAGAACACGAAAAATGGAAAATGCTGGTGGATATTATTGGCTCGAAAAACACGAATGAGTTACGTTCATTTGCCCAAAGTCTTACGCTTTCGCAGCTCATTGTCTTGGCAAACAAGCATTTAGAAAAATTAAATCCACGTTATTATTTGCAAAAAAAGGAGAAAACTGAGCTGGATATGGTGATGATTGATAGAGAGCAAGCAGATAATATGCGCCCTATCAGCACACTATCGGGAGGGGAAACTTTTTTAGTAAGTTTGGCGTTGGCGTTGGGCTTGTCGGACTTGGCTACAGTAGGCAAGAAAACCCAAATTCAGTCCTTATTCATAGATGAAGGTTTTGGCACGCTCGACCCGCATACCTTAGACGAAACTATTACTACTTTGGAAAACTTGCAGTTGAGTGGTAAGCAAATAGGTATTATTTCCCATGTAGAGGAGCTAAAGCAACGCATTACTACACAAATTTTGGTAAGCAAAAAAGGAAATGGAGTGAGTCAGATAACAGTAATAAGCTAATTATCAAAAACTTAACTTACTGAAAAGCTATGTGTAATAGTAGCTGTTTTTTCCATGATTTTTACCACAGAGCAATATTTTTCTACAGATAAATTTATTGCCTTTTCTACTTTGTCCTTATCCAATTTTCCCTTTAGGGCAAAGTGCAGATGAACTGTAGTAAATAGAGCAGGCACTTTGTCTTTCTCGCGTTCTGCTTCGATAGTTACGCGGTAATCAATAACCTCTTGTCTTTGCTTTTGTAAAATGCTGATGACATCAATACTGCTACAGCCGCCAATAGCGGCGAGCATGAGTTGCATAGGGCGGAAAGCCAAATCGCCTCCGCCAATGTCTGCCGAGCCATCTATGTAAACTTTATTGCCAAGTTCGTTCGTTGCTTCCAAATGAAAAGCATCATTAATTCTCTGAATTTCAACTTTCATTTTTCTTGAATTTATTGCCCGTATTGCTTCCTTACGTGGAGGAATAGCTTTTCGCAAAGTTCGTGTATTTGCCCTGCCATCTGCTCATCTCCTGTAGCAGATTGTATGGTATCTGCGATTCCAGCCATTGTATCTATGGCAAAGTATTTCATTTCGTCTTCGAGCATATCTTTTGCCCATAAGTCTATACGCATGGTTTCCCTGCTTTGCCCGTCCCAAAGGCTCAAATTTATTGATTTTGCTTCTTTGACTCCTACCGTAGGGGCATCGCTTGCTTCCCAAAAAATTTTATCAGGCAGATTTTCCTCGTCAAGTTCTATGTGTAATCTTATTTGTGCTTGCTTCATTGCATTATGCTATTTTTGTTGTCCGAAAAGGTGGCAAATATAGCAATATTTTTTTACAACTGTGTTTTTAATCATTGCCTTTTTTCTTATTCGCATTTTCCAAATCTACCCTATCTTTCATGCTTGCACGCTCATTTTCATTGTAGATAACCGTCCAGATTTCTCTGTCTTCTTCTTTTTTTCTATCCAAGCCCATGATAGTGCGAAGTGCTTTTTTAAACTCATCAGCTTCCCAATAGTCTTTGAAATGTCCCAGCGTATATTTGTAGATGTTGTCGCTATCTTTTTCTACTATCATGTTTTTGCCATCGCCGCCTACTTCCGACATATCAATTTTGTTTTTTACGCCTACCTGCACCCTATACCAAGTCCCTTTGGCGTATTCTGCATTTGTAGAATTGCTGCTATTATTGGCACTTTTTGCTTGTGCTATTGCACTGCTGATAGAATCATAGGCTGCTTGTAGTTTTGCTATTTCGCCATCTTTGTCGGTCATGCTCTTGCCTACGGTTCTGAGTTTATTTTTCATGCCAGCATTTTCGCCTCTTAGTTTTTGCAACTCGCTCACCATATCGCGATACTGTAGCGGGTCAAGGTCTTTTAGTATTTTTTTAAACTTTTTTTCATCAGCTTTGTCATCTTCTGACGAGGTTTTCTTTTGGGCAAAAACAGAACTAATTACCAAAATAGCCATGCTTAAGAGTAGAAATATTTTAGTTTTCATATTATTTATGAGATTAATTTTTTTTGGAATAATTAAAATTTGATTTTTTTACCTGCACTTTCAAACTTGTGCCTACTCTTTATATAGGTCTGTTTCCAAGTCGGCATCGGTTACGCCCACGCTTTTGAGTATGGTTCTGATGTCTTCGGTCATGCGTTGCCCATCTTTGTAGGCAACGACCCAAGGGCTTGGTACGCCTATTTTCATCATGTACTTTTTGAAGGAGTAAGCCTCTCGCGGATTGGCAAATGAGCCTAATTCGTACTTAAGTATATCACCTTCTTGAGCTATGGCAAAGTTGCGGTTATTATCTTTAAACTTGGAAAGGTCTATTTTTCGGTAAGCCCCAACTTGTATGCGAAATACGATGCCTTTGGTTTTGTAAGAGGCATCAACTTCGTTTGGCTCAGTTTTTACTTCCGATTTCTCATCTTTGACCTTTAATGCTTCAATTTGTTTTTGCAAGCTTACTTTGAGGGCATCTTTTTCGTCATAGCCCGATTGCATACTTGCATTTTGCCGCTTAAGAGCCTCATTTTCACCCTTAAGTTCGTCCATTTCTTTGAGCATATCTCTGTACTGTAGAGGCTCCACCTTACTCTTTTTTTCTTTCCATTTTTTGCGTTCTTCTTTTTCTTTTTTAGCATCATTCTTAGACTGCGCTAATACATTGAAAATGAGTGCAAAAACAAATAAAAATGTGAGTGTACTGCGTAATAGTTTCATTTGTAAATATAGTTTTGTTTTAGATATTCCTAACCTTACTTGTGTTTTTGTTGTTCTTTTACTATTGCCATTTCTTAAGTTGAGCCTTTGTCAAAAGAAAATACAATAATAAAACCAAGAATTTTATTTTCGGCTTTATACTTATCAAAATTTGCTTTATTAAAAAAGTTGGTCGTCTTTATTTCACTGTCAATTTAGGTTGGGAGGCTACGACTAAGTATCAATAGACAGCAAGTAATTTTACTTCACTTGATTTTTATAAAAACTCATCATCACGCTCAAAAGTTATTAGTAATTTCAGTGTTACTTGTATAGCAAATGTATCAATTAGTCTATTTGTTTCCAAAAATTTTGATTAATTTTCCATTGCCTAATGCGCACGTACGCACTCCAAATTTAGCTTTGTTTGGAAGGCATGGGAGTGCATTGGACTGGTTTGATATAGCTATTGGCGGTCGAACCCCACAGTAGAAGTGCTAACAAGCGTTTTCTAACTAAACTAATTGTAATTCCTTTTCCAAAATAGGTATCTCTTTTTCAAAACTTTCCCAAAAAGATAAGAAATCAGTTGATTGGACTTGGAAAATATCCTTGAGCCAAGTTTGGAGTGCATTTTTAAGGCAGTCCATATAAAACGTAAGATAGTCTGATTTTTCTGTATTAATTCGGGCGGGTATCCAACAATAATACTCTGTTATTTTGCTTTTTGTTATTTTTTTAGGCTTCTTAAATTCTTGTTTATCAATTTGTTCACTAAATATTTTCCAAAGAGAATGTGTCCAATCTTGCTCTTGATTGGCAAAATAAATATTCAGTTTCTCTTCTATAAAGCGGTCAATGCCTTCCAATTTTGCCACTGAAAGGGGTAATTTGGGAGTGTGAATAATATTTACTTTCAAATGAATTTTCATTTCTTTTTCTTCTTTTGGTGTTGTTTATTCTCTGCGGGATACTTTCCTGTTTCTTTTTTGTAATTTTCTACATATTCGTCTTCCACATTTTTTGCCTCCTTGGTAGTAGCACTAAAAAGATAAGTAATAATTTCGAAAGCAACACTAAATCCTTGTGCCACTAATTTTCTAATTTGTTGATGCAAACGAGTAGGCAAGCCCGATGATGCTGTAATTCTATCTGAATCCGCCTTCCCAAATTTAAACAAAATGGTGTTCAAAAAGATTTTATAGATAGAGAAATTTCCTTTTGCGTCATTTCTATTTTTGTGATTTGGCATAAAGTCAATCCATTATTTTATAAAGTTACTCACTTGCCCATAGTTCTAAAAAAAGACATCTTTTTCAGAAAAGATGTCTTTTTTTTTACTCCATCACAAATGGATAATTGGCTTCCATATATACTTCTGTGAATGCCTCAGAAGGGTCTGGATAGGGAGAGTTTTCTGCAAATTCTACCGCATCCGCTACTTCTGCTTTTATGTCGTTTTCTATTTGTTCTAGGTCGGCTTCGGTTGCTATTCCTTTTTCCAAGATAGTTGCACGCACCTGCTCTATTGGGTCTTGTCTTTTGTATTCTTCTACCTCTTCTTTGGTACGATACTTAGCGGGGTCAGACATGGAATGCCCTCTGTATCTGTAAGTTCTGAACTCAAGCAAAGTAGGACCTGCTCCGCTTCTTGCTCTTTCTGCGGCTTTGGCTACTGCTCTGTGTACGGCTTCTACGTTCATGGCATCAACAGGCTCCGAAGGAATATCATAAGATTCGCCTAATTGATACAGTTCCACCACATTAGATGTTCTTTTTACCGAAGTTCCCATAGCATATCCGTTGTTTTCAATGACGAATACTACAGGCAATTTCCATGTCATAGCCATATTAAGTGCTTCGTGGAAGGCTCCCTGCCTTACTGCTCCGTCTCCCATATAGCACATACAAAGATTGTTCGTTTTGTTATACTTTTCGGCAAATGCAATTCCTGCACCCATAGGCACTTGCGCACCTACGATGCCATGCCCGCCAATAAAATTCACTGATTTATCAAAAATGTGCATAGAACCACCCTTCCCTTTGGTAGTGCCTGTGGCTTTGCCGTAAAGTTCTGCCATAATAGCTCTTGAACTTGTGCCAAGGGCAAGCGGATGCCCGTGGTCGCGATAGGCGGTAATCCATTTGTCATTGGGGGTAAGTGCGGAAACAGCACCAGAGGCACAAGCCTCTTGCCCAATGTAGAGATGACAAAATCCTCTGATTTTTTGTTGCCCATAGAGCTGCCCTGCTTTTTCTTCAAACCTACGCATAAGCATCATGCTCCTGAACCAATACATATATGTATCTTTGGAAAACTCCAATTCGGTAGTGCGGTTGCCCGCTTCCACTTCTAATTCTTCTGTCATACCTTTTTGATTTTACTTAATTATTAAAAAAATTAGGTTGTAAATTTGGAAAGATTTTAAATAAAAGTCAAGATACTGAATAGATATTAATTATTTTTTTTAGTAACGAGGTACTTTTATTTTTTCATAAACTATGGAAACACTTGGATAGACTTCCCTTATCTTGTAATAAGTTTGATAAGCATCTACTCTATCAAGAAAGTTTCCCATTTTTACTTTATAGTTTGGCTGACTGTATTCCAAATCTGCTGTCTTGTTTGGAAATATCTTTTTAAGGTCTGTGATTACTAACTCGGCATCTTTTCTCTGCATTCCCGAATATACTTGTATGCGAAAACCTTTGATGGTAAAGTTGCGATTACTGTTTGCAATTCTTGCGTTGAGCGTGTCCAAATCTGCATTAATGCTACCTATGGGAGGGGTAGAAGAAGTGCTTGGAATTTCTGTTACTACATGGACAGGCTTGCTATTTTTGAGTTCTGTTTCGCTAAACTGTATCCGAAAAGGTGCCAAATCGTCAGTAAATACCGTGTTCTGACTACTGTCAGACACAGTCTTTGCGGGAGTGCAGGCGTACACCAAAAAAAAGCAACTTAAAAACAAAGAAACCTTTAAAAACTTATTTGTATTCATTCTTGTTAATTTTAACACTCAAAATAACATTATTTTATTGACATTTCAAAATGATTAAAACTTATATTAAAGCTGTCGGTACTGCAAACCCTGCTACAAAAATTGCACAAGCCCAAATTTCTCAGTTTATGGCAAAAGCGGTCGGCTTAAATGCTGTGGAAGAAAGGCGACTTCGAATGATTTATAGGGCTACTGCCATAGATTTTAGGCACTCGGTCATAGAGGATTACGGCAGAATAGCAAATTTTGACTTTTTTCCCGATAATGAGCGTTTGGAGCCTTTTCCTACTACAGCCCAGCGAATGAAAATGTATGAAAAATATGCCATAGAATTGGCTATGGAAGCGATTAATAATTGTTTGGCTAACAAAAATTTAATACCAAAAATTACACATCTCATAACAGTAAGCTGTACGGGTATGTACGCACCGGGGATTGATATAGAGATAGTAGAAAGGCTTGGGCTATCTTTCCAAACACAGAGAACGTGCATTAATTTTATGGGGTGTTATGCTGCCTTCAATGCGCTAAAAGTAGCAGATATGATATGTAAGGCTACACCAGAAGCAAGCGTTTTGATAGTAGATGTGGAGCTTTGTACGATTCATTTTCAGAAGGAAAACACAGAAGACCAGCTACTTGCCAATGCTATCTTTGCAGACGGGGCAGCGGCTTTGCTGTTAGGGACGGAAAAGGGAGAAGGCAAGGCTATGAGTTTGGAGGCGTTTCACTGCGATTTGGCTCCGCAAGGCAAGAGTGATATGGCGTGGTACATACGTGATTTTGGCTTTGAAATGCGTTTATCTTCTTATGTACCTAATCTGTTGGAAACGAAGATGAAAGAGCTAACAGACAGGCTTTTACAAAAATTAAACTTGCAAATAGGGCAGATTGATGCCTTTGCTATTCACCCTGGCGGCAAAAGAATTTTAGAAGTAGCTGAAAAATGCCTAAAAATTTCTCCTATTCAGAATCAATATTCCTATCAAATATTGCGAAATTTTGGAAATATGTCTTCGGCAACGGTGCTTTTTGTCTTAAAAAATATTTGGGATAACTGCCCACTCACCGAAAAAAAAGAGGGTAATATCTTAAGTATGGCTTTCGGACCTGGGCTAACGATAGAATCGGCATTGCTGAAGCTACATATTTAGTGCATCATAAAAAAACGGGACTACTCTCATTTTTTGGTTTTCAATATTTTGTAATCTCTTTTTCAGCCTCTATCCATATAGCCTCGTCTTGCCCTTCTGGGCTACCTTTAGCCAACCAGATAAGGTAGGCTTGTTTGCGTATCTGTTCAATATTGGAGAGAAAATAATCACAATGCCCAATAGTTGTGGCGTATGGTGGGCTACCAAAAAAATCTTGTCTGCCAAAGAATTCTGCTGTATGCCGATAACAATTTTGCTTGGTAGGGCAGTTACCGCCGCTACATAATGTAATATCTAACATAGAATTTCTGTTTGAAGTAAGTGTTTAAAGTATATTCAAAAGTAAAAATACAAACTAAAAAGGAAGTTCCTCCTCTTTTAACTTGTTAAAAGCTCTGGGCAAGCCGCGAATGATGTCGCTTGCTATCATGCTTTCTTCGTTGAGTCTGTTTTTGGCAGCATCTCCTGCCAAGCCATGTAGGTACACGCCCAATAATGCCGCTTGCAACGGAGCATATCCCTGTGCCAATAATGATGTAAGCACACCTGTAAGCACATCACCGCTTCCGCCCGTTGCCATGCCCGAATTACCAACTTCGCTATTGAAGTAACTCAGCCCTTCGGGGGTGCTAATGCAGGTAGTTGCTCCTTTGAGAATGATGAAAATTTGCCGCTGTTTCGACATTGCTAACTGTAACTGATGCCGCAAATAAGGATTTAATGTTCTCCCAAAAAGTCGTTCAAATTCTTTGGGGTGGGGGGTGAGAATACTATTTTTAGGAATAAATTCCCACCAAGTTGGGTTTTCTGCCAAAATATTGAGTGCGTCAGCATCTATTACTATAGGCTTGTTGCATCTTTTGAGCAGAGAAAGTAGTGCAATGCCTGTTTTTTCATGTTTGCCGATACCGCAGCCTATCCCAATAGCGGTATATTTGTCTAAATCACCGATTTGTGCATTAATATTGCTAATAAATTTTTTCTTTTTATCCACCCCTACCATTGCTTCAGGTACTGTAGTCTGCAAAACTTGATAACCTATTTTCGGAATATGCAAGGTGAGCAAGCCTATGCCAGCCCTAAGACAAGCCTTAGCAGCAAGTACAGCAGCACCCATTTTTCCTTCGCTTCCCGCTATCAAAAGTGCATGACCAAAATTTCCTTTGTGGGCTACTCTATTTCTGGATTTTACAATTTTTTTTATTTCTTCTTTCGTCAAAATAAAATTATTGGTAGGTACTTGGGCGATGAAATCGGGGTGCAAGTAAATAGATAAAATATGTACTTGCCCTGTGAATATATGATTTTGGTCGTATAAGAAAGAAAGTTTGGGAAACTGAAAACTAAGCGTGTGGTTGGCTTTGATGATTGCCTTGCTTTCTGCATCTGCATTATTTTCCACAAACAAACCCGAAGGCATATCTATTGCTATCACTTGAGCATTGCTTTCATTTATTTTCTCGATTAGCTGGGCAACAAAGCCCGTTATTGGTTTGTTTAGCCCAGAACCAAAAATAGCATCTATAATAATGTCATCTTTGCCAAGCGCGGGAAAATCTTTTTCTTCTCTGATGTAGTCTATTTTTAGGTTGCTTAAACTTTCCTCAAAAGTGAGTAAAATTTCCATATTTGTTTGAAAATCAGGAGAGAAATGTTCGGAGTGCAATACCAAATACACAGAAACATTTGGAAAGTCTTCTTCGGCTAATTTTCTTGCGATGACCAAGCCATCTCCTCCGTTATTGCCCGTTCCACAAAATATCTTTATGGCTTTTTTTGTATCTGTCCAAAAAAAATTAATAGGCGAGCTATGCTCATGCAGTAGCCAATCTGCACATTTTGAGGCGGCACGCTCCATGAGTTCTGTCGAGCTAATAGGCTCATGCTCAATGGTGTATTGGTCGGCTTGGCGAATTTGCTCGGCGGTTAAAACTTTCATTGGTTTTGTGTTAGGAGTTAGTAAAATTTGAAAGGCAATACTGAGATATACTCTATCAGATTGATAGTCAATCACTAAAAAAATAGCTTGCCTTTAACGGACAAGCTATTTTTATTTGCATAAAGAAAATTTGTAATCTTCTATTGTCCGCCTTTGTTAGCAGCTTCCTCAAGAACATTAGCAGCCTTCAGCTGTGATAATGCTTCCAAATCACCTAAAGTAGATTTTTCTTCTGCTTTTTCCTCTTTCTGAGAATTATTAGAAGAAGTTTCTTTGTAAGTGTTTGTATGAGAGAGAATAATACGCTTGTCTTCTTTGGTAAACTCTAATACTTTGAAGTCAAGCATTTCGCTTACTTCAGCTTTAGAGCCGTCCTCTTTAGTAAGGTGCTTCGTAGTAGCAAAGCCTTCGATGCCGTAAGGCAACTCAAGTAAGGCACCTTTATCGTTTTTGCTAAGAATAGTTGCCTTGTGTACTGAGCCTACTGTGAATAGTGTTTCGAAAGTATCCCAAGGGTTTTCTTCTAACTGCTTGTGTCCGAGTGCCAAACGGCGTTGTTCGGTGTCTAATTCAAGCACTTGCACGTCCAATCTTTCACCTATTTTGATAAACTCAGAAGGGTGTTTTATTTTCTTTGTCCAAGAAAGGTCAGAAATATGTACCAAGCCATCTATGCCTTCTTCTAATTCTAAGAACAAGCCAAAGTTAGTAAGGTTACGCACCAAACCTGTATGTCTTGAGCCTAAAGAATATTTTTCTTTGAGGTCAGGTCTTGTCCAAGGGTCAGAAGTAAGTTGCTTTAAGCCCAAAGACATTTTTCGCTCTTCGCGGTCAAGTGTAAGTACTACAGCTTCGAGTTCGTCATTTACCTTGATGAAATCTTGAGGATTTCTTAGGTGTTGCGACCAAGACATCTCTGAAACGTGGATAAGCCCTTCTACGCCCGGCATAAATTCTAAGAAAGCACCGTAATCAGCTACATTTACTATCCTACCTTTTATTTTGCTACCTACTTGTGTTTCAGCAGGAATATTATCCCAAGGGTGAGCAACTAACTGCTTCATGCCCAAAGAAATACGTTTTTTATCTTCATCAAAATCCAACACCACTACTCTTACTCTTTGATCGAGCTTGAGTAATTCCTCTGGGTGATTGATTCTACCCCAAGAAATATCTGTGATGTGAAGTAAGCCATCTACACCACCAAGGTCGATGAATACACCGAAATTAGTCATGTTTTTGATAACCCCTTCGAGGACTTGTCCTTTTTCCAAATTGCTCAAGATTTCAGCCTTTTGAGCTTCCAAATCTTTTTCAATCAATACTTTATGAGAAACAACAACGTTATCGTTAGCGTAGTTTATCTTCACTACTTTCACTTCCATTTTCTTTCCTACAAAAATATCAAAATCTCTGATAGGTTTTACGTCAATCTGTGAGCCGGGTAAGAAAGCTTCGATGCTGTAAATATCTACAATCAAACCACCTTTAGTACGACGCTTCACAACACCTTCAATGACTGTGTCGTTTTGCAAAGCCAACTCAATGTTTTCCCAAGCCTTCACTACTTTCGCTTTTTTGCGAGAAAGCACCAACTGCCCAAGTGGGTTTTCTTTGGTTTCTACATATACGTCAATTACTTCGCCTACTTGCAAATTAGGAGAATCCCTAAATTCAGAAAGGGGTACTAATCCGTCAGATTTGAAACCGATGTTTACTACTACTTCTCTGTCAGTAATACTAACGATAGTGCCAGTAATTACTTGAGTTTCTTTTACTTCTGTAAGCGTTTCTTCATAAAGAGAAGCTAATTTAGCTTTTTGGTCTGAGGTATATCCTACGCCAAACTTATTTTTCTTTGATGTTTGGAAACTGTTCCAATCAAAATCCTGTACTTGGTTATCTGCCATGAGATTTATCTTTTGCATCTTTTTAGTACACTTCTGCCCGATGCTATTGCAAAAGTTTTAAATTTGATAACTATCTCACAAATAAATGTTTGTGAGCCTTTTACTTTAAAAGGAACGCAAAATTAACTAAATTTTTATTTTTCCACACTATTTTCCACAAATATTTTACATAAGTAATTGAAAAATATTTTTACAAAAAACAAAAAAAGAACAATATTTGTATTATTATTACATGAGTAATTGAATTTTATACCTGTGCCTTGAAAAGTTATAAAGTTAAAACTGCACCTCCCCCATCCCCCCTCACGAGGGGAGAAATACACAAAGGCTGTTTCCCCCTTTGGAGGAGCGCAGGGGGAGGTAAATATAACAATTTAAAGCGCGAATCTAATATTCAATGAGTATGAAGTTTATTTGTTAGATTTTTTTATATTATTTATCTCTAAACGTCTGACGTTCCACCCCCCCTTATTTGAACGGAAATGATTTTTTAGCAATTTTAATACTATTTAATGATAAAATTTTATCCATATCTATCATTACCAAAAATGAAACGCATATATATTATATTTTTATTTCTCACCGCACATCAAGCTTTTGCCCAGCACGAAGGGCTTAGTTATTATGTAGATGGTGAAAATCTCCGAAGGGCAGGGCAATACGACAAGGCTATTACTGAGTTCAACAAAGCAATTCAGCGCGAGCCTGCTAATTACAAATACTTGTATTCTAAGGCTGTATCTGAATTTCAAACTCGCAAGATAGATGCCGCGCTAAACTCGGTAAGTAGTGTACTCAAACTCAAGGAAGATTTTGTATCAGGGTATCTGTTGATAGCAAAAATTTATCAGAGCAAAAATGAAATAGATAGGGCTTTGTATTACTATGACCAAGCTTTTAAATACGAAACTGATGTAGATAAAAAAGCGGGATACAAACTTTTGGTGATGCGAAAATTGACTGAGAAAGGTAACTATAAGGAAGCGTATGAAAAAGTAAAAGAGGCAAAGCATATAGCACCGCATCACAAAGACGTACTATTTTATTATGCAAAGTTAAGCAATATTTTGGGCAATTATGTGGATGCCAAAAATACAATGCTTGAGTTGGAAACTCAAATAAAGAGCCTTAAAATAGAGGATAATGCGAAATATTATTTTGAACTTGGGCTTGCACATTATAAGTTAGATGAATTTGACAAGTCGAGAGAGGCATGGGCTAAGGCAAATATTCCTCCCTATATAGAAAAGATTGCAAAGTTTGGACCGAGGTACTTCTGTAATTTGGCATTGGCATATTACAAATTTTATGAAAATGATTTGAGTAAGCAGCATGTTGCCCAAGCGATAAAGGTACAAAAGGACTTCCCGATGGCACACGTACTTCTGGCACAGCTCTCTAAGCGGAATTCTAATCACACAACTACTATTTCGCATTACGAAGCGGCTCTCAAAAATGAAAAAGTGGTGAATAAAAAGCTAACCTTTTATTACAAAATTGCTGACTTGCATTTGGAGTCTAATGATTTTGAAGGATGCTTGAAGTCAGTTTCAGAAATATTAAAAATTAGGGCTGATGACCCTCAAGCACTAATACTCAAGGCAAATGCACTTTATAAAATGAACAACTTCAAGGAAGCTGTAGATTTAATTCAGGCTGTAATGAAGCTACGAATGGACGAAAGTGCAAGAACTGATTTTTCCTTTCTTTTGGGGCTTTGTGGCAAAAAAATGAATGATAACAAATTGGCTAAAGAAGGCTTTGTTTTTGCCCTAAGAAGTTCTCTGAGGGATGCTGCAGAATTGGAGCTAAGAGAAATGAGAGAAGTGGCTGAATTGGAAAAAGCGAGTGAAAATGAGTAGATAAGCATAGAAAAACCTATCTGATATAAATATTTTGTACTCGACAGATGAAATAGCATCTGCCGAGTTTTTTTTATTTTGTTAAACCTTTTTAGCTACTTTCTGTTACAAATATGTATTTATAACCGTACTTTTGCAAAAAATAACTTCAATAGAAATAAATTTTGATTATGAGTGAGATAACACAAAACATTGAACAACAACCAAATAATACGCTATCTATGCACCCAAAAAAGTTTGCATTATGGCTCTTTATCGTGAGTATAGTAATGATTTTTGCAGGGCTAACAAGTGCCTATTTGGTAAAACAAGCAGATGGAGGTTGGTTGCTTTTTGAGTTGCCTTTTATTTTTTATGTAAGTTCTGCTCTTATCTTGCTAAGTAGCGTTACGATGCATTGGGCGTATGTAAGTGCGAAAAAAGATAATTTTGCAAGCACCAAATTGGCTATGTCTATTACGGTAGTCTTAGGAATTGCTTTTTTAGTTACCCAACTTATGGGCTGGAATGACTTGGTAAAGTTAGGTGTTTTCTTTGCGGGAAGCCAGGCAAACCCCGCAGGCTCGTTTTTGTATGTATTTTCAGGCTTGCATGGCTTACACTTAGTAAGTGGTCTTATCTTTTTAATTATTATCTTAGTAGCCGTTTTCCGCTATCAGATTCATGGCAAAAGCATGGTCAGAATGGAAATGTGTGCTACTTACTGGCATTTTTTAGATTTGCTTTGGATTTATTTATTGGTATTTCTCATTATGAACGCTTAGATTTTTTAACCCTATGAGATGTTAAAAATCTTATAGGGTTATGCTATTTTTTTTACTGCAATGCTGCCATTACTTTCATTAGTTCTTCTTCATCGGCTACATACATATTGCCCGCATCGCTCACTGCTGGGTTAGAGAAAAGCACCAAATTATCGGCAAACTTTCGGGCAGAGGTATGAAATTCCCTTGCACCCGTTATTGCCTTCAGCGTAGCAACATTAGTAGAACGGACTCCCGCGCCAGGCATGATGCTTATCCTTCCGTTTGCCCTGCTTACCAAACTTTTGAGCATCTCTATTCCTTCGGGAGCAGTGGCGGCAAGCCCAGAAGTAAGTATCCTTTTGCAACCCGCATCAATGAGTGTTTCTAAGGCTTCGTAGGGGTTTGGTACTGCATCAAAAACGCGATTGCAGGTGAGCTGCATAGGGTAGGCAATTTCTACCAAATACTTCATCTTATCGGCATCTATTTCCCCATAAACGGTCTGCACGCCTACTGAAACGCCGTCGCAGTGCAGTTCTTTGCACATAAGTACATCATTTATAATGATATTCCACTCATCTTCGTCATAAAGATAGTTCATGCTACGAGGGCGAATAATTGGGTAAAGTTGGATAGCTACTCTTTCCCTCACCCGTTTGATGGTAGCATAAGACGGTGTAGTGCCACCCTCGATGGGGTTATCGCAAAGCTCGACTCTTACCGCCCCGACTTTTTCGGCTATGAGACAGCTTTGTATGCCAAAGGCACAAACTTCAAGGGCTGATTTTATTGTACTCATTGTTGGGCTATTTTATGTGATGTTTTTTTGTCCTATAAAAGTACCTCTTAGTTTTAGATTTAAAAAAATATCCATTAATTTTACCAATAATTTTATTCATTATTTATTTGGTTGGGCTGCAGTTCGGAAGTAGCTACTAATGACTAACAATACCTATGTTACTAAAAATCAAAAATTTAGGAAGTATTAATCAGGCAGAAATTGACCTTGATAAAGCGTTAATATTGCTTTGTGGAGAGCATGATAGCTGGCAAAACTATTTGACTTATACCATCTATCATCTCTATAGCTTCGATACGAGTATATTTTTAGAGCTGACCAAACTTGCTTCTTTGGAGGATACTACGCAAGAAGCCAAAGAACTTATGAGCAAAAATAAGCTGGAAATTAAGCTATTAGAAAAAGTAGATAGTTATTTTTTATCCTCGAAATATCAAATACTGGAAATGACAGCTTTATTTTTAAAACAAAAATTGGCAGCGTTTTTTGAGTCAGAAAATATCCTCATGCCCGATACGGAAATAGCTCTCGCTGCCGAAGACGAATTTATAAAAAAGCAAATCACGCTTTCTAATTATGAAACTCATTTTGGCAATATGCAAAAAGGCTATTTTTTGACTGCCCACAAGCCCACAAAGTCCGATATTCTTACTTTTGAAGTTTCTCCGCAGCACCAATTTACGCCCGACCGCCTTGCAAGTGCCATAGCGCTGAATACTTTTATCAGCATGGTGCATAGCTTGCTTGGGGTGCAGCCGCAGGTATTTGAGCCAAAACAGAAGTTTGTTGCAAACTCTGACCAAGAGGTCAAGGATTTGGCAGAGAAAACTTCACCTTTTGCCTATTTAGCCGAAAAATTAGCCCAAATTTCCCCCGATTTTCAGTCGCTTATTTTTTACTTAAGGCATTTGGCACAGCCCAAAGACCTACTCATCATCAGGCAGCCAGAAAAAAATCTATACATAGACAATCAGGTGCTTATGGGTAATTTTATTGGCAATTTGGTAAATCAGGGCTTTAAAGTAGTAACGAGTACGAACAGTATCCCTTTGGTAGAGGAGATAAAACGAATGACAGATACGGAGCAAAACGAAATACTTGCGACAGAAAGTACGATTTCTCTCTTTTTTACTCGAAAAATAGAATGGGCAAAATTTAGCAATAATTAAACAAAGGAAAAAATACAAAAATGAGCCAAATAGCAAAGCAAGTAGCAAATATGCTCTTGGAAGTGGGGGCGGTAAAACTAAGCCCAAATCAACCTTTTACGTGGGCTTCGGGCTGGTTATCACCTATTTACTGTGATAATCGTGTTGCCTTGTCGTTTCCCGAAGTAAGAACATTCATCAAAAAAGAGTTAGCAAGCCTCGTCAGGTTGCACTTCCCCGAAGTAGAGGCTATTGCGGGAGTAGCAACGGCTGGTATTCCACAAGGAGCATTGGTAGCCGATTTGTTGGAGTTGCCTTTCGTATATGTGCGCGCAAAGCCCAAAGAACATGGCATGGCAAACCTCATAGAGGGAAAAGTAAGCCCGAACCAAAAAATAGTGGTGATAGAAGACCTTATTTCTACGGGGGGAAGTAGCCTAAAAGCGGTAAAAGCACTCCAAGAAGCGGGAGTAGAAGTCTTAGGTTTGCTGGCTATTTTTAGCTACGGATTTGAGCAAGCAAAGCAGGCTTTCGCGGAAAATAATGTTCCCTTTTATTCGCTAAGTAATTATGCAACTTTATTGGTAGAGGCAGTTTATAGGGATTATGTTTCTGAGGAAGACATGGCTTCTTTGCAACAGTGGCGTTTGCAGCCCGAAAAATGGGGCAAAGAAGCCTAAATTTCATCTAAAATAATTCATTTATCGCATCTGAAATAAGGGTACTAAAGATTTACTGCCGCTAATCACTTTGGCAGCCAACTCTCCCAAAGCAGGTCCGTGCTTATAGCCATGCCCAGAGCCGCCACCTAAAAACCAGCAATTAGCTGCTTCGGGGTGCGTGTCCAAAATGAAGTTCCCATCGGGGGAGTTTTCGTAGTGGCAAACACGATTTTCAATTAGTGGAGCATTTGCCAAAGATGGAAAGCGATGTGCCATAAAAGCAGTTGCTTTTTTATATACTTCCATATTCATCATGCGACTTCCGTTGGTCGGCTCAAAGATTTCTCCACGTTGGTCGACCCCAACTTTAAAACCTCTGTAGGCATTTTTGGGGATGCCATAGTAAAAATCTTTGCCATCTAAATCTACCCAAACGGGCATTTCATCAAAAAGGCAGGAATGTGTGGCTGGCACACCCAAATAATAGGCTTCTTGCTTAGTGCAGGTAATTATTTTACCCAACACTTCGGGGAATAACTGCCCTAACCAAGAACCGCAAGCAAAAACAAAGCTATCTGCTACAAAAGTTTCTCCGTTTGAAAGCAAGACAGAGTCCATTTTTCCGTTTCGAATCGAGGAAGGCTTTGCAGAAGCATTTACATAGTTTCCGCCTTCCCTCACAAAAGCCTCCATCACCGCTCCGCAGCCCTCTCTTGCCTTTAGGTAACCGCCGTAGGGGTCAAAAACGAGGTGATGCAAATCTGAAGTATTGATGTGTGGAAATTTTTTTGAGGCTTCTTTTGTAGAAAAATATTGGTACGATAGCCCATGTTTTTGCATGAAAGGCTGTGTAGCTTCTATCATTTCGGGCTTGTCTTCATAGCAAAACCAAAGAATACCCGTATTGAAAAAAAGCGATTTATTCCAAAGTTTTTGATGCGATTCCCACAGCTCCAATGCCCTGACATTGAGGTCGAAATAAGTTTCATTTGCTCCGTAGGTAGAGCGAGTAACGCGCGTTTCATCGCCAGAAGTAGAGCGAGAGTTGCCCGCCCCCCAAGCGTCTATGAGTGTAACCTTGAAGCCCGCACGCAATAGCCACAGGGCAGTCCAACCGCCAAAGGCTCCCGCACCCACAACGGCAATGCTTGCATGCGCATCGAGCAAAGGTGCAAATCTTTCTGTCTTATGGTCGGTAGTGGTTCGGGGGGCAAAAGTAGCTTGTTCCATCATTTTTCTGATACAAATTTAAAGTTGTGATAAGATTGCCAAATTTACGCAAAGACAAATAAACACAAAAACTAAAATTGGTGTTTATTTTTTCTACATTTGTATCGTATTTTTTCATTTAGTAAAGTAATTAAAATTTTTGAAGGCTATGCACGTAGGAGACAGAGTAAGACTCATACATTATAAACAAGAGGGCATCATTACCAACTTTTTACCTGATAATGTCATAGAGGTAGAGATAGAAGACGGTTTTCGGATTCCTGTTTTACAAAATGAAGTAGCAATGATAGCTATGGAAGAGAGTATTGTTTTCAGAGACAAACGCAAGAGAAATAATGAGATAGATACCATACCCGAAAAAGTGGTGGGCGAAATAGGTTTTTTCCTTGTCTTTATTCCTATTAACGATAAGCAACTTACTGTTAATCTGGTAAATAACACAGAAATAGATATTCTGTTTACTATTGGTGAACTCAAAAATGATAGCTACGGCGGCATTGCGGCGGGACATCTGAAGCGTAAATCTTTCCAAAAAGTAGAAGAAGCAAATTTGGAACGCTTTGAAAAATGGTCGCCTTTGCTCATACAAGCCCTTATTTTTAGGCATGGCTTCGGCACACCCAAAGAGCCACTTACACGCAAAATAGTCTTCAATGCAACTAATTTTTTCAAAAGTAAGAAAAAATCACCTCTTTTAGATAAGGAAGGCTATGTGTTCCAGATAGACCAGCAAGTAGCCCCTATCGAGGCAACCAAAATCAAGGAAAGTATGCTTTCTGCCAACGAGCCACCAAAGGAAAAAGTAATAGAAAAAATAATACTTCCTCCCAAGTATAAAAATAGAGAAATAGACCTACACATAGAAAAATTATCGGATAAGGCAGATAAGATGAATGCAGGTGAAATGCTTGCTTTGCAAATAGATACCTTTGAAAAACAATTAGATAAAGCTATTTTTGAAAATGTAGGTGAGGTAATTTTTATTCACGGTGTCGGCAACGGTACGCTCAGAACTGAAATCCAACGCAGACTGAGCAAGCATAAAAATGTTGCTTATTTTCAAGATGCGCAAAAAGAAAAATTTGGCTATGGAGCTACTTCAGCTAAAATAAAATAGAAGTCATGGAAAATATCAAACTTACCCAATACAGTCATGGTGCTGGTTGTGGCTGCAAGATTTCCCCGCAAATCTTGGATACTATTCTTAAAAGTAATACGCACTATGTCGCACCTCCGCAACTTTTGGTAGGCAATGCAAGCAAAGACGATGCAGCAGTGTATGAACTGGACAGCGAAAACTGCATCATTAGCACTACAGATTTTTTTATGCCTATAGTAGATGATGCCTACGATTTTGGGCGAATAGCTTCCGCAAATGCCATTAGCGATATTTATGCGATGGGAGGCACGCCTCTGATGGCGATTGCGATTTTGGGCTGGACTATCGATAAACTGCCCCCCGAACTTGCAGCACGAGTATTGGAGGGCAGTCGCTTTACCTGTAGTGAGGCTGGGATTCCGCTGGCGGGTGGGCATAGCATTGACTGCCCCGAACCTATCTTTGGCTTGGCAGTTACGGGCATCGTGCCTAAGGCAAACCTCAAACGCAATGACACTGCTACCGCAGGTTGCTTGCTCTACCTTACAAAACCCTTAGGTGTAGGCATACTAAGTACTGCACAGAAAAAGGATATTCTAAAACCCGAACACGCACACATAGCCCCCCAACAGATGATGAAACTCAATAAAATTGGGGCAGATTTGGGCAAATTATCCTCCGTAAAGGCACTCACAGATGTTACAGGTTTTGGGCTGTTGGGGCATTTGAGAGAGATGTGCGAGGGCAGTGGACTAAGTGCGGAAATAGATTTTCAATCAATTCCTATCTTGCCTTTTGTGGCTGATTATCTGGCACAAAAGTCTTTCCCTGGGGGGACAGTAAGAAATTGGAATAGCTATGGACACCTCATTCACTTCGAGAATGAAGCGGAAGCACTTCACCAAAGGCATATTTTAGCTGACCCCCAAACAAGCGGCGGCTTGCTGATTGCAGTGGAGCCAAGTGGAGAAACTGCCGTAAAAGAAATTTTTGAAAAATATGACTTAGACTTGAAACCGATAGGCAGGTTGTTACCAAAAAATGAGCGATTAGTGGTGGTAAAATAAAAGTAAAAACAGGTTCTTTGTAGTAAGAAATGAAGAAAAAAACACTTTACGCCTCATTACTCATTATTTTCGTGCTTGTTTGGTGGCAGTACGAACTTGTGAGTTATGGACTTATGCAGGCTCAGGGACAGTTCAAAATATTATTTACCGCCAAGCCAATAAGCGAAGTATTGGCAGACAAGAATTTCCCTGATTCCCTCAAAGCCAAATTACTATTGATTCAAGAAATAAAGAAATTCGCCATAGACTCTCTGGGGATTCGTCCTTCGGGAAGTTATGAGGAGTTCTACGACCAGCAAGGGAAGCCTATTTTGTGGACGCTCACTGCTTGCGAGCCTTTTCGCTTGGTAGCAAAGGAATGGAGTTTTCCTTTTATTGGTAGTTTTTCCTATAAAGGCTTTTTCGACTACCAGAAATTGGAAAAAGAAGAACAAGAACTAAAACAGCAAGGCTTTGATACAGAGATAGATGAAGTAAGTGCTTGGTCGACTTTGGGCTACCTCAATGACCCCGTACTGTCAAGTATGCTGAGGCGAGGGACGGGCAGTTTGGCAAATTTAATTATCCACGAATTAACGCATGGCACGCTGTTTATCAAAGATGATTTGACGTATAATGAAAATCTGGCAAATTTTGTGGGTAACGAAGGGGCTATCCGCTTTCTGAAATATAAGCATGGAGAAAACTCAATCGAGCTAAATAAATACTTGGCAGCACGTTCCGATAGGCAAATCCTCAACGATTTTTTGCTCAAATCTGCCAAACGCTTAGATTCTCTTTATAAAACTTACGACAGCGTGGCAGTAGGCGAACCTGACGGTGAGTTTGCAAAAAAGAAAAGCCAGAAAGATTTATTTATCAAAAACATGATTTCTTCTTTGGATACTGTTCGTTTTCAAGGAGATAACTATTCAGATTATTTCAAAGATTATACGCCAAACAATGCTTTTTTCATAGGTTTTCTCACTTATAACGAAAAGCAAAATATGTTTGAACAAGAGTTTAAACATAAGTTTGGGAATGACTTTAAAAGCTATATGACATACCTCAAAGACAAATATGAGCGATAGTAGCTTACATTATTTCTTTTATAACTACTTAATAATAAGTGTTTTAAATGAAATCATAATTTATAATTTGCATCAGTAGCCAATCTTCAGATAGCTCCACCCCGCTTCTTGTTTCTGCACCACTTCAAAAACCCCCGAAGGCACAGTAGTACAAATAGGAATGAGCTTATCTTTGGAGATTTTGCGTTCGTTCATTGTATTTTCGCAAGCTGCCCAAATCACGCCATTTTTTGCATATTCTTCTACTTCTTTCTGATAAGCCGTTCTTTCACCTACTAAAAGATAGATGCCCGCACTATGGCAAACTACTTCTATCTTGGCGTTAGGGGCTGCTTTTTTGAGATTGCCAACCTGCCTGATGAGCATACGATAAATAGCAGTATCGCCGCTTACTAACTGTAAAACGATTTTGTGCTTTTTTGTGCTGACAACTTGTGCCTTATTTTCAAAAGAAACCAAAGATAATGAGATGAATATCAGCAAGAAAAATGTTTTCATACGCCTTTTATATATTTACATGAATTAATGAAACCAAATTATCTTGTAAAGATGTTTATTTTATGCTATAAAAAAGTATAAACTTCTAAAAATTAATTATTTTTGCCATAATTATTAGCACAAATGTTGTGTACGGGTATTCTTGACGAATCTCTCTTAATTCTATCTAATGAAATTTTTTTACTTATCGTTTTGTAGTATAGCTCTTTTTTTGATTGTTGGGAAAAGTTATGCACAAAAAACGAAAATTGATAGCTTAAAAAAAGCAATAACTACTTCTAAATCAGACTCTAACAAAGTAAATATGCTAAACCAATTAGCATACGAATTTGTCATCGACCAGCCTGACCAAGCAAAACTTAATGCTGAAAAAGCCCTTGAACTCGCCAATCAGCTACATTTTTCGGCGGCAGCCCACACAAGCAAGCAATATATCATTTTGGCAAATAGGTATTTAGACAAGCAAGCTAACTTTCGGACATTGGCAATCCTAATGATGTTTTTGATGGGAGGGTTAGCGTATTTATTTTTTAAAAACCAAAGAAACCAAATGCGTGGTGAAATAGACGCAGCAGGGTTAATGGCAGATTTAGATGCTCTTAGGATGGAACTACATGAAAAAGAAGAAGAGCTAAAGCAGCAAAGAGAAGAGTTTGATGCCTTGCACAGTGACTTGGACTCCAAGATAAAAGACCGAACTATAGAGCTACAGAGTGCGGCAGAAAACTTGATACAGAGGAATAAAGATTTAGAAGAATTTTCTTACATTGTTTCTCATAACTTGCGTGCGCCCGTAGCCAATATGTTGGGCTTGGCTTCCCTTTTCAAAAGAACGGAACTTTCCGAGGAGCAGCATAAAGAGCTTGTGCCACATCTGGAAGATTCCGCTAAGAGATTAGATACTACTATCAGAGATTTGAACGAAGTGCTTTCCATTCGCAACAGTGCGATGAAAAATCGCGAACATATCAATTTGGCAGACACACTTGGCTTTATCGAAAAAAGTCTGAAAAACGAAATTTATGAAAATAAGGTAGAAATTGAAACTGATTTCTCAAAAACGCCTATACTTTATACAGTAAGAGGGTATTTGGAGAGCATTTTATATAATCTGCTATCCAATGCTATCAAATATCGCTCGCCAGAGAGATTTCCTCATATTAGCCTAAGCACACATACGGAGAACGATTACGATTGCTTGATTGTAAGCGATAACGGACTTGGTATAGACTTGAAAACAGGCACTTACAAAATATTCGGTTTGTACCAACGGATGCACACACATACCGAAGGAAAGGGTTTTGGGCTATATTTGGTGCAGACACAGGTAGAGTCGCTGAACGGCAAAATAGAGGTAGAAAGCGAAATAGGGCAAGGAACTACGTTTAAAGTATATTTGAAAAAATGATTTACACGATACAAAATGATAAATTACGCCTTGCTGTAAAAAATACGGGGGCTGAAATGACAAGCCTCTATAATATTAAGCAGCAGTTGGAATATCTTTGGCAAGGCAATCCAAGCATTTGGAACGGGCAAGCCTACAACCTTTTTCCTGTAGTTTGTGCATTGGCAAACGACCAATTTGCGCACAATGGCAAAACTTATACCCTTCAAAAGCATGGTTTTGCAAGAAAAATGGAATTTGAATTGGTAGAACAGACAGCAGAAAGTTTGACTTTGCTGCTTTCCGAAACACCTCAAACACTCGCGCAGTACCCTTTTGAGTTTCGCTTGCTTATTACCTATCGTTTAGAGGAAAATAAAATTTTCCATAGCTTTCGGGTAGAAAATACAAACAAAGAAACCATGTATTTCTCGGTAGGAGGGCATCCCGCCTTCAATTTGGCTGTTTTTGAGGGAGAAACCATCGAGGATTATTATCTGGAATTTGAAAAAAACGAAACATTAAGCAGATTAGTAGATAAAACGGGTTTTTTGAAAGACCACGATTTGTACTTAGCTAATGAAAAAATAATACCTATCAAAGCAGATACTTTCAAAGACGATGCGTTAGTTTTTGGCGATTTGAAGTCCGAAAATATATTTATCAAAAATAAAAAAGGTAATTATCAGGTAAAAGTTAATATCGGCGAATTTCCGTATTTGGGCTTGTGGGCAAAAGAAAATGCACCTTATGTCTGTATAGAGCCTTGGCAAGGCATTCCTGATGCCCCCGAAGGCTACGCAGCTATGAGCATGAAAAAAGGAATTGTGAGCCTTGCGGCAGGTGAGGCTTGGGAAAAGAAATTTGTAATTGAGATTTTTTAACACATTATTTTGAGCAAAATACTTCTTTTCAGTGTTTATTTGTAAAACCATCGGCTCAGGCTTATAATAACTGGAAAATATCTAATTAAAATAACATAATGAAAAAAATTATTCTTGTCTTTTGTTTGGCTTTATTGGCTGATTTGCAGTCTTTTGCTCAAGACCTTACTTGGAAAATTTTGGCTGACGTAAGTTGGGAACGCAAATACAATAAAGAATATGATGAGCATATCAACTACCCAAAATTTGGGGCAAAAGTGCAGCCTTATGAAGGCAAGGAAGTAGTAATCAAAGGATATTTGCTCCCTGTAGAGGTCGAAGGTGATTATATTGTGATTTCAGCTTTTCCATATCAAAGTTGCTTTTTTTGCGGCGGTGCGGGCGTAGAGTCGGTCATGGAAGTCTATCTGAAAAAGAAAAAGACCGTCAAAGCAATGCAAATCAAGCTCAAAGGAAAGCTAAAACTCAATGTCAATGACGTAAATCATTTGGTTTACCTGCTCAAAGATGCCGAAATTATAGAGGAAATCAACTAATTCTATGAATACAGACATTGCCGCTATTCGCAAAGAATATTCCTTAGAAAAATTAGAGGTAAGTAGCGTAAAAACCAATCCGATGGAGCAGTTTCAAGATTGGTTTTCCAAAGCCCTTAGTTCGCAAATCTTAGAACCAACCGCGATGCACTTAGCTACAGTAGGGGATGGGGGCAAGCCTTCGGGCAGGATAGTATTGCTCAAGGGTATTGATAGTGGCTTTTTGTTTTTTACCAATTATGAAAGTAGAAAAGGCAGAGAGATAGAAAATAATCCATTTGCCTCACTCACTTTCTTTTGGGCAGAGTTGGAAAGGCAAGTACGCATTGAGGGAAAAATAGAAAAAATAAGTGCGGAAGATTCTGATGCCTATTTCCAAAGCCGCCCTAAAGGCAGCCAAATAGGGGCTATAGCTTCGGTACAGAGCCAAGTAATAGAAAGCAGGGAAGTGTTGGAGCAAAAAATGCAAACATTATCAACAAAGTACGAAAACGAATTGCCGCCAAGACCTCTGCATTGGGGCGGTTATCGCCTTTTGCCAGAAGTAATTGAATTTTGGCAAGGACGACAAAGCCGTCTGCACGATAGGATAAGGTATTCAAAAGAGCTTACTAATTGGAAAATAGAACGCCTTTCTCCCTAATCTTTCACTTGTTTTCTGACCTTAATTTGCTTTTCTTATTTCTTTGAGAACTTTTGGCGGTTTGGTAAAGATGGCTAAAATCATAAAGAAGAAAAAACCTGCAAGATAGTATCGTGATAGGTCGGTTCTATAGACCTTCAGCGTATATTTGATGTCTTGCGGGTAGTTTTGAGTGGGCAAAAGCTGCACATTCATTTTTACTTGAAACCTACCTATACTATCAAGCTTATAATATTCCTCTACCGAAGTAACGTCCTCTGTCCAATTTTCTCCCCCGTCTGTCCCCGATGAACGGTAAAAATTCCCTACCAAATCATTCACTAATTCGCCTTTGTCATCATTTATCTCTATTTCCGTATAGCTATCCATGTTGTCGGGCATTTCTACTGAAAGCATAAAGCCATATACTCTGCCTGTATCGGTCAGGGTGAAAAAATCGCTAAAAACTTCATATTCTACCAGAGAGTCATTCTGATTAAGTACCTTATAATCAGAAAGTTTAAAATTCTGATTGATGACGTTTTCCTCACCCAGCGATAAAAACGCCATCAGAAAACAAATAATACAAGTTGCTAAATACATCATGCGGACTACTTTACGGCTGCCTTGCTTCTGCTCGAATGATTGGGCGAATGAGGTTACACTTTCATCATTCTTAAATGCTTCTAAAATTTCTTCGGGTGCATGATGTTTTTCTACATAAAAACTAATTTCCTTGAGTTGGTTGCTATCTTCTAAGCGAGTTTCTACCTCATACTTATCTTTGCCTTTTTTATACATTCCAAAGTAATGCGTACTGCCAATTTTCACTTGGTAGGTAGCCTCTCCCTCAAAGTAGATTATTTTTGTGCTGCCATACTCATCTAAGCGTTGGGTTGCATTGGTAGAAAAGTTTTTAATATTACTTCCGTTGGGCAAATTGGGGTATTTGGGATAAAAAAAATGAGAGGATTCAAATCCTTCGCTATCCTCTATGAGGTAAAAATAAGTAAAATCTTCACCGAGCAGCTGCCATTCATCATATTGCCAGACTTCATCAGAGTAGCCACTTCCGTCATCATCAGCCCAATATTCCTTGTAATATGAGCTAAAGCGAGTTCTGCCAATAATTTTATATTGCTTCCCCTCAAAAATGCCAATCATACCCACTTTTAGGAAAGTATAAGGAGGGAAATCGGTTGGGCTTTCCACCTTCGTAATTACCTTGTATGCCAATGATTGCGTATCAGTTACAGCCCCACAGTACTGACAACCAACAAAGTTTGTCCGCTTACTGATGAGGGAAATCTCCCCGCCGCACCCATTGCATTTGAACTGTTTTTGCGTTTGGAAAGTGAAAGCCATTAGAATATGATTTTTACTGTATAGAAAAACAAATATACTTTTCTTTCGCTCTTTTTCAAATTTTAACACCAAATTTTATCTGAAATTTCCTCTTTGATAATTTTATGCTAAAAAAAATTATTTTTGCAGAAAATTTTTAAAAACTAATTAATAGATATGTTTATGATATTATTACAAGCAGGTTTAGGTAATGCTACAGGAGTACTATTGATAATAGCATTAGTGGCAACATTAGTATTGGCAGTTGTTGCGTATTTCATTATGAAATTTTTCTTTCGCGGCTCTAAAAAAGAGCCAAACAATTTTTTTATTTTCTTAGGAAAGTTTATGGCATTCGTCATTTTGCTTGGTATTATTGGCTTTGCGGTTTTTTCGGTGGTATTCTAAAAATATTTCTCGGAAAAATTTGTTTTCTACTACTTATGTAGTATGTTTGTACTACATAAGTAGTAGGTGCGTTACAAACGCACTTTTTTTTGACATAATCCTACTACAATTGTAGTTTTTAAAATTCAAACTTAAACTTAAAATACGCTTCAAAAATGAAATTAGATGACCTACAGCTCGCCGTTATGAAGGTGCTTTGGAAACTTGGCAAGGCTTCAGTAGCTCAAGTGCGGGACGAACTGCAAAAAGAAAATAGAGATTTGGCAATTACGACCATAGGAACTGTTCTTTCTCGCTTAGAGAAAAAAGGAGCAGTAGCACACGAAACCGAAGGCAAGCAATATGTTTATAAATCCCTCCTTTCGGAGAAAGACACACGCAAATCAATGCTCGGCTCATTGGTAGAGCAGTTTTTCGGGGGAAATCCCAAAGCCTTAGTCAATCACTTGGTCAATGAAAGTGAGTTTGACAAGAAGGAAATTGAGGAGTTGAAAAAACTACTCAAAAGCTAAATGCTGTGAGTGGTCGAACCCCAAACGCTGTGAGTGGTCGCAGACCCTAACAGTCGTTTGGCATTTGGCAAACAAGTATTTAAAAAAATACACTTTTATATAAAAACTTAAACTCATTTATTTTATGGAAACAATCGCAATTATTATCTCCTGCTGGTTGCTGACCTATTTTCTGCACAGCTTGGCATTTTTTGGTTTGGCAAAATTATTGGCACAAACCAAAGCCTTTGCCCACACGAAAGCAAAGGAAATTCTTTGGAAAGTAGCACTCTGTGGCGGACTTTTGACCGCAAGTGTTCAGGTATTTACAGGCACAGGCGTATTTACCACCGCTATCGAACCTGCTTCCGTGCAAATAGTGGCTGAAAAACCAACTATTGTTGCACCTTTAGAAAACGTCGAGGCAGTAACTGCAACGCCAATTATTACAAAAAGTACAACCCCCGAAAAAACACCTGAAAATCAAGCAAATATCGAAACCGCAAGTAATCAAAGTGATAGCACAAATTATTTTGTCATGGCTTTTTATTTGTGGGCTATCATTGGTAGTTTGCTCATTATCAGGCTTTTTGTTCAGAAATATGTATTTCTAAAATCTCTTTCCCCAAGAAAAAAAGTAGCCAATGACGATTTGCTTTACGTACTTTTCAAACTTTGCTCAATGGCGGGAATCGACCAGAAAATAGTGCTGACTTCCTCCGAAAATTTGTGCAGTCCTTTAGCCATTGGGCGTGGGGAAATTTGCCTACCAGAGAGAAGTTTTACAGACCTTTCGGCGGAGCAGCAGCAGAGTATGCTTGCCCACGAGTTGGCACATATCGTTCGCAAAGACGCTATTTGGCTCAAAATAGGCAATTTTTTGGAAACAGTGCTGTTTTTTCAGCCTTTAAATCGCCTCATGCGCATCGAGCTGCACGAAGTTACCGAGCAACGCTGCGATGAATGGGCTATTCGCAGCACAGGAAACGCCAAACCGCTTGCTGACTGCCTTGTGAAAGTGGCAGAGTGGATAACAGAGCCTACTTCTATGCGCTTTGCATCGGGCATGGCACTTCACCAATCCTCGCTGCGTCAAAGAGTTATCAACATTTTAAAAAATCAATATTTTACTCAAACCAAACTTAATCGTATGAAAGTCATCACTTTATTAGCTATTTTATTGGTTGTTACTACTTTTCTACTCCCAGGAAAAACTTGGCTGTCTGTAAGCCTTGCGCATGGCAGTAGCTTCGGGCGTTTCTTTAATTATGAAGTGAATATCGGAGAAACACCTGCCTCCGAAAGTGAATTTGCGGAAATATCGGAAATAGAAATACCCGAAATGCCTGAAGTCCCCGAATTTCCTGAAGCCGTAGAAATGCCAATGGAGGCAGTAACTGATTTTCCACTCGTTACAGAGGCACAATATGGCGATACGCTGCGTTTTGGTGGCGATTTTATGCTGATAACCAAAGGAAATGGCAATTTTGAAATCTATAAAGATGACAAATTCATTGGCAAAGATGAATACGAAAAATACAAAGAAGACTTTATTGTCAAAAAAGACAATAGCATCGAGATTCTATCAAAAAATGGCATAAAAGTAACGCCTAACAAGGAAAATAGCGATACCCCAATGGCTTGGGGCTGGCACTCGCCTGATGTAATGCCTGCGGTAGCTCCCTTTGCTCAAAGCTGGGGCAGTGGTTTCAGTCATGGCTTCTTTTCTGATGATAATGACCACGAACATGGGCATACTTGGGTCGAAGATGGACAAGAAATTGAAATAGAATTTGATAAAGATGACAACGTAAATTCTTTGAGAATTGATGGCAAAAAGATAGACAAAGGGGACTTTTCTAATCATGAAAAGCTGATAGCAAAGGCAAAGGAAAATGCCAAAAAGAATCGCGAGCAGATGAAGAAGTATGAGGGTGAAATGCGGAAATACGAGAAAAAAATGGAAGAATACGAGCGCAAAATGCAAAAAATGGCAATCATCGATGAAAAAGTGATGAAAGATAACGAGGCTGCTATGCGAAAATTGGAAAAAGAAATGCAGGAAATGCAGCGCAATCAGGAGGTGCATATGCGCATTATGCAGCAAAATGCGCAACAAATGCAAGAAAAAGCAATAGCGCATAGCAAAAAAGCAAAAGAAAATTCCGATAAAATCCTTGAGGAACTCATCAAAGATGGACTTATCAAAAGCAAATCAGACCATTATGAAATGCGACTGAATAAGCGTGGGCTTTTTATAGATGATGAAAAACAATCTGATGCCTTGTTTGAAAAGTACAAAAAACTGTTCAAAGACCTCACAGGCAATGACATAGAAAATGGTACGTTTGTCATTAATAATTAACCCTTTAGCCCTGTCAGGTTTCCAAAACCTGACAGGGCTAAATATTCGGGGTAAATATTTTTTAAAATAATTTGTTTTTCTAATTTCTATTCAATAAGTTTACTAAAATTTATTAAAGTATGAGATTCAATATAACTATTCTTGTCGTGGTCGTCCTCATTATTACTTCAGTGTTGGAGTGAGAAGGGAATAGTTATAGTCAAAATATACAGACTGCCCTTTCTACTCCAAAAGTAGGAAGGGTTTTTTTATTGTTATTTTACTTTTTTTACAAATCGGTTATTCCTAACGGAAATTTAAATATTTATACAAAAACTGACTATCAGTCATTTTTTGACGTAGTATAAAAAATATGAATCTCATTATATGATTTTTACCAATTCAATTCATTAATTTTGTAAAAAATACAAGTTTGAATACAAAAAGTTTGAAGTAGTTGAATACAAAATACAAGTTTGAAACGGTTTGAGGTTGTTTTAACAATTTTCAAACTATATCAAACCACCTCAAACAAATTCAAACAATAATTTTAGAAATAAAACAATAAATAATATATGGAAACATTGGTGCAAGAAGTGATGACGAAAAAAAAGGAAGCCCACGTAAGCCAGAAATTGAATGTTACGGGAGCAGAGGCACTCATACTTTCGCTTTTGGCGGAAGGTGTAGATAGTATTTTTGGTTACCCCGGCGGGGCTATTATGCCTGTCTATGATGCTCTTTATGATTATCAGGAGCAGCTAAAGCACTACCTTGTTCGCCACGAGCAAGGAGCTATTCATGCCGCACAGGGCTACGCAAGGGTGCAGGGGCGTGCGGGCGTAGCACTTGCTACGTCTGGTCCTGGGGCTACAAACCTCATTACGGGCATAGCTGATGCCATGATAGATTCTACGCCTGTAGTTTGCATTACAGGGCAGGTTTTTCGCCACCTGCTCGGTTCTGATGCTTTCCAAGAGGTAGATGTGATTAGCGTTTCCCTACCAATTACCAAGTGGAACTTCCAAGTTACCAAAGCAGAAGAAATTCCTGCGGCTATTGCGAAGGCATTTTATATTGCTCAGAGCGGTCGCCCAGGTCCCGTGCTGATAGATATTACCAAAAATGCTCAAAATGAGCGATTTGACTTTGAATATCAAAAATGTACGAAGATACGTAGTTACTTCCCTCGCAGAAAAGTAGATGCAAATGCGATAGATGCTGCGGTAGAATTGATAAATAGTGCCAAAAAACCTTTTATGCTTGTAGGTCAGGGAGTTACACTTTCAAAAGCAGAGGAAGAACTGAAAGCGTTTGCCGAAAAATCGGGGATTCCCGTCGCAAGTACGCTGCTCGGCTTGTCAGCTTTCTCTACGAAGCACCCGCTTTATGTGGGCTATTTGGGTATGCACGGAAACTACGGACCTAATATCAAAACCAATGAATGTGATGTACTTATTGCGGTGGGAATGCGTTTTGACGACAGGGTTACGGGCGATTTGAAGTCTTATGCCAAGCAAGCAAAAGTGATTCACGTAGAGATAGACCCCGCTGAGATAGATAAAAATGTAAAAACTACGGTAGCCGTAGTAGCTGATGCCAAAGAAGCATTGGTGGCTTTGACCGAAAAAATAGAGAAAAAATCTTACCCAGAATGGTTGCAAGAATTTGCCGATGCGGATAGGCTGGAGTACGAAAAAGTGATTAGCAAAGATTTTGCCCCGAATACGGAAAAAATCAAAATGGCGGAGGTGATTAAAATGCTGTCTGACAAAACTCAAGGCACTTCTATCATTGTTACTGACGTAGGGCAGCACCAAATGACGACTACTCGCTATTACCAATTTACCGAAAAAGATAGCAATATTACTTCGGGAGGGGCAGGGACAATGGGCTTTTGCTTGCCCGCCGCAATAGGGGCTAAGGTGGGCAGACCTGACCGACAAGTAGTGGCTATTATTGGTGATGGCGGTTTTCAGATGACCATGCAAGAACTCGGTGTCATCATGCAGTACGGCATAGCTGTAAAAGTTATTATCTTGAATAACAATTTCTTAGGAATGGTTCGCCAATGGCAGCAGATGTTTTTTGACAACCGCTACTCCTCCGTAGATATGCACAATCCTGACTTTATTAAGTTAGCAGAGGCATTTGGCATCAAGGCACAGAAAGTAGAAAAGCGCGAAGATTTGGGTAGTGCTTTGGATACGATGCTCGATAGCCCAGAGGCTTATTTCTTGGAAATCTGCGTGGAAAAGGAAACCAACGTATTCCCGATGGTGCCTGCGGGTGCGGGTGTAGGGGGTATAAGATTGGAATAGGTTTTAAATACAGGTTTGAGATTGTTTGAAATGGTTTGAATACAGGTTTGATGTTGTTTGAAATAGTTTAAATAACCTCAAACCATTTTCAAACAATAATTTAACAACCTCGAACCATTTTCAAACAATAATTTGACAAATTAATTTCATGGCAACTATTAGCAAATTTGAGGAATTAGACGTTTGGCAGAAGGCAAGAGATTTGGCAAAAAGAGTTTACTCACTCACCAAAGAGGGAAGTTTCGCCAAAGATTTTGCTTTGAGAGACCAGATTAATCGCTCAAGTGGTTCGGCAATGGATAACATTGCGGAGGGGTTTGGGAGAGAGGGAAAACAAGAATTTATCCAATTCTTAGCCATTGCCAAAGGTTCGGTAGAGGAAACTCGTTCTCAGATTCATAGGGCTTTTGATAGAAGTCATATCGGAGAAAATGAATATCAAGAACTACTCAAAGAAGCTGAAGAAGTTGGCAGAAAATTACACAATTTCATAGATTATCTTAAGAATAGCGACCATAAAGGCAACAAATACAATAAGAAATAACAATTTCAAACTTGTATTAAATAACAATTTTAAACAACATCAAACTTGTATTCAAACCGTTTCAAACATTTATTTGAAAGATGGAAAATAAAAGATTTACGATTTCTGTATTTACAGAAAATACCATTGGCTTGCTGCACCGAGTAACAACGGTTTTCACACGCAGAAAAATAAACATTGAAAGCCTTACCGTTTCGGAAACAGAAACGCAAGGAGTAAGTCGTTTTACGATTGTGGTCAATGGGGCAGAAGACAAAGTTTTGCAAGTGAGCAAGCAAATAGAGAAGCAAGTAGAAGTGCTGAAATGCTTTTTTTATGAAGATGAGCAGGTAGTTTACCAAGAGTTAGCACTTTACAAAATGCCTACCAAAGCCTTTGCCCGCAGCGAAGCCGTAGAGGACATCATCAGAGAAAGCAATGCGAGAGTGCTGGCAATTGAGCCTGAATTTATCGTGATTGAAAAAACAGGTAGGGAACACGAAACGCAGGCATTGTTTGAAAAATTAAAACCTTTTGGCATTTTAAGCTTCGTTCGTTCGGGCAGAGTAGCTATTGCCAAGCCGATGAAACGATTGCAAACGCACTTAGAAGAATTAGAAAGTATATCCTTATTTGAGTAAGAAAAATTTTTACTACTCAAAATTATGAATTGTGAATAATTGTGCTTTAAATTACCATTCATTTAATTAGCTAATGCAAAAATTAGAAAATCAATAAAAGTAATTTAATCAATCATTACTCACAATTAATAATAGTAAATATGGATTTTTCAGTCATTGACATTGCGGTTTTTATAGGCTACTGTCTGCTGATAGTAGCCGTAGGGCTTTGGGTTTCTCGTGATAAAAAAGGGCATGAGAAAGATTCCAGCGACTACTTTTTGGCGGGTAGCACACTCCCGTGGTGGGCTGTCGGCTCCTCCCTTATCGCCTCTAATATCTCTGCCGAGCAGTTTATAGGTATGTCTGGCTCAGGCTATGCACTTGGCTTGGGCATTGCTACTTATGAGTGGATGGCAGCAATCACACTCTTGGTAGTTGGCAAGTTCTTTTTACCTATTTTCTTAGAAAAAAAGATATATACCATGCCGCAATTTTTAGAAATGCGGTATGACAAACGGGTGCGAACAAGTTTGGCTGTGTATTGGTTATTGGTCTACATCTTTGTAAATCTTACTTCTGTACTATATTTGGGTGCATTGACGTTAAAAACAGTGATGGGCGTAGATTTGGTTACTGCCATTGTTTGTTTAGCGATTTTCTCTCTAGTCTATTCTATTTATGGTGGCTTGATGGCAGTAGCATGGACAGATGTAGTACAAGTGGTTTTCTTAGTTTTTGGTGGCTTAGTAACTACCTATATAGCCCTTAATACACTAAGCGATGGAGCGGGCATATTTTCTGGGCTTTCTATGCTGATAGAAAAAGCCCCTGAAAGGTTTGACATGATTTTAGACAGTTCGCACCCAAGCTACAAAGACCTACCTGGTATTAGCGTGCTTATTGGCGGTATGTGGATTGCCAATCTGAACTATTGGGGTTGTAATCAGTACATTACGCAAAGAGCATTAGCGGCAAAAAGTCTTTCAGAGGCACAAAGAGGTATTATTTTCGCGGGAGTCCTCAAGCTCATTATGCCTATGATAGTAGTGGTGCCAGGCATTGTTGCTTTTGTGATGAATCCCGATTTGCCAAAGTCTGACGAAGCCTACCCTTGGTTATTGCAAACATTTGTACCTGTGGGCTTAAAGGGACTTGCTTTTGCTGCTTTGGTGGCTGCTGTAGTTTCTTCTTTGAGTTCGATGACCAATAGTATCGCTACTATTTTTTCTATGGATTTGTACAAAGAATACATCAAAAAAGACGTAAGCGAATCGGGATTGGTAACTGCAGGTCGTTCTGTGGGCGTGGTATCCATGATAATCGCTATTGCAGTAGCCCCGTTTCTATCTTCCTTAGACCAAGCCTTTCAGTTTATCCAAGAGTTTACGGGTTTTGTAAGCCCTGGGGTAGTAGCTATCTTCTTATTAGGCTTTTTCTGGAAAAAAACAACGGCGAATGCAGCCTTATGGTCGGCTATTCTGTCTGTCCCTGTGTCCTTATTATTCAAGTTTCTTTTGCCCAATTTGCCATTTTTAGACCGCATGGGAGTCATTTTTATCTCTCTTTGCTTGCTAATGGTAGGGATTAGTTTGTACGAGAATAAGGTTGAAAATCCGAAGGGAATAGAGTTGAGCAAAAAACTTTTCCATACAGATACTGTGTTCAATGTAGGGGCTATTGCTCTTTGTATAATTATTGCCTTTTTATATGCAAGATTTTGGTAAAAATACTTCATTTTTGCTACCTTAAAGATGCAATCTTTTGTCCAAAGATTGCATCTTTAAGGTAGCCTTAGTATAGAAAACTAAGTGCTGCTCAGTTTACATTATTTAATCTAAGTTGCACAAGGCGGTCTGCACCGCAGGTCTGACCGTTTAAAACACCTTAAGGTGCGGTTCAGACCAAAATAATGGCAAACGCAACTTACATTATTTATTATTTTCGCTCCGCTATAAAAATATATACCACTGCTTATTTTTTTTTAAAGTATCTTTACTTAGATTTACCACACCTATTTTAACAAACGACATTTTTTGAGTGCATAGAGAGTAAATAAATAGGCTCTTTAATAAATTAATCCAAGAAATAGCAATGCGTCATATTTATACTATCATTATTTTTTTTCTTTTTGTATCTCTTTGTTATGCCCAAGATGATGCAAAACTGAACGAGGCTATCCAAAGAGGAGATGATAAAGCAGCAGCAAAAGAAGCACTCAGTTTAGCCCGTACTATTTCAAAGCAGAAAAGAGAGAAAGAGGCACTTGCCTATTTTGAAAAAGCCATCGACTTTGCTGACAAAACCAACGATTTGGCACTTAGAGCCGTTGCATACGAAGAATTAGGAGATTCCTACTATCGTACCAATGAGCCTTCGAAAGCAATAAAGAGTTTTAATATTGCGGCGAAGTACCACGCAGGCTTAGGGGCAGCCCAAGCACAAACCCAAGTAATCAATAGAATAGGTTTTACGGAAAAAAACAAAAACAAAAACTATGAAGGTGCTATCAAGATGTTCAAAAGGTCTTTGCAGATAGCCCAACAAAATAATCTTTTTGCTACCCAGCTCAAAAGCTATGAACTCCTTGCCGAAACATATAGCGAAAATGGTGATGAAACAACTGCTGATGTGTATAGAAAGTCATATAGTCAGCTTAAAAATGCACCTAATTCTACAAAAATTGTCAAATATGATGTAGAACTCAAGGAAGTGCAAGAGCAATACGAAGCTACTATTAATTCCAACGAAACACAAAAAAGAGAACTTCAAAATAGGATTGCAAGGATAGAAAAAGAGAAGAGCAAGTTGAGCAAAGAACTTACTATACAAGGCGACTCTTTGGAAATAGCAAACTATGAAGCTAAAATGTCTGAAACAAAGGCAATGGCGGAAGAAGAAAGACGCAAGAGTGTCCAAAATCTTTTATATGTTTCCTATGGTGGTATTACACTGTTAGTGATATTTTCTGTGTTTTTATTCTCCCTGTTCCGTAGTCGAAATATTGCCAATAAAAAATTGGCGGAGCAGAATGTGCAGATAACGAAACAATCAGAAGAATTAGAAAAAAGAGGCAAAGATTTGCAGAAAGAGAAAGAAAAATCTGAAAAGTTGCTGCTCAATATCTTACCCGCCAAAGTAGCAGAGGAACTAAAGGAAAAAAATTATTCCGCTCCTCGATATTATGAAAAAGTAACGGTACTATTTACTGATTTCAAAGGATTTACAACTATAGCAGAGAAAATGACTCCAGAGGAAATTATTGGAGAACTTAATACTATTTTCAGCGAGTTTGACCGTATTTGCAAGGAATACAATCTGGAAAAAATAAAAACTATTGGCGATGCTTATATGTGTGCGGGAGGTATTCCAGAACCGAACGATACAAATGCCGTAGATGCCGTCTATGCTGCCTTAGAAATGCAGCAATATATGGCTGCGTTGGCAGAAAAAAAGAAAGCAAGAGGAGAGCATTATTTTGAGCTAAGGCTCGGCATCAATACAGGAGCTATTGTAGCAGGGGTAGTAGGGGAGTCGAAGTTTGCCTACGATATTTGGGGGGATGCCGTAAATTTGGCAAGTAGAATGGAATCAGGGGGGGAGCCAGGGCGCGTGAATATCTCTGAAAATACGCACGAACTCATCAAAGACAAATTTGATTGCACCTACAGAGGAAAAATTAGTGTTAAAAATAAAGGAGAGGTAGATATGTATTTTGTGAATCATAAAAAATGGTGGTAATGAAGCTATTTACTAAGCTATGCGTGCCAATAAGCCAGCTATTTTGTGCTATCTGCCTGTTGGCTTGTGTGGGTGCGAACAAACAGAATACAAGCAACGAATTATACAAAAGTGCTTTCTTTTCGCAGCCAAAATCGTTTACTTCTGGTGCTGAGGGACCTGCAACGGACAAAGATGGTAATTTCTATGCCGTTAATTTTCAGAAACAAGGCACGATTGGTAAAATTAGTGCAGATGGAAAAGGAGAAATTTTTGTCGAGTTACCTAACGGTAGCGTTGGGAATGGGATTCGCTTTAACTCCAAAGGAGAAATGTTTGTTGCAGACTACGTAAATCATAATATCCTCAAAATCAATCTACAAACCAAAGAAGTTTCTGTTTTTGCTCATGCAGACCAGATGAATCAGCCGAATGACCTTACCATAGCAAAGAATGACCTTATATTTGCATCTGACCCAAGCTGGAAAAACGGCACAGGACAAGTTTGGCGAATAGACACCAACGGAAAAGCAACTTTACTGGAAAGCAATATGGGTACTACTAACGGAATAACAGTAAGCCCTGATAGCAAAAAACTATACGTGAATGAGTCTGTACAGCGAAATATTTGGGTATATGACCTCTCTCCGCAGGGCGAAATTAGCAATAAAAAACTGTTTATAGATTTTCCCGACTTTGGCTTGGACGGTATGAAGTGCGATAAAGCAGGAAATTTATACATCACTCGCTTCGACAAAGGCACTATAGTCAAAGTTTCCACAGATGGCAAAATACTCAAAGAAATTACTTTAAGCGGAAAAAGACCAACCAATATCACTTTTGGGGGCAAAAATAACAAAACTTGCTACGTTACGCTCATGGATTTGGGGGCAGTAGAGAAATTTGAGATTGAGTAAAGAAATAAACTCTGCACTTAGCCATTTTTTGACCTCTGCCCTTAACATGGCAACAGTTAAAATAAGGGCAAGTAGAGTAGGTACGCACTTTATTGGTTTTTCAGTTCAGCGCGTAAATCTTCAATTTGTTCAAAAGTCAAGTTTGTTATATCTGAAATAGTTTGGTTGTCATAGCCCTTCAAAATGCCATTTTTAGCATTTTCTTTTACCTTATTCTCCTCTACAAACATTTCTCTTGTTAGTTCATCTGTTTCACGCATACGTGCATAGTCGTAGGCTTCCAAATCTGCTCTTGTCCAAAGATGTCGGTCTGCCTCTTTATATGCAGATTTTAAACCTTCATCGTCTAAATTTGGGGGAATTACAGTTAGGGTATCTGCTTTTTTGATGAAATAAACCCATTTATCTATCAGCGTTTGCAGTTCTTGTTCAGTTTTATTGAATTTAGGCAATTCTATAAAGTTGAAATCCAAATCTTTCAATTTATGTTCTTTGGTTTCAGCATCTAAAATGAGATGCCTTGATACATAGTTTGCGCTCTCTAAAAAGGTAAAGTTCAGAATGCCTATAAAAATAGTAGGTTTTAGTTTGTAGTAATCATCAGCAACATTAAGTTGAGAAGAATAACTTTTGGCACTATAATAAACCACTCTTTTAGCAAAACCAATTTTGTCTGTAAGCTGCATTTCAACAATATATTCATTTCCTGCTTTGTCTTTTGCCTTTACGTCTAAAATAGTAGATTTTGCACCCAAGATAACAGGTAATTGATAGGGATTAAGAATTTCAACCCACGTAATTTGTTTTGTTCCTTCCAATTTGAGGACAGCGTTCAAGAATGAAATCAAAATTTCTGTTTTGGTTTCATTGCCAAATATTTTGCGGAAGGCAATATCATTTTTTATGTCTGCGAATTGCATTGTTTTTTTTTTTACGAAAGTAAGCAAAAATATCCTATTTTATTCAAAAAGCAAAAAAAATCCCGATAGCTTGTATTCCTCCAATAGCTTTGCCTTCTGCTCGTCTTCACCAAAGGGATTTATACTTTTATTATCGGTTTCTCTATGCCTTGCAAAAGTATTTCTAACTGTCCGCCCTGAATCGCATACAGCAGTATGGTTACAGTACAAGTTTAGGAAAAGAAAAAGGCTATTACTTCTTTGAAAGGTAGTAGCCATTTTTCTTTTTATTTTATGTTTATCTCAATTATTTTACTCGTGTCAATGCCCAAAATATCCACCACTTTTACCATTACTTTGTATTTCCCTGTTTTCTTGTATTCGTAGGCTACGCTTGTAAATTCGAGTGTTGGTGTTTTTTTGGTGCGGAAACTTTGCCATTCGTTCTCAAATAAATAGTTACCTGTCCATTTTTCTTCTGTTTCGCCTTTGTCGTTTTTTACTTTGATGATTTCTTTTTTGTCTTCGTAATTGAAATCTATTGCCCAATAGTCTATCCAGTCAAACCAGTTTTTTGTTAGCACTGTTCGGGTGATGATTCCATTTTTGTCTTTCTCAATTTTAAAAATTTGCCCGTCCTCAATGACAACTTTACTTCCTGCTCTCATAGATTGTTGGATATCTTCAATGTCGTCTTGGGTGTAGTGCGTTACGAAGTCTGTAAGTTCAATAGTTAAAGCCCCACCCAGCCTCCCCTTCGGGGAGGAGACAATTTTTTCTTTGGTGTTGAGGTAAGCTACATCAAAGAATTTCACTTGCCCTTTTTCAACGGCTCGTTTGTCAAATACATCTTTTGGAATGTATTTTAAGGTTACAGAAACGCCTTTTTCTTTGAGTTCCTGAATAAATTGTGGAGTTAAACCCATTTCAAACTCGAAGCCCAATACATCTACTTGGGTATAAAGTTTGGTGCGACATTCCTCAAAAATATCCATCAAACGGCTTTGTGTTACGGGTACATCGAGGGGACCGACATTTATAAAACGCCCTGCTTTATGTCCATGCAGATGAGTGTGTCCGTCTATTCGTTTGGCTTTGTATGCTTCTAAAATTAAATCAACATATAAATCTTCTTTTGCCTTGCGTTTTCCGTTGGTAAGGTCGTCCATAAAAAACTGGCGTTCGTATTTACCAAGGTTGAGCAATTCGAAAGCCCTGAAATCTTTGCCGCTTGCTTGCAGTTCTCTTTGTACGCCTATCAAACGCTTGCGTGCGGTGTGAATGGAAAATCTGCCCAAATCAGTGGTAATCCATTTACGACCTAATTTTTCTGCTACTGCTGCCGTTGTGCCGCTACCACAGAAGAAGTCGGCTATTAAATCGCCTTCATTGCTGCTTGCCTTTATTATTCGTTCTAATAAGGATTCAGGTTTTTGTGTTGGGTAATCTACTCGTTCGTTTGCCTGAGAGTTTACTTCATATATATCGTCCCAAATTGTTCTGATTGGAACTCCGCTTTTGTCATCAAGGTAATCTTTGAACCTTGGCATTCCTTCACCATCTTTTGGAAAAACAATAATACCGTTAGTCATGGCTTCATTAATCCTTTCTTGCCCCCAACGCCAATGCAAACCTTTTGGTGGGGCTATTAATTTATCTCCGAAATACAAAGCAGGTCCGGTTCCTTTGCCATACATACCTTGAACTTGGTAACGTCTACCATCACTATCAACATTATTGTAATACTTATCTATGTAGTCCTTTTCATATGCACCAAATTGCGGGTTGAAATTATATTTTTCCGATTTTGAGTAAAACAAAATATTATCATGAGATATTAGATACATATTTTCTGTTTTCTTATGATTTCCTCTTTTCCATATTATTTCATTGATAAAATTATTTGGACCGAAAATATCATCCATAAGTATTCGCAAATGACTTATCATTCTATAGTCAACGTGCATATATATACTTCCATCTTCAGAAAGCAATTTGTGCATTAATTTAAGTCTCTCATACATCATTGACAAATAGGAAGAAATTCCTTTTCCCCAAGTATCTCTATAGGCAATTTCTTCAATTATAGTTTGCTTTTTTTCAGCAGTTTCACCTGCTATTTCAATACTAAATCCGAAGTCAGCCCCTACAGCAAAGGGCGGGTCAATGTAAATGAGTTTCAATCCATCTTCTTTTTCTATTTCTTCTCTTAGTGCGCCATTTACCAGAGAAGAAAGAATGAGTTTGTTATCACCCCAGATGAGTTTGTTAGTCCAGCCTTTTAGCTGTCTGCCTCTGTAATCTGTTTCGAACATGGCGGCTTGTGGCTTGTCTTTCTCTTTTCTTGGCTCGTCTATGTGTTCGATGCTATGAAAAGGCAAAGCAATATTGGTTATATCTTCTTTTCTACCGTTCCAAAAAAGAAATACATCTTCTTCGTCAGCAAAAAGTTTATAGATAAATTCTTTGGGCAGTTTTTCGCCTGCCTTTATCATTTCAATAATTCGGTTTTTGTCTATATCGTTCATTTTATTCCTTTTATTGTCTGAATCAGGATTTGCCTGATTTTAGGATATTCAGGATTGTTTATTTTTAATCTTGTTCATCATTTAATCCTATAAATCCTGATTCAGACATTTTTTTGATTGTATTTCGGGTTAAATATTTTCTTGAATTGAAGGCTGTTTGCACCAAAATTTATAAGTAATCCAATTGGAAAATCATAAGCAACTACATAGTTTTTGGCTTGTGCCAAATGCACATCCTCAAGATTTATTAATGCTTTTAGTTCAACAATCACTTTACTTTCCACTACAAAATCGGCTCTTCTTGTTCCTACATCAATTCCTTCATAAAAAATGGTTTGTTCAATTTCCCTCCCAAATGCTAAACCTGCTTTTTTCAATTCAATAGCCAAACATCTTTGGTATATTAATTCTTGAAAGCCATTACCCAGAGTGTTATGCACCTTCATAGCACAACCATTTATTTTATATGTTATTTCATCAATTGTCTGAATCATGATTTACTTGATTTTAGGATTAAAACGATTATTGATTATTGAATCCTGAGTATTTTCAAATCTTGAAAATTCTGATTCAGACAATTTTACTACATCAGCAAACGATTTTAAATCCTTCTTTACTTCTTCCCATTTCTCTTGCTTTATATACACAGGCGTATAGGTGTATTCTTTTTGAGCAGTGTTGATGTCTTTGCACCAAGTAGCAAGGCGTTGAATTTTGCGTATGTCGTCCAAATCTTCACGCCCTTTAGTTTCTACAACAAAAAAAGTATTCGGACTGGTTTTTACAAAAAAGTCGGGGAAGAATGAAGCGATGTTTCCGTTTTCTTTTTGGTATTCGATGCTAAAATTTACACCGCCTTCGCCAAAAGTATTTTTAGCAAACGAAACAACATCATTGAACTTGCTTTCGCAAAAAGCGGCAAATTCTAATTCAAAGGAATTGTCGCCAATAGCATAATTAAAAATTGATTTTTTAGGTTTTGGGATATAAGAAAGATTATTCCCGTCCAAAACTTGGTATTTAGTATTCTTCAGCGAAATAAAATTTTTTATTGCTGCTGTTCCTTTGTCGGTAATGGTGAGTTCGTCTATGGCTTTTTTAAAAGTGGTTTTCAGAATGTCTTTTGGGTGTATTTCTGAAAGGTTTCTTATGGTCTGTGGGTCGTTTAGTTCCACCGCATGGGCTGCCCCTTCTTTGGTAAAGAGTTGATATTTGATAAAGCTTTCCACTTTGGGATACAGAATACTGAAGCCACTTACCAAACGACTGTCTTTTAAAATGGCAGAAGTAAAAAAGCCAATTACATTTCTGTAATCGGGTGTTGTATCTTTGAAAACAGTTTTATGCGAAAAATCTCCATCAATGTCATTGAAAACGATTTCTTTCAATTCATGGTAGTGTAAATATAAGAGTGTTTTTTGTATATTTGCAAAAAACCAAATTCTATGATAAAAATTTCTCTTTCTTGTAAAAAATGTGCCAGCACAAATC
>REAZ01000050.1 GCA_004294445.1 Cytophagales bacterium
TCAAGATTCCTGACCTGCGATGAACCGAAGTACCCGACTCTTTCGAGCGACCTATCAAGCCTAAAAATTTAGTTACTTGTTTAGGATTATCAAAATCTTTAAACCCATTGGTGGCAATAACTAAGGCATTGGCTGTTACTTGCCCAACTCCAGTAATGGTTTGTAGCTTTTGACGAATGCTTTGCAGCTCATCATCGGTCATCGTACAGATTTCTTGTTTGAATTTCTCTATTTTTTGCTCATATAGTTGCTTGATGTCTTGCAAATCTTCGACCACAATTTTGGCTGCTCGTTCATCATAACTCAGGGCATGAAGACGGTTGTTGGTTGCTTGTAGTTGCCGTTGTAAATCTTGCAAATGCTTGCGTTTTTGGCGTAATTGATGCATTTGTTCGCTACATAGCGTGCTTACTTGGGGGCGAATGCTACTTCCATAATAAGCCAGCAGAGCCGCATCACGAGCGTCATTTTGACTGATGGATTTGACCACATCAGCAAAAGAATGGCTTTGTGTAGGGCTCAAGATAGAAAAGGAAATTTCGAGCAACTCCAAACTATACGATAAGGCACAACTGTAAGTGCCCGTTGCCTCAAAAACAACATGAGTCGTTGGTGGCAGAGTTTGCAAATAAGCTAAAATAGCTTCCCCCTCATTCTTGATTTGAGCCAGCGACCAAGCATTTTTATCCTTTGGGTTAGGGGCTATTTGGTGGGCTATCCAAAGAGTGTCTTTGCTGACATCTATGCCATAATAATTTGCCCCTTCGTTTAACATTTCCATTTTATTTGTATGTTTACAGGTGAATTGGGTGTTTAAAACATCATCGTTAGGCGGGGTCTTTGCCCCAATGAACTGTCCGTTTTTCAACCCTTGAATAAGGTAAGAGTAACCAGCATGTTCAGCAGTATCTTGTACCAATTTGTGCTCAGTTTAGCTCTTACTTTATTCAAATCTACCAAATTTTATTGGGTGATGGCAAATCTACGATTTGTAATTCTATTGGGCATTTTTGCAAATGTTGGGCTGACGTTTTTCAAATGCCCCACCATCGCCAATACGTAATCGTTAGCTGTCGGGCTACAAATAAACAACACTTAAGGATAAATTAATGACTGACTTTAAAAAATTTATTTTTGACTTAACTTCGGTTTCAACAGAAAGTTGGGATAAATTCTCAACTTTGTTTAAACCAAGAGTTTTGAAAAAAGGGGACTACTTTATTAAAGAGGGGCAAATCGCAAAAGAACTCGCATTTTTAGAGGATGGAATCATAAGAGTTTTTTACAGAAACGATAAAGCTATTGAATACAATAAGCAACAAGCACTTACAAATTGTAACATTCTGGTAGCAAAATATTCCGAAATACAAGCATTCTATTCGGCTTACCCTGATATTGAACGAGTAGCACGAATTTTAGCTGAACATTTTTTCGTTGAAAAAGAACAAAGAGAAATTGAAATCGTTTTACTGGATGCAGAAAAACGGTATCCTATTTTTCAAAAAAAATTTCCAGATTTAGAACAGCAAATACCCCAATACCACATTGCTTCATATTTAGGAATTACACCAACGCAATTGAGCAGAATCAGAAAAAAACTTTCCAAAAAATAACATTTATCAACCTATGTAAATGGATTTGAAATTCCCAATCTCGAATTTTGCAAAAAATATTGTTAAATATTCAAAATTTGAGACTTATGAGAAACAAAGAATTTCCTTTTTTTACTGGTTTGTTTTTGGTTGCTGCTGCATGGAATCTTATCGGAGCTGTTTTTGGTTATTTTAATACCGAATTTACTTTTCAAGAAATATTCGGTAAGGAACTTAATGACCCCCTATTTTATGAAATCTACAAAGGTGCTTGGGGAACAACGCTAATGTTTTTTATTGGCTACTTAATGGTTGCCTATAACCCCG
>REAZ01000051.1 GCA_004294445.1 Cytophagales bacterium
TTTCATTCTTGCAGTATAGGTACCTCCAATTCTACGCGGGAGTGTTATCGGGATTTGCAATTCATCTTTTTTAGTCCATATCCTCACACCAAGCCTAGAAAATAGATCTGATTTGCTTTCAAACCTTGGTTTCGTCATTCCAAAAAGGATTTTGATACATTTTTTAGTTAGTTGGTTGAAAGCCTCGGTAGCAAATTGGGAATTATGTGTATCCGTGAGTTTGCACGTGGCAGAATGACAGTTGGTGTCACTGGTTTGGTCAGATAGAAAAGTACGCTTTTCTTTGGTTTAAACGCCAGAGAACATGAAACTAATCCACTTTCTAAACCAATTTCCTGATGAGGAATCCTGTGAACTCTTCATTAAATCTTATCGGGAGAAGTCCGGTATATTCTGCAAAAAGTGCGAAAAAGTGACTCAGCATTACTGGTTCAGTGGTGCGAAGTTTTTCGAATGCAGACATTGCCGAAGAAGAAGCTCGCTTAAAAGTGGAACCGTAATGGAAAACAGCAAATTGCCTTTACAGGTCTGGATGTTGGCATTTATGTTTATCTCAGCAACCAGAAAAGGCTTTTCTTGTCTTGAATTTCAGCGTCAATTGGGATTGAGCAGATACGAAACAGCCTTCAAACTGATGCACAAAATCAGAGCAGTCATGGGGAGAAGAGACAGTTTGTACCAGCTCAAAGACATGGTAGAATACGATGAAGGCTATGTGGAAGTGGCTACCAAAAAGAAGGTTAAAGACCATCTGAAACGTGGAAAAGGGAGTCAACGCCAGGCACAAGTGGCTGTAGCGGTAGAATCTATTCCTTTAGAAAATCCTGAATCTGGGCAGCAGAGCAGGGTTTGTGGATACTATAAAATGGAAGTGCTGGATAAAGTAGATAGTAAACATGTCAATCAATTCATCAAAAGAAACACAGATGGAGAAGTGGTGCTCTTCACAGACAGAAACACAGCTTACGTTGACTTGGAGAAGGTGGTAAACACTCATTTTACAGTGGTTGCCGGCAAGGAAGAGACCAATGATACCTTGAGATGGGTTCACAAAGCCATCAGCAATCTAAAGCGGAATCTGTTGGGAATTTATCACATGGTCACTTTCAAGTACTTGCAGAACTACTTGAACGAATTCGTTTACAAGTTGAATCGCAGGTACTTCGGAGAAAAATTATTCGAACGATTGATTATTGCGTCAATTCACCCGTACGTGCAGTGATCCGGATACACATA
>REAZ01000022.1 GCA_004294445.1 Cytophagales bacterium
GCTCTTTTTCATCTTCGTAAAAATTTAGTGTTACAAGTTAAATATATTTTCCTAAATTTCTACTTCTAAATGGGTGCTGATAGGGAGGGGTAGGACATGTTTCGTTCTGAATTTCTATCAATACAATCTCTTTTTTACCATTCTCTACCAATAAATCTACCCGATTATATTTATCTTCTGCATATTCTTTATTGCTTTCACTTTCCAAGATATTGATAATCTTGAGGTCATCATTGAGTAATTCGCTCAAAAAACCTTCAAGAATGTCATAATTTGCCTTATTTCTCAAAATTCGTTTCATTGCCCAGTCAAAACGAATTAGTTTTTGTTTTTGCATAAAGTTATTTTGTTTTCTTACAAAGTTAGTTATTAATCTTGCGAACGTCCTTTTTATTATAGAAGTTGTTTAGGATTGATAAAGATTTCAGCTAAAAGGCTTTATTTTTAGGTGCAAAGCAAAATGACCTTTCATGGAAATCTTAAGCAAAGATAATATTCGTAACTATATTTTACCACATTTACAGATAGGTTCTTGCCGAAAATCATTAGACTGTGTTGCTATTGCTTTTACCTTGTGCTATAGTAGATATTATTCTAAAAAAACGCTTTTACCCTTTCAACAATATAGCTTATTTGGTTCTCTTCCAAGCCTACATAGAGAGGCAAACTTAGCGAAGTATCTGCCAATTTTTCGGCGATAGGGAGGCTGCCTTTTAGGTAATTCAGAGAGCGATATGCTTTTTGCAAATGTGGCGGAATCGGATAATGAATGAGCATACCTATGCCACACTGATTCAAATAGGCTTGTAGGGCATCTCTTTTTTCTGTCCTAACTACGTACAGATGAAATACATGGCTACAATCTTCGGCGATAGTAGGCAAAATCAAATCTCCTACTCCTGCTAATTCTTGGTTGTAAATAGTAGCTAATTGCTGCCTCTGTTTTGTCCATGCCGCCAGATATTTCAGTTTTACATTCAGCAAAGTTGCTTGCACTTCGTCTAATCGAGAATTGTAACCTACTAACTCGTTATGATAGCGTTTTTCAGAACCGTAGTTCCGCAAAAGCTTTGCTTTATGGGCTAAATTTTCGCTATCCGTAGTAATAGCACCCGCATCACCCAAAGCTCCTAAATTTTTTGTAGGGTAAAAACTTGTGCCGTTGATTGCTCCAAAACTGCCTGTCATTTTGCCTTTATAAGTTGCCAAATGTGCTTGAGCATTGTCCTCTATTACATATAGTTTGTACTTATTTGCCAAAGCCATAATTTTCTCCATTTCGCAGGCTTGTCCATAGAGATGTACGGGTAAGATAGCCTTTGTTTTGGAAGTAATTTTTTCTTCTATTCGTTCAGAATTGAGAGTATAGGTTTGCTCATGAGGTTCTACAAAAATAGGAGTAGCCCCAGCGTGAGAAATAGCTAATACAGTAGCAATAAAAGTATTAGCAGGAACAATTACCTCGTCTTCTGTACCAATATCTACTGCTTTTAGGCAAATAAACAAAGCATCAAGCCCATTTCCCACACCAATACAATAATTTGTATGGTTCAAAGCAGCATATTTTTTTTCAAAATCTTGTACGGCATTGCCCAAAATATAGTTTTCAGCATCATAAAATTGCTCAAAAGCCTGCAATATTTCTGCTCTTAATAGTGAATTGGTATAAGCAAAAGAAATGAATGGAATTTGCATTTTATAACTCTATTTTCGTTCAAAATAATCGCTACTTTTAGCAAATTAAAGAATTTTCATAGTAGTAAATGACCTATTTGGCATAGTTTATTTTTTTTCAAAATAATTATGCTATTACTTTGTCTTTATTTAAAACCCTTATTTAAGCACATGAAACAAATTAACAATTTTCTCTCGTTTTCTTTTCTGCTCTTGATAGCACAGCTATCTTTTGGGCAGGACACTACCGCAAAAAAAGATACTTCTTATTGGAAGAAATCGGGGAGCGTAGGCTTTAACGTAGCCAATGTTGGGCTATCCAATTGGGCAGCAGGAGGTATTAGCTCTCTTTCACTCGGCACAGTTATCAACTTAAGTGCCAACTATGCCAAAGATGTGCATACGTGGAATAATTCCATACTTTTTGCCTACGGAGCTATGCGACAAGGAGGGAATGGGGCTATTTTCAAAAAAACAGACGATAATTTGCTACTCAGTTCTCAGTACGGTCGCAAGTTAAATAATCATTGGAATTGGGTAGCTGGGGCGAGCTTTCGTACTCAGGTGGCAAACGGTTTTCTCTTTGCGCCTGACCCTTTGAATGTAGGTAAGGAAATTTCTACCAAAATTTCTACCTTTTTAGCTCCTGCTTATTTGGTAGTTAATACGGGTGTTTCTTACTCTTTCAAAGACATATTTACAGCATCTATTTCCCCGCTTACCTACCGACTTACTATCGTAAATGATGATGCACTCTCTCAAATAGGTGCTTTTGGAGTAAATGCAGGAGAAAAAACCCGCAGTCAGATAGGCTGGAGTTTTGCCTCTACTTTCAAAAAAGAAGTAGTAAAGAATATTACTTTTCAGAATGTAGTAAACCTATTTGGAGATTATTCCCGCTTGGGTGTAGTGGTGGTAAACTGGGAAACCTTGCTGGTAATGAAGGTGAATAAATACGTCAATACCACTTTTGGTACGCAACTCATCTACGACCATGACGTAAATGTAAAAAGAGGAGATGGCACAACTGGGCGGGCTGTACAGTTCAAACACGTACTAAATGTTGGTGTGGCTATCACTTTATAGACTTTATATTAAATTGCGCTTAATTTGAAAATTCCTTAAGTCTTTTATAACTTGCGGCGTTTTTTGAATTTTTACATTAGTCAATAAACTTATGAGCAAAATAACAGCAAGCATCAAAGGCGTGCATGGATACGTTCCCGACTATATACTGACAAACAGCGAGTTGGAAAAAATGGTAGATACCAATGATGAGTGGATTACTTCCCGAACAGGTATCAAAGAGAGAAGAATACTAAAAGGTGAAGGCTTAGGGGCTTCACACATGATGGTAAAGGCGGTAGAGGGGTTGCTTGCAAAAACAAATACGAGTGCGGCAGATATCGAAATGGTGATTTGCTGTACCTCCACCCCCGATTTAGTATTCCCTGCCACTGCCAACATTGTAGCAACTCAGGTTGGTGCTGTGAATGCTTTTGGGTACGATATTCAAGCGGCTTGTTCTGGCTTTTTGTACGGATTAACTACTGGTAGTCAGTTCATTGAGTCGGGCAGATTAAAAAAGGTATTGGTCATAGGCGGTGATAAAATGTCCTCCATCATAGACTATACGGATAGAGCAACTTGCATTATTTTTGGTGATGGTGCGGGGGCGGTGCTATTAGAGGCAAACGAAGAGGGCAATGGATTGATGGATTTTTGGTTGCGTTCTGACGGTTCGGGAGAGCCTTATCTGCACATGACGGCGGGAGGAAGCAGAAAGCCCGCTTCGCACGAAACTGTAGATTTGAAAGAACATTTCGTTTACCAAGACGGAAAGACAGTATTCAAATTTGCCGTTACCAATATGGCTTATGCCGCTACGCAAGTGATGCAACGCAATAATCTTACGGGAGATGACATTGCCTATTTGGTGCCGCATCAGGCGAACAAACGAATCATAGATGCAACTGCAAGAGGCGTAGGTGTGCCTGATGAAAAGGTTTTGATGAACATAGAAAAATACGGCAATACAACCAACGGTACTATTCCGCTACTTCTTTGGGACTTTGAAAGCAAGTTCAAAAAAGGAGATAACCTACTCATTGCTGCCTTTGGTGGCGGTTTTACTTGGGGGGCTGCCTATCTGAAATGGGCATATTAAAAATAAAAATAGGGCTTTTATCAAATTAATTTTCATGTTAAAACAACTTATTTTCAGTATTTTAGGTAGAAGAAATACCAAAAATTTATACTATAAAATTACAAATAAAAAGCCCTATTTTTCGGAAGCTGAAATCATTATCGACTACTTTTATGCACACAAACGCAAGGGATTCATGCTTGACGTAGGTGTGCATTTCGGCGAAAGTTGCATCCCCTACAGCGAGTTAGGTTGGCAAATCATAGGTTTTGAGCCTGACCCGCAAAACCGCAAGCAAATACCGCAAATTCCAAACTTAAAACTCATTCACGATGCTGTTTCTAATAAAGATGGCGAGATAGTCAATTTTTATGCGAGTGAGGAGTCTTCAGGTATTTCTTCTTTGTCCTCTTTTCATAGCACGCACCGCCCTGTAGCCCAAGTAAGAACTACTACTTTGAAAACAATTATAGACAAAGAAAATATCCAACAAGTTGATTTTCTGAAAATTGATATCGAGGGGCATGACCTTTTTGCACTCAAAGGTTTTCCTTTCGCCCAGCTGATGCCAGAGGTCATTCTTTGCGAATTTGAGGACTATAAAACCGTACCCGTAGGCTATACTTACCGAGATTTGGGAGATTTTCTGCTCGAAAAAGGTTATGCTGTCTATCTGTCGGAGTGGAAACCCATCATCAAATACGGTACAGCCCACCAATGGCTCAATATACGCCCGTACCCCGTCAAACTTTCGGATGCACGAGGCTGGGGCAACTACATAGCTATAAAAGCAGAAAAAAAACAAGCTTTTGAAAAGGTATTAGACCAATATCTAAAAGTATTTTGAAAAACACATAGCAACACTATGAATCCATCAGAATCAGACAAAAAACGGCATAGTTTAGCATATCTTGATAGTTAGCCCCTATACCCTCCGACACAGAGGTTTTTCCTTCGTTATCTTCTATTTGCTTTACTCTTAGAAGTTTCATCAAGATAATATCGGTCATGCTACTCACACGCATATTTCGCCAAGCCTCATCATAGTCGTGATTTTTATTCATTTGCAAAGAAAGAGTAGCTTCTACGGCATTTTTGTAGCGTTGCATAGTTTCTTCCAAAGGAATTTCAAGACGTGTATCCTCTTGCAAATCCATCTGAATTAGGGCAATGATGCAGTAATTAATAATTCCTATAAATTCTGAAGCAACATCATCTCCTACTTTCTGCATTCCTTTTTCTTGGATAGACCGAATACGTTTTGCCTTGATAAAAATCTGGTCGGTGAGTGATGAAAGCCGCAAAATACGCCAAGAAGTGCCGTAATCTTGCGTTTTTTTCTCAAAAAGTGCTTGGCATTTTCCAATAATAGCCTTGTATTGCGAAATTGTATCTGTATTGCGCTTCATTAGATTTGGGTTAGAAAAACAAAAGACAAAGTTATTTGTTTTTCATAAAAGAATACACATATCTTTGCTATTTGTACCAAAATAGGACTTTTGCCAAAACACCAATAACAAAAGTAAATGAACAAATGAGGGACGCAGTTTTTTTTACTAAAAAGACACTACGAGTCAGAGGCAAGCTCATTGACCTTTCTACGCCGATAGTGATGGGGATTCTGAACAATACCCCCGATTCTTTTTATGATGGTGGAAAGTACAACAATATCAAAAGTTTGTGTGCCAGAGCAGAAGTCATGCTTACAGAGGGAGTTACTTTCTTAGACATAGGCGGCTACTCTACTCGCCCAAATGCAGAGGATATTAGCGAGGCAGAGGAGCTAAAAAGAGTATTGCCCATTATCAAAGAATTAGTAAAAAGATTTCCCGAAGTAAATATTTCCATTGATACCTTTCGCACCAATGTAGCAAAAGCAGCAGTAGGGGAGGGGGCTTGCATGGTCAATGACATTAGTGGAGGTAGGTTAGATGAAAAAATGTTTGAAACTTTGGCACAGTTAAAAGTTCCCTACGTACTTATGCACAGCAGAGGCACGCCCCAAACAATGACCCAACTTACAGAGTATGAAAATATTATAGAAGAAATAATAGACTATTTTCAGCAAAGAATCCGTCTATTGAGTGATTTGGGTTGTAATGATGTCATACTCGATTTAGGATTTGGCTTTGCAAAAACATTAATGCAAAATTATTTTTTGCTCAATAACTTAACTTATTTCAAAGCACTCAATTGCCCTATTTTGGCGGGAGTTTCGCGTAAGTCTATGATTTTCAAAAAATTAAATATTACGCCTGCCGAATCTCTTAACGGTACAACTGTCCTTAATACCTTAGCTATCATCAACGGTGCTTCTATTTTGCGTGTGCATGATGTAAAGCAAGCCAAAGAGGTAATTAGCCTCATAGCAAACTAAAGCCAATTTTCTATATTTTTTTTACCATTCGTTTGGCATAGTAGCAAAGAATTAACTATATTTGAATATATTGAAAGTAATACTCAGACCAATAAGATTTTGAAAACCTTGTTGGTTTAGAACGTAAAACTTGCTAAGTTCTAAAAATAATGAAGTTAATTTTTTTGATTACTATCGACCATGAAGCAAACTGCAACTAATATAGACATCATTCCACAAAAAATATTGGTAAACTTGCCTCCTACAGAGGAATTAAGTGCTTATGACCGCAACGAAAAAGAGCGAAAAGAAATTTTGCGGCGTTACAGACTTATTTTGCGGCACGCCCGCGAAAGGCTCAAAGATGATGATGCGAAGAAAATAAAAAAAGCCTTTGAGATAGCATACGAGGCACACAAGGACGTAAGGAGAAAATCTGGCGAGCCGTATATCTACCACCCCTTAGAGGTAGCGAGAATAGTAGTAGATGAAATGGGGTTAGGAGCTACTTCTATTGTTTGTGCCTTGCTGCATGATGTTGTCGAAGATACAGAAATTAAACTTACGGATATAGAGGGGCAGTTTGGAACAAAAATTTCCAAAATCATAGACGGACTTACCAAAATAAAAGATGCCTCCGATAAAAGTCTTTCTATGCAGGCGGAAAACTTTAAAAAAATGCTGCTCACTATTTCCGAAGACATTAGAGTAGTGTTCATAAAGATAGCCGACCGACTCCATAATATGCGCACTTTGGAGAGTATGCCCAGAGATAAACAACTGAAAATCAAGTCGGAAACAGAATATGTTTATGCTCCTTTGGCGCATCGTTTGGGGCTTTATTCTATCAAATCGGAGTTAGAAGATTTATGCCTAAAGTTTTCTGACGGACACGCCTATGAAGACATAGAGGAAAAAATCAGGAAAACCCAGCCCGCCCGCGACCGCTTCATCAAAGATTTTATAAAGCCTATAGAAGAAGCCCTCAAAAAACAGAATTTTAATTTCACTATCAAAAGCCGCCTAAAGTCTATTTTTTCTATTTGGAACAAGATGCACAAGCAGGGAGTAGCCTTTGATGAAGTCTTTGACCTATTTGCCATTCGAGTAATTGTAGATGTACCTATCGAAGACGAAAAAGCTGCCTGTTGGCGCATTTATTCTACCATCACAGATTTTTACCAGCCCAATCCCAATAGGCTAAGAGATTGGATAAGTTTCCCAAAATCAACAGGTTATGAATCTTTGCACGTTACAGTGATGAGCGGTATTGGGCAGTGGGTAGAGGTGCAGATTCGCACTAAACGCATGGACGAAATTGCTGAAATGGGCTTGGCTGCACATTGGAAATACAAAGAAAAAAATGGCATCACCACCCACGATTCAGGCATCGAGGAGTGGCTCAAAAAAGTAAGAGAGTCCTTAGAGCAAAAAGACGTAACCGCCTTAGAGTTCTTAGACGAGTTTCGCCGCAATCTTTTTAGCGAAGAAGTCTTTGTTTTTACCCCTAAAGGAGATTTAAAAACACTTCAAATGGGAGCTACTATCTTAGATTTTGCCTTCGAGATACATACCGAAGTAGGGGCAAAGTGCTTAGGGGCGAAGGTAAATCAGCGTTTAGTCCCGCTAAACTATCGCCTAAAAAGTGGCGACCAAGTAGAAATCCTTACCTCTACGAAGATAAAGGCAAATGAAGATTGGCTCAAGTTAGTCGTTACTACGAAGGCACGCAATAAGATAAAGGAATACATCAAAGATGGTAAAAAAGATACTATCAGAGATGGCAAAGAGATAGTTTTGCGAAAGCTAAAGCAGATGAAACTTACCCTCACGCATGAAATTTTGGCTCAGATACTTGATTATTTTAATGTAAAATCAGAACCAGAGTTTTTTTATGCGGTCGGCAAAGGTACTATAGACCATACGCAAATCAAGAAATTCCAAGAGAAAGCGGAAGCCGAAAAGTTAGCAAAACTTTCAGAAGTACCTATGCCAGAAGTTCCAAAAATAGAAAAAAAATCTCATAAGAAGGAAATAAAAGAAATAGTAGTAGGAGGGCAAACGGATAGAATAGAATATGCCTTGTCGCAGTGCTGCAACCCGATCCCCGGTGATGAAATTTTTGGAATAGTTACAGTAAGCAAAGGCATCAAAATTCATAGGACGGGCTGCCCCAATGCCGTAGATATCATGGCTTCTTTTGGTGATAGAATCATCAAAGCACGCTGGGCGGACGACAAATCTCAAGTTTTTGATGCAACCCTCAAAATTATTGGTACTGACCGAGTTGGCTTAGTGAGTGATGTTACAAGGGTAATTTCTAACCAACTCAAAGTTAATATTACTTCACTTGCTTTCGAGGTGCATACGGGCGTATTTGAGGGAACAATTTCACTTTCCGTTTATGATACAAGGCAAGCAGACGAAATGACCGAGCAACTTGGCAAAATAGAGGGTGTAGTAAATGTTACCCGATACAATTATTGATATTACGAAATAAAATTATTAATATTACACATAAACCCCTGCTAAGATTCGTTTTTTAGGTGTAAAAAAGTACCTTTGCGATGCGTATTTTATTTTTTTGGACGTATGAAATTTATTTTTAGTCTTTGTTTTTTTGTTTTCTTAGGAGGCACTACATTTGTTTTTTCACAAAACAATACGGCGATTGATAGTCTTTTAAAACTGCTCCCTCAGACAACAGACACTACTAAAGTGCGGGTTTTTACCGAACTAACTTGGCTTTATAGGATTGCCAAGCCTATAGAATCGTTGCAGTATGGTACGCAAGGATTAGAACTTGCAAGTGCTATCAAAGATGGTTTAGGACTTTCTGACCTCAATAACAAAATAGGTGTTGTTTATCGTAATTTGGGAGATTATTCGAAAGCACTACAGCACTACAACGCCGCCCTTGTTGCCGCACAACAGATTAATAATGAGCAACAAATGGCTTATGCCTTCAACAATATTGGTGGTATTTATACCCTACAGGAAAGCTATGAATTTGCCATAGAAAACTCCGAAAAAGCTCGCCATATATTCGAAAAGCAAAAAGATGAAAGGGGTATCTCTTTCTGTCTGATAAATATAGGAATCAATTATCGGAAGCTCAAAAACCATGAAAAAGCCATAGAAAGTTTTGAAAAGTGCTTGGCTATACGCAAGCAGTGGAAAAATGCTCCTAATGAAATTTTGGCGTGCTATTTCCAATTAGGGGAAACCTATTTAGAGCAAAAAAAATATAAAAAAGCGAAGTATTATTTTTCGGAGGCTTATCGAAGCCAAGTAACCTTGGGAGAAAATAGTTTTTCAGGTATTTTTAATTCTATTGCCATAGTACACTTGCGCGAGCAGCATTTAGACAGTGCTTTGTTTTTTGCGAAAAAAGCCTTAAAAACGGCACAAAATACATATAGCAAGGAGCGAGTAAAAAATGCCGCCAAAACACTTTCTCAAATATATCTGCAAGAAAAGCAATTTGATAAGGCGTATGAGTTCTTAAACTTGCAAATGGAATACAAGGACAGTTTGCAGTCTGAGGAAAACAGCCGTCTGCTATCTAACTATACACTCAGTCAAAAACAAAAAGAACTTGACTTGGCAAACAAGGAAAAACGCCTTCGGGAAAAAGAACTTGAGGAAAAAAGATTAATAAGCTATTTCTTTGTCTTACTTGTTGTTTTTATGCTGTTTTTGGTGGTTGGTCTGTGGTTATTGGCGCGGATTCGCAAACAGCGTAATGATTTACTAAGTGGAATAAATAATGAATTAATAAACAAAAATGAAGAAATTTTCAGTCAAAAAGAGGAAATTGAAAAGCAAAATACAGAAATAGAGAAGATAAACCTTAATATCACTTCGAGCATCATTTATGCAAAGCGTATCCAAGAGGCGATGCTCCCTAATATTGCCCTGATAAACGAATTTATCCCATCACATTTTATTTGGAACTTGCCAAGAGATATTGTTTCAGGCGATTTTTATTGGTTTGCCGAAAAAGAAGATAAAATAATCGTAATAGTAGGCGACTGCACAGGGCATGGTGTACCTGGTGCATTTATGAGTACGATAAGCGACTCTTTGCTTAACCAAATTGTTCATAATCAGGAAATTCACTCCCCAGAACTGATATTGGAAAATCTGCATAACCAGATAAGACATACCCTAAGGCAAGATGAAACACACAGCAGGGACGGAATGGATATATGTATTTTAGTTTTCTACAAAGCCAATCAAAAAGGATTTTTTACCCATGTAGAATACGCAGGAGCGATGAATCCGATTTTGTACATTACCAATAATGAATTACAGGAAATCAAAGCTACTAAAAAACCAATTGGCGGTGCTATAGAAAAGCATAACCTTGATTATCAGAAGCATAGAATCACTATTTCTGAGCCAACTACTTTTTATCTATTTTCTGACGGCTTGCAAGACCAGTTTGGCGGGCAGTACAATAAGAAATTTACCACTAAAAAATTGCGACAGCTCTTTACTGACATTTGCCACTTGCCGATGGAAGAACAAAAACAAGAAATAGAAGAAGTTTATCAGAAATGGACACAGAACGGGAAATACGCCCAAATTGATGACATTTTGATTTGGGGAATAAGAGTAGAGAATGTGGTGTGAGTTTCAAAAAAGTCATTGCAAAAACAATTATAATTACTTACAAAATGAAAAAAATTCAATTTTATTGCTCGCTTATGATGCTCTGCTTGCTCGTAGCTTGCGGCGGCACGCAAAACGAGGAGATTACACAGACAGAAGTAGTTGCCGATAAAGAGCCAACGCCTATGGAAAATCCCGCAGAGGCTATGGGCAAAACCAAATTGACCGAAGATTTGATGAAAAACTATATAGCACTCATTCCTAAACTCAAGGAAAAAGGAGCGACTCTTTCCCCCGACATGGGCGAAATAGAAGGCTTGTACCAATACAATCAGATGGAGGGAATCATCAAAGAAAATGGGTTCAAAGATTTGAATGAATTTATTATGGTACATACAAAGATTGTCTATGGATTTGCAGCCCATGAAATGAAGGAGCAAGGGGCAGAGCAAAAACTTGAAGACGCACAGGCAGAAGGCATCAAAGCCATCGAGAAATCTCTGCAAGACCCAAACACTCCCGCAGACCAAAAGAAAATATTGGAATTGACCCTTGAGCAACTTAAGGCAAACGGGCAAGGAACAAATACCATCAAAGGCATCATGGATACTTACAAACAGATAGTATCAGAGGAAGAAATAGAGTTGGTAAAGCAATATAGAACAGCCCTAAAGAAAACATACGAACAAAACTAATGGAAAATAAAATCTCCCAAGCCCCTGAGCCTGTCGGTGCTTACCCTTACACGCGCCAAGTCGGAAATTTGCTATTCTTATCGGGTGTAGGACCGAGGCAGCGCGGCAAAAAAGAAATAATAGGGGTAATAAAAGACGAGCATGGAACAATCATAGACTATGACATAGAAGCACAGTGCCACGCTGTTTTTGCCAATGTTCGCTACATCTTAGAAGAGGCGGGCAGCGACTGGAGCAAAATAGTAGATGTAACCGTATTCCTGACCAACATGAAGCGAGATTTTCCAACGTATAATCGCTTGTATGCAGCATATTTCAAAGATAATCAGCCCTGTAGAACCACAGTAGAGATTAACGCACTCCCTACAGAAATAGCGATTGAGCTAAAATGTATTGCTACTATTTAGAAAATCTGCTTTTCCCTTTTATCTTTGTAGCTTAGATTAGACACGAAACTTGAAATATTTTACGAATGGCGCAAACAGCAGATTCGGTTCTCAAAGACCTCAAAGCAAACAAATATTCCCCATTTTATTTTTTGCAGGGTGATGAGCCTTATTACATAGATTTGATTTCAGAATATATCGAAAACCATGCAATAGAACCAGAGCAAAGAGGCTTTAACCAAACAGTAGTGTATGGAAAAGATACCAATATAATGAATATCCTCAATGTAGCTCGTCGCTTTCCCGTGATGGCACAGCGACAAGTTGTGATAGTGAAAGAAGCCCAAGAAATTACCGATTTGGGACAGGAAAAAGCAAGAAATATGTTGCAAAACTATTGCCTAAAACCTGTACCAAGCACTATTTTGGTGTTTTGCCACAAATACAAAAAACTTGATGGCAGAAGCAAACTTGCCCAAACTATCGCCAAGGAAACTATCTTTATAGAAACAAAAAAACTATACGATAACCAAATACCTAACTGGATAACCAATTATTTCCAAGACAAACACTTTAAAATCACAGACAAAGCTGTAATCTTACTCTCCGAATACATTGGCAACGACCTAAGTAGAATGGCAAATGAAATAGACAAACTACTCATTAACTTTACCGAAAAGGTACAAATTACAGAGGAACTTGTCAGCAAGTTTGTAGGCATCAGCAAGGAATACAATACTTTCGAGTTACAAGATGCCCTGTCGAAAAAAGATGTTTTAAAAGCAAACAAAATAGTCAATTACTTTGCCTCGAACCCCAAAAGCAATCCTATTATTCCCATTATAGCACTGCTGTATAGCTATTTTACCAAAGTAATGCTCGTACACCATAGCGAAGATAAGAGCAAACAAGGCATCGCCAAAACGCTCGGAGTAAACCCTTTTTTTGCAGATGATTATATAGTGGCAAGCAAGAATTATCCCATCAGCAAAATCATAAGAATTGTATCATTTTTGCACGAAGCAGACCTGTCTTCCAAAGGCGTAAATGCAAACGTAGAGGAAGGGCAAATTTTAAAAGAATTGGTATTCAAGGTTTTACACACCTAAATTGTAGATAACTAAAAAATCAATATGGTCAGAAAAACTGCTCTCATTATGTTTCTATTTGCCTGTGCTTGTGCTGCTAATGCCCAAGTAGGAGGCAGATGGGTAGGTATTATCACGCAGTCAGGCTCAAATAATGCTGCTTCGCAATATTATTTTGAGTTAAACCTTAGGGCAGATAGCAGCAACGGAAAAGTGGGTGGAACAAGCTACTCATTTATCAGAAAAGAAGGAAAAAGATACGTACTCAAAGTAAACATAGATGCAAGTTTTGCGAATAATGAATTGATTTTTAAGGAGTATGGAAAGATTGAATACGAAAATACTATCCAAAAACGAGTAGATTACTGCGTGAAATCAGGTGCTTTGCAAATGACAACGGACGGCAACAAGACTTTTCTCAAAGGAAACTGGACAGGAATAGAGCATCAGACAGGAGATGCGTGTGCGGGAGGCACTATCTTGTTAGAGAAAATGCCAGCTAACCTTGCCAATGACCTAAGCATGGAGGAAGAAAAAATAACCAAACTAAAGGATAGAGCTATCAAAAATGGAAAATCTATCACAGTGAGAGCAACTACGTTAAAAATAGAAGTTTATGACGATGCAGATGAAGATGGCGACATGATTTCCCTCAATTTTAACGGCACTTGGCTAATCAAAAATTATCAAATAAGAAATAGAGCGAAAGTGCTTTCCGTCAAAATAGACCCAAAAAGCCCTTTTAATTTTATAATTACCTTTGCCCACAATCTTGGCAAACTCGCCCCTAATACGACTGCTTTGCTGATAGATGATGGAAAAAAGAAACAAAAAATACTGCTCAAATCAGATTTGCAAACAAGTGATGTTGTCTATTTAGAATATGAAGAATAGACTATAGTACTCGCTCATTAGTTATGCAGGGCATAATAGGCGTCCGTTGCCATGCTAAATCAGGCAAAAAGATGTGAGGCTAACCTTTTTAGGACAGCCTCATTTCTATTTTAGCCAAATTATCTTTTTTATAACTTACATTAGTTAATCTATCTTTACATTATCTACCCTTGATTCTATTGTGTTTTGGACAGCAGTTGGGAGTTTGCTAAAGAAATCAAATCCTGTTTTGGCTTCCACATCTCGCACACTTACCCGATATTCATGCCATTTTTTTGTAGCTGCTGCTTCCGTATTAGGCATATCTACGGCGATAACCCTTGTGCTTGTTGTGATTCTGTTGAGGTCATCGCCTCCGTTAGTGAGTACCAAAAGCACTTTCCAAACTCTGTTAGGGACTACTACTTTGCCATCAGCAATAGTTTCTGTAACGCCTCCTCTGCTGCCCGAACCGCCTTTGCCGTAGCCGCCTGCTATGACATAGACTTCGTTGCCCTGCTCTACAAGCGTTCGCCCATATTCCTCTAATAGTCGCCATGTTTGCCTATTATTTTGAGGTGCTTGGGGCAGCATATTTGTCATAAAAAAGGTAGCAGAGTTGTCTTCTGCACTTGCATCTCGGTCGTCCGAAGGGCAAATATGCCCCCTATCAAAACCCGTATTAGTATAGTCGTTAGGACTTACCGCATACCAGCCCGCAGGGAGTGTAGGGTCTGAGCGGAAATCGTCTTGGCGAACCGCACTCCCTTTCCAGTCTTTGTTTAAGTGCCAGCTTACCCAATTTGCCGTTCCCTTGCTGCGATTGTAGGAAAGTGTATATTGTGCTTTGAACATCAGATAGTTATCTGCATTACTTAGGCTCGAAGTTGCCCCTGACGGATTGCCAAGCCCGATATTGTCATCTCTGCCTGCAGCTGTATTGCCTGTTGCTTTTATTTTCTCAAAAGTAATGTTATCAATATTGAGCCTTCCGCCTGTAGTTTTGCGAATTTCTATTTGCACGTTGGCGGCGGGAGAGATACTGAAAGAAGTGGCTTGGAGAGAAGTGCTTGTTGTTCTGATGGTTTGCCCTTGCTTTTTCCAATTTCTACCATTGTCAGCCGAAGTCCATAGTTCCCAATTTGTTGCATCGTCAGTGCCATAAAGGGCGTGTTCGATGGTAACTTTCTGAATATTAAGACTAAAATTAGAAGTGAGCGAACCTTCATCTTTGATGCGAATAGAACGCCCCCCTTTTTTGCGGTCATTATCCGTAGTGCCTACAAGGGCATCATCAAGCGTCCATGAACCCAAATTGCCGTTACTATTGCCGACAGCGTAAGAAGTTTTGCTTGCCGATTCAAAATCTTCAATGACTACTTCTATATTAGGGTCGGTAGGGCTTACCGTTTGCGTTTGCTTGCAGGCAAATACAAAGATGATGAAGAATATAAAGACTAATCGATTAATTTTGTATGTCATCATAGAAAAAGGTTTTTTATTTGATTATTTCTATCTTAAAATAAAGAGATAAAGGTACATTTGTATTTATGCCCAAAGATGCCATTCTTTGTCATAAAAATTGCCTTCAAGGTGCTTACTTTGGCAAAAGTAATAAAACCTTTAATAATTAATAAGAAAATTTAATAATTAGTGTTTAAAAAAATATGTCATTGATAGTCAAATACGGGATTAATCTACTCAAAATGCTGACAAGTTTTGTGTTTGCATGGCGTGGGATTCGCTTGGCAATAGTAGAGGAGAACAATATGCGTGTTCATCTGGTTGCGGCAGTCTTGGTGAGTATGCTTGGCTTTTTCTTCCAAATATCCCTTGCGGATTGGACGATATTGTGCTTGGTCATTGGCATAGTTTGGACGGCAGAAATTTTTAACAGTGCTTTCGAGCGGTTGGTGGACATCGTTTCCCCTGATTTCAATGAAAAAGCAGGAAAAATAAAAGACATGGCGGCGGGCGGTGTGCTGGTTTCTGCCATAGTAGCAGTGCTGGTAGGCGGGCTAATTTTCAGTAAATATTTTTTGGCTTGGTGGGAAAAGTAACAGTCATTTGTTTGTGTTTTAACCACGAAAAATATGTGATAGCAGCCCTAAATTCTGTCTTGGGGCAGACCTATTCAAACATAGAATTGATAGTGATTGACGATGCAAGCCCTGACGGGAGTGCGAAAATAATTACAGATTTTATGAAGGAGTATGAGGGAGAAATACCCGTTTCTTTTTTCCCTTTTCAAACAAATCAGGGCAACTGCAAAGCGTTTAACTTCGGACTCCAAAAAGCAAAAGGCGGATACATCATAGATTTGGCTGCTGACGATATGCTTATGCCCAACGCCATTGAGAAACAAATTGCAGCCTTCGAAAAATTAGACGATTCTTATGCTGTCGTTTTTTCAGATATTTATTACATCAATGAAAATTCAGAAATCTTAAAAACGCATTTTCAAAGAGATAAAAACGGAAAATTAGCACAGTTTGTTCCACAGGGAGATATTTACAAGCCCATTTTGGCAAAATCCTTCCTGAGTGCCGCAAGCATGATAATGCGAAAAAAGGTATTGGACGAAATAGGCGGCTATGACGAAAACCTAAGCTACGAAGATTATGATTTTTGGATAAAATCGGCAAGGAAATACCAATACCATTTTATTGATGATATTTTGGTGAAAAAGAGAATTCTAAAAAATTCGCATGGTCGGTCTTTTTATCTCAAGAACAACAAACATTTGCTTTCTACGCTCAAAGTACATGAGAAAGCCTATGCCCAAAACCGCTCAAAAGAAGAAAATTTGGCATTGGCAGTTTCTGTTCGCTATCACCTCCGCTTAAGTTTTTATACAGAACACTTTGAATTGGTAACAAAATATGCTAATTTGCTCAAGAAATTAGATACATTAGATTGGAAAGACCAAATAATAGTCGTACTAACAAAAATGAAAATGCGTGTATTTAGGTTGTATCAAATTTATTCATCATAAAAAATATGGCAAAAAGAAAAGTATTGGTAGCTACAGGCGGCGGCGACTGCCCAGGGCTAAACGCAGTCATTAGGGCTATCGTAAAAAGAGCAAGCCAAGAAACTGATTGGGAGATAGTTGGGAGCGTAGAGGCGTACAATGGCATACTCCGCGACCCGATGGAACTTGTGCCGTTGGATAGCAAAGCTGTAGCGGGGATTCACGTAAAAGGGGGAACTATTATCCATACGACTAACAAGGGAGGACCCTTTAACTGGCCTGTGCAGCACCCTGACGGCACTTGGAAAAGCGAGGATAGGTCTGCCGACATGATGGAACGAATGAACCGCTTAGGCATAGAGGCTATCATCAGCATTGGCGGTGATGGTTCGCAGCGTATCTCTTTGGCTTTGCAAGAAAAAGGATTCAAAGTGGTAGGTGTACCGAAAACGATTGACAATGACCTTGCCTCTACTGATTATACTTTTGGCTTCCAAACTGCCGTTCAGGTAGCTACCGAGAGTTTTGATAGGCTGGTAACTACGGCAGAGAGCCACAGCAGGGTAATGATAATGGAAGTAATGGGGCGCGATGCGGGCTGGATTGCCTTGCATACTGCGATTGCGGGAGGCTCAGAAGTTTGCCTTATTCCTGAAATTCCTTATGATATTCACAAAGTAGTAGCAAGGCTCAACTCACGCTTTGTCAATGGCAGAGGGTTTGCCCACGTCATTGTTGCCGAAGGAGCAAAGCCCAAAGAAGGAACGATATTTGGCAAAAAAAGTACAGAAGTTGGCTACGAAAATGTACGCTTGGGTGGAATAGCTTTCAAACTTTCTGCCGAACTCAAAGCGGCGGGTTTGCAGGCAGACATCAGAGAAACGGTACTGGGGCATACGCAAAGAGGGGGAACGCCCTTAGCCTTTGATAGAGTTTTGGCAACCCAATTTGGGGTAAAAGCCTTTGAAATGGTGCTTGCAGGTGATTTTGGTAAAATGGTAACATACAGAAATAACGACATAGGTACGGTAAGTTTGAAAGAAGCAGTTGAAAAATACAGCACCGTAAATCCCGAATCGTTCATCATAAGGACAGCGAGGGGGGTAGGTATTTCTTTTGGTGATTAAACTAACCTTGTCAATGGTCGCTATTAAGAATAGCTATTTACCCCTTTAGAGGGGGTGAGGGGGAGGTAATTCCTGATTTTAGAGTGCTGTCAGTTTCTCAAAACTGACAAGGGGGTTAATAACTTATAATTCATAACTCATACTAATAAAATGAGCGAGACAGCAGCAAGCGAAAGCAAAACCGCCACTATTTGGAGTCGCTACATCAGGCAGTTTGAAAACTATATGCGATTGGAAAAAGCCATGTCCGAAAACTCTATTCAGGCATACATCAGAGATATAAACAAACTTTTCCAATTTGCCGCTATGCAGTTTGCCGAAGTAGAGCCTTTTGGCATCACCCCCGACCATTTGGGGGCGTTTGTCAAATATTTGCACCAATTTACCGTTTCTGATAACTCCCAAGCGCGTATTTTGGCAGGGATTAGGGCTTTTTATAAGTTTTTGGAAGAGGAAAACCTCATAGACACCAACCCAACTGACCATATTACCAAGCCGCAGCTAAAACAGGTATTGCCAGATGTGCTTGATTTTTGGCAAATAGAAAAAATGCTAAATGCCATAGACCTTTCCACTGACAAAGGCATGAGAAACAGAACTATGATAGAAACGCTCTACAGTTCTGGGCTGCGGGTGAGCGAACTTATTGGGCTTAGGCTCACAGATGTCTATTTCGAGGTGGGCTTTCTGAAAATTTTTGGCAAAGGAAATAAAGAACGCTTAATCCCTCTTGGCAGCGATGCGGCAAAATACCTGAAAATATATGTAGAAGAAATCAGATGCCACATCAAACCAAAAGCAGGGCAGGAAAATTTCGTTTTTCTGAATAGCAGAGGAACTGCTTATACACGTATGACCGTTTTTAACATTATAAAGGAAGCGGCAGAAAATGCAGACATCAAAAAGAGTGTTAGTCCGCATACGTTCCGCCATTCTTTTGCCACGCACCTCATCGAGGGCGGTGCCGACCTCAGAGCCGTTCAGGAAATGCTTGGGCATGAATCTATTATGACCACAGGAATTTATACGCATTTGGACAGGGAGCATCTCAGGCAGATAATCATAGAGCATCACCCAAGAGCAAAACAAAAAAATAAAACAGAAGAAACAAGTTCATAACTAAATATTAATTTAAAATATGCCTTTTCAAGTTAGATTAGCTACGGCAGGCGATGCAGCTCTCATTTCAGCAATAGGTAGAGAGGCTTTTTATGCGGCTTTTTCTCCCTATCAGACCGCAGAAGATATGCAAATGTATCTTGATGCAAGCTATTATCCCGCCAAGTTATTGGTAGAAATCCAAGATACTAAGTGCAGGTTTTTACTCTTAGAGGAAGACCACGTACCGATTGGGTTTGCCAAAATAGTAGCATCTTTACCCACTGAAAATGAAGGAGTTGATATTTTTGATAAAGATGTACTCACAGAAAAACTGATGCTCATTTCCAAAATTTACTTACTCCCGCAGTTTGCGGGTAAGCGAATAGGGCATTTGCTTATGGACGAATGTTGTCTGATAGCCCAAGACGAAGGTTATGACGGGGTATGGCTTTGCGTTTGGCAGCAAAACGAAAGAGCGATTAAGTTTTATGAAAAATACGAATTTAAAAAAATAGGCTATACCCAGTTTTTGTTGGGTAAATCCTTGAATGACGATTTTGTGATGGCAAAGATATTCTAAAATCTAAAGCCTAATTTGGGGCTTCTAAAAAAAATATAACCGAATCGTAATAATAATTTTACGTTTCTCTGTTCTTATTTTTGTAACTTTGTCTTGCTTTTAAGACTATTATATCAACTTGACTTATGATGAAAACTTTACAAAACTTTATGGAGCAACGCGTATATGGAGTATGCTCCAAATTAGGAGAAACATTTGGCATATCGAGTGGCAGTATAAGGCTTTATTTTATTTATACTTCCCTTCTTGCCTTTGGCTCTCCTATTATCCTATACTTGGTATTGGCTTTTTGGCTTAATATCCGCAAGTACCTACGCCGCCAAAATAACTTCGTAAGAGAATTATAAAACACTGTTCTCTTACGAAAGTTATCTCCCGCTCTATTTGAAATAAAACCCATTGGGGGCTACGCCTACATTCATAGAGTCTATGGCTGCCCCGCTTATATTAAAACGAATAAATTTGCTATTTGTGGAAAAATTACCTGCTATCGCTCCGTAAAGCATATCTGTAGCGGCATCATAACCTAAGCCATAGAAACTCTTGATAATGAGCGGATTGGTACTGATACCGCTATTAATATTTTGGCTAAAAACTCGCCCACTGTAGCTATAAAACAGTGTGTTTTTGCTTTTATTCGTTACCAAACTGCCCAATCCGTGCTTTTCAAAAGTAAAATTTTGCTCTATTTGGTTAGTAGTTGGGTTTATGCGGATAAGTTGGGCGGGGCTTACCGTTACCGAAGCTGTACCGTTCCACTGACTTCTGCCGTTGCACGTTACCCAAACGCTATTATTTACATCCAGAGCCAAGCTGTTCGGATTGTCGGGTGTACTTATCGTAGCACTTACCTCGTCTTTCTGCAAATCAATCACAAATACTCTATTTTCATTAGAAAAGCCACCATTGCAACTCACAAAAACCTTATTATCTACTTTGAGCATTTTTTCTGCCCCCTTGCCAACTTGTATAGTCTTTGTTACCGTATTAGTCTGTAAATCAATAACTTTCACGCTGCCATCTATGCCGCCTACGCCCCATTGCGAAATGTAGCCTTTCTTATCGTCAATGCCTAAAAAATATCTCGGCATTTCCAAGCCCTGAATCGTGCCTACTTCTTTGAAATCCCACGCCTGTACCACTTCTACTTTTTTGGCATTATTCACCACCAAATAGGCTTTATTGTTATGAATTTCAATAGATTGCAAAATATTTCCCAAAGGTCTGTTATTTACTGTCTGGAAAATATCATTCTCTACCGTTTTGCTCTCCCGATTGAAGAAACTAACCGTACCTGTGCCTGTCTGAAACTGCCCTTCATTAGAAATAAAAACTCCTGAAGAATATTTACCTGTGGGGGTGGCATCTTCGCTTTTGCTGCACGAGAAAAATAGAACTGCTAAAAAGCTGATAAATAAATAATTAGATTTCATTTGTTAAATTATTAAAATTAAAAAAATCACTAAAACTCATAATTGATAACTATCATAAAGTTTCGCATGGGCATGGGTCTGAAAGCAATTTGCTGATACGACTTATTCCATATATTGTTGATTTGCAGTTGGAAACTCAAAGACTTGATTTTCTGTTGGATAGACAAATTTCCTACGCTGAAAAAAGGCAATTTTTGCGAACTATCGGCTGTAGTAAACCTTTCTCCTGTAAAAATCTGATGATAGTTTAATTGTAAGCTATTGAAAATCAAAGAGATATTGGCTTGGATGGTTTGCTTGGGTACATAAATGAGTTGCTGATGAAGACTGTTCTCATCTCCTTTTCCTACTTTTTCGTTAGTAGAAATCACATAGTTATAGCTTATAGAAGATTTTAGCTTAACCTTTTGAAAATCAATAGAGTAATTTGCAGTAAGTTCTAAACCCCTCGACCAAACCTTAAGTACATTATTGGCTTCCCACTTCCCTTGCTGGTTTGGTAGCCAAGCTATCCAGTTGTCTATCAGGCTATTAAACAGGGTAAGCTCAATGTTACTTCGGTACTTGCGCACGCGCTTGGGGAGGAGAGGTAGTGGCGAATATTCTACAGAAATTTCACTACTCCAGCCCGATTCTGGGGTGAGATTAGGGTTGCCGCCTGCCTGCCAATAGAGGTCGTTGAACGTAGGGACACGATATGTTTTAGCAATATTTCCTTTTAAAGTCCAATTTTTGTATAGGATTCCCTCAAACCCAAGCGAAGGTGTAAACGGTGCAAAGTAGTTGTCAATCAGTTCTTTACGAAGGCTTACTACTGTATTCCAGGTATCTTTGGCATTATTCATTTTATAAGAAAGAAACAAAGAAGTACGATTTTGCAATTTTCCGATTCGATAGCCGTCTGTTTCTGCCCTAAAATAGGTATGATTCAAGCCAATATTGAGTAGTTGATTTTTAGAAATCGCTATTTTGCTTTCTATTTCCCCAATCCAAGTAACCGCCTTGCTTAGTGCAAATAATTGTATGTCAGGCTCTTGATAGATTAACTTCTCTTTAAAAAAAGCACTTCGGGCAAAGTAACTTGCCTTGTTGCGTTGGTAACGCCAGTTGGTCGTAATTCGCACAGATTCATCTTGCTGGGATGCTTTGCTTGATGCTGTAGTGAGGGTAGGGGGGACTTGCCTGTCTGCGTTCAGATACCAAATTTGCAAATCTATTTGCTGTTTTTCATTTATTTTCAAGTAATTTTCTTGCAAGAAACCATATTGTTTGAAGGCACTATTGCTTTGCTTTTCTATAGGCTTTCCAAATTTGGCAGTATTGATGAAAGTAAAATCATTTTCGGCAGCATGGTTAAAAAACCTTACACCTGTAACAAAATTTTTCTTACTGACTTTTAATTTGATGCCCTGCTGAAAATTGGCGAAACTTCCCGCCCCTATTTGTGCCGAAATGCTTAACTTTTCTCCAAAATTTGCCGAACTATTGAGGTGAATAGCCCCGCCTACGGCTCCGCTGCCAAACAAAGCACTTGCCCCACCATGCTGAATATCAACATTATCCAATAGGAAAGCAGGTAATAAAGCCAAATCTACGGTGCCGTTCATGGAACTTTGCAAGTTAAAGCCGTTCCAAAGTACCGCCGTATGGCTTGCCCCTGTACCCCTGAGCGAAGGAGTTGCCAAGCTACCTACCCCATAACTTTTGATGAAAACTTGCGAATAATTTGTAAGGAAATCTGCTAAGTTATTGGTTTTAAAATGACTAAATGTGGTGCTATCTGCTTTCTGGATTTTATTTCCCGAACTGAAATAAGCTAACCTATTTGCCTGCACTACTACACCTGCTAAAGTCTTGGTTTTCAGACTATCCTGAGCCAATACGCAAGCAGCAGTGTTTAGCCAAGCAAAACACAAACATACAAATCTTAGCATCATTTTGAAAAGATGTAAGGAATTGATTAAAGAAATGTAAAATGCAAAATATTGTACTTTACGCTTATTTTTCTTCCCGAAAATAAGTTTACTAAAAGATTACGGTAGGTCTCCTGACTTGCTTTTATCTTTTCAGCCTTCCCGTTCTTCCAAAAAAACAGTGGCAAAGGATTGAGAAAAGAGTTAATTAAAAAACAGCTTACAGTTGCGGGAACAGTGCCTGATTTTCACAGACTTCCCTTATTAAGGCAGTAGGTTGGTTTGCCTACAAGCCACCAATAATCAGCACAAAGATAGAAAAAATTATTTTAAAGCAAAAAAATTACTATTATTGCATGAAAAGAATGTGTAAACCTTTTTATTTGTTAAAAAATAAACTTTAAAGCGTTTACTTACCCTTAATTTTGCAATCAAATTATGGCAAAGCAAGTGTTCATGACCAATGACCAAACTTTGGTAGATAAGATTAGAGAAGGCGACAGTGATGCACTGAAGTATCTCTATAAAAAATATTATCCTGTTGTTTTACGTCTGATTACTCAAAACAGTGGAGATGAAGAAGATGCAGAAGATATTTACCAAGAAACATTGATTGTTTTGTATGAAAAAGCCAAAGACCCAAATTTCAAACTCAGTAGTAGTTTGAAGACTTTTATTTACTCTGTAAGTAGAAATAAATGGCTTTATAAACTTCGTCAAGAAGGTACGGGCAGCGTTAGTTTTGAGGAAGTTGAAGATTATATAGAAGTAGCTGACGAAGCCAAAGAATTTGATAGTGAGATAGTTGATTATGATAATTTGCTGGGAGAAGCCCTCAAAAAAATGGACGATACTTGTCGAAAATTGTTAGAATATTTCTATTATCACAAACTTCCACTTGAAACTATAGCCCAAAAATTAAACTATAATAATGGGAATACGGCAAAGGCAAAGAAAAATAAATGTATGAATAAGGCAAGGGCTATTGCCAAAGATTTGATGAATAAGTACGAAATCTAAGCAAATCAAACTTAAATTGATTTAGAACCTTAATTGATAAAGATATGCTCATAAATGATGATAACAAAAGTGAGTTGATAGACGCTTACTTAGATGGTAGAATGAGTACCGAAGATGTAGCGGCATTTGCGATAGAGCTAAAAAATGATGCAGATTTACGCGTAGAGGTACAGGCACAGAAAGCGGTACGCAAAAGTATGGTTTTGCAAGGACGCAAGGAAATGAAGCTAAAGCTGAAAGCTTTTCACGCTGAAATGCAAGAGGAAAACAATAGCGAAAATGCGAATAAAGAGGCTATTATGCGCTCCATTGGTGTTGGAGGTAAGACAGAGGAAAAAGTAAAGCCTGTAATTTTCTCGTATCGTAGCAAGACGATGTATGCTATTGCGGCGGCGGTAGTGGTGCTGATGGTAAGTTCTATTGCCTTTTTTGCCTACAGAGAACAAAAACAAGATGCCCTTGCAAAACAGGGGAAGGTTTATAAAATAGAAATGAAAGACTTGGGGCAAGTAGCAATGAGTTTTGCGGGCAAAGAAAGCCCTGTTTCTACTTCCTTAGTGCTATTTCTGAAAGGAGATGACAAATACAATTTTCATTATCAGTTTACAGATACGCTTACTATTTTTTCCAAATATTTAGACCCCGCTAATGCAAATATTTATGTGGAGCATGATGCAGGGAAGAAAACATATTTGCTCATCATAGATGGAAAGCGGTATCCTTTGGAAAGAGGGTTTATAGACATTAATCCTCTCAAACAGGAAGACGAATTAAGAAAATAAATTAAAAAACACCTTCTTAAGTTTTTTTAGGAAGGTGTTTTTCATTGTTGTCTTTCTATTTTTCTACCTTTGGGCTTTCAAAATGAGCAAAGCATGATAAATAGTAAGCAGACCTATCAAAAAAAGATTTCCACGATATTACTGATTGGAGTTTCTTTTTTTACCTTTTTATTATATTCCTCAAGTTCCTCTGCACAGATAGACAGCACCAAGCAAGAGAAACCTGCCTTGATAGATAGCCTCAAAAAGCAAGTAAAAACGAAAAAAGGCTTGTTTTGGCTTCTAAAAAACAAGAAAAAAATAAGCAAAGATTCTACTTTGTTAGCCATCAAAGATTCTATTTATCGCAATAGAAAATTTGAAATCGACTCGATGGCTTTGGTAGCGAGGTCGGCTTTGGATTCCCTATACGGCTATGGTGAGGGAAAAATGTCCCTGCCTACGCGTGCTGCGCTGCTCTCTGCCGCTTTGCCAGGGCTTGGGCAATATTTTAACCGAAGTCTATGGTATCTGAAAATACCGCTCATCTACGGGCTATTGGGTTTTACTACCTACCAGATTTTGGCAAATCATAAGCAATATATCACCCTAAGAGATGCCCTGCTCTACAGAGAAGATGGCAACCCGCTTACAGTTTCCGATGCCCGATATGCTACTTTTACCAATGACGGATTGCGCTCTCGCCGAGATGCCTACAGGCGAGATAGGGAATTTAACATGATTTTGACTTTGGGCGTGTATATGCTCAATGTAGCAGAGGCTGCCGCTACTGCCCACCTGAAGTCTTTTGATATTTCTGATGATTTAAGTCTAAAAATACACCCTAAAACAATGTTAATGCCCGATAATCAGATTTTTGCAGGGATTTCTTTTCGCTTTTCTCTTAAGGGAAGGTAGTAGGGGCATGACGATTTGATGCAAATGATTGCCCTCTTATGCAAGTTTAAAGAAATTTTGGAAACAAAACTGCTTGATTAGCGGGGAGGGCGAATATCAAACAAGCTAATTTCCTGATTTATTTCCTTGAAAAGCCCTGCGGTGCGTTCGGGTCTTGCGTCAGTGATAAATACCTGCCCGAACTTGCCACTACTCATTAGCTCCATGAGTTTTTTGATTCGCATATCATCCAATCTATCAAAAATATCATCTAAAAGTAAAATAGGTTTGACATTTTTGAGCTGACTAAGTAGCTCAAACTGTGCCAATTTGAGGGCTATCACATAGCTTTTTTGCTGCCCCTGCGAGCCAAACTTATTGATGGAATAGCCACTAATTTGGAAATTATAGTCGTCCTTATGAATTCCTTTGGTAGTGCGGTGTAGCAAAATATCTTTGCTTAATTGGTTTTCAAATAGGCTTTCAAAGTTTTCCGTTTGCAAATCAGAGAGGTAAGAAAGTGTGATTTTTTCTCTTTCGTTGCAAATAAAAAAATAGTAATTTTCCAAGATAGGAATAAAACTATGCACAAAGGCGGTTCGCTTTTCAAAAATATTTTTTGCCAAAGGTAAAAGCTGGGCATTGTAAGTTTCTATGAGGGTTTTATCTACATAGTTTCTTTCGGCAAACTGTTTAAGCAGACTATTTCTTTGTTCTAATAACTTGTTGTATTTGAGCAAGTCTGCCAGATATATTTGATCTATTTGGCTAAGGGTGTTATCGAAAAATTTACGTCTTACCTCACTGCCCTCTCGAATCAAATCAGTGTCATAAGGAGTCATCAGTACGCAGGGGAAACGCCCAATATGCTCACTAATTTTAGGATATGCTTTCTTATCCACTTTGAGTGTTTTGGTTTTTCCCTCTTGGAGACTGCAGTGAATTTCGTATTCTTTTTCTTCTTTTTCAAAGATGCCTTGCACCAAAAAGAAGTTAGCTTCGTGCCTAATATTTTGGCTATCTACCACATTAAAAGCACTTTTGCTTAGGCAAAGATAATGAATAGCGTCCAAAAGATTTGTCTTTCCACTTCCATTTTCCCCTACAATGCCATTCACCCCTTCCGAAAAAGAAAGCGTAAGTTCTTCATAGTTTTTGAAGTTAGCTAATTGTATTTTTCTTATTTGCAAGGCAATAATAAATTTTACTAAAAAAAGATGACGACCGACACGCCTACCACAAAACAATAGATAGCAAAGTAAATCAGTTTCCCCTTTTTTACCAAATCTATCATCAGTTTGCAAGCAAATAATCCTGTAATAAATGCGGCAGTAAAGCCCGCACCTAATGCAGTCATGCTTAAATCGTGAGAGCTTGCTTGTGTCAGATAATCCTTAATTTCCAGCAAAGTAGCCCCCAAAATTGGCAAAATGACCATCAGAAATGAAAAACGAGCCGCTTTGCTTTTGTCCACGCCTACTAAGATGGCAGTGGATATAGTAGCCCCAGAACGAGAAATACCGGGTATGATTGCGATGGCTTGGGCAATGCCTATGATGGCAGCACGCCCAAAAGTAAGAGTTCCCCCTTTTTTATCTTCGGCAAAATAGGTAAATGAAAGCAAAAATCCTGTCAGGCACAACATCATGCCTACTAACTCTATATCGCCTTGGAAAAAACCCTCAACAGTTTCTTTGAAAAGCAAGCCTACAATCCCTATGGGAATCATGGAAAGAGTAATTTTGGCGGCAAACTGGGTAGATTCATTCCACTCAAATTTGAATAAATCTTTGATTATCAAAATAATATCTTTCCAAAAAACGATAATAGTGCTTAGGGTGGTGGCGGTGTGAACAATGATAGAGAAAAGTAAGTTGTCAGCAAGTTTGATGTGTAATAATGCTTTGCCAAGCTCTAAATGTCCGCTACTACTTACTGGCAAAAATTCTGTTAGCCCTTGGATAATACCTAAAATAATTGATTCGATGAGATTCATTTGCTGAATTGATAAATAAACAATGTGTGCTGATAAATTGGGACGCAAATTTATAATTAGCTGCAAAATTATAGATTATTCTATTGAATCACTAATTTTGTCATTAAACTTAGATTAAAGTTGGGTTAAACATAGATTAAATGGTAATGGAAAAAACAGCTTACTGCCCTATTTCTGGAAAAGAAGTGCCTATCAGCGAAATGCTAAATGCAAGTGCTATACGGGATAGCATAAAGGAACTTATCAAGGAAAAGTATCCTACTTGGGATAGTAAAAATGGAGTTATTTCTATAGACGAACTTAATAAATTTAGGGCAAATTATGTAAAAAAGTTATTAGAGAATGAAAAAGGAGACCTTTCTATACTTGAAACAGAAGTAGTAGATAGAATCAATAACCTTGAAACACTATCCAAAGATACTGATTCGGAAGTAGAAGAAGAACTGTCTTTCGGGCAACGAGTAGCCGACAAAGTAGCAGAGTTCGGCGGAAGTTGGACGTTTATTTTGAGTTTTGGTGGCTTTATCTTCATTTGGATTGTGGTTAATGTCATTTTTTTATCACAAAAACCGTTTGACCCGTATCCGTTCATTTTGCTAAACCTTATTCTTTCTTGTTTGGCAGCTTTGCAAGCCCCCGTAATTATGATGAGCCAAAATAGGCAGGAAACCAAAGACCGAATACGCTCACAGCACGATTATCAGGTAAACCTAAAAGCAGAGTTGGAAATAAGGCAGTTACATGAGAAAATAGACCATTTACTTATTTACCAAAGCCAAAAACTCTTTGAAATTCAACAAATTCAAGTAGAAATGATGGCTGAAATACTTAAAAGCAAAGAAAAATGATAGAAAAAATTAAGCAGTTAGCCAAACTATCTGCTGACCAAATAGTGGCAAATCGCAGACATCTGCACGCAAACCCCGAACTTTCTTTCCAAGAATTTAATACGGCAAGTTTTGTAGCTGCACAGCTGAAAGCCCTGCAACTTTCTCCCGAATTTATGGCAAATACGGGGGTAGTAGCGGTAATAGAGGGAAAAAAACCACAAAGTAGGGTAGTAGCTCTTCGAGCAGACATAGACGCCCTACCAATTATGGAGGCGAATGAAGTAAGCTATAAATCTACAAAACAAGGTGTTATGCACGCTTGCGGGCATGATGCGCATACGGCATCGCTGCTTGGTACTGCCCATATCCTAAACGAACTCAAAGATAGTTTCGAGGGAACGGTCAAGCTCATTTTTCAGCCCGCCGAAGAGAAAGCCCCTGGCGGTGCGTCCATTATGATAAAAGAGGGCGTTTTGCAAAATCCTGCCCCACAAAGCATTATAGGTCAGCACGTTGCACCGCAGATTCCTGTCGGAAAAATTGGCTTTCGGGAAGGAATGTACATGGCAAGTACCGACGAACTTTTTATTACGGTACGTGGCAAAGGCGGACACGCTGCCATGCCCGAATTTATCATAGACCCTGTGCTGATAGCCTCGCATATTATCGTGGCTTTGCAGCAAGTAGTAAGTAGGAATCTTTCTCCAAAAATACCCGCCGTGTTGTCTATAGGGAGGATAATCGCTAACGGAGCAACCAACGTCATTCCTAACGAGGTAACAATGGAAGGAACTTTCCGAACCATGAACGAAGAATGGCGAGCTATTGCGCATACACGCATGAAAAAAATAGCAGAGGGAATCGCAGAAAGTATGGGCGGAAGCTGTGAGTTTACGATAATGAAAGGCTACCCATTTTTGGTAAATGAGCCAGCACTCACGCGCCGAGTGAGGAAAGCGGCTACAGATTTTATGGGACAGGAAAATATCATAGATTTAGACTTATGGATGGCGGGCGAAGATTTTGCCTTTTATTCCCAACAAATAGATGCGTGTTTCTACAGACTTGGCACACGCAACGAAGCAAGAGGTATCGTTTCGGGGGTGCATACGCCTACGTTTGACATCGACGAATCTGCCTTAGAAATAGGCGCGGGGCTAATGGCTTGGCTGGCGTTGGAAGAATTAAGGAGTTAGAAAAATGATTCAAAAGCAATAGAATTAAGGAATCATCTAAATACCAAAGGTTCGGTAGGTTTCAACAAATATTCGTTCCTGCACCGTCTGACCGAAGGTCTGTACGGTGCAGACCTTCGGTCAAACCATATATTTTTCAAAGAACAGTTGATTCTTGAATATCAATTAGCGGGTTAAACTCACTGAATATCAATAAGGCATTTTGAAGAAATTTTTTCCACGCAGAAAACAAAAAATACAAAAGATTTTACACTCTTACCCCCACCAATAGCACGTCATCTCTCTGCTCCGTACCTTGCTCATAATCCTCTAAGATGTGCCTAAATACTTCTTCTTGCGTATTCAAAGGGAGATGAGAGCCTTTCAACAGCATTTCTTTGAACTGCTGGCTTCCAAATCGTTTTCTTGCAGGATTAATCGAATCTACCCACCCATCTGTACTCATATAAAGCGTATCGCCTGAGTGTAACATTACTTCATGGGTAGTATATTTTACTTGAGCAACTAAGCAATGACCAATGGATTTTCTATCTCCCTGAATTTCTGCTAATTGCTGATTAGAAAAATAGTATAAATGTCGTTTTGCACCACTAAACTGCACTTTTACGTTTCCGCTCCCCTCATTTTCTATGCAGCAGAGAGCGATATCCATGCCGTCTTGTATTTTAGCCCCTGCCTTATTGAGGGCATTCATTATTCCTATATGAAGTTGCTCTAAAACGAGATGAGGTGCTAAAATATTTTTTGTATTTATGATTTCATTGAGCAAAGTATTGCCAATCATACTCATAAATGCGCCAGGTACGCCATGCCCTGTGCAATCTATGACAGCTAAGAACTTTTTGTTTTCTACTTCCAAATACCAATAAAAATCTCCTGAAACTACGTCTTTGGGCTTGAAGATGACAAAATGTTCTGAAAAAGCTTTTGCCAAAATATCTTCGTGAGGAAGAATGGCATTTTGAATACGTTGAGCGTAGCGAATACTGTCATTGACTTTTTGATTTTGTCTATTCAGACTTTCAAAAGCCGTTTCTATGGTCTTTTTTTGCTCTCTCAATAACTCTTGGCTGGTTTCCAATTCCTCCATATTTTGGCGGAGTTCTTCTTCCGTTGTTTGTAGGGCTTCGTTTTTTAGTTGTAAATCTTTTGTTTTTTCGGCTACTTTTTGTGCTAAGATTTGATTTTGTGTTTCTATTATTTTTTGCTTTTCCTGCAAAGTTTTTAAGGCTTGTTTCTCAGCGGCACTTTTTTCTTGTTTTAAGATATTAATTTTATCACTCAAGGCAAAAGATAAAAATAATACCTGCAAAATAGAACCAATTTGTATGCTATTTTGAGTAAAAAAGTTACTTGGTAATATGCCTAAGTTTTTAATAGTCATAAGTACTGCTGCCAAAAGATATACTACCCATGCTGTAATGAAAAATCGTGCTTGCTTCGCTCCTCTGAAATATAGGATAAATGCACTACTAATCAAAGTCAAAACACTCGTCAAAATGGATAAGGAAGTAAGTATAACTACCAAAGAAATAGGCAAAACAAACCCCACTAATGCGAAAATAAAATTAAGTGCCATTAGTACCATAAATAATATATGGATTAAAAGACTATGCTTTTGAGTTTCTAAAAATCGCATAGCCAACCAAATGTTGGACATAATGAGCATAAAAACAAACTGGTCGCTACGCTCTATCCAATAAGCGTTTTCTCCAAAAAGATACAAGTAATGCCCGTTAATAACAAACTGTACCCAGATAGATATTAATAGCATTATACAATAATAAAGGTAAGTAAGCTCTTTAAGCGAAAAAAATAAAAAGATATTATAAAAAAACATGATTAAGATTGAGCCATAAAAAATACCGTAAAAAAGCTCAGATTTGGCGATATGATTTTGAAAGTAGTCTTGTTTTTGAAGTGTTGCCCTTACCTGCACAGAAGCCTGCGCTTGTATTTCCAGATAAAGTATATACATACCTCGTTTGTCAAAATCTAATGGATATACAAAATTACGATATTGAATAGGTCTTTTACTGAATGGCTGCCTGATACCATAAATTTGCTTTTGCCAGCTATCATCTCTTTGGTAATATAAATTAGCTATTTCAAAAAGCGATTCTACTTCTAATAAGAGTTTTGTTTGTGGCTTTTCTACAAAAACTTTTATTTTAAACCAGTGTTTGGCATGGTTATAACCTAAATTTAAGTTATTTATAGGTTGCATTCGGGTATCATATTTTCCTTCTAAAATACTTTCTACTCCTACGCTTTCAGTAGAATCCGCAAGCCACAGAAGGTTGGCTGGCTCTACTTGCCAAGATACAAAGTCGTTTTCAACATGAATCATTTTTTGTCCAAAACAAGTGTCTATCCCCAAGCCACAAACTATTAGGTAAAAACTAATAATGTAGGTTTTATTAGTTACAAATAAATTGGATTGGAAATAGGCTGTTATTGTTTTAAAAATAAGATTCATCATATTAAAGTTATATTTGAATAGGTTCGTTAAACTTACACACTTTTTTCGTCCTCCCATTAGCACACGAAATCATTTTTGTTGAAAAAGGGGGAATTGATGGCAACGGAAAAATGTTTGTGAAGGGCGGGATTAAATAGCACTTCTCTTGCCCTACGCAAAAAAGTAAATAAAAAACTACAAAAATTTAGTATATTAACCCGCCTCTTCGCAAACATAATGTTGTGGGCTGTTCTCTTACTTAATCGGTTGATATTCATTTTCGTTACTTTGTGCTACTATTTTATGAATAACTTGGTCTAACTCTTGTGTGGCTTGAAATAAGTAAGTTAAAAACTGTTTTTTTTCTTTTGGTGTTAATGTTTTGTCTGTTTGAATAATGTTAATTAGCCCCAAAATATTTGCCACTGGTCGCCTTACTTCGTGGGATTGTTGCCACGCTATTTGTCGTAAAGTTTCATTTTGTTGCAAGATTATGGTAATGTCGTGTCCTAAACAAAGTATGCCTATGGGTTGCTGGTTTTGGTCTTTGAACAGTGAAAATTCCCAATGTGTCCAATAAAAATCTCCTGCCAAGTTATCAGGTTTGCGCACTTGTACTTTAATAATCTTTTCGGGATTGGCAATACACTGATAAGCAACAAGATTACATTTTTCTACGTCTTCGGGGTGTACGGAAACTGAAAAAGGTTGTCCTATTAAATCCATATTCATAAAAGCAAATCTTTTTTTAAATACGTCATTGAGATAACTATATCGCCCTTCTAAGTCTGTGATAACTAAGTAATATGTTTCCGAATTATGTATAAATTCAGGTAGTAGGTTTATTAGTTCTTTTTCTGTCATTCGGTTTTTTGTTTTCTTAGAATTCTGACTAACGTTTTTTTAAGTATTGAAAATCATATATTTATATAAACATAATCTTGGCTATTTTTTTAATATTTTTTTAATATTTTTTTAATGATAACTTGCTCTCTTATAAATATTTTTAATAGATAAATACCTGCTGAATACTCTTTTAGAGCATCATTCATTTCTTTACTTAGGTTTCTAATTAAGTCGTAGCGTTGCCAAATTACCTGCCCAGTGCTATTGCAAAGCTGTAAGCTGGCAAACTCCGTTTCCCCTATCAGAGCAGAGTTTATGCTCAATTTTACTTCTTCTGAAAAAGGGTTAGGATAAATAACAACATCTATCCCCTCATTTTCACCTTTTACAAAACACATAGCACTATACCAAACTGTACCGTCCAAATCTACTTGCTGGAGTCGATAATAGGCAGCAAATCTATTTTGGTGGCTAAAATAATAATCTGCCCCCTTAGAGTGGGATAATTCTTTTGCTTCAATAAATCCTACATTAGTGAAATTTATTCCATCACTACTTGCCTGTACTACGAAACCTTTATTTTGAGTTTCAGAAGAAGTTTTCCAATAAAAAGTTACTTTTTGGTCAGAAACTCTGTTGGCATAAAAATAAACCAAGTTTACGGGCAGCAAAGAAATAACAGTCCCAATAGTAAACATACCTACCCTGCTGGAAGCTGGCGCAAAATTGAAAGTAGCTTGTTTAGTGGCATTACTCACCGCATTGGCAGCACCTGTGGTATTCCAAGCACTACAAGTATTTACTGCCCTATCATAAAGTTCTAACTTGCTCGGCACTAATTCTTCTGCGGATAAGTTATTTGGCGGGGGGATAGTGAAAATATCTTGTGAATAAGAAAAATTTTGAGAGCCAAATTTTCTCAAAATCCAATAGCTTGATGTAGTGGCTAATGCAGGTGCGCCAACATCATTACAAGGCTTTCCGTCCAAGCGATATGCCACAAATTCATCTTGATTTCCTGCAATTACTGGCGGAGAGATAGTTGCAAAGTTTACTTTTAAAGATGCATCTGTGAAATCTGCGACTCCTGTAGCAGAAATAGTGAGTCGTTTGGACTGTCCTGTACTGATGGATAAGGTAGAAGTGCCTCTCACTGCACCCGAAGTTAGTAGCCCATTTTTCCCGCCGACTACGTCTATCAAATCTCCGCTTGTTTCGTTCATTTGGTAATAATTGGCAAGCCCTGTAGCAGAAGTTGGCTGTGTGAGATGCATATTTTCTCTAATCTGCTCTTGCGTCCTCGATGTATTCCAAATCCTTAACTCATCTATCTGACCATTGAACCGATTGCCATTGTCAAAAAAAGGATAAAAAACAGAGCCGCCAATATTCATATCTTTTACTATTGGGGCGATAGTAAAACTGGTTCTGCCAAACAAATATGATTCAGTTTGTAGCATACCGTCAATGTAAAGGCGAACGCTATTCCCACTTTTTACAGCAGCTACATGTACCCATGCACCTGTACCAATAACCGTAGCTCCAACAGAGGCTTCAAACTGCAATGCACAGTTACTGTAGTAACCAAACTGTAGCTGTCCATCTGTAATCCTAAATTCTACCCTGTCCTTACCCCCACCCATCCCTGAGCATTGTTCTGACCATAATTCTATAATTTCATTGTTGTTGGATACATCTGTAGGGTTCACCCAAGCCTCTACAGTGAAATTATTAGGGAGAGTAGATGGTGTTCCGCCCATAAAATTATCCATTCTTACATAATCATCTACACCGTCTAAGCTAATAGCATTACGTTGGGCTTGTGTTACCCTGATTTGTATAATTGCTAAAAAGCAAAAAAGTATATAAAACTTAGACTTCATACAGGTTTGGATAATTTTGACATAAAAAATAAACCACCCTCATTTGATGCTAATTCGCAAGGAGTGGTTCACAAAAGTCAAAAATAAGATGCAGAAAAAAATTGATGTATATTAAGAAATATCTTTTTCGGCTCTGATGCGGCTAAGATGCTCAGGCGTGATAGCCAAGTAAGATGCAATCTGTTTGAGAGAAATGCGCTGTAGGGCTTGCGGTTTAGTTTTGAAAAAATAATTGTATCGCTCTTTAGCAGTCCAATTTTGTAAAATAATGGAACGTTCTGCCATTTCTAAATAATATTTCTCTGCAAGTTTTCTGCCTAACTCGCTGATATGGTGATGCTTTTCATAAAGAATTTGGACATCTTCGTATTTAATTCCCCATAGCTCTGTATCTTCTAAGGCTTGTATATTTTCAAAACTCGGTTTTCTTGAAATAAAACTATAATAAGAAGTAATAATATCATTCTCGAAACCAAAACCAACGATTATTTCCTTACCATCTTTTTCATAAAATCCTTTCGTACATCCTTTTGTAATCATATATATCCCTTCTGCTACCTGCCCTTCTGTAAGCAAGTAATCATTTTTCTCAAGGTTTATCTTATGAAAAACTGCTAAAAAAGAACTTATACTTTCTGCATCAAGAGTTACATACTTCGCAAAAAAATCAAGAATATTGCTTTCTATCATGTTACTTGTCTGTTTAAAAATAGTTTAAGTATTTTTTCAAAAATATGAAAATAACGGTTGCAAAACAAAAGACAAAAATAGTTTATAAAATAAGTTTTTAGTTTAAAAGGTCGTAGATACATTGTTTGTATAGCTAAGTAATAATCTGTAATTTTGTTTTTCGGAGGGAATCTATAAGTTTATTTTTTGCAGCACAAATTTAAACTTTTTATAGTGCTTCTTAAATTTTATGGATAAGCGATAAGACGTTAACAAACAGCATACATGATTCAAAAGCAAGATTATACAGCCTTTATCAAACAAAAAGCCAAGCAACTTGGTTTTGATTTTTGTGGTGTTTCCAAAGCTGATTTTTTGGAAGAGGAAGCCCCGCGCTTAGAAAAGTGGCTCAATCAGCAGATGCACGGACAGATGAGCTACATGGAAAATCACTTTGATAAAAGGCTTGATCCTCGCTTGCTTGTTCCCGATGCGAAGTCGGTCGTTTCTTTGCTTTATAACTATTATCCCGCAAAGCAAATATTGCATACAGAAGAAACCTTAAAAATAGCTAAGTATGCTTACGGGACTGATTATCACTTTGTTATCAAAGACAAGTTAAAGTCTTTTTTGCAATCAATTCAAGAGGAAATTGGCGAAGTAGGCGGGCGGGTATTTGTGGACTCTGCCCCCGTCATGGACAAGGCGTGGGCTGCCAAAAGTGGTATAGGTTGGGTAGGCAAGCACTCAAATTTACTCAATCGGGAAATGGGAAGTTTTTTCTTTGTAGCGGAGCTTATTTTGGATTTGGAATTAGAAGCGGATGCCCCTACAAAGGATTATTGCGGCACTTGCACTCGTTGTGTAGATGCCTGCCCTACCGATGCGATTGTGGATCCATACATAGTAGATGGAAGTAAGTGCATTTCTTATTTTACCATAGAGCTAAAAGAAGAAATTTCGGAGAGTTACAAGGGAAAATTTGAAAATTGGATATTTGGTTGTGATATTTGCCAAGATGTATGCCCTTGGAACAAGTTTGCCGTACCTCACCAAGAGCCAAAATTTGAGCCTAATGAAGGGCTAACTCAAATGAAAAAAAACGATTGGATAGAAATTACAGAAGAAATTTTTGGAAATATATTCAAAAAGTCAGCCATTCACCGCACAAAGCTATCTGGTTTAAAAAGAAATATTAGCTTTGTAACCAGCTAAAAGCAAAGACGTTTATCACACAGAAAAATTACAGAAATTCATGCTCAATATTGGTAAATTTAATACCCTAAGAATAGTAAAACGAACACCGCAAGGGCTATATTTGGACTCTGATAGCGGAGAAATTTTGCTCCCCAACAAGTATATTCCCGATGGCATAGAAATAGGAGATTCGGTAGATGTGTTCATTTATACTGATTCTGAAGACCGCCTTATTGCTACTACACTCAAGCCGTATGCGCTTTTAGACGAGTTTGCTTGCTTAGAAGTAAAGCATACAACCAATTTTGGGGCTTTTTTGGATTGGGGCTTGGAGAAAGATTTGTTTGTGCCTAAGAAAGAGCAACACAGAATGATGCAAGAAGGGCAGAAATATGTAGTGCGTGTGTGCTTAGATGCCCGCACAGAAAGGCTGATTGGCGTATCAAAATTAGCCGCCTTTCTGAGCAAAGATACTGCAAAATTGCAGGAAGGGCAAGAGGTGAGTTTGTTTGTGCATGAGTTTACCACGATTGGTATTATGTGCATCATCGATAACCAATATGCGGGAATGTTGTATAAAAACGAAGTCTTTAAACCGCTAAAGGTAGGGGATAGGCTTAAAGGCTACATCAAAGAAGTGCGTGATGATGGGAAAATAGATATCAGTTTGCAAAAAAAAGGCTTCAAAGGTATCAGAGATGAAACAGACGTAATCATAGATAGCTTGAAAGAAAATGATAACTTCCTGCCCTACAATGACGACAGCACCCCCGAAGAAATAAAACAGCATTTTCAGATGAGTAAAAAAACGTTTAAAAAATTAATAGGTATCTTGTACAAACAAGGCAGAATAGTAATTTTGGACGGAGGCATAAGATTAAAAGTATAAAAATAATAGTTATGATAAAAAATGAAAATTTACTCCCAATCCAAGATAGATACGAACTATTGGAAAAAATAACCAACAATATTTCTGTCATTATCTATATCATGTCTTTGGAAACGCTTGGCATGGAGTATATGAGCAGGGAGGTGCGAAACTTGCTTGGCTACAACGAACAAGACTTTATCAAACAACCCGATTTTACCATTAGTCTATATCATGCGGAAGACTATCCTTCGGTAGCTGCTAATATCAGACACTCAATGTCTATGAGGGACAACGAGTTGAATGTGTTTTCCTACCGTATTCGTCATAGAAATGGCAGTTATAGATGGTTTGAAAGCAAGGAGATGGTTTTTGAAAGGGATAACTACGGTACTGCCACCAAAATACTTGGCTTTGCCCAAGACATCACCGACAAAGTAGAATTTATCAATGAATTGAAAAGGAAAAATGCACAATTAGAGGAGATAGCCCGCCTAAATTCGCATGAAATCAGACGACCATTAGCCACTATTCTCGGATTAGTAGCCCTATTCAATCGGACAAACCCTGCGGACGATTTTAACATCGAAGTTTTGGCAAAATTGGATATTTCGGCAAGGGAGTTAGATGAGGTAATTCACAGAATTGTTGATAATACCTATTGAAAAAAAATCTGTTATTGCCCAATTACCGCTAATAATTGCCCCGTACTAATTCCCTCTGCACACCTAAAATGCCCTTTCGGACAAGCCTTATGCCCGTGCAAACCGCAAGGACGACAAGCCAATGCCTCGGCTATCTGTACCACAGACGATTTTTCCGACAGGGGAGTAAAACCAAAAGCAGGCACTGTAGAGCAAAAAACAGCACAAGTAGGAGCGTTCACCGCCGATGCCAAGTGCATAGGAGCAGAATCATTTACATAGTTCATCGCCGCATCTCGCATCAGTGCCGTAGAAGCAAGCAAACCTAATTTACTACACAGACTCTCAATTCTAATACTACTATTTTTCTGTACGGCTGCCAAAATAGACCCGCATAGCTCGCTATCTCCCTTGCTGCCAAGCAGATAGACTTTGAATTCTTTGGGCAAATGCGATATTAAATCTATCCATTTGTGCTGGGGAAACTGCTTAGTATGCCAAACAGAAGCGGGAGCGATGCAGATATACGGACTTGTTTTCAAAGATTTTACACTTTCCTCGTCTGATAGGGTAGGGTAGAGGCGGGGCTTGGCGGGCTTGCTATCTGTCAATGAGGTAATTAGCAAGTGATTCCGCTCTATTTCATGCGTACCGTTGCCAATTTGGTGGGTGTGCCTTTCGGAAAATAGCGAAGAAAAAGGAGCATTCTCAAAGCCAATCGTTTTGCCTGCTTTGGAAAGAGCCGTAAAAAGCCCCATAGAGGCAAATCGCTGCAAGCTAACAACTACATCATATCTCTCGGCACGCACTCCCCGCAAAAGCCGCCACCAATTTGCATATTTGGCACCCTGCTTGTCCCAAACCAACACCCGCCGCAAAAAAGGATGCTCGGCAAACAAGCCCTCGTTGCCCTTTCGCACCAAAAAATCAATTTTCCCTTGCGGGTAAAATAAATGCAACTTTTCCAGCACAGAAGTTGCCAAAATTGCATCTCCAATAAAAGCTGTTTGTATGATGAGGATTTTCATTTACTAATTTTTTTGCAAAATTAGTAAATAAATTTGACCTAAACTTAATAACCACTCAGCCCCCGTACTTTATCCTGCTCAGGATACTTCTGCCGAGTGTAACCTCGTCCGTATATTCAAGTTCGCTACCTACAGGCACGCCTCTGGCAAGGGCGGTAACTTTTACGTTGGCAGAATGTAGCCTTTTGGTAATATAAAAAGAAGTAGTGTCGCCTTCCATCGTGGCACTGATAGCCAAGATAATTTCCTTCGTATCGGGTGCTTGGCTTACCCTCTCAATGAGCGAGTCGATATTAAGCTCGCTTGGGCTAATGCCTTCGATGGGCGAAATTACACCACCTAAGATATGGTACAAGCCATTGTACTGGTTGGTATTTTCAATAGCTATCACGTCGGGCGTATCTTCTACTACGCAAATAAGTGAGCGGTCGCGCTGCGGATTTGCACAAATATGGCAGATAGAAGTATCTGAAATATTGTGGCAAGCAAGGCAGTAGGTCGTATCTGTTCTCAGTTTTATGAGTGCTTCGGCAAGCGAAAGTGTAAACTTTTCCTCTTGCTTGAGCAGGTGCAAAACTAAGCGAAGGGCTGTTTTTTTGCCAATACTCGGCAGTTTTGAGATTTCATTGACTGCTTCTTCTACTAATTTGGAGGGGTAGTGCATACTAATCTACTATTTCGGCAGAAATGCCGCGGTCGCAAATACTTGTACGCATGGGGACTAACTCCTCAAAAGAGCCATTTTTGACTGCACATTTGCCCTTAAAATGAGTAATCCAAGCACATTGCTCCGCCTGCTCGCTTGTATGCCCGCAAACGTCTATAAGTGTTTCTATCACATGCTCGAAAGTATTGACATCATCATTGTGAATAATCAACTTCTTTTCCGCTATTGTGATAGTTGCAACATCTTCTAATTCAAGTGTTTCTATTTGTCCAAAACCTAATATCATAAAGTTTAGTATTTTTAATGATGCAAATTTAATAAATTTGATAAATAAAAATATATACAAAATCATAATTAATCCGATTCGCACAACTATTTTTACAAACATTTCGTATTTTATTCTTAAGTGAAAGCTAAAACTTTCTGAAAATATTGAAAACATTTTAAAATTTTCTCATAGCCCATGCAGACCAATGAATTAGTACAAAAAGAGTTGGCAATTTTTTCTGTTACTGACCAAGCAAAGTTACTTTCTGCTATTTTATATACTGCTCATTATCAGAAATTTCCGATAGCTATTTGGCGATTGCCCGAAGGCAGCGAGTTTCATGTAATCATAGATTTTTCTACTTCTCAAAAACGGGTAAAAACCGATTTGGAAGAGATGGGCAGTGGCTTTGTAGTGAGTCCGTTTAGCAACGGCGGCGGGGCATGGTTCATTCAGGCAGATATGTACCTATCAGGCACTTTTGAGGAGGCTACTCCTGCAAGACTATCTTTTAGTTATGAAAGCGAGCAATATTTATCAGAAAAAAATTATCGCAAAAACATATTTTTAAAGGCACTAAATGAAGTATTTTCTCGAAGCGTCATTCCTCAAATTAGCCTATCGGCAGTGCCGTCTGCGGTGCATACCGAGGAAGTTAATTTTGAGGAAACAGTAGCGAAAGCAGTACAGGAGATAAGAAACGGCACTTTTAGAAAGGTAGTGCTTTCTCGGTATAAGAAGGCAACTTTGCCCGCAGATTTTGAGATTATCCCAACTTTCAAAAAAATAAGTGCGTCTTATCCTACCGCCTTTGTATCTTTGGTAAGTTCCTCTGAAACAGGTACATGGATAGGAGCAACTCCCGAAATATTAGTATCTTTGGACAAAGATAAAATTTTTAGGACGATGGCTCTCGCAGGCACGCAGGCAAAAGGTACGCAAACCAACATGAGTGAGGTATTATGGACACAAAAAGAGATAGAAGAACAAGCGTTAGTAAGCCGCTACATTATCAACTGCCTCAAAAAAATTCGAGTAAGAGAGTTCGAAGAGATAGGACCCAAAACGGTTGCTTCGGGCAATTTGCTTCATTTACGTACTGATTTTGAGATAGATACCAATGAGATTAATTTCCCACAACTCGGAACGGTAATGCTCGAACTGCTGCACCCTACTTCGGCAGTATGCGGTATGCCAAAAAAAGAAGCATTAGATTTTATTGAGGCAAACGAGCAGTACGATAGGTCGCTGTACAGTGGCTATTTGGGGCAGGTAAACATGGGGGGAGAAAGCAGGTTATTTGTCAATCTGAGATGTATGCAATTATTTGATAAACGAGCAATTGTATATGCGGGGGCGGGCATTACCCAAGATTCCAATCCGCAAAAAGAGTGGCAAGAAACAGAGATGAAGATGGATACGATGCTCCGCCTGATTTAGTATTTAAAATATTTTTGGATTATAGATTCATTAATTAGACAAAAAATAGATATTTAAACTTTTGGAAGAAGTGCTTATGACTGGACTGCCGAAACCTATCTCATGGCACTTCCCTGCAAGAGTTTACCCCGTCTTCTTGGAGCTAAATCTCCGTGCCAAAGCAACCTTTCTTATTTTTCTTACATCTATTAGCCAAAAAAGGTTTTGTGCTATGTTCGTACAAGTTGTTGTTCATAAACGAACACTTTTAACAAATTTTTAAAGTGCAAATATTTGTAAATCAATTAATTATATAGATTGGTACAATAATTAATATAAATGACTACTTACTAATGAATAATGGCAATAATATTTTAGTAATTGGTAATTGAAAATTAGTAATTAAATAACTTATGGTAACGCTAGAAAATATACATAAATACTACGAAGTAGGTGCAAATAAACTGCACGTCCTCAAAGGGTTAGACATGACAATCGAAGAAGGAGAGTTGGTATCTATCATGGGTTCTTCGGGGTCGGGTAAGTCCACGCTACTCAATATTCTAGGAATCTTAGACGACTACGATAAGGGGACGTACAGCTTGAACTATACCCCAATGAAAAATCTTTCGCAGACCAAAGCCGCCTATTACCGCAATCAGTTCATCGGTTTTGTGTTCCAGTCGTTTAATTTGCTTTCCTTCAAAAATGCAATGGAAAACGTTGCTTTGCCGCTTTATTATCAGAAAGTGCCAAGAAAAGAGCGCAACAAAATTGCTTTAGAATATTTAGATAGGGTTGGGCTAAGAGAATGGGCAGAACACTCCCCCAATGAAATGTCGGGCGGGCAGCGTCAGCGTGTTGCGATTGCGAGAGCATTGATTTCTAAGCCCAAAGTCATCTTGGCTGATGAGCCAACGGGTGCGCTCGATACCAAAACTTCTGAAGAAGTCATGGAAATTTTCAAAGAAGTGAACCGTGAAGGCATGACGGTCATCATCGTTACTCATGAAAATGATGTAGCCAATCAAACGCAAAGAGTTATCAGATTAAAAGACGGAAATATAATTAGTCATTAAAACCATGTTCGATTTAGACAAGTGGCAAGAAATATTTGGTACGATTCGCCAAAATAAATTAAGAACCTTCCTCACCGCCTTCGGAGTGTTTTGGGGGATTTTTATGCTCATCCTCCTGCTGGGTGCGGGCAAAGGAATGCAAAATGGTGTAGGTCAGGAGTTTGCAGGCGAGGCACAGAATAGCATCTGGATTTGGGAAGGCAAAACCAATATGCCCCATCAGGGCTTGAAAGCAGGGCGAGAAATTCGCTTTACCAACCAAGACTTAAACCTCATTACCAATGACTTAGGTGATAAAATGAATATGCTTGCCCCAAGAAATCGTGTCTTTGGAGAATATACTATTAACTATAAAACTAAAAACGGTTCTTACCAAGTATTGGGTTCTGTAGGCGAATTTTTTAAGCTCAATGGTGAAAAATTTATCAATGGTAGAACGCTCAATCAGAACGACTTTGACGAAAAACGCAAGGTGATGGTCATAGGCGAAAAAGTGAGAAAAACGCTTTTTGGAGATGGCGAAGGCATTGGTGAATATGTAAAAGTCAAAGGTATTTTCTTTAAAGTAGTGGGCATTTTTACTACCAATCAGAATAACGGCAGAAACGAAGAACGCGCATATATTCCTTTTTCTACCCTGCAAATGGTATTCAATCAGCCTAATCAGGTGCAAGTCATGGTTTTGAATGGCATTGACGGTATTCCTGCTATAGAAATTGAAAATTCGGTGCGGAAGGTGCTGGCTAACAGCCATAAATTTGATACTGAAGACCGCCAAGCTATTGGTATTAATAACAATGAAGAAAACTATAAGAAATTCATGGGCTTGTTTAATGGCATTGCGATGTTTGTGTGGGTAGTAGGCATAGGGACGTTAATAGCTGGTGTAGTGGGAGTTAGCAATATTATGCTTATCATTGTAAAGGAACGCACCAGAGAAATAGGTGTCCGCAAGGCACTCGGCGCAACGCCTTGGAGCATCGTAAGTCTGATTTTGCAAGAGTCTATTTTTATTACTGCATTTTCGGGCTATATGGGTATGCTCACGAGCATCGGTTTGCTGGATAGCTTGCGGTACTTGATAGAGGCAACAGGGGCAGAACTGCCGTATTTCACACGCCCAGAGGTAGATACGTATGTGGCAATTTCCTCAACCTTAATTTTGGTATTGGCGGGAGCATTGGCGGGGCTGATTCCTGCACTGAAAGCAGCGAATATCAAACCTATAGAAGCATTAAGGGCAGATTAGGGAAATAATTGCTTAGTGATGCGCGTGATAACACACGCATCACTGATTAGTCGCCTTTTCATGTGTTATCACATGAAAAGCTAAAGTATAACTAACAATTAGTCATTAGTCATTAACCATTAGTAATTAAATTTATGTTCGATATAGATAAATGGGCTGAAATTTTGGGGACTATTCGCAAGCACAAAATGCGAACTGCACTTACCGCCTTTGGGGTATTCTGGGGAATATTCATGCTGATAGTCCTGCTTGGCTCTGGCAAGGGCTTTGAGAATGGCGTAGTGAAGGGCTTTGACATTGCTCGGAATGCCGTTTTCATGTGGTCGCAGCGAACCTCTGAGCCTTACATGGGCTTAAAACCTGGGCGTTTCATCAAGTTTACTACAGATGATGTAGATGCAATTCGGGAGAACGTACCCGAAGTAGATGTGATTGCTCCTCGCAACGATTTGGGTGGCGGTAGTGTAACAAGGGGCATTAAAACGGGTGCATTCCAAGTTTTTGGCGACTATCCCGATTTCTTTAAGGTAAAACCAATGAGTATGGTTAGCGGTCGCTTCATCAACGACATAGACATTAAAGAGCGAAGAAAAGTAGCTATTATTGGCACAGAAGTCCAAAAAACCCTTTTCAAAGATGACGAAAACCCAGTTGGCGAGTACATCAAAATCAAAGGTATTTCCTTCAAGGTGGTAGGAATTTTCAAAACTGCAGGAAGTGGGGAAGACATTAGGCAGGATGCACAAACTATTTTCTTGCCACATTCTGCTATGATTCAGGCATTTAACCAAGGAAACAGAATATTTTGGTTTGCTTTCACGCCCAAAGAAGGTATAGAGGCAAAGATAATAGAAGACAAAATAAAAGTACTTTTAGCTCAACGGCACAAGGTTGCCCCAAATGATTTGAAAGCGATTGGTTCTGCTAATGTAGAGGAAGAATTTAAGCGGGTGCAGGGCTTGTTTTTGGGCATTGCAGGCTTTAGCTGGTTGGTGAGTATCGGTACTATTATCGCTGGTATTGTGGGAGTTAGCAATATCATGCTCATTATTGTAAAGGAACGCACCAAAGAAATCGGGATTCGCAAGGCATTGGGGGCTACGCCTTTTTCTATAGTGAGCCTGATTATTCAGGAGTCCGTAGTCATCACTGCCTTTGCAGGGTATATTGGTTTGCTTTGCGGCATCGGACTAATGGAAACGGTTGGCTACCTAATGCGAAAATACGAAGTACAAATGGATTTTTTTGCGCCCCCCGAAGTAAACTTAACAGTAGCAGTTTCTGCGGTCATTTTCTTGGTTTTTACGGGTGCGCTTGCGGGCTTAGTACCAGCAGCAAAAGCAGCGGCTGTAAATCCTGTAGTGGCTTTAAAAGATGAGTAAAGGCTTTTAATTAGTCTTCCTCAAAAATAACTTGAACACCCAGCATAGCATTTACAGGATTACTATTCTTTCTCAATAAATTAGAAACCAAATTCCATGATAGTTTATATAAGTGAGCATTGTAGGTCAAAAAACCCTCCTTACCTTGAGAGGTGAATTTGATACAAAGGTTTTTCCTACAGTCAACAAGAGAGTTTTGTATTAAATTGCCCTCTTTATCAATATAACCTATAATATCTAAACCAATAAATACTCCTTCTTTCAAAAAAGGAATATTATACTTGCTTAAATCAATAGCTAAATTATTTTGATTGTATTTGATAATAATTGGTATATTTTCTTGTAAAATGTCTTTATTTGGATAAGGATTGATTTTGTTTTTACTATAAATGCGAACTCTAAGTTGGATATTAAGATTTTTGAACTTGCTATCCTTTGCATGATAAACTTTACAATACATCGATTTGATACTTCCTTCTCTATATAATGGGTTTTTGACGAACATTGCGTACTTGTCCATGCCACAAAACATACCACTTACTTTTTCACTGTTTAATCCTATTTTTTTTGAGAATGATTTTAATTTCTTTGACCTAATCGTTGTTTCCTTAAGATACAAAACATTGGGCTTTAGCAAGAGTGTTTTACCTATATCATTTACAGAGATTTTTACACTTGTGTACCCAATATGCGAAATACATAGCGTGTCTTCTGGATATACGTTTAACTTAAATACTCCATCTTTGTCTGTAAAAGTACCATTGTTTACTTTGTTAAGTAAAAATACACTTACATAAGGCAAAGAAACATTGCTCTCATTTGCTATTCGTCCTATTAGTGTTGTCTGTTGTGCAGAAATATTAAATATGATACAAAAACTACTAATTACTAACTTTATTTTAAGAATCATAATCTACTGGTTTATAATACTTATACACAAAAATAGAGATAATATATCAAGTTATCTCTATTTTTGTGCAATAAAAATGAGTTTCACTACCTATGGGCAAGCAACTTGTGTTATTACATCTCTGCTTCCTGCATTTATTCCAAATACATTATAGACTTGTGAAGAAACATGGTATAAGCAGCCGTCACCACCTATCCAAGCACTTTCATTTACAGTTTCCCAACCCCAAAAAGACCCTGCATAGGTCTTGCTTGGATAAAATAAAACTGCAAATACAAAAAATACAACAAAAAAAAGTTTAGAAACTTTAGTTTTCATAATGGTAATCTTTTGAAATTTTTACCTACTCTATTTGCTTTTCGGTTTCCGCAAAAAAATTTATCTTTAAATTTTCTTATGGCAAATATTACTGTATTTTTGTAGTAAATCAAAAGAGCAAGTGGGTAATTCTAACCAAAATTCGGGTATGAAAGTAAAAGTGGGAAACAAACTCATGTGGGAACGTGAAGAACGCAAACTCAATCAAATAGAAATGGCACACCTATTAGGGCTGTCACAGTCTGCTTACTCCCGCTTAGAAAGAAATGAATCTGCAATAGAGATAGAGCAAATCGTAAACTTCTCTAAAATTTTGCAAGTACCCGTTCAGGAGTTCTTACCTGAAACCTTTGCCATTCACAATAGTAATAATCAAAGCGCACAAGTAGGTTTTGTAATTGGAACTTATTATAGTTATGGAGATAAAGAACTTGCCCAAGAAAACACTTATCTAAAAGAAAAAATACAATCCTTAGAAAGCAAAATCAAGGACTTAGAAGAAATAGTAGCCTTGCTTAAAGAGAAATTATAAACATTTTTCTTGATTTCAGCGGCAAAAGCGGCGGCGGTCAATCCTGTAGTGGCTTTGAAAGACGAGTAAAATAATCTTATTAGTGGTTTTGTACCCTAAAATAGATTATAAATACTATATAAAGTTATATTTACTTCTTAAATCTGAGAAGTATAAAACTCACCAAAAAAGCCACAAGCACCAAGGGTACTTGCGGCTAAGCCAATCATTATAAACCTAAAAAACTATCGACTCTTACTCAATGTTGATGCTTCTGCTCACTTTCTCTTTCTCCAATTTGGGAACGACTACGTACAGAATACCGTCCGCATATTTGGCAGAAATATTTTCGCTATCTACCGTTTCAGGTAGGGTGAAGTTGCGTCTGAAGCTACCGTAGGCAAACTCCTTGCGGCTATATTTTTTGCCTTCTTCTTGGGTTTTGCTTTCTGCCCATACGGTTAGCTTGTCGTTTTTTACTTCTATTTTGAAATCCTCTTTTAGCAGACCTGGGGCAGCTATTTCTATGGTGAAATTTGCCTCATTTTCCACTATGTTTGCGGCGGGCGTGCTGTATTGTGCTTGTTCTTGCCATTTTTGCCAATCTGTGCCTATGTTAGCGGCGTTTGCCCATGCTTTCAAAAAGGGTGCATACCCGTAGTTACCTTTGTGTGTTCCGAATCTCATTTTTGTATTGTTTTGTGTGATTAATTAATTTTATTAAGAAATTTGAAATCTCTATATTCAATAGCTATACCAAGCGGAAAAAGTAAAAAATTTACTAACAAAATGTCTTGAATTGTCAGTAAATTAGGAGAAAATGTAATAATTTAATGACAAAATGGCGTGAATTAGGAAATAACATGACGTATTTTTGCCAAATATTGATAAATAGACTAACTTGGTAAGGCTGTAGAAAATTTGCTAACTCAGCGCAAACTCAAAAATGATAAAATACTGTTATGGATAAAGACATAGTTACTTTTTACCCCAAAAGTCGTCAAGAGTGGCGAGATTGGTTAGCACACCACCACGACAAGGAGCAGTCTATTTGGCTTATCTATTACAAAAAAAAGTCGGGCAAACCCACCGTAGCCTATAGCGATGCCGTTGATGAGGCACTTTGTTTTGGGTGGATAGATAGCAAAGCAAAAGCGGTGGACGAGGAAACATTTATGCAGTTTTTTAGCAGACGAAAACCGAAAAGCGTTTGGTCGAAGGTAAATAAGGAAAAAATAGAAAGATTGGCAAAGGAAGGGCGAATGACAGAGGCGGGCTATGCTGTGATAGAAATTGCAAAAAAAAAATGGCTCTTGGTTTACTTTGGACGAAGTAGAGGCACTCATCATTCCCGAAGATTTGGCAAGCGCTTTTCGAGGTGAACCTAAGGCAGAAGGCTATTTCCAAGCCCTAAGCAGAACGGACAAAAGAAATATACTTCAGTGGTTAGTATTGGCAAAAAAAGAAGAAACTCGCCAAAAAAGAATAATTGAAATAGTAACATTGGCAGCACAGGGAAAAAAGCCTAAGCAATTTGGGTAGTACAATTTTGTATTTATCAAAGAAAGTTTATGACGATAAAAAGGCAATTTTAAATTTATTTTTACTTTGTTAAAAAAGGTTTATTGTTTGCTATACACAATGTTATCATTACGTAAAATACGATTTATGAAAAAAATAACCACCCCTTTCATTTTTGTAATATTCTTTTGTTGTTCATTTTCATCTGTTGCCCAGCTCAAATACGATAAGTATTTTGAATCGATAGACAAGGCACACAAAAGCGGTAATTATTCATCGGCAATGGTGCTGAACGAGCAAGCAATTGCAGCCATCAGGCAAGATTTGAATAAACCTACCAATGCCGAAGATAAAATGGAACTTACCGAAACGCTTGCAAATCTTACCCATAACAAGGGGCATTTGCTCATAGAAATAGGCGAATATGATGAGGCTACGCTCCAGATAAAGCATAGTTTGGAAATCCTCAAAGAAATTTCTGACACCGAAACACCTGATTACGCTACTTTCTTGGATAATCTGGCACTTGCCTACCAAAGCAAGGGTAATTATGCCGAAGCAGAAAAGTTGTACCTTAAGGCACGAGACATCAGGCTCAAATTTCTGTCGAAGCAAGACCCCGATTATGCCGTTTCTCTGAATCACCTTGCCTCACTTGCCCATGAAATAGGCGACTACAAGAAGGCTAAAGATTTATACATTCAAAGCCTGCATATCATCAAAAATTATGATGGAAAGTACAGCATAGAATATGCAAACTACCAAAGCAATTTGGCTGCATTGTACTGTGAAATAGGCTCTTATGACTATGCCGAAGTGATGCTCAAGCACAGTATTGGTATCCTCAAAAAGGCAAAATTGGACACGCACCCCGACTATGCCTCTGTACTGATGAGCCTTGCGAATGTTTATCAGACTACGGGGCAGCACGAGAAAGCACTTCCTTTGCTCCAAGAGAGTATCCAAATTATCAGGGAGCAGTTAGGCGATGAGCATCCTATGTATGCGGGTGCGCTCCAGCAGGCAGGTAGAGCAAACCAAACGTTGGGCAACAATGCCAAAGCCGAGAATCTGTATTTGCAAAGCCTCAAACTGCGAGGAGATATATTAGGCACAAAGCACCCTGACTATACCGCTTCCCTTATTCAGTTAGCTTTGTTCTACGAACTTATTGGCAAGAAAGACCAAGCAGAAAGCTACTATCGCACGCATTTGGAGAAAAGTACCGCACAAATTCACGAGTATTTCTCGTTTTTATCTGAAAAGGAAAAAGAAAACTTTTATACTACATTAAGTGAGAGTTTCGAAAAATTTAATGGTTTTGCCTTCGAAAATAGCAATCATAACCCACAGCTTATCAGCGAAATGCTCAATCACCGCCTTACTACAAAGGCTATTCTTTTCAACTCCGCGAGCAAGGTGCGCCAACAAATTTTGGGCAGTAAAAACCCTGCACTTATAAGCCTATACAAAGAATGGCTTGCTATCAAAAATCGCTTGGCACGTATCTACAGCCCACTCAAAAAAATAAAAGTAAGAATATTAGTAGAAGATATTATCACGCTGGAAAAACAAGCAGAACAGATAGAGAAAGAGTTAGCAGAGCAATCCGTAGCCTTCCAACAATTTGCTAATAATCATCTACTTAGCTGGCAAAATATCCAAACAAGTCTGAAAAAAGAAGAAGCCGCCATCGAGATTATTCGGTTCAGGTATTTTGATATACGCAATAGCAAATGGGCAGACTCAGTAAACTATATAGGCTTGGTCGTAGCCAATCAGCAGCAAAAATATCCTTACCTTGTAAGTCTGCCTAACGGCAAAGCCTTAGAAAATCAGTATTTTAAGGCATACAAATATGCTATCCGAGAGAAACAAACAGATGTAGAATCTTATGCTCATTATTGGCAGCCTTTCAAAGTTCATCTTGATTCGGCTCAAAAGGTGTTTGTATCTCCCGATGGTATTTATAACCAACTTAATATCAATGTTTTGCTAAACCCATCTACAGGAAATTACCTTTTAGACGAGTTAGACGTTTTCATGCTTGCCAATATGAAAGAAATCATAGAAATAGCACCTCCTGCGGCTTCAAATGAGAAAAAAGTATCGAGGGCTGTGCTGATAGGAAGACCTAATTATGGTCAGCAAAAAAATTTGGCAGACTTAGAGGGTACGGAAACAGAGGTAAGAAATATCGCCGAGCTACTCAAAGGGCAAGACTGGGAAACAGAAGTTTATTTGGGTGAAAAAGCCTTAGAATCAGTCGTAAAGCAGAGTAACAGCCCAACCGTACTGCATATTGCCTCGCATGGTTTTTTTACTGATGAAACTTACGAAGACCCAATGCTTTCTTCGGGTTTGATGCTTTCCACCTATAGAAATGAGGCAGCAGAAGATGGTTTGCTTACGAGCTACGAGGCAATGGGGCTGTCTTTGGAAAATACTGATTTGGTCGTGCTTTCGGCTTGCGAAACAGGGAGAGGAAGCATACGAAATGGCGAGGGTGTGTACGGACTGCAAAGAGCCTTCAAAATGGCGGGAGCAAAAAACATAATGATGAGCCTTTGGCTGGCAGACGATTGGGCTACGCAAAGGCTCATGAAAGAATTTTATCAGCAGTGGCTACGCATAGGCGACAGAAGAAAAGCCTTTCGCTTGGCACAGCAAAAGATGAAAGAAAAATATGCACACCCGTATTATTGGGGGGCATTTGTGATGTGGGGCAGCTAACTGTTCCCTTTCCAAGCCGCCAATTTTTTGTCCATTACCCTAAACCAAAATGGAGGAAATAAAGAAAGTAAAATCATGGCAGGATAGCCCGCAGGTAGCTGTGGGCTTTCTTCTACGTGCCGAAGTGCCTGATAGCTACGATTTGCATACGCATGGTGGTCGGAATGTCGCTGGAGTTGGAATAGAAAAAAATTACTTACTAACTGATTGGCGTTCCAAGAGTGTAGCGTGTTTACTTTTTCGTACTTTTTTGGGGCTATTTCTTTCCTCAAAAGCCCGTAATGCTCTATGTAGTTTACTGCCTCCAAAAGCGAAAAACCTAAGATGCTTTGCACAAAAAAGAAAGCAGGAATTTCCCATAATAACTGCCCTTTGAGTAGGCTAAAGGTAAGCGTAAGAAATAGGCAAAATAGCAGGGGAATCATTGAAAACCAAATCATATCGTTTTGTGAGCTAAATCGGGGCAAGCCTTTTTTGCTCATTCGCTCAAACTCTAACTTCCACGCATTCAGATAGCTATCGCGAACAGAACGCAACCAAAAAGCATAAAAATGCTCCCCTTTGCGGCTTGTTGCGGGGTCAAGCGGGGTGCCGATATTGACGTGATGCCCCCGATTATGCTCTATGTAAAAGTGCATATAACAAGTGGTCATCAGCAAAACTTTGGAATAAAAGCGTTCTAATTTGCCTTTTTTATGCCCCAACTCATGGGCAACCGTAATGCCAATGCCGCCTGTAACTAAGGGAAAACTAAGCATGAAACCCAACATTTCCAAAGAAGTCATTGCCTGCGATGAAACTACGTAGCAGCCCCAAAATACAAACGCCATCTGCACAAAAACCCAACCGTACAAGATAAGGCGATAGTACAACTCTTCGGAAATAATAGGGACTATTTTCTCATCTACATTTTCGGGGTCTTTCCCAACCAACTCATCAAAAATAGGGATTAGCACAAACACAAAAACTATAGTTCCAAAATTCCAGAACCCTCCCAAATAATAGCCCATTACCACCAATGCAGGGATAATAAAGGCACAGAAAAAGCCAATTTTTTTCCAAATGCTCATACTTTAGCGTGATTTAGTTTCCGAAAATTAACAAATAATTTTGGAAATATCCGCTACTTTGCATTAAAAATAATTGCGAACTTCTTGTTTCAAAAATCTGATAGCCGTACCCGTTACATCATCTTGATGGTCTATCATTCTGCCAAATATTTTCTTGACTAATTGCAGGGACGATTCCTCCTTGCCAAGCTCCGAAGCGGCATCATTAATCATCATAATTAGGTTGTCCATAGCTGCTTTTACCTGCTGCCATGCCTCATCACTCATGTAGATTTGCTGCGAAAGGTTATGGTTAAACTCCTCTCTGATTTCGTGCAAGACATATTCTTGGAACTCTCCGACTTTGAAAGAAGGGTCATTTAATCTGATAAGCAGATTGTTAGGAGAAATTCTTTCCAAAAATAAAGTCATTCTTTCATAAGCCTGTAGGCGTAGGGGCAGCGTAGTTTCTGTGTATTGCGATTTGAGTTTTACCAATTTACTATCAAAGTCTTTGCTAAGGAAAGACTTGGTAGTCAAGAACATACCATATAAAACTAAGCCCGCAGGCAATACAATTTTTACTAATTCGATTAATAATTCCATTGATATTTAGTGTTTTTTATTTACAAACTTTATTATTTTCTTCAAACCGTATGACTTTGTTTTATTAGTCATTAGCAAATATTTACTTACATTTTAACTAAGCACATCAAAAAAGCCCCAATACGCAAACAATCCTAATAATCCCAAAAATGCAATATTATTTAATGTATATAGCCATTTTATAAAATAATTCCAAGAATTTTTCCTGAATATTTCAAAATTAGTTTTTAATAAAGGAAATATGGCAATGAGTAAAACAAACGGAAGATACGAAGTCATAGCAACAATAAGTGAATGTCCATCATTATATGGCGAAGAGAAATAAAATATTCCTTCGTTTCTTAGCAAAATAAAAGCATAAACCCCTAATGCAATACCCAATGTAGCTAATCCAAGTTTCAGATATTTATAATTGATATTTGATGACTTGAAAAAGCTAATTAAGAAAAAAGCCGAAGACAAAGAGAATAACAAGCCACAACTAACTATGAAAAAGAAAATTACTTTGCTATTTTGTGGGGTTTTATAGTCAAGGAATTTTTGATAATTTTGATTGTCGGGAAATAATTCAGCAAAGCTGTATGAATGGTCGCCTTTTGCTAATTCTTCTTTTAGATTGAAAGTTACAAGCTTGCTGAAATCGTGATAAAAGTAAAGATGAATTAGCCCTTCATCAAGGTCGTAAACACTTGTATAAAGCGTACCGTCCCCAACTTTTGCCCTGTTCACGCTCATTGTATCAGACAAAGCTGTGCAGAAAGAAAGGCTTGTATCTAACTTTTTATTATTCAAAAAAGCTATGCCTTTGCAATATCGTTCTGTTTTTATGGTGCTTAAATCTTTGGTGTCTGCAATACTAAAATTTGCCAACGCAAATTTATCATCATTGCCAAAAGTCATTTTGCTGGCTTCTACTACTAAATATTTTCCTGACTTGTCCACAAACAAGAGCATACCGCCATTAAAAATTATACTACCGTTAAGAACATGTAAGTTCATTTTTTCAAGAAACGCATACACCTCATCTACCGTTTTGCATTGTTGCATAATAGTTTTTACATGGGCGTAGGCAAAATCTTTTTTATTTGGGTCTCTTTCAGGAATGTTGGGTTTGTGAGGCATTGAAAAGGCATCAAATACAAGCCCATGTTCATTCATTGCTCCGTCAGGGTGTTGCTTGCGTGCATAACCTACACACACAACGCCAAATTTTCCGTTTATTCCTTGCTCAAACCAAATTCTTGCATCACGCCCCCAGCTATCTTCGTTGTTACCGACCATTGTTTTGCCATTAAAAGTCAGTTTATACATACTACAGGCATGACTTTTAGTCGCTATAAAAAGCAAGGATAATGATACTAAAATGATAATCTTTTGCATATCGTACCGTAAATAAAATGAAGGAAGTACAAGTTTTGTAACTCATACTTCCTTTATAATTTGCAAATATATGAAAAGGTACAGAAAAATGAGGAATTTTTTTATTTGATGTATTTTCTGATAACCTCTCCAATCAGAGGTTTAATTTTTTTAGAATCATATTTTCTGCCTCTGTTCGCGGCGGTTTCTAACTCTGTCATTGCCATAAAAAAGTTTTTATCTTCCACTTTATCAAGCATCTTTATATCTTTTTGTTGCTCAAAAACTTCCGCCCATGTAGCCCTGACATCTGCCCAAAAAAGGCGATTCTTTTCCCACCACTCCTTTGCCGCTATGCACTTGCTATCTTCTACTTTTCTGTATGCGTTAATGCCTTTTTCCTCTACAAGGAGTTGTTCCTGTGCCTCTGTACGGATAATTTTCTGATTATCTTGCTCGTGTAGGTGTCCGTAGTCTGTAATCTCATGATGATTCAAACGTATCATTACGTTGTAATCTGTTCTCTTTGAGTATTCTCTGCGGGGCAAAGGTGCGGGCGTTTTGCTTTCCCAATAATGCCTACCGTCATAGTGAATCCAAGTAGCCGTCTGTTCATAGCGCGGGCTATCCTCTACTTCATACACTTTTTGTGTCCATTGCCCTTTTACTTTCTCTGGATTCATTTTGTTGAAAAGCCATTGTCTATTCCCCTGGTAAACAAGGAGGGCTGTGTTTTCATAAAGCCAATCTTCGCGCCAATGCTTAATGACAGTAGTCGGGTTAATGACAAGCAGATGCTGCAAAACCAATTTGCTATCTGCATCTTCTTCAAGCACTATCCATTCTACGCCCTTTGCATGATATGGCTTCACAAACTTGTACGCCGTATCGGGGGAAAAGGTCTCGGCATAGTCAAAAGCTACCTCAAAGCAGCCGCACATATTTTTAATAGCTGTGATATCTTGTTGTTTCTTGTCTTGCCCCTTGGCTATGATGCTGCAAAATAGCCACAGCATAGCAAAAAATAAACTTGTTTTTTTCATGATTTCGTTGGTTTAATTTTTTTGTATTATTAATTTCGCTGCAAATTTTATTTTTATTTAGACTAATTCCAAATAAAAATAAAATTATTTGGAATTAGTCTAAATAAGGTTTAGCTTTGTTGGAACAAATATTGATTTCTGTCAAAACAAAAAGTCAAACATTCTATTATTCCAACTTGAGAATTACACCATAAATAATTTGAAAAGTTGAGAAAAGTCATTTTTTAGCAGAGATGAATGTAGTACCTTTGCAAAATAGTACAATAACGAAAAATATGAGATATTTTTTTACTTTACTTTTTGTTGCGTTTTTTTCTATACTTCATGCACAGGAAAAGCTACCTGCTGACTCTCTAAAAACACTAAATTTGGGAGAGGTAGTAGTTACGGCAACTCGCACTGAAAAATTATTAGCGGCAGTGCCGATGCTCGTTACTATCATTAATCAGCAGCAAATCAAGGCGATGGGTAGCTTACGGCTCAACGAAGTGCTTCAGGAGCAAACGGGGTTAGTCATTCAGACCAATCACGGCAACGGCATACAGATGCAAGGCATGAATCCCGATTATACACTTATTTTAATAGACGGTGAACCGCTCATTGGCAGGACGGCAGGTACTTTGGAACTTTCTCGCCTTGCCGTAGGGAACATCAAGCAGATAGAAATAGTAAAAGGACCAAGTTCGAGTTTGTATGGTTCGGAGGCATTAGCGGGAGTTGTAAATATTATTACAGAAAATTCAAAAACTACAAAAGCAACACTTTCAAGTCGTTACGGTACTAATAATACACTTGATATTTCGGGAAGCTTGAGCCTTAGCAAAAATAAATTTGGGGCTTATTTGTTTGCCAATCGGTACAGTACGGGCGGTTATGCCTTGTTGCCACAGACTTTTGGGCAGACCGTAGAGCCTTTTCACAATTATACCTTGCAGGGAAAATTTAACTATGATTTTTCAGAAAAAGTAAAATTTTCGCTTTCAACTCGATATTTTATTGAAAATCAGCAAAGTAATTTCGACATAGGTGAGCCGCAAAATCCCAATTTTGTTTCTGGCAATGGGCAAGTCAAAGATATGAATTTCAATCCTATTTTGCATTACAAGATTTCTGACAAATGGAAAACACAGTTTCGTTTTTATAACTCTGTTTATGAAACCAATTCAAAATTAAATTATTTGGTAAACAAAGAAGTCTATGATGAAACTTTTTTTCGCCAAACTTTCCTTCGTCCTGAAATCCAAACGGAATATTTTTTGAGTGAAAAACACATTTTTACACTTGGTGCGGGCAAGATTTGGGAAAGTGTAGCAGCAACAAGATATAATGGAACGCAGACATTTTCAACTAATTATGCTTTCTTGCAGTATGAGTTCCAACCTGTAAAAAAACTAAATTTGATTTTTGGTGGAAGGTTTGACAACCATTCTGCTTACGGCTCGCAGCTAAGTCCCAAGCTTTCTCTACAGTACGACATTACCCCCAAAATTGCCTTGCGTGCGTCCACAGGCGTAGGTTTCAAAGCACCTGATTTCAGACAGTTATACCTCAATTTTAATAACGCCGTTGCGGGATACTCCGTTTTTGGAACAGAGGAGTTGGGAGCGGCAATTGCACAGTTGCAAGCTCAGAACCAAATTGCAGAAATTCTTTTAGACCCTTCAGCAATAGGGAAAATCAAAGCAGAAAAATCTTTGGCTTATAACTTTGGTTTCAAAATAAAGCCGATTGAAAAATTATTGATAAATCTCAATTTTTTCAGGAATGACATTAGCAATTTGATAGAAACGCAAGTATTTGCCCGCAAAACCAATGGACAGAATGTTTTTAGCTATCGCAATCTGAATGAGGTATTTACACAGGGAGTAGAAATAGATGCAAGCTGCAGACTTGACCAAAATTTTACTTTTTTTGCGGGCTATCAGTTTTTGCAAGCAAAAGATAAAAATATAATAGAGCAGGTAAATAACGGGGAGATTTTCAAACGCGACCCGCAAACATTAGCAGTAAGTAGGGTAAGCTCGAAAGAATACGGAGGGCTGTTTGGGAGAAGTCCGCACACGCTCAATGTCAAGTTATTTTATGAAAATCAGCAGCGTGGAATTTCTGCAAACGTAAGAGGTATTTATAGGGGCAAGTACGGCATAGGCGATAGAAACGGCAACTTAATCCTCGATGATGATATCGAATATGTAAGCGGCTATTTCACTTGGAATATGTCAGTTTCCAAGGAACTACTGAACAAAAAACTGCGTCTGCAAACAGGTATTGACAATATTTTTAACCAAAAAGACCCTCAAAATATCCCAAATTTGGCAGGCAGACTGCTATGGGTAAGTGTAAACTTTCAAATTTCTAAAAATTAAAAATGATATAATGAACTTAGGAATAATTGAAATAAAAGCTTTTATACCTGCCAAAAATTTTGAAGTATCTAAGCAATTTTACCAAGATTTGGGTTTTAAAAAAAAATCTGATGGAGATGGAATTGCTTATTTTGCTTTTGAAGAGGTAAGTTTTCTTTTACAAGATTGCTCGCAAGATGCTCATTTAGCAAAACTTGAGATGCACATACTTGTAAAAAATGTAGACGATTGGTATGAACACATCAAAGACAAGCAAATTTCAGAAAAATTTAGCGTAACAGTTTCTGACATTGAAATCCAGCCTTGGCGAATGAAAGAATTTATCCTTTCCGACCCCAGCGGTGTGATATGGCGAGTTGCTCAAAACATATAAGCGCATTTTATTTTTTTATAACTATTTAATATTTGTATTTCAAAATTCATAATTAATTAACAATGAAGAAGTTAAATTTTTCTTTTGCCATTATTGCTTTCATAGCATTATCAGTATTTTCTTCCTGTACAAAAAACGATTCGGTAGAACCTGCAAAGCCCTTAGAAGCAAAAATCTATAGCAACCTAACCGCTGACCTTGTAACGGTCAATCCTGCTAATGGGCAGACAAGCGGCGGCACAAACCGTTTTACTTTGTTTAGCTTTGCTAATAATGCTATTGTAGCCAATGCGGACAGTGCTTCCAACAAATGGGACGTAGGCTTCAGAGGAACTACTATTATAGTAAATGGTGGTGCTATTCGTACAGGGCAAGGAGGAGCATTTATCTACACAGGACTGTTTGACGAACTCAAAGAAGTGCCTTCTACGGCTACGTTTGCCCAAGACAATGCGCCTACAAGTTTGGCAATCCCAACTACTTCGGGCATGGGTTGGTATAATTATAACCCCGCGACTATGATTATTACGCCAATAGCGGGTAAGGTTCTCGTCATTAGAACAGGAGACGGAAAGTTTGCCAAAATGGAAATTTTAAGCTATTATAAGGACTCTCCCACTACTATTACACTTACTACTCCTCAAAGACATTACACATTTAGGTATATTTACCAGCCTAATGGAACTAAAGTATTCTAAACTCTTGGGGAGTACTGCTAAATAATAGGAGTAGCATTTCTTTAAGAAAGATTACTCCTATTATTTGTTTTAAAATGTTATTTCTTTTCTAATGCTTTCCTAATCAACTCATTGGTTTTCTTCGGGTCTAATTTTCCCTTGCTCATCTGCATCACTTCTCCCATAAACATTCCTAACAGGTTTTTATTTCCCTTCTGATAAGCAATGACTTTGTCAGGATTTTTTGCCAAAACTGCTTCTATGATTGGCAGAATAGCATCATCTGTACTTTCTTGCAAAAGATTTAATTTTTCAGCCGTTTGCAGGGCTGTAAGTGCAGGGTTTTCCATCATTTCGTTAAAAAGTTTGCTCGAAGCTATGGAAAAACTTACTTTATTAGCATCTACCAAATCTATAAGTTCTACTATTTTCTCTGGTTTCAAAGGAAAATCGCTAATATCTATCGCCAATTTGTTGAGGTGATATTTGACTGCCCCCATGAGCCAATTAGATGCTGCTTTGTAGTTTGTCGTGTTGCTACAGACTTCTTCAAAATATAGTGCGATATTTTTTTCATCAGTCAGCACACCCGCATCATAGTCAGACAAACCGTATTGCTGGGTAAATTTGTCGAAAAGTTGGGCGGGGAGCAGTGGCATTTGTGCTTTTACACTTTCCAAAAATGCTTCTGAAACGATAAAAGGAGCGAGGTCGGGTTCGGGGAAGTAGCGATAATCGTTCATTTCTTCTTTCGCCCTCATGCTGTGCGTAAGCCCTGTATCAGCATCAAAAGTCCTTGTTTCCGAAATAATTGACTTCCCTTGCTCTATCAAAGTTATTTGGCGAACAAACTCATGGTCTATTGCTCTTTGCACGTTGCGGATAGAGTTCATGTTTTTGACTTCCACTTTTTTGCCTAATTGTTTTTCTCCTTTGAGGCGTACCGATACATTCGCATCGCATCGCATAGAGCCTTCTTCCATGTTGCCATCGCAGATTTCCAAGTACCGTACCAAGCGGCGTACCTCTGTCATATATACTGCTGCCTCTTCCGAAGTGCGCAAATCTGGCTCTGAAACTATTTCTATAAGTGGTGTTCCCGCCCTATTCAAGTCTATCAGCGTTTCATTTTCACCGTCTAAGTGAATAGACTTACCTGCATCCTCTTCTATATGGATACGATTAAGTGGGATATTTCTTACCTTGCCATCTTTGGTCTTTACGCTTACTTCACCACCTTTGCAAATAGGCGTTTTATCTTGGGTAATTTGATAGCCTTTTGGGAGGTCGGGATAAAAATAGTTTTTCCTATCAAAAATATTATATCTGGAAATGGAGCAACCGCAAGCCAAGCCCATTTTTATGGCTAATTCTACTACTTTTTTATTTAGCTTAGGTAGCGTACCTGGGTGAGCTAAAGTTACGACACTAATATTGGTATTAGGCTCTTTACCAAAAGCAATGGAGTCTGAGGAGAATACCTTACTATTGGTAAGTAGCTGTGCATGAACTTCTAAGCCTATTACTAATTCGTATTTATCTAAAATATTTTTATCTGCAATCAGTACTGTGTGCGTGAGGTCTTTTGTCATTTTTTGAATTTTGAATAATGAAATCGGAGTTCTTTCGCAAAAATAATTTTATTTCCATTTATCTTTCTACTTTTGGGTATAAATTTAATTTACAATTCATTAAACTAAATAAATATGACAAATCGTAGAGATTTTTTGAGAAATGCAGCACTTGGTGCTACTGCATTGGCTTTCCTGCCTAATGTATCTGAGGCGGCGCGTGTTAAAAAACAAGGAGTTCAGCTATACACCGTCAGAGAGGATATGGGCAAAGACCCCGTAGCTACTATTGAGAAAGTTGCCAAAATTGGTTTCAAAGAGGTAGAACTTGCGGGCTACAAAGAGGGTATGTTTTATGGAAAAAGCCCCGCCGATTTTCGTAAACTATTGGACGATAACGGGTTAAAGGCAATAAGCGGACATACAGGAACGGCGGGCTTAACTAATGGATTAGAAAAAATGGTAGAAGCATGTACTACCATAGGGCAGAAGTACATTGTTTGTGCTTTTACTGCTCCGAATGAGCGTAAAAATTTAGAAGATTTCAAAAAATTAGTAGAAATTTTTAATAAAGCGGGAGAAATTTGTAAAAAAGGCGGAATCCATTTGGCTTACCATAACCACGCTTTCGAGTTTGACAAGGTAGAAGGACAAATGCTTTTTGACTACCTACTCGACAATGTTCCTGCCGATTTGATGTCTATCGAAATAGATTTGTTTTGGGTAGCAAAGGCGGGCATAAACCCAATGAGTTATTTTGAAAAATATCCAAAACGCTTTCCACTTTGGCACGTCAAAGACATGGATAATACTGAAAAAAAGGAATTTGCAGAGGTAGGAAGCGGAACTATAGACTTCAAACCCATTTTCCAAAATGCAGGCAAAGCAGGCATGAAGCACTTTTTTGTAGAGCAAGATGTTTGCAAACGCCCTCCTTTGGAGAGTATTCAGATGAGTTTTAATTACTTGAAAAGTATGAAATATTAATCTTGCTACTTTTGATAAATTTAATCTTCATTAACCACAAGTCCACAAGATGCACAAGAAAAACTTGTGTTTCTTGGTGTTCTTGTGGTAAATCATTTTTATCGAAGATGAGATTATTCTATCTATCATTTTCTCTTTTGAAGTCTTTATGATGAATTTCGGCAGATAATATATAAGGGGTATAAAAATATAGAAAAATAACGCTGCTTGCCTTACAAATCTTTTATCAGCTGTACTTTTGCTTGGATAACTTCTTTGCCATCTTTTTCTTTAATAATCCTATGAATAAAAGTTTTTTGGGAGGGCTTATCCTCGTTTATGATTTCCTCCGCTTGAGCTATTACTTTTTCTCCCAACAGGCTCTCGTTGCGAAACATAATATCTAACTCGCTGACTGAGAATTGATTAAGGACTTCTTCGGGGAGTGTGTCCAATGCCCATTGGAAATAATAAACGTTATTGGTATGTTTGTTTAAGTCCAAAGTATGCCAACTTACTTGAAAATTGGCTTGGTAATCTACTCGCTGTAAGGCTTGTATCTTAGTTTTCGGTATGGGGAGCGGCGGGTGCTTCGTGCAGAGTGTAACTCTTTCTTTCACGAAGTCGGGGATAGCGATAAGTTGCCTTTTCTCTAAGTCAAAAAGCAGCCAACTGCTTGCTACAGTGCATATTATTTCTTGTTGGCTGTTATAAACCCTAAAATCTCTGTAGGCATAATATTTCTCGAAGCTATGCGGGCAAGTTTCCACCGTTATTTGCTCGGTTTCTCTTGGGTACGCAGCAATTTTTAGGTGTTGCCTCGAAAGCACCCAACCCAAATTTTTCTCCTCAAGTATGTGCATAGGCAGTCCAATAGCCCCAATGTTGTGCATGGCTGTTTCCTGTAAAAAATTTACTAAGGCAGGAATAGTTAATCTGTGCCTAAAATCAACTTCAGAGGTTCTGATACTAAATTTTTCTGTTCCGAGCGGCATATTGATAGCTTAAAAATTTTTCTTTGAGTTTGTTGAAATAGATATAATAAATATCTGCGTCAAATAGGCGAGAATCGCTCCTTGCCTGCCTAAGGAAGAAAAAGCCAAATACGCTAAGTACGGCATTTGCCATCCATGCCCCTTCTAACGCTCCTGCAATACCTTCTTTTGCATATTTTTCCCCTGTGATAGTAAGTACATAAAATAAGATGAAAAACACAATAGAAATCAGTACGGGCAAGCCAAATCCTCCTTTTTTGATGATGGCACCGAGCGGGGCACCTATAAGAAACATGATAAAACAAGCTACCGAAAAAGTAATCTTCTGAAACATTGCGAGGCGATACGTAACAGCATCTTTTTGCATGACTTCCACTCTATCTCGCGATGCGGCAACTAAGTTTTTGAGGTTGCGTGTTTTGTTAATTGCCTTTTCATAGTACATCACTAAGTCTTCGTCTTTAATAACTTTCTTAAAATCGCTATATTTAGCGGGTAGGGTATCTAAGCGAAATTGTGCCAAAGAGTCGCCTGTAAAAGCAAAAGTAGCAAACTGATAGTCGTAATAGGGCTTAGAAATATTGGGTACATTTACTAATTGGATGCCAGATTCTCTGTCAAGTGAGTCAGATGTGCGCTTCAGTTGGCTTACGGTCATCATTACTTGGTGCGACTTAAAAAGTTCTTCGGGCGTGCGGTTCATGCCTAATGCTTCCAAAGAAAAAACAAATTTTGCCTTGCTAAAATTATCTCTTACAAATTCTCTTTTGTAGGTATTATCATTGGTAGGCTCGGAAAACTTAGAGCCATGTTGCAGTTCCATCACCAAATAATTGTTATCCAAAATAGTGTACATTTTTCCACTATCGGCAATAATGAGGTCTGTATTACCACGTTGCGCAGAGTGGTCATAAATCATGATGCCGTAGATGCCGTTGCCGCCGTTGCGGTCTTTTCGCTCTATTCGAATCCGATGCTTGGGCAAGTCATTATAAAAGCCACCTTCTTTAAACTCTAAAGCAGGTTTTTTCTGTTTTATATCATATATGAGGCTAAAAGCCCGCAAATTAGCTTCTGGGACTATATAATTATTGGAAAGAAAAGCAGTAATAGCAATTACTAAGGCAAAAAAACCTACAGGCATTAAGATACGTAGTAGCGAAATTCCCGAACCTTTGATGGCGGTAAGTTCGCTATGCTCTCCCAAATTTCCAAAACTCATTAAGGCGGCGAGCAGCGTTGCCAAAGGGAAAGTCATGGGGGTAAGCGTAAGGGCAAAGTAAAAAAAGACCCTTGCGTACACTTCCCAGCCCAAATCTTTGCCAACTAAGTCTTCTAAATATTGAGAAAGAAATACCGTAAAAAGAATAAAAAGCACCACAAAAAAGGTGAGGAAAAAAGTAGGTATAAATGCTTTGCTAACAAGTTTGTCTATCTTAGTGAACATGGTACTTTTGATTTTTGACAAAAGTAGTGTTCCACGACCTTAAAGCGAATATCTTAGCCGTTAATTATTCTTAAAACCAATAAAATAGCCCATTTTTTAATTTTTTTAAGATTTTCATAGCCCACATTCCATATTCAATTTGCGAAACGATGCCGAAAATTTTTGTCTGGTAGTTTCATAAGTTCTCTCTTGGGTAATGCCTGTTTCATCTACCGCCAATACTTCTATTACTCGTATTTCGTTTTCGTGCTTTGTACCTGTTTTGGCATAGTTTACCAGATACAGAATGGCATTAAGGGCTTGGCTCACTCGGAAAAGATTAATAAACTTTTGCGAATTTTTGTGCCAATACTTGCTTGGGTGCGAAGTGTGTGGGCTTACGTTAGTCTGCTTTTCATCGCAGAGCAAAAACTCAAAGATGATGTAGCCCTTTTGGGGATGGTACTGTAGCCTATCAAAATTGATGGCGAAAGTAGCATCCCCATTTAGCATTTCTTTGACAAACTCGAACCCACTCGAATCGTCATGGTTTAGTGGCTTGCTCGGCTTGCTCATACGGTATTATTCGCTTCCTTTTTTTAGTTTCTCCTTGAATACTTTTCTTAATTTTTCCACTTTTGGAGCTATTACAAAGGCACAATATCCCTGATTGGGGTTTTCGTTGTAATAGTTTTGGTGGTAATCTTCGGCTACATAAAATTCAGGGAGCAGACTTATTTCAGTAACTATTGGCTTATCGTATGCCTTTACTTCGTTAAGCTCTTTTTTATACTTTTCTGCAAGCTGTTTTTGTGCGTCATTGTGATAAAAAACCACAGAGCGATATTGCGTTCCTTCGTCATTCCCTTGCCTATTTAGGGTAGTTGGGTCGTGAGTTTTCCAAAAGACCTCAAGCAACTCATCATAAGTTACTTTGCTTGGGTCATAAGTAATTTGGCACACTTCGGCATGCCCCGTTTCGCCTGTGCATACTTCCTTGTAAGTTGGGTTCTTGTTTTTGCCGCCCGCATAGCCCGAAACAATTTTTTCTACACCGTTAATACGCTGAAAAACAGCTTCGACACACCAAAAGCAACCAGCACCAAATGTGGCTTGTTCCATATTTTCTAAATTGGTTTGAGTATTAGATTCCTGATTTTTCGTCTTTTTAGATTTAGACTGAGTATTGCCTTCCTGCACGCAAGCAAGCAAACAGACAAAGCAAAAGCAAATAATTGAATAACGCATCATCTTCTTTAATTGTTTTTTAGTTTCTTTATATTTTCTTATAGCGATTCCTATACGACCAAACAAAAATAAGAAGAACTAAGTTTTCAAAATATCACTTAGCCGACAGTTTTATGAAAAATTTAGATTTGGAGGTGGTAAGTCCAACAGTAGCAAATATTTTTTGTATATTGCTCAAATATAAAAAATGACCGAATTTAGTTTGTGCCTAAGCAGGCACTCGAAAAATTTTAGCAAATGAGCCAACAAGAAAGAAAGAAAATAATGTTAGCACTTCTCGCCGAAAAAGAGAGCATGAGCGTCAAAGAATTGGCAGAACACTTAGGCATTTCGGAAATTACTACCCGCAGAGATTTACTTGTTTTAGCCCAACAAGGTTTGCTGGAGCGAACTCATGGCGGGGCTATGAAAATAGAGAAACAAGCATTGCATCATTTTGAGCATAAATCTGATAGCAAACAAGTTGAAAAAGAACATATTGCAGCATTAGCCGCACGGTTTATTGAACCTAACGACACCATTTTTTTAGACTGTGGTAGCACCGTTTTTGCCCTTTGCAAGCATCTCAAAAATATTCCTCGCCTGAAAATTATTACCAACTCTTTACCTATATTAGCGGAGTTATTAGGCTATAAAAACCTTGAAATCAATTTGATAGGAGGAGAGGTAGATGGCGAGCGTATGGCTGTGCATGGAAGTATTGCCCTTGAGCATATTGGCAGGTATCATGCTCAAAAATCGTTTATTGGAGTAGATGGCATTTCGCTGAAAAATGGACTGACCGCACATAGCGAAAAAGAGGCAGAAATGGCTAAAGCACTTGCCAAACAAGCAAAAACCACGTTTTTGCTTTGCGACTCCTCGAAGGTAGAGAGAGAAAGTTACCTCAAATTTGCCCCCTTGTCGATGATTGAGTACCTAATTACAGATAAAAAATTTGATGAAAAACTAAAAAAGGACTACGAAAAATGTGGCATTAAGGTCATTTTTTAAGTTTGCAAATTGTCAAACCCTTTCATACCTTTGTCTTTTCTAACTCCTGACTTTGATGAATATTATTCGTTTACTTCCTGATAGTTTGGCTAATCAGATAGCGGCGGGAGAAGTGGTGCAACGCCCTGCTTCTGTGGTGAAAGAATTGCTTGAAAATGCTGTAGATGCAGGTAGCAAACATATACAACTCAGCATCAAAGAGGCGGGAAAAACGCTGATTCAGGTCATAGATGACGGCTCTGGGATGTCGGAAATAGATGCTCGGATGAGTTTTGAGAGGCACGCTACCTCTAAAATTAAGACTGTGGAAGACCTTTTCCAAATTTATACCTTCGGTTTTCGGGGAGAGGCTCTGGCATCTATAGCGGCGGTAGCACAGGTAGAGATGAAAACTAAAAAGCACGAAGAGGAATTAGGCACTTTTCTGCACTTGGCTGGCTCGCAGGTGATAGAGCAGCAGCCTATTCAATGCAGTTCGGGTACGAGTATTGCCATAAAGAACTTATTTTTTAATGTTCCCGCAAGGCGTAACTTTCTCAAATCTAACCCAATAGAGCTAAGGCATATCATTGAGGAATTTCATCGGGTCGCTCTGATAAACCCCGAAATAGAGTTTTCTTTTTACCACAATGATGCAGAGATTTATTATCTCAAGCAAGGAAATTTAGCAAATAGAATTATTGGGGTTTTCGGCAAAAATTACAAGCAAAACTTGATTCCCTGCCAAGAGGAAATTCAAAACATGACCGTAAAAGGCTATGTAGGCAAGCCTGAATTTGCCAAAAAAACGCGTGGTGAGCAGTTTTTCTTTGTTAATAACCGTTTCATCAAACATTCATACCTGCATCATGCCGTTGTGAGTGCTTTTGAGGGGCTTTTGCCTGACGATAGTTTTCCTTTTTATGTTTTAGTTATCGAAACTGACCCTCAAAAAATAGATGTAAACGTACACCCTACCAAGACTGAAATAAAATTTGAGGACGAAAAAACGGCTTACGCACTCATTCGGGCGGCGGTGAGGCAGGCACTCGGCAAGCATCATCTCTCCCCCAAAATGGATTTTGACCTCGATACCAATTTCACTACGGCGGGAAACCTCGACCACTATCAGGCGGAACACGAGGTAGATTGGCGGAAAGAACTTGGTGATTTGCCACTAACGAGCCAAACAACAAACTATACGCAATTTCGGAATAATCCCTTGCAAAAGAGCAACTTGCAGCATTGGGAACAGCTATACGATTTTGATAATGAGATGCGGAAGGTATTGGAAAGCAAGCAGCAACAGAGCATAGAAACATTAACTTTTGAAAGTGACAATAATGAGAGCGATACGGAAACTAAAAAAGTTTTCCAACTACACAATCGCTTCATTATCAGTCAGATAAAATCGGGTGTATTGCTTATAGACCAGCAAGCGGCACACGAACGGATTTTGCATGAAAGATTTTTACAAAATATAGAGGGCGGCAAGGGAAATATTCAACAGTTACTTTTTCCCGAAACTCTGCACCTAAGCCCGCCCGATAGGGCTATTTTGGGCGAAATGGAATGGGAATTGAGAAACTTAGGTTTTGATTATCATTTAGAAGACAATAGAGTAATTGTTAGCGGGATACCTGCTAATCTGCCTATAAAAGTAGAAGCAAGCCTTATAGAGCAGCTCATAGAACAAGCCAAATTTAGTGAAAATCTGAACTTGACGAAGGCAGAAAAAATTGCTTTCTCCATGTCTAAGCGGCTGTCAATGAAACATTTTACAAGCCTTTCAGAAGAAGAAAGCAAAGCACTCATAGACCAACTTTTTGCCTGCTCAAACCCCAATTATTCGCCTGATGGCAGAAAAATTTTGAAGATATTGAGCATGGACGAAATAGCCAATTTGCTACTCTAAAGCCTTAATTCATGGCATAGCGGGTAACGTCATCTTCTGTAATTTCCGTCCCACTCATGATGATAAGCCTCTCTACCACATTGCGAAGCTGGCGAATATTTCCTGACCAGTCTATTTCTTTGAGTTTTTCCAATGCTACTGGCGACATAGCCTTTTTCGTTTCACCGTACTCATCTGCAATATCGTCCAAAAATTTATCTACCAACAAGGGAATATCATCTTTTCGCTCATTCAGCGAAGGAACCCTGATGACGATAACACTCAATCTATGGTACAAGTCTTCGCGAAACCTGCCTTGTTTTATTTCTTCAGGGATATTTTTGTTTGTTGCCGCTATTACCCGCACATTTACTTTGATTTCTTTGTCGCCGCCGACTCTTGCTATCTTGCTTTCTTGCAAAGCTCGCAACACTTTTGCTTGGGCAGAGAGGCTCATATCGCCAATTTCATCTAAAAATAAAGTACCGTTGTTTGCCAACTCAAATTTGCCAATTCTTTGCTTTACCGCCGAAGTAAAAGAGCCTTTTTCATGCCCAAAAAGCTCGCTTTCAATAAGTTCGGAGGGAATAGCGGCACAGTTTACCTCTATGAGAGGTGCTTGGCTACGGCTACTTTTTACGTGCAACCACTTGGCTACTAACTCTTTGCCAGAGCCGTTCGGTCCCATAATCATCACGCGCGCCTCTGTTGGGGCTACTTTTTCTATAGTTTCTTTTACGTGCTGAATAGAGGGTGACTCGCCTACAATATCAAAAGTGCGGGACACTTTTTTGCGAAGTACCTTTGTTTCAGCTACCAAATTTGACTTGTCTAAGGCATTCCGCATAGTTATCAGCAAGCGATTTAGGTCAGGTGGTTTCTGAATGAAGTCAAATGCCCCTTTTTTGGTGGCTTCGACCGCCGTTTCTATGTTCCCATGTGCCGAAATCATGATGAACTGCACTTCCTTGCCGAGTTCCATTGCCTTTTCCAGCACTTCCATACCGTCCATTTTGGGCATTTTAATATCGCAAAGGGCAATATCGTATTCATTTTGCTTTATTTTTTCTAAGCCTTCTTCTCCATCTTTGGCTTCGTCGACCTCGTATTTTTCGTACTCCAAAATCTCACGAAGGCTGTAGCGAATTGCTTTTTCGTCGTCAATAATTAAGACTTTTGACATAATGATTGGTTAAATTGTTTGATGGTGTAATTTTTTTGTGGTTTTATATGTTTTTAGAAATTACCTTTAATTTGAAAGTCTTTTAATCTCATTTTCAATCTCTTGTAAAATCACTTTATTGGCTATTTCGCCATCTAAGCTATATACGATAAAAACTTTTCCGTTGTATTGTGCTTCAAAATCTTCAAAACTTGCTTTCATTCTTTCAGAAACAGAATAATTGCCAAAATTTGACTTGGCAGTAACAGGTTTTATTTGAATACCAAAGGCTTTTTCACCAACCCAACCTAAATAGTCAATATCTCCTGCGTGGTCGAGTTCTGGCGGACTTTCTTCAAAATTTACCTCTGTAAATTTTTTTGCTAAACCGTCATTAACAACAGATTTTTCACGAATATAACCATCAAAAGTACGATTGATAGTCAAATTATAAATATAATCTATACAGTCTTGTAAAGTAAGTTCGTTAAATGCTGCCTGCCATTCAGGAATAACAACTTGCGTAATTTTTTCGTGAAGTCTTGTACCAAGTCCTCTAAACTTTCTTTTGTAACCTTAAAAGCTACTTTTCCATCTGTTTTAGCATTTTCAAAATACCAACTTTCCCACTCCTCAATCGTTTTTGGCTGACATTCTCGTATCAAAGCCATAACACTTCCTACTTTATTAGGTCGAGATAATTGATACGTTTGGCAAGCATAATTCAATACTTTTTCTTTTTTGCCAAATTCTAAGGAATATTTTTGGGTTTGTTTTTTAGCCATTTTTAGTGAATTTTAAACCATTCTGTAATTTTTCATTTCTTCTGCAATAACAATAATTCTATCTTTCCAAATAGATAAAAATTTTGTTTTCATACGATAAGTTAAACTTTCATCTACTTCTGCAAAACCTTTTTTTAAAATATGTGCATTAATAAAAGTTTTATTTTCTAGATACACATAGCAAAGTAAATTTCCTTCTGCATCATATTTTTCTGTGTCGTATTTGAGAAATATACTAGATTTATCAACTTTTTCGTCAATGAATTTTTTACCTTCCCAATTTACATCTTCGCCTCTAAATTTCCAACATTCAGGATAAGGTTTAATTCCCAAAAGTTTTATTGTTAATCCATTCGTTAATAACAATTTATCAACACTAATTACTCTATCAACCCTAAAAAACTCCTCTTTCTTTTCACTTCCTTTTGAGTCTAATTTAGAACCGAATTGCAATTTTTTAACGTCAATTTTCTTATCTAATTTGTGTGTATCAACAAAAATATATGGTAATTCTTTGATTTTTTGTTCTAAATCAATAACAGGAATTTCTTGTTTTACAAAGTCAAATCTTGCTTCGTCAAACATTTGTGTTTCGTTTACGCCTAACTTTTGCTTAATTATCGGGATAAATTCTGGATTTATTTCATAACCACAAGAATTTCTACCCAAATTTTTAGCAACTAAGGCAGTTGTTCCACTTCCCATAAAAGGGTCTAAAACATTTTCTCCTGCAAACGAAAACATTTTTATTAATCTTTTTGGCAATTCTTCGGGAAACATGGCAATATGCCCGCCTTCTTGTTTTGCACCTGAAAAGTACCAATGTCCATTAAAATAGGTGTTCCACTCTTCGGTAGTCATTATGGAAAGTTGCTTTTGTTCTACTGTGGGTTTGGGTGCTGTACCTTGCTTTTTGAACAACAAAATATATTCAAAATCTAATTTGACAATGCCATTTCTTGGATGCGGAAAACTCCCCATAATACTTGCCCCGCCTGTGGTGTTCATTGTGGTTGCTTTTTGCCAAATAATAGAACCCATAAAATCAAAGCCTATTGTTTCGCAAAATTTTATAATTTCGCTATGAATGGGAATAATTTTATAACGACCATAATAAACTGACCTTGCGAATTGGTCGCCAATGTTAATGCAAAGTCGGCAACCTTTGTGCAAAACTCGATAACATTCCTGCCAAGTCAGGTTTAAATGATTAATATATGTTTCGTAATCATCATGAAAACCTATCTGATTGTCCGTTCCGTAGTCCTTGAGTTGCCAATAAGGGGGCGAAGTTGCCACCAAATGAATGCTCTCGTCTTTGAGTTCGGACATTTGGCGACAGTCGCCGTTTATGATTTTATGATATGTTTTTTGCATTCCTTTTCCTATTTCTCTGCCGTAATGCCGCCTGTAAGTCTGAGCAAAATTGTATTTGCGTCTATAAAATTAAAAATAGCTTGCTGCTCATTGAAGGCAATATTTAAGTAGTTTTCTTGTAAAATCCTGTAATCAAAGGCGTTAATAGAACCGTTGCGGTATTTTTCTTCTGCCAAGCGCAAGTTGGTTTGTGCAGCCACTTTGTTTTCTGCGGCTATTTTTACTTGTTGTTTCCTCAGGTTATACAAATCGAAGTTATTTGCCAAATCTCGGCGAAGCAAATTTTTGAGGCTCTCGATGCGGGTGAGTCCGTTTTGCTCTAATATTTGTGCATTTTGGATAGAACGATTGATTTGCCCACCATTAAAAATCGGCATGGTAAAAGTAAGATTGCCAAATATATTTAGGTTTCGGGCTACGTTGTTATCTCTTGGTCTTCCATCTGGAAATATAGCTTTGCTCAGGTCTTGACGGTTGATGTTGTAGCTTGAGTTTAGCGAAAAACCCACTCTTGGCAATCTATCGCCTTTGCGAAGGTCGATGTCATTTTTAAGGATTTCTTGGGTGATGGCAAGCGTTTGTAGGTTGGCATTAGTTGCAAACATTTTTTCTTCTAACTCTTGCAAACTGTAGTTGATGTCGTTAAAACTAAGTTTGTCAGTAAGTTCGTAGGTTTTATTCATGTCTATTTCGCCCATTAGCACGTTCAAATCGCGGAGAGCATTTCGGAAAATAAGTTGTTGGTTTATGTAGGCAGAGGAGTCGGTGAGGTAGTTGCTTTTTTCCAAAAGTACATCACCCGTTACCGCGTTTCCCAAACTTTTCTTAAACAAAACATAGTCATACTTATCTCTGGAGAGGTCTAAGGCTTGCTTGAAAATATTGATTAGCTCATTGGCAAGCACAGCATTATAGTACGCTCTGATGATGCCTTGTACAGCATTTTCTATGACAATCCGTGTATTTCCCGCAGACTGTGCCTCTATGTTTGCCAAGCGTTGTTTCGTAATATTAACTGCAAAGCCATCAAAAATGACAAAATCTAAGGTCAGCGTAGGGACAATATTATTATTCAGCACTGTTCCCTGCTGAAAAGCTGCTGGGTTTACCACATTATTATATACATTTCCCTGCGTAGCATTGAGGTTTATGGTTGGGTATCTGCCTGCTTGCCCCCAATCGTTATTATTTTTTGAAATTTCTATATTTCGCTTTTCTATCTGAATATCAAAGTTTTGCGATAAACCCTTTTGAATTGCATCAGAAAGAGAAAGTTTTTGGCTGCTTGCACTTTGCTGGGCAAATAATTGATTTCCAAAAGCTATTGACAAAAAAAGACAAAAAACGATTTTAATAAAAGTAAATTTCATGTGATAAAGAGAGATTATTTTTGAATGAGCGTTTCGTTTGGGGTTGTATCTTTGTTTTAATTGTTGTGCTTACAAATATAAGATAAAAAAATCTTTTGCCTTGTGTAGAAGTAGTAAACTTTCTAAAAGTTTACTACTTTCTGTATAAAGCAAAAATAACCGCCCCAACCCCAACCCTTCCCCAAAGAGGAAGGGAGCAAGTCTTTCCCAGAGGGGAAAGATTTAGATAGGGGCAAAAGAACGTTTGAAAAAGTTGATATACTTATCTAACATTTACAAATTAAAAAGACCTTTGTTGAGTGCTTGCAAGGTTTCTTTTTTGTCTTTGCCATCTATCAAAATAGAAACATTGTTTTTGCTACCACCGTAAGAAATCATTTTAATTAAAATAGGATTTAGGCTATTGAAAATCTTGCCCGAATAGCCTAAGGTATCGCCCATGGAATCGCCTACTATACATATAATAGACTGATTATGAGTAATTTCTATACTACTAAATTCTTCTAATTCTTTGGTGATATTTTCCAAATTTGCAATATTGTCTATGGTAACAGAAACGCAAATTTCGGAAGTAGTAATCATATCTATTGGTGTTTTGTACTTTTCAAAGATTTCGAATAGTTTGCGAAGGAATCCGTACGCCAAAAACATACGCGTAGAGCGGATATTTACCATCGTAATATTGTCTTTTGCCGCAATCGCTTTGATGTCTGAAGTTGCTGCTTTGTTGCTGATAACAGTTCCTTTCATTTGCGGAGCCATTGTATTGAGCAAACGGACAGGAATATTTTTTGCTTTGGCGGGTGTAATGGTAGAAGGGTGCAAAATTTTTGCACCAAAATATGCTAATTCTGCTGCCTCATCAAAAGAAAGCTCGGCTACAGGCACAGTTTTGTCCACAATTCGTGGGTCATTATTGTGCATTCCGTCTATGTCTGTCCATATTTGTATTTCGTCCGCATTGATAGCCGCCCCAATGAGTGATGCCGAATAATCGCTGCCTCCTCGTTTGAGGTTATCTGTTTCTCCAAAAGGGTTTCTACAGATGTAGCCTTGCGTGATAAATAACAGATTATCAGGGTATTTTGCCAATTCAGCAGTCAGATTTTCTGAAATAAAGTCCAATTCTGGCTCGTTGTTTTCATCGATTCGCATGAATTCTAAGGCATCTAATAAAACAGATTTTACGCCATTTTCTTCTAAGAAATATTGAAACATTGCCGTAGAAAGTTGCTCGCCTTTGGCAAGCAAAATACGTTCTTTTGTGCTGCTAAAGCGTTCTTTCTCTTTGGCTAACGACCTAATATGCCCAAAATGCGTATCCAATAAAATACTTACCTTGTCTTTGATGCTTTCAGTCTTATAAAGTTCGTCTATGACTTTGCGGTATTTAAGCTCCATTTCGGTAATAATCAATGCCGCCTGAGGGTAGTTATTGGCGTACAAAGCCTCACTCATTTGCACAAGCGTATTGGTAGTGCCTGACATCGCTGAAAGCACAATAATTCTTGGCTTATTTTTAAGTTCCTCTGTATTAATGAGTTGTTCTACACCCTTCATTCTTTCGGCAGAACCTACAGAAGTGCCTCCAAATTTTAAAATTCTCATTTTTGTATGATTGGTAAAATAATATAAAAGATATTCGGAAAAAATTAAGACTTATAAAACTGCAAAATAAATAGATTAGTAATGATTTATAGTAAAATACAGCCAAAAAGTTCTTTAACTTTGTAGGGTCATCTTTGAAAACAATTTAATTTTGGATATTAAAACACTATTACAGCCTGCTCATCAGGCATTTATTCTTGCCAATGAAGATGCTGACGTGAGGGATTTGGCACTTAAGGCACACCTACACGCTAATTTGCCAATGCCACTCCTCATCAGCCAAATAGCAGCACGCAAAAAGGCAAAAACAAAATTGCCTACTTTTTATGACCATAAAAACATTATTTACCCCGTCCAGCTTTCTTTGGAGCAATGTTCTTCGGAGCAAACAGCTACTTTCAAGGCTAATTTTACGAGAGGAGATACGCTATTAGATTTGACTGGCGGTTTTGGCATAGACACTTATTTTTTTAGTAAAAATTTCCAAAAAGTAATTTATATAGAAAGAAACCAAGAGTTAGCAGACATCGCCAAGCACAATTTTGGAGTCTTAGGGGCAACAAATATAGAGGTCGTCTGCGGGGAAGCTACCGACTTTTTGACAACTTTTAGCGGCAAAGCAGACTGTGTTTACTTAGACCCCGCACGTAGAGATACTGCCAATAAGAAAGTTGTACTTTTACAAGATTGCGAACCTAATATTTTGGAAATCATGCCATTGATATTCAGAAAGTTAGAAAAAAAAACAGCGCATAAACTTGCTGGGAAAATAATCTTAAAGACCTCGCCCATGTTAGATATAGATTTGGCTACAAAAGAGTTAGCTTATGTAAATAAAATAATGGTGTTGGCAGTGGAAAATGAATGTAAGGAGGTAATTTATTTTATGGAGGAGCAACAAGGAGGGGAACAGCAAATAGAAACGGTAAATCTTCTCAAAAACAACATACAGAAATTCTCTTTTGAGAGGAATATTGAGCAAAATAGTACGCCAAATTATGCGTTGCCTCAGAAATATCTTTATGAGCCTAATGTTGCTATTTTGAAGGCGGGCGGATTTAAAAGTATATCCTCTCATTATCAGATAGCCAAATTGCATACTAACAGTCATTTATATACCTCCGAACATTTGATAAATAACTTTGTAGGGCGTATTTTTGAAATACAAGCGATTATTAGTTTGAATAAAAAGGAGTTACAAAAATATATCCCTGAAAACAAAGCCAATATTTCGGTGCGAAACTTTCCACTTTCTGTAGAGGAAATTCGCAAGAAAATAGGCATGAAAGAGGGAGGCAATACGTTTGTTTTTGCAACCACAGATTACGAAAATAAAAAAGTAATTTTGATTTGTAAAAAAATTGCTTAAATTGCTCTTTTATAAAAGCAAGTGAATGGAAATCAAAGATTTAGAATTTCGTAGTGAGGAAGCCCAAGAAGTGCTTACTCGTATGCCTTCATGGATTATTCGTTGGGGAATGACGGTGCTATTTGCAGTAGTAGCGGTTTTGTTTTTTATTTCGTACTTGGTCAAATACCCTGATACTATTCAGGCAAAAGTAAATATCACTACCCAAGACCTCCCTGCAAGCATCATTAGCAAGCACAATGGCAAAATAGCTCGTCTTTTTGTCAAAGAAAACCAAGCAGTAAAGGCGGGAGAACCACTTGCTTTGCTCGAAAACTCTGCCAATTATGAAGATATTATCAAAGTTCAGGAATGGTTCAAACGCTTTCATATTCAACTGATTAAAACTAATATACTCACTTCGCCGCTGACCGATAAGGTGAATTTGGGTATAGCCCAGAATAGCTATGCAGCGATGCTCAAAGGAATAAATGAGCATAGATTTTTTATGGTCAAAGATTTTGATATTAATAAGATAAATCAGATTAACGAACAGATAGCCTCTTATGAGGTGCTGAAAGCAAGGCTCATAGAGCAGAAAAAAATCATGCAGGCATCTTTCAAACTCTCTACTCGCAAGCACGAAAACGATAAACTCTATTTGAAAAAAGAAGTCATTTCCCAATTAGAGTTTGATAACAGCGAAAAACAATATTTGAAAGAAAAAAATGAATTGGAAAACGCAGAAATCCAAATCATTAATGCCCAAATAAAAGTCCAAGAATTGAGCAAACAAGTTTTAGAACTTTCTCAAAATCAGGAGCAAACAGACAATGACCAATTAGACGAGCTGAAGAAATTATCCCTAAATTTAGAAACAGATTTGGCGAATTGGGATGAAAATTATTTGCTCAAAGCACCAATAGCAGGGAAAGTTTCTTTTTTTAAATTTTGGTCGGAGAATCAGTACGTAAATGAAGGTACTGAAATTATGTTTGTCAAGCCTGAAAACCAAGTCCCTTTTGCCTACAGCTACGTAAATTCGGATAATTTTGGGAAAATAAAAATAGGACAGCAAGCACGCATACGTCTGGACGGTTATCCATTCAAAGAATTTGGTGTCATCAATGGCACTGTTGTAGCAAAATCAGAAATAGCAAGAGATGGCAAATATATGGTCAAACTTTCGCTATTGCAAGGCTTGAAAACAACTTATGACAAACAACTCGACTTTACCCAAGATATGCAGGGAGAAGTGCATATTATTACTGAAGACTTGCGGTTGATAGAACGCATATTTTATCAGTTTAGATATATTTTCAAGGGAGATTACAGCGGATAAGATTAGAATATTTTTTTTATTTTTGTATCTTTACGCCTAAATAAATATGCAATGATAAACTCACTCGAAGACCTCGATCTTAGCCAACGGTACTCTTATGCAGATTACCTCACTTGGCAATTTTCGGAAAGAATAGAACTGTTCAAAGGCTACATTCGCCAAATGGCAGCCCCCACACCCAAGCACCAAAGAGTGTCAAGGGAGTTTACAAAACATTTTTTAAACTTTTTTGATAAAAACACTTGTGATGTTTTTTATGCCCCTCTTGATGTACGGCTTTACAACCGCAAAAAGTCATTGTTGGCAGACAAAGACGTTTATACCGTAGTGCAGCCCGATATTTCCATCATTTGCGACAGCACCAAAATAGATGACAAGGGGTGTAATGGTGCGCCAGACCTTATTATTGAGATTTTATCGCCGAGTAACCCGAATACGGACATCAAAGACAAGTATCAGCTTTACCAAGAAAATGGGGTGATAGAGTATTGGATAGTGTATCCAAATGATGCGGTGATTCACCAATATGTACTTAAAGAGGAAAAATACTATTCCCATGGTATTTTTACACGCCAAGATGTGATTGTTCCTTTCCTTTTTCCCGAACTTACTATTGATTTGGTAGATGTTTTTGCATAAAAAAACCTGTTAGCGATTGGGGTAACTCCGCAAAATACCCTAACAGAGTTTATGAAAACAGTTTTTTTAGCTTGTTTTCTTCAGACTCTCCAAATACTCAACCAAATCAATCAACTCTTTTTCAGGCATTTGAAACTTCGGCATGAGCGAGCCTTCGTATTGTTTTGGCTAAAAAAAACGTACTGCTTTGCAAAAAAGTAGTACGTTTTGAAAAAATAAAATTTGAGATTTTTCATTGTTTAGATAGCAATTAGGACACCTAAGAAAAATAGAACAAGTAGCGTTACAAGCAGTCCCCCAACAGGAAAATGAGGCTCTACCACTTTTTTTACCAATTCATTTTGCTCGAACGTATCTATATGATTATCTATGAGTTGCACCGCCACCTGCACATCTTTATTCAAAAGCGCATGACGCTTCAAATAACTACGCTGTGAAGCTAACCCACGTGCTTCTGCTCGTTTATAAGCCTTGCTGTGGTGAATAGAAGCAGGTAGCTGTCTGTCCAATTCCTGCTTTAAGCGTTCGTTATTACTTATGATTTGCTCTAAAGTGTCTGCCTCCTGATTAATAAATCGTGAGAAGCTGTTAATTTCTTTTACTTTCATTTTAATAAGGAGTTTTAAAGTTTGGAGATTGAAGTAGTAGCACTCCAAATTAGTGCTACTACTTTTTTACTAATCTAACGTGAACTTGGGATAATATACAAGAAAAAGCTATGAAAAAAGTGTATTTTTGAATTGGAAACACAAAAAATCACTCAAATCCATAGCTTTATGAA
>REAZ01000052.1 GCA_004294445.1 Cytophagales bacterium
TAGCCTGTACAAACTCCACACAAAAGTTCCGCCACTTTTTGGATGTTTTTAGCTAAATTTTTAGGGTTTTCAAGTCTTTTATTTGGATGGATTCTAAGCCGTTTTTTACGTCATCAAAGCTCAAATTTCCTGTGAAATTAGCAAGTGTAAACACAAATTCTGTCAATCCATTTCGAGAATTTTGTGTTGTTTTGTACTTGAATTTTCCGAAAAAACGCTCAATAATATCCGATGAACATAGCAGGTTTTTTCGCTTTAACTTTTCCATTTTCTCAGATAAACCATCCAAATAAAGCTGAATACTTTCTGAGAATATTTTTAAATTCCCTCCCTCACAGCCTTTTATTTTTTTTGAAATTTCAGATTTATTCGCAACATTAAATGTTTTGTTTTTCATCATTTCGCAGGTGTTTTTAAACAAATCTCCAATGGATTTTAGCTCCTCAAAAAAAACTTTATTGTCCCATAAAAAAACCAAAACTCCTTTAATTTCTTCGCTTAAAGCTTGCCAATTTTCCAACATTTTATTCGCCCAATCGACACATGGAAATATATTTCGGACCGCCGATGCGGGCAAATCGCATTTTATGTCGCATTTTTGGAGGTATATATTGGCTTTTTTCTTTATTCAACCACCAAAGTTTTCGACAATTCCCAATCAATTTTACACCCCGAATCAAAGGTCTCGTTTTTACCATAAACTTTCTTTAAAACATTCGCCATTATATGTGTAATAGCCTCAATGTGAGTCAGTTCTGTTTGCAGGTATGCCTTCACTAAATTCGCCCCTTGGTCGCTTACAACGCAACTGATTTCCTTATTTATTTTTATCTCTTCTATCTTTTTAGCAATCATTTCCGCTTTCCATTCCTTGCCAAAACCCACATACAAAACCTCCACATCGCTATGTATTACGGCTCGTTGAAATGAAATATTCTCCTCTTTTATACCCAAAATAAGCAATATCTTTTCCGCACCAAAAACAATGCTCTCGTCCACATAAAGTACACATTTCCCCACTTTCTTTTCAGCCGATTTTACCTTACAATAGCTGACTTTTAGCAACCAATTTCGAATACTTCCGTGGCTCGGAATCCGTTTCAAATCAATCGACAAAATCAACGAAAATGACACCAAACAATGTCTGCAAGAACGCAAACTCATGCCA
>REAZ01000006.1 GCA_004294445.1 Cytophagales bacterium
TCATATTTTATCTTGTCTAATAGCGTATCAATTTTACCCTAACAAACCAAATGTGTATTTTGAAAATTATGCCTAAAAATAATCCCAAGTTCACGTTAATCTATGATTATGGTACAAAAACTGCTTTGCTGGTTAATGTCCCACCTTTGCCAGTTGCTCGTACTGAATAAGAGCCTCCTTGCCCAACAGGAACAGTATAGGTCTGCTTAGTTGCTCCCAAAACAATAGAACCGTTTTTTAGCCACTGATAAGTTACAGCCAATGTTTGTGTTTGTGTACTTAGTGTACGAGTTTTCAAAGTAACTTGTGGAATCTCTACACGATTATAGAAGGTAACGTCAAAAGACATAGCCCAAACTTTCTTTGTAACCCATATTTTTGTGCTTACCCCTTTTGCAACGGCACCACCACTGGGAAAAGCCCAAGATGTCAGTCCTACATTATTGCCATTGGGATAAAATTCCCCCGTCAAACTTATTGGAGAACCTTTTGCAAGCGTGTTAGCATTCCAATCAGATGAATAGTAGAAATTGAAACTATGTAGGACAGCACCACGCATCACACTAACATAAATACTATTATACTGCGAACTCCCCCAACGCCAATTGTCTGTTGGAGAACTGAGGTAGCGGGTAGGTAAATTCGTAGGCGACCAATCTTCTGCCCTTGCTATTGATGAAATGGGCTGGATACCTTCTATTTTTACACCTAAAGCCGCTTTTGGCAAATTTTGTGCTAAGATTTCAAAACCCAAGTAGGAAGTTGTATCATTCTCATCACTTCTTGAGGCTACTTTCATCTCAGAATTAAGGTCTTCTGCTCCTTCTGCTATGGCAGAAACTGGAATTTCATAAATAGGCGTAATTTTGAATCTCGTTTCATCAAAAGCGTCAAGCATTACTTCGTTATTTGAGTAAACTTTGACTTTGAGAAAGTCGCTATCAATACCCTTGATAGTTACTACCTTTTCATGCACCTCAGTAGGATTAGAAACCATTTTGTCTAAGCTACTTTTTTGGCAACTGAGGGCTGTGAGCGCAAGCCCTACTACCCCGATTAACTTTTTTGAAATGTTCATCTTTTTTTGATTTAAGAATGTGAATAAAAAATTGTTTTATGCCCTTCGTATTCCTAAATCTTTGCTTATTTTTGAGATAAGAAAAGACGTAAGAACTTTTCGCAAATCCAATCCAACGGTTTCTCTTTTGCGAAGTGGCAACCGTTGTTTTTTTATTGCTCTTCCGAAGAACTGATACAAATTAAAGGAGTTAAAATATGATTTGCAAAAGATTGATTAACAATATCTTATCATATATTTTTTATATAAACCTTCTATATATCTATTCTAAATTTTATATACAATAGATATAATTGATAGAAAAAATATAGATATTTTATAGAAAAATGTATTTTTGCTAAAAATGTATTATTATCATAATTATGCAGGAATTTACGCCAAATGAAGCTTTGTTGATTAGATTTACCACTATTATAGGGTTGGATGTAAACTTAATATCATCTAATCAGGGTTTTGTGGATGAGGTTTTAAAAGCCTATCAAAATAATATTACAAATCCTTCTAAAAAAGAAGGAAAACTATACAAAAAAGAGCAAGAGATTAAACAAAAAGAAAAAAACTCAAATTTTAAATTTTTTCCAGAAAAAGACAAAAAGAAAAATGAAGATAAAAGAGGCGATTCCCTCAAAATCCCCATAAGCAAACTATTAGAAGGTGAAATTATTACAAAGAGGTATAAGAATACAAAAGAAAAAGTTCCTTACGCTCATAAAATAGCAATTGTGTGTGGCTATGAAGACTATCATGATTTTATCTCAGCCTCAAAAAGAACTAATCCTATTGTACTAACAGACGAAGAAAAAGAGTTAGGCGATAAACTAATCGAGGTGTTGTCAAAAAAGGATGATAATGCCCAACAATCTACACCCAATGAGCAAAAAACAGAAGCGACTACCCCAATAGAAAACCAAAGGCAAGACGCTATCAGTGAGGAAGAACTGGCAAGGCTGCATATTTTTGAAGGTGTGTATGAGTGTTATTCTGCTCCTAATATAACTGGATACTCTCATAGAGCAATTTGTAAATTCAATAATAAAGGTGAAGGATATTTTAGGCATATTGGATATGAAGACCTAAAAAGACCCAACGCTACAATAAAATATTTACATCATGGTAATGATATTAGAATTCTACTTAAAGATAATAGAAGGCAAGATGGAATAGAGTGGGCTGTTGATTATTTACAGGTATTTACCGATGACAAAAGAGATGCGGATAATAATTTTCGTAGATATGCTTTTATTATGAAAGGGGTTTATATGTCCAATTATTCAGAAATTGGTCAAAAAGCAATTGGTACTTGCATTTTTATACGAGTAGATACTCCTTTTGAAGAATTACAGCCTCATTATATTCATATTGATACCATAAATGGAATAATTAGCAACAATAAACTCGAAGAAAAAGTAATAGTAGAAAAGTATAAACGAGTGCTGAGTTTTTTTAGAGATGAGGAAAAAGCACTTTTTTCGGTTAATTTGTTTAATAATCTTTCAAAACAGACCACTATCTTACCTGAAAAAGAAAGGCTTTGGTTTCCTTATATTAAAATTGAAGGAACTTATCGTTGTTATTGGATTAACCCACAGTTGAATGCAATTAGCTATATTGTCTATTATTTTGATAAAAATGGTAAAGGTAAAATAAAAGATATTACAGGTGTTGAGAATGAAGCAAAATTTGAATTTATAAATAATTTTATTGGTGAAATTACAAGTTATGATTATGAATTAGATAGAGGCAAGTATTCTTTTGAATTTGTGATTATTGAAAAAGCAATTGATAAAAAGACAAATAGTTACCTTGTAACAACAATGAAATCAGTATATACTAGCTTTAATATCAAGATGCAATTATATGCTGGAAAGTGTATCTTCATTAGGGCAAATGAAATGTATGAAGTTATAGAGCCTCAAGATTTTATTGATTTTAACACAGATAATAAATTTTTGAAAGAGGAATATAACAAAGTTCTTGCCTTTTTTCAAAAAATACAAAATGACGAGGAAATAAGTTTTGGTTACAAAATAAGAAACCCTGATGGTATTAAAAAAACTACATTAGATCTCGCCTTCCAGTCTTTCTGCACTGCTTGTTACTTAGTCCAAAATGAGGGAAGCGAGGCAGAAATCCGTACTCATTTGGCAGAGGCATTTCAGCATGGTTTTGGTCGAGGTCTTCATGCGGAGAAGCACCAAGCCCTCCTCAAAAAAGAAGTGGAGAACGGTGCGCTACGTGCTTATTCCGCTTGGATAGATTTGGAAGGCTTGGCATTGGTTTGAGAGAAAAATGACAAGCAGGAGAACTTTATATTTGCTTAGAAAATTCTATTTTAGTAATTTTGGTAAAATATAAATAAATAGACATGGAAAATACAAGTTTGATACAATTATACCAAGTCCTGCCTCAAAACCTTAAACAAGAGGTCTTAGATTTTATTTATTTTCTGCTTGCTAAGTACGATATACAAGTTCCTACTAAGCCCGAAGAACCTACTAAAAGACATTCGTACTTTGGCAATGCGAAAGGAGAGGTCATCATGCACGATAATTTTGATGAGCCTTTAGAAGAATTTGCAGAATATAGATAAACTTTTTATGAAGTATTTAATTGATACACACATATTTATTTGGTATGCTACAGGAGATAATCGTCTTAGTCTTGTTGCCAAAGAGATAATAGAAAGCTATAACACTCGTTTTTTTAGCTTGGCAAGTATTTGGGAAATGTCTATCAAATCAGGCATAGGAAAACTCGATTTCCAAAAACCTTTTGAGCAGTTTGTAAGGCAACAAATAAGTTTAAATGATTTTAAGTTACTGAATATTAGCGAAGAACACCTTTATTTGGTGGAAAAACTTCCTCAACACCACAAAGACCCGTTTGATAGATTGCTTGCTGCTCAATGTATGGTGGAAAATATCCCTCTTGTATCTGCGGATAGTATTTTTGATAGTTATCCAATACAAAGAATTTTTTAGAGAATTTTCTTTTGCTTTTTCATTATCTTTGTACTCAAACAAGGAAAAGCAATGGCGTACAATAAATTCAAAAAGTTAGAGGACTTACGTAAGCGTTTGGGAATCAAAGATGTGATGGAAGTTTGGCTTCCTGAGTCTTTGTCTGAAATAAAGGCTACTTCCAGATTGTTAGAAGATTTGGAGGAGGCTCGTTATGAGGCACTTACTACTGAAAAAGCAAAATCTGAATACATAGTAGTCCCTATTATCAAAGAGTTGCACAGGCATAATGTAGATAAGTTTAGTAGTTTTTCAGGTTTTGAGTTCAATGTAGATAAGTCAAAGGGGCTAACAGGTTTTTGCGACTTTATTCTGTCTGCCCAAGCGAAGCAATTAGAAATTACTGCCCCTATTTTTTGTTTGGTAGAAGCGAAAAATGCTGAAATAGAAAAAGGCTTGGCTCAATGTGGTGCTGAAATGCACGCTGCTCAGATTTATAACGAAAGAGAAAATAATCCACAGAAAATAATTTACGGCTGCGTAACCAATGCTTTTTCATGGTGTTTTTTGAAGTTAGAAGAAAAAAAATTGTACATAGACCCCAATTATGTACCATTAACTTTTGCCAAGCCGCATAATGTATTAAGTGCTTTACAATGGATTTTGGATAAAGCCTTAGCAGAAAAGTAAAACAGACCTGTTAGGTTTTTAAAACCTAATAGGTCTAAAAACCTAACTCACCTTCCTCAATCCATCCAAATACTCCACCAAGTCAATCAATTCTTTTTCAGACATTTGAAACTTCGGCATGAGCGAGCCTTCGTATTCTGTTTTGCTTTCTATCTCATTTGCTTGCACTTTGGTAACTGTGCCGCCTACTTGCTTTATTTCTACTTCTGTTTCGGTTTTGCTGGCGATAATGCCTACCAAAGTTGTCCCATTTTTGAGTTTGAAAACAAAGCCTTCATACCCAAAGCTAATGCCTTCGTTGGGCTGCAAGATTGCTTTGTAAAGCCCTTCTTTCGGCAGTTTTGCTCCTATTTCGGATAGTTTGGGACCAAAATCTATGCCTTCGCCTTTTACTTGGTGGCATTGGGCGCAATATTGGGTAAAGGCAGTTTTTCCTTTGACCATATCGCCTTTTTGTGCTACCAATTTAGCAATGGGGGAAGTAGTTTGCGTAGTTTCTGCACCATAATATTTGAGGGCAGCACTTTTGACATCAGCCCGCCACGCATTGGTAAGTACCTGTTTGGCAGTGGGTTCTAAATCTTTTTTCAACTTGCTGTCTTGTACTAACTTCCAAAGTTGCTCTTGACCGCCCCAGCCTGCACCGTATTTTTCTAATGCCAAAGAGCGAATTGCCATTTCGTATTCTTCGCTATTCATTACGCTGGAAATTAGCGTTCTTGCTTCCTCACTATCCAATTTTCCTAATGCATTCAGTGTACTTCTCACTTTTTTATTATCCTTGTCTTTGAGGCTTTTGGCTAACAAATCTTTGCCACCTTTTGTTAGCAAGGTTTTAGTAGCTTCCGCACCTTCTACACTGTCGGGCTTGGTAATGACAAGTGCTAAGAGGGCGGGATATTGGTCTTTTAACTCAAACTGATTTACCAAATCTACGAAGTCTAATGTGCCTTTGGTAGAAACTAAGGCGGCATCTAATGCTTTTTTCAGTTTTGGCGTTTTTGGCGTATTTTTATCTAAGTGCCTCAAAACCAAGTTGTCTATTTCGCCTTGCTCGGCGTGTTTGGCATCAAACAAAGCTAAAAGTGCATTTTGCTTTGAGCCATCTTTCTGAAAATCAAACGCCCTGAAGTAACGCAATTTTTCTTCGCCTTTGCTTTCTTGTATCATTTTGGCAAGTAGCTGTGGCGTTTTCTTTGCCCTACTTCTCCAAACAATGTCCTTGTTCCAATCTTCGCCTACCCTTTTCAAATACGCCTCTAAAAAGCTATCCCACTGCTCATCAGCCCCAATGCCAAGAGCCTCCAAATACCAACGGTCGCCACTGTGCTGAATAGCTAACTCTGCCCAAATCTCTGCGGCTTCGAGGGCATTGTTATTTCGCAAAGCAAGAGCAACCTCACGCCTCACTTGCGGAGAGGAGTCTTTAGCCAAAGTTTGATAAATGGGTAATAAATTCATTTTCAGTTCCCTACCCGCACGAATGGCAGTAATTCTCAAATCTACATTTTCATTTTTCAAACCCTCATTTACATAAGTTTCGCCTTTGCCTTTGATTTTGGAAAGTAGCCATAATGCCCTTGCTTTCATGCGTGGGTTTGCGTCATTTTTCCAACAATTTGCCAAAGCATTTTCTGCTTTTTCTTGCATTTGATTCAGTTTTGTCCATGCCAAATAGCGGGTTGCCATGTTTGGGCTTTTCAATGCCTCCACCGCTTTTTCGGGCGTAGAAAGGTCAAAAATTGGCATTTCGTATTTCTTTTTGTCGGGCATCGTAACTCTGTAGATTCTGCCCCTATCCAAATCGGCTACCTGATGACCGCCCACCCCAGGGTCGTACCAGTCTGCCACAATGAGCGAGCCATCGGGAGCTACGCAAACATCAGCAGGGCGAAACCATTGGTCTTTTTTGCCTTCTAAAATATTGATAATGTTTGCTTTGTAACCTGCACCATCATTTTGGGTAGGATATGCACGCACAATATTTGGTCCCGCATCAGCGTGAACAACTTGATTTTGAAACTCTTGTGGTAATAAACTTCCTTCGTAAACCAGCAAACCTGTAGGCGAACCTGCCCCAGTTTGCAGGAGATTTGGCACTACGCCAGGGTCGTTCAAATGCCAATGACGGAAAGGAATTTCTTTCTCTATGTTTGTTCGGCGTGCCTGCCAACTTGCTCCCGTCATTTGATCTTTGTAACCAAAATTGCCATACTCCATTACATAGTTGATTCTCACACCTTTGTTGCCATCGTCATCATTGTCCGACTGCCAAAGTGTACCGTAAGAATCCATCGCTACCTCATAATTATTGCGGAAGTTGTAGCCTAAAACTTCTACATTTTTTCCATCTAAATCGCAGCGAAATACCATGCCTTCTTGGTACATCTTGCCATCAGCTATGATTGGTCTGCCAAATTGGTCATTGACCACTACGCTGTCTTTGTCTAAGAGTGCTTTGCCATCATTGCCAAAGTTGAAATAGAGCTTGCCATCATGCCCAAAAGTAACCGCATGAACAGAATGGTCGTGCTGGAAACCGCCTTGAGTTTTAAACAAAATTTCTTTAGTATCTGCTTTGTCATCTCCGTTTGTATCGGTCAGTACAAAGATATTAGGGCTACAGGAAACAATGACTTTGTTGCCCAAAACACATATTCCGAGTGCAGAATTTACATCTGTTCCTTGGTAAAAAACAGTAGTTTCATCGGCAATGCCATCAGCATTTTTATCCGTTAGAATGATGATGCGGTCGCCCTCGTCATGCACAGGATTATTAGGGTTGAGGTGCATGCGGTAGTTGTATCCCTCGCATACCCAAACCCTGCCTTTGGCATCTACGTCTATATTGGTTGGGTTAATGAGTTTTGGCTCTGACGCAAAAAGTTGGGTCAAAAGCCCTTCTTTGGTTTCTAAGCCCGCAAGTGCATAATCAGCGTGCCGTTTGTCGGCATCAGTAAGTTTTTCATAATCAATAGATTCTTTCTTTTTTTCTCCGCAAGCAAAGAAGAAAAGTAAGATAAGCAAAGGGGTAAGATTTTTCATATTTATTTGAGAGATAGGGTAATTTTGTTTTATTTGCTTACAGACTTCTCAAATTTAATGATTTTAAAATAATATTTAGCAAACGATTGCAAGAAATATTCAACACAATATTTATGGCTTAAAAATCTAACTAAATCAAAGCCTGAATGCTGTTTGTTTCAAGTGGTTTATTGAAAAAGTTTTTGACGTTTTCATATTGTCTTGCTTTCCTGCGGTCTTTGGGCTGAAGAGAAACGGTGATAATATAAATGGGTATTGACAAACAAGATTTTTTTAATAACTCCAGAAACTGCCAACCGTCAGCTTTGGGCATAAATAGGTCTAAAAGAATAGCATCGGGATGCTCATTTTTAGGATTAGTAAGGTAGATAAGTGCCTGTTGCGCATCTTCAAATTCAGTAATTCTGACGTTTTTATTAGCATTTACTATTTGTCGGCAAACAATCAGATTACTAACTTTGTCGTCATCAATCAAAAACAGATGTCTTTTTTTCTCTCTCATATTGATTTTATTTTATATCATAACGAACTACATCATCAAGATAATTATACTCTTATGATTACTATTATGCTCTATTTTGTATATAGTTTTTTAGATTTGCTGTTTTTTTAATAGATATATGCACCAAATAAAAAAATATGTACGAAGATAGTACCTTTGAAAGTATCAGGGTTAAGAAATTATACGAACAGGTTATTTGCTATGCCGAGAAGGTAAGAGTTTTTATAAAATACTTTTATTTATTTTTTATAGACGTATTTTCAAAAAATAATTTATATAATTTTACTGAGTTGTCCCACTAATGCTTTTTAAGAGTAAAATAAAAGGTAGTTCCTTGATTTTTTGTGCTTTCTACCCATATTTTGCCGCCATTTTTTTCTATAAAATCTTTACAAAGCGAAAGCCCTAAGCCTGTGCCTTTCTCGCCTGCGGTTCCTAATGTGGTGAAGTTTTCGTTGGTAAAAAGTTGAGATAGGTTTGCCTCGCTGATACCAATACCTGTATCCGCAACTGAAATTTTCACCATGTTTCCTTCATTTTGAGCTTTTAGAGTAATCTTGCCATTTCTATAGCTAAATTTGATAGCGTTGGTAATCAAATTTCTAAGTACCGTTTTCAGCATATCTTCATCAGCAAGTATATATGTGCTTTCAGGAACATCTGCCAGCAGATTAATAGCTTTTAAATTGGCAAGTTCCTCAAAAGTAGCAATTTGTGCATCAAAAACACCTTTTAGTTGTACCTTGACGGGATTAATAGTAATTGTATTCATTTGACTTCTTGCCCAATAGAGCAACTCTTCAGTCAAGTCAAAAGCACTATTGACCTGTTTGCCTAAGGTAGGTAGCAAATCAGTAAGTTCTTTTACAGATAAACCCTCAGTTTTTAGGAGTAGAAATATACTCTTTAAAGTTGAAAGAGGGCTTCGGAGGTCGTGGGCAACAATAGAAAAAATTTTGTCTTTGGAATGATTGCTTTCATTGAGGGCATTCCTTTGCAGTTCTAATGCTTCTTTTTGTTGTAAAATTTCTGCTTTTTGGCTGGCAAGAATTTTATTAGTCTGTTGTTTTTGCCTGATAATATAACCTAAAATAATAGAAATGATAATAAAAAATAGGATGATAATTATAAAAATGTTTTGCTGCTCTTGCTTACTTGCTTTTTCTAATGCTTTCTCCTTCTGTAAGATAGCTACCTGCCCTTGCTTTTTTTCATACTCAAAAATTTGCAAGCTACCCTGATTTGCTTCTGAGTATGCACTATCTCGGTAGAGAATAAACAAATTTTTATACTTCAAAGCATTCGCCATGTCTTTTTTTGTTTCTAATATAGTGGCATACACCCGATAAGCCTGAGCCATCCAATATTTGAAATTACCACTTTGAGCGACTTCTATCGCTTTTTTTGCATAATCCTCTGCAACTGCTAAGTCTTTTTCTATGAGGTATATCTCAGCTAACAAGCGATAAGATACTGCCAAATCTCTTGTATAGATTGTTTTTGCAATGGCAGACCCCTTGAGTAAATATTCTTTTGCTTGTGCGTATTCCTTAGTTCTGAACTTGACATCTCCCCAATTTATCAAGGCGATACTTTGATCTTTAGGATATTTTGTTTGGAACAGGTGCAAGGATTGCGCTAAAAAGTAGTTTGCAGAATCGTACAACCCCATGTTATTATATGCCCTTCCTATATTACTTAGGGTAATTGGGTAGATGCGGCTTTGTTGTCCTTGTTTGAGTATGGCGAGGGCTTGGAAGTAATAATACAAGGACTGCCTATGATTTTCTGCACTTCTATAAATTAAGCCAATTTGCAGTAGATTATCTACTGTGGCTGTTGCAATGATTGATTTTTCACCTATTTGCTTAGTAATTTTTATATTCTGTTTGGCATACTGTAGGGCTTCCCCCAGATTGCCTTTATTCAGATAAGCACCACTTAAGCTGTTCAATGCCAAAATTTCTCCCCTACGACTGCCTACTCGCCTGGCTAAAGTCTGTGCTTTTGAAGCATAGTAAATGGCACTATCAGGCTTGAAATAGACATGTTTCCTCGCAATCTCATTGAGAATTTCTATTTTATTTGTATCATTTTCTACTTTGGCTAACACACTTTTTAGGCTATCTATTTGTGCTTGCTGGGCGCAGATAATAGATAAGCGAAAGAGGATAAAAAATAGTAAAAAAGTAGTTTTTTTCATATCCTGAATGAATTACAATGCAATAACGTTTATTTGTGAAATTCGAGGTAGTTAACCTCTCGTTTTCTAAAAAAGAAAAAAACTTTGTGTTTTTTTATGTGTTTTTTTCTTGTAATACAAATTTATAAAAAAAAGCCTTCACCTTCCTTACAAAGATGAAAGCTTTTTGATAAAAACACATAAAATCTTTTATCCTACCACTTTATTTTCTTTTTTCTTCACTCCATTTGGAGTATGTTCTCCTATTTTTTGAGTATTTTCACTCAAAAAACTCTCATTTCTCACTTCTACTTTGGGTGGCAACAATTTATACAGCACAGGCGTGACAATACGGCTCAAAAGTGTACTACTTACTAGACCACCTATCAGCACCCACGCAAGCGGAGAGTAAAGCGGTGCGTCTTCCATGACTAAGGGAATTAAGCCCCCAATAGCCGTGAGTGAGGTCAGCAAAATAGGTAAAAAGCGAGTTTCTGCCCCGTCGCGAATTGCCGTTTCAAGTGGTACGCCTTCCTCGCGGAGGTGATTGGTATAGTCGACCAAGAGAATGGAGTTTTTGATTTCTATGCCCATCAAGGCGATAAAGCCAATGGTAGCCACAAAGGACATGGTATTTCCTGTGATGAGAAGAGCAACTAAGCCGCCAATGATGCCCAAAGGCACAACAGAAAGCACTATCAGCGTACTTTTGAACGTCCTAAATTCCAATACCAAAATAGCCAACAGACCAAAAACAGTCAAAATAATGATAGTACCCAAGCCTCCAAATGAGTTTTCGCTACTTTCCTTTTCGCCCGCTACTTGGAAACGGTAGCCTTCGGGCAGGGCAATTTTATCCAAATTTTTCTCTATCTGACTATTAATCGCAGAGGCATTATAACCTATTTTGAGAAAAGCATTGACAGCTACAAAGCGGTCTTTGTTATAGTGCCGAATAGTAGGGGCAGAGGTTTGCAGTTCTACCGTTGCGAGCTGGCTCAGAGGTATCAAAGCCCCTGAAAATGAAGTAATGTATATCTTACTAAATGTTTCTAAAATCTGGTTTTTGTCTTTTTCCACACCCACGTTTATTTGGTATTCATCGCCATCTTCCGCCCTAAAATTACCTACGTTTAATCCCGCAATACCCAATCGTACTGTTCGAGCTATTTCGCTACTTGGTACGCCCAACATACCCGCCTTGTCTTTGTTGATAACTACCTTCAAATCGGTTTTTTGAATACTCAAAGGATTTTTTACATAAATTGTCCCCTCTGTTTTCTTAATCAAATCTTCTAATTTGAATGCTAAACTCCTCAAAGTGTCTAAATTATCACCAAAAATGCGAATAGAAACGGGAGCATCTACAGGCGGTCCCTGCTCAAACTGTTTTACTTCAATATTTGCCCCTGCATAATCTTTAAATTTCAAACGCAAAGCATCTACTATTTTCTCTATTTCTTTTAGTTTTAGTTCTTCTAACTGCACAAAAAGTTGTGCAAAATTACTTGACTCGTTTTGCGGATTGACGTTGTAATAAATTCTTGGGTTGCCTTTACCTACGTTGGTTGTAACCGTTTTTACTTCTTTTAGCTTCAAAACCTCTTGTTCGGCATATTTGGCAATTCTATTGGTTTCGTACAAATTTGTTCCAAGAGGAGCTTCTATATTTACCAAAAACATAGGCTTTTCTGACTTCGGAAAAACACTAAATCCAATCTTTGGTATCAAGGTGAGGCTACCTAAGAAAAGTCCAAAAGCTAAAAGCAATGCAAGCACGGGATGTGCAAAGCCCCATTCCAAAATATGGCGATAAGGCTCATTGATATATTTTTTGAAAGCACGCAAAAACCAATTGCCATCTATTTCTTCATGGTTTTTTAAAATTAGGCTTGAAAGGAATGGAATAATGGTGAGAGCAACAAAGAAAGATGCTAATACTGTGAAAGTTACTGCCATTGGCAAACTCCTAATAAAATCTCCTGAATTTTCGGGCAGGAAAGAAAGTGGTAAAAATGCCAAGACCAAAACGGCAGTACAGCCTGTAATTGCCAAGCCTATTTGCTTTGTTGCTTCTATTGCGGCTTGCTTGCGGTTGTAGCCCATGCGCAGGAAACGCTCTATATTTTCCACCACCACTATAGAGTCATCTACTAATAAACCGAGTGCTACTACCATGCCTACAATACTTAACTGATTGATAGTGAAGCCAAAGAAGTCTAATAATGCCAAGCCAATAGCCAAAGAAAGAGGAATGGAAATCATCACGACCACAGATGCACGCCAGCCAAGCGGCACTAAGGTAATGAGTACCAGCACAATAGCAATGATAAAATCTCTTCCCAATCCTGTTAATCGGTGAGAAACGCCTTTTGCTTGGTCGAAACTTTTTACAAATTTGAGGTGTGCAGGCATTTCTTTCTCAAATTTTGCCAAAATGGGGTCAATAGCATCTCTTGTCTGCAAAATATTCTTTCTGTCTTTAAGACTTGCAGTAATAAAAACGGCTCTTTTTCCATTGAGTCTGCCTATATAGGTTTCGTCCTCATAGCCCATTTCTATATCTGCAATATCTTTCAAATATACAATTTTCCCCGCAGAAGCAAGCACTACTACTTTCTTGATTTCGTCTAATTTTGCAAAATCTTCTCCTGCTTTTACGTTGAATTTTTTGGTTGCAATATCCACACTTCCACTCGGAATATTTACATTTTCTGCTTGGATAGCCCCTAATACTCTGTTCAGTCCAATTTTGTTTTGAGCCATCTTCTCCAAATCAATTGAGATTTTAACTTGCTGCTTTGGGAAAGCGTGAATATCCACTTTTTTTAAAGGCTTGATTTTCTCCAAATATTTTTTCAGTTCGTCAGCTTTTTTTTCCATTTCGCTGTAAGGTGCTGTTTCTGAAATAATTGCACATTCCAAAATATTTACATCAGAACTTTGAAACTGCTGCACTTCCAAGCTAAAAAGGTCGGCGGGGAGTTTGGTACTGCGGAGATTCGTAACTTCGCGCACCACTTCACTTTTCTTTTCGTTGATATCGACTCCATGATTAAACTCCACAATAATCACTGCCAGACCGTCAGAAATATTGGTAACAATCTTCCTGATATCGTCTAATTCGTACATTTTATCCTCTATGGGCTTCACCACGAGTTCTTCCATGTCCGCAGGGCTTGCCCCAGGGTACACCGCAATAATTGGGTAGCCAGTTCCATTAAACGGGGGGTCTTCGCCGCGAGGCATATTGAGCAAGGAATTTACGCCAAGCAACATCACTGCAATAAAAATGATGATGGTAAATTGGTAGTTTTTTACAGAAAATTCAGCAAGTTTCATGTCTTCTTAATTATAAATTATAAATTATAAATGATGAATTATGAATGAATACAGATTTTTATTTAAAATACTGTTTATGAATTATTTGTATTTAAAAAATTTATAACTCATAATTGATAATTCATAATTCTAAAGTTTTCCTTACTCCCTCTTGATATGAAGTAGGTTTAAAACCAAAGCGTTTTTCAAACTTTTCGCTATTGAAAAAATAATCTCTATCGTATTGATAGAGCATTTCTTTGAGTTCTTTCATAAAAGGTACGAACCAGCCAATGACACCCACTAACCAAATAGGCAGGGTGAAAGATTTGGGAGCAACATTCATTTCTTTAGCAAAAAGTGCTATCCATTGCTTACCTGTAAGTCGTTGGCTATCAGTAGGTAAATGCCAAACTTGCTTATAGGCATCGGGCGTATTGCCCAAGAGAGCTGTTGCCTTCGCCGCATCGGGGGTAAAAGTAAAAGAGTGAACCTTATCCGTATTTGCAAACCAATTTGCCGAATTGCCTTTTTTGAAGTTTTTTGGAACTACTTCTATCAGAAAACTTTTTTCATTTTTAGGTCCATAGAAATCTGCTGCTCTTGCTATCAGTGCCGTTAGCTTGCCCGCTTTTACCTCGTCCATGAGCATTTTGGCGATTTCAGTACGCACTTCGCCTTTTTTGCTTGTCGGGCGAATTGGCGTTTCTTCGGTCATATTTCCCAAAAAATCACGGTCATACATATAGATGTTGTCAAAAAAGACCAACTTAGCCTTGTTTGCCTTGCACGCCTCAATGGTCGTTTTCATTAGTTTTGCCCATTCTTTTCGCCAAACTTTGATGGTATATTCGAAACCTACTACCAAATAAACAATTTCAGAGCCTGCTATTGCCTTTCTAACTTGTTCTGAATCAGTCAAATCAGCAGGAAAAAGCTGGTCGGTATCATTTACCTTTTTAGGGTTGCGACTCACCAAACGAATGTCGGAAGTGTATTTTTTGAGTTCTTTGGCAAGTTCGCTACCTATTGTGCCGCCTGCTCCTAATATTGTTTGCATGATTTTTTAATTACGTTTTGAGTTATAGATTATTAATGAATTACGGTTGTCAAAAAAAATTATAATTTAGCATTCATCATTCATCATTAAAAAAGTTATCTTTGTAAAAACTTAGAATTATTTATGGAAACACTACCAATAGATATTTTTGACGAATTTCAAACAGAAGATGTTATGTCGTACCATCATGCAATTATTTCTTATCGTTTGACCAAAATGCTGGGGCAATTTGATAAGCAATTTGATATTTTACCTGAATTGGAATTTGAACTTCCTTTTGGCAGAGTAAAACCAGATATTGCAATCTGCACTCCCAATAAAATAAATTGGTTGAAAGATGTCATTCGCCCTAACACACCCCCACTCATCGCTATTGAGATTTTATCCCCTCGTCAAGCACTCTCTGACCTGATAGACAAGTCCTTAGAGATTTATTTTCCTTCAAATGTTCCTACTGTTTGGGTAATTATTCCACTTCTAAATATTGTGGCGAAACTTACACCAAGCGAACAGACTAATTTCACACAAGGCATTTTAACTGACACAAATACAGGTGTTTCCATTGATATAGATAGCCTTTTTGAGTAAATTATAAGTTATTAATTATGAGTTATTAATGAATTATAGTCAATTATAATTATCAAAAAAAATCATAATTCATAATTCATCATTTTACAATGACTTTTTTCCCTTCCACCAAATACGGCGAACCTGCGGTAACTACTTGATTTACATTCTCTAAGCCTGATAGTACGATAACTTTTCCTTCTGCCAAACGAGAAATCTTGATATTGATTTTTCTGGCAATTTTATTTTCATCTATCGTATAAACAATGCCTGTTTTGCCGTTGCTTTCTACCAACGCCTCTATGGGAATAGTCGTTTTTGCTTTTGTATTAGAAGGGGCTATTTCTACCGAAGCCATTAAGCCCGAAGCGAAACGAGTATTTTGCGGATTGACAGAAATTTCCACTTGGAAAGTACCGCTCATCGGGTCTGCCGCTTGGGAAAGTTGCGTTACTATTCCCTCAAAATTTTCATCGGGATAGGCATCAAAATATACGTTTGCCTTGTCGCCAATATTGATTTTTGCCCAATCTCTGTCTGCCAACCCTACTTTAATCACCCAATCTTGGGATGCACTGCCGTTCATCAGAAATAGGGGCGCGCCTGCCTGTGCCAACTCACCCACGTTCATGAGTTTTTTTAGGATTTTTCCATTAGCAATAGCCCTTATCTCTGCATAGTTTTGATTAAATTTTGCAATATCAACGTTCTGTTTAGCAACAGTATAGGCGGTATTTACATTCTGATATTGCTCCAAAGTGGCTACGCTATCTTTGTACAAATTTGAGATTCTACCCAAATCTCTTTCTGCTTTGCCTAAGCCTTCAGCCGCTTGAGTAACTTGTGCATTGATTTCTGTTTGATTCAGAGTAGCCAACAACTGACCATTTGTAACACTCTGTCCCTCTTTGACATAGATTTTCTCTATGATGCCACCAATTTTGAAGGAAAGGCGCGCCTCTGTGCTTGATGAAAGCAAGCCTGAAGTGATAACTTTCTCATTAATAGTTTCTTGTGTTACATTAGCTACTTGTACAGACACAATGTCCTCATTGATTTCTGCTTCTTTGGCTTTGTTATCAGCACAAGCTACGGAAAGAAATCCAATTGCCACAGAACCAATGATTTGAATAATTTTTTTCTTACTGAACATATATTTTTGAGTTATGAGTTGTGAATTAATCTGAAAATGAGTAACTTGCTTTTACCCGCTCTACCTCTGCTAATCTTATCCATACATTATAGAGTGCGATAGATTGTTGAAGTTGGGCAGAAGTCAAATTATTTCTTGCGTCAAGATACTCTATCTGAGTAGCTTGTCCTTGCTTGTAGCGTTTGAAAGTGTCATTGAAATACTTTTGTGCTGCATCTACTTGGACTTGTGTGCTTTGGTAAATTTCTAAGGCTGACAAATAATTATTTACCGTTGTTCTCACTTGCAAATGTAGCTGACTATCAGCTTGTTCGTATTGCGTATTGAGTGCGTTCAAATCCATTTCTGCTTGCTTTATTTTCAGTTTGTTCCGCCCGCTTGCAAACAAGTTCCAATCCAAAGAAACACCAAGCAAGGCATAGCGAGTTTGGTCGTTGAACTGCCAATGAAAACCCTGCGAGCCTAAATCTACTGAAGTCCCTAATTTGGGTAGCCAAAAAACTTTATTGAGGTTTACGATTTGCTGATTTGCGCTTATACCCGCTTTTATTTTCTGCAATTCCTCTCTATTTCCCATCTCCGAACCAATGCTTTCAGGGACATTGGTTTTTATGGTATTAAAAGCTGTATCTATTTGAATTTGATTTTCTAAGGGCTTGTTTAATAGAAAGTTAAGATAGGCAGCCGCATTCTGACTGTTGTTTTTTGCTTCCATAATTTGTGCTTCTATTTTGCCAATTTCGCTTTGCGAACGTAGCAAAACGGTGCTAATTGCCATGCCATTATTGACCAAAGACTGATTGATTCGCTGACTTTCTTTGAGCAAATTCAAGGCATTTTGGTAGATTTTGATTGCCTCTGTTGCCTGCATATATTTGAAATAAGCCATTTTGACATCTTTGACTAACTCACGCTTATACACATTAATTTCAGCTTGTTGCATCGTGATTTGCTCTTGCTTTATTTTTTTATTATAGTAAATTTCGGCATTGACCAAAGGCACGCTTACTCTGAATTTTGCATCATAGAAATCACGCGGCATGAGTTGTTCATTAGTGTTTTCTATCTTTGGAAAACGGTCAGTCTGTGTAAGTTGGTTCAAAGTCTGATACACAGGATTGACCAAATCGCCAATAGGGAAACTCAACCTTCTGCCGCCCGTTGCCGAAGTATAAGTAGTATTAAAATTGACTGTTGGCATAAAAAGCGTATTTGCTTCTTTGAGGGCATATAGGCTTTTCTCCAATAAAAAACGCTGTTGCTTCAATGCCTGATTGTTTTGCAAACCTTCTTTCACATAAGCGTCGAGGACGGCAGTCTGGGCGAATAGGAGATGTGGTTTTGCAAGTGATAAAACTTGAAAAATTACCATACAAAGCATCAATCGTTTAAAAAATTTGATGCTTTTTAATGAAAATTCCCTCTTTGGGGAAACGCTGTGAGTGGTCGCAGACCCTGACGATCGTTTGATATTAATTTGACAATGAATTAACTTCGTATTCATTATATTAAGTGTTAAAACAATAAACAGTGTTTAGTAAAAGTATAAAAAAATTAGATTTTAAACATTTTCATTAGGTTATCTATGGCATCTTTGAATAAAAATGGTAATAACTCTTTGTCATACATTTTAAAACGCTCGCGTATTGCCAAAGAAGCCATGCCGTGCATAGTAGAAACTATCATTACAGCCGCTACATCTATGTCTATATTCTTGATTAAGCCTTTTTCAATCGCTTCCCTAATAGTATTTTTTAATAAATCATACGAGAGAAAACCTCTGTTCCAATCGCATCCTTCCTGTTCTAAGGCAATCATCGGGGCGCGCATGATAAACATAAGGTCGTAGTATTCAGGATTATCAAAGGCAAATTCTAAGTATAAATCTCCCATTTTTCGCAATCTAAGGAAGGGATTTTCGATGACGGAAGCCGTACTCAATTTTTCAAAAAACTTTTCAAATCCTTGGTCGTGTATCGCCTGAAAAATCTCGTTTTTGTCTTTAAAGTGCAAATAAATGGTTGCAGGACTATATTCTATTTTTTCAGCAATCCCACGCATAGACGTTTTGTCAAAGCCTTCCTTCAAAAAAAGTTCGGTTGCTGCCTCTAATATTTGGCTTCTTATTTCTAACTTTTCTCTTTCTTTTCTTTCTACGACTCCCATTTTTTATGGTTTAATATGGTTTAAATGCAAGTTTGATGCAGTTTGAAAGTTTGATACTGTTTTTTCACTATTTCAAACTGCCTTCAAACCTTTCTCATTTGTCTAACGCAAATCATTTAATTAACGTTGCAAATTTACTAAACAATGTTTATAAAAATTGCATTATTTTCTATTTTTTTTCTTTGCCGATAAAAAAATGATGTATAATCCGCTGCTGCCAGAAAAAATAAAAAGGTATCAATGGAAGTTAAATAGTCAAATTTCTTATACGATATAGTATTTTCTATTTTTTTCTTATATTTAGTCCGATTTGGTCATTCTTAAAACAAAAATGAAAATATGAAAGTGAAAAAAATAGCGAAAGCAAATAATGCTTTCCAATACCCTTTGTTGCTCAAAAATTTACTGAATTATTCGCTCATGCTTACCCCTGAAAATGAAATTATTTATAGGGATAAGGTCAGATACAACTATTTTGAGTTCAACAAGCGAGTGCGGCGACTTGCGAACCTTTTTAAGCGTTTTGGCATTGACGGCGGCGAAACTATAGCTGTGATGGACTACGACAGTCATCGCTATTTGGAGTCTTATTTTGCTATTCCCTGCACGGGAAATGTGCTGCATACGATTAATTGGCGACTTTCTGCCAGTCAAATTCTCTATACAATCAACCATGCCGAAGATACGGTTATCTTGGTACACGCCGATTTTTTGCCAGTCTTAGAAGGTTTTGCAAGTGAGATGACTACGGTAAAGAAAATAGTAGTGCTAACCGAAGATGGCATTGTGCCGCCTACTAAGCTAAAAATTGAGGGTGAATATGAGCAACTTTTGGCACAAGAAAGTGAAGAGTATGAATTTCCTGATTTTGATGAGGATGCAGTGGCTTCTACTTTTTATACTACAGGCACAACGGGCAATCCGAAGGGTGTTTTTTTCTCCCACAGACAAATTATGCTGCATAGCTTAGGCTTGTGCGGCACTTTTGGTATTATTGATGGGGCGTGCAGGGTGAAGTCTTCGGACACGTATATGCCCCTTACGCCATTTTTCCATGTGCATGGCTGGGGTTTCCCATTTTTGGCGACCGCAATGGGCATGAAACAAGTTCTTGTAGGGAAGTTTGAGCCTGAAATGGTGCTAAAACTTTTTATGCTGGAGAAGCCTACTTTTTCGCATTGCGTTCCTACTATTTTGCAGATGCTGGTGATGCATCCCGCCGCACAGCAGTTAGATTTGACACGCTGGAAGGTTATTATTGGTGGTTCTGCACTGCCAAAAGCCCTTTGCAGAGTAGCTTTGCAAAGAGGAGTCGACATCATTACGGGCTATGGAATGTCCGAAACTTGCCCAATTCTTACTACTTCTTTCATTTCTCCTGCCCAGATGAAAAATGATATTGAGTGGCAGATAGAGGCGAGGACGCGGGCAGGCATTCCTGCGATGATGGTAGATTTGAAAATCATAGATGACGAAGGCAAGGAAGTAAGCAAGGACGACCAAAGCATGGGCGAAATTACGGCGAGAACGCCTTGGCTTACACAGGGCTATTTTAATGAGCCAGAAAAAAGCGAAGAACTTTGGCGAGGAGGGTATCTGCATACGGGTGATGTAGCGGTAATTAATGAGAAAAATGTAGTAAAAATTGCCGACCGCATCAAAGATGTAATCAAAACGGGGGGAGAGTGGATATCTTCTATTGATTTAGAAAACCTAATAGGGCAGCACGCTGCCATAGCCGAAGTAGCTGTAGTAGGCGTTCCCGATGCCAAATGGGGTGAAAGACCGCACGCAATGGTGGTACTGAAACAGGGACATAGCCTTAGCCATGAGGAGTTGAAAGCGTTTTTGGGGCAGTTTGTCGAAAGTGGAACTATCAATAAGTGGGCTGTGCCTGATACTGTAGATTTTACTGCCGCTATTCCAAAAACAAGTGTTGGGAAAATGGACAAGAAAGTGATTAGAGGAAACTTACTTAAGCTGTAGTGGCGGCACTTTGCCAAAGCCTAAAAGAAGAAAACTTTGGCAAAGTGCATTTTGAAAAAAATTAACTGATATGGCTCAATTTTATCATTCAGAAGAAGAAATTACCGCCCTCATAGCAGCATTCAGAAATAAAACGCTGCCGCCAAATGAGTGGACACACCACGCACACCTCACGGTTGGGCTGTGGTTTAGCAAACATTTCTCGGCATTTGAAGCCCTGTGTTATCTTCGTAGTGGCATCATCACCTACAACCAAAGCGTGGGGACAGAAAACTCTCCGCAAAAAGGTTATCACGAAACATTGACCGTTTTTTGGCACAAAGTTATTGATAAGTTTGTTGCGGAAAACACAGATTTGACCTTATTGGAGCTATGCAATACCTTCTTGAACAGAGATTTAGTCGCCAAAGATTGGGTTTTTCAATTTTACTCGCGAGAAGTTTTATTTTCTATAGAGGCGAGAGCTACTTGGGTGCAGCCCGACAAGGCATCAGATGCCTTTTTTTGACATACTTTTTTCCTTTTCTTGCGGTAGCATCCACCAAGGCGTTCTCGGAGAGTTGTGATGCTCGTAGTGATAGCCAAAAAAATAGCAAGTTAAGAAAGCCCAAAGATGATTCTGACGCTGACTATGCGACTTGTGTATATTTTCAGGTGCGTGTTCCTGATTGCGGCTTTTTCTGGGCATGAAAACAGCCCCCTATGGAGAAGGCTTCAGCCAATTTTCTGCCTTATCATAGAGGAGTGCGAATAGATTACGATTTGTAATTACAAATCTTGCTTTGACGGTCATACCTTTTTTCAAATAACCTTTATAACTATTTTTCAAAGAAAGAAAAGACTGGTCTAATTTGCACTTTATTAAGAAAAGAGGTTGGTTATTCACTATGCTTATGTCATTACTTACAGATTGGATTTCGCCGCTCATCATTCCCCATTCATTGTAATTGAACGCATCTATTTGAAAATTTGCTTTCATTCCTTTTTGTAATAAGCCAATGTCTTTGGGCGAAACATAGCAGTCTGCGACCAGACTCGAATCAGGGGAAATAGAGGCTATAGATTCACCTACCTGCACTTGGTTTCCAATATATTTGCCTACAAACTGCTGAACTGTACCCGAAATTGGGGCAGTAATGGTATAAAATTCTTTTTCCTTATTGGCTTGCTTTTGCTGTGATTGTAAGCCTTCTATCTCGATTTGTAAGTTAGAAAGTTCGGATTGCCAAAGGCTAATTTGTTTTTCAAAAGACGTTTGAAATTGACTTTGAAGACGTTGTAACTCAAAAAGGCGGTCTTCATATTCCCTAAGAGCTATTGCCTTACCCTCATAGAGTTTTTTATCTCTACCAATTTCCCTTTGTATTTTTTCTTGAGCATACTGATTTTCTTGTAGTTGTGTTTTAAGCTGTAAGTATTGTTGCTTATAGAGCTGCGTTTTTAGTCCCAACTGCTGTCCTTTTCCAAAGGAGAAAATAACATTAGAGTCTATTTTTACCAAATATTCCAAATCCTGAATATAGCTTTTCTTTTCAGTTAGCTGAAAATCAATTAGTTTTAGTTTATTATCCAAAATTTCGCTTTCCAAGATGATTATTTTTTCACCTTGTTTTACTGTTTGATTTTCTTTGATATAGATTTCTTTGATTTTCCCATTTACTGCTGCTTTGAGTTCTGTTTTTTCCGTAATAGGTCTTAAAATGCCGCTCGCCCGCACCGAAACATCTATGTGAATAAAAAATAAAGATACAAAAGCAGCCAACAGAGCAAGCAATAAAAAGGTATAAATCCATTGACTACGCATAGAAACCTGATAATGATGGCTTTCTACACTATTTTCTATGATTTCAGTAGGAAAAAGTTGAGTTTGCATAGTGTTTTAAATCTGGAATTAGGAATGATAATTTGAGAAAATCCATCAAAAGAATAGTTTAAAAACAGATAACACCTTCAGTAAAGATGTTATCTGTCAGTAATTATTATTTTGTTTAATTAATTCACAAAGTTAAGCGTGGATGTTCCGAGAATTTCGGAACAAGAAAAAATATTTTGTCGTACGAGGGTGGGAGATTTGGGCATAGGGTTTAGCTATTTGATAGATTTTTGCAACAAATTATAAAACAATACATGATAAACAGATAAGGTGGTAAACATCAGCCCTAACATAGTGAGATTGAAATATCCGATATTCTTTAAATCGCTGATAACTAATGCAAATTCTATTAAAAGTAATAGCAAGTAAAGCCCAAAAGCGGCAAATAAAGCATAAAAAGCCACTTTCTGCCTTAGCCTATTTACCTGCTCATTTTCAATTTTTTCCTTGCAAAATACCAATAATACCAAAAGTAGATTTATGACGAAAAAACAAACTTCATTTGTTTTCAAATTACCAATTTTTATATCATTGATAATCACGTAAATAAACACAGACAAAAATAATATGATGAATAGAAATATTATTTTTTTATAACTATTTGATAGATTAATTGGAGTCATATTTATTATAAATTGTAGGAAAATCATTCAGAAGTCAAAATTAGAGTTGCAACTAAATTATGTAAGCTATGAATAATTGCTATAAGCCAGAATATAGGGAATTTTTCATGTTGTTTGATTATGTAGGCATACGCATAATAAAATCCAACTAAAAATGAAACTAAAATATATCTCAAACTATAAATATGAGTGGAAGCAAATAAGCAGGCAGAAATAATGATGATAGCTAATGGTAATTTTTGCAAAATTTTAATTTTTTGTAGAATATTAATAATTAGATACTGGAATAGAAAGGTTTCTATCAAGGGTGCAATTAGTCCTGTTATTAATAATCGTCTATAAAGCGGTAGTTTGGATAAATAAGACTCTTCAAAGCTATTATCTTCTAATCCAATAGCATCTAAAATATGTACTAAAATGTAAGGAACACATAAAGTATAAATCAAAGAAAAGCAGATAAATAAAATTAGTGGGACAGTTTTGATTTTATTATGTATGTTTTCTAAGTAATAAATGATACTATTCTTTATTTTTATGTTATAGATTTGCATGATTTTAAACATTTAAGTTTTTGTTTTTTCGCTTTTTAATGAAGCAAATAATAAATAGAAACGAAAATGGTATAGAGAATAAAAAGCGATACCAAAAGCCTTTGCTTATATGATAAGCAAAACCTTGAAAATTATCACTATAAATTAATATGATAATATTACAAAACTCAAATAATATACTTCCTATGAAGGCACCTATGATAGTATATACAAATAAAAGAAGATACTTTTTTTTCATAAATAATTTTTTTATTAAAATTTGAAGCCTTACCAATCTAATAAGGCTTCAAATGAATCTGAATAAGCTATATTAATGATGTACTGTCAGCCATCCTCCTTGACCTTGAGCTATAGTTTGACCACAATAAGTAATAAAACTATCTATCTTTGCAGCAACAAAACCGCAAAACTCAAATACTGCTTTCGTTGCAGGTGAAGCCTCACCTCCATTAATACGCTTCATTTCTTCAAAACTCAACTCTTTCACACTGAATTCCTCAAATTGATTCAAATGTTTCATAATTTTAAAAAGTTTTATTTAAGTTAAAGACTTGTAAAACAGAATTAATAACGCTTTCCTAAATCCCAGCCTTCATTGAAAGCTTTTACACAGTCATTCCAATTATTGACAGCATCCCAAGCAAAATTTCCAATGATGCCTCCAACTGCAGCAGTAGCTATAAAAATAAGGGCAGGACTTCCCCCCTCTGTTTCTCTCATTTCCCCTTCGTTTAACTCCAAAACGTCGTAGGAATCTAAGGTTAAATTTGTCATTTTTTGTTACGATTTTAAAGTTTGATAAATAGTTTTGTTTTTGCACTCCTAACGTTATTTGTACCTTACAAAGTTACGCCCCAGCCTTCCGAGAATTTCGGAAGAGAAAAAAATATTTTCTTAGTTTATCATCAAATCTGCCACAGGTGCAAACTGCTCCTGCCAAAGGTGATAATACTTTCCTTCCCTACTTAAAAGTTCTTGATGTGTACCTTCTTCTGCTAATTTCCCCTTTTCTAAGACGATAATTTTATCTGCATTTTTGACTGTACTCAACCTATGAGCAATGAGAATAATTGTTTTTTCTTGTTTTCGTAACTGCTTGATAGTATGCTGAATATATTTTTCTGAAATACTGTCCAAAGAAGAAGTAGCCTCGTCTAATATCAGTATTTCGGGCTTTCGGTACAATGCCCTTGCTATAGCTATTCGCTGCTGCTGCCCACCTGAAAGGTTTGCGCCTCTTTCGCCTATCTTGGTTTCAAAACCGTTAGGTAGTTGCTCTATCAGTTCCATAATTCCTGTAAGCTGGCAAATCTGGATAATGCGCTGCATATCAGGCTCAAAGTCGCCAATCGCTATGTTTTCTATGACCGAGCCGCTAAACAAATCTATTTTTTGGGGAACTACACTTACCGTTTGGCGCAGACTCGTATGGCTGATATGCCTGATATTATAGTTGCCAATATGAATACTACCACTTTGCAAGGGGTAGATATTTTGTAGTAAAGACATGAGGGTACTTTTGCCAGAGCCACTTTCGCCTACAATGGCTGTAATCTTTCCTTTTGGGAAAATAAGGCTCAAATTATCAAATACTTGTACCCTTGACCCATACCGAAAACTTACATTTCTGAACTCAATATCGCCTATCAGGTCTGTAGTAAGCTGTACTTTATTAGTCGTTTCCTCTCTTTCCAAATCTATGATTTCAAACAAACGGTCTGCCGCAATCAGTGCATCTTGGATAGTGCGGTTTATGCCTATCAGACTGCTTGCGGGAGAAGTAAAATAGCCAATAATGGCATAAAAAGAGAGTAACTCACCTGTAGTAATTACGTTATCAAGCACAAAGTACGCACCCACCCACAAGATAATAATGGTAAAAATACGAGAAACAAACTCGGAAGCTGTGCCTGCATAGATACCACTTGTGCCAGATTGATAGATAGTTCGCAATAGTTTGATGAAGCGGTCTTCTGTTTTGAGGTTAGCGTGGGTTTCTAAGCCAAAGCGTTTTACTGTACTCATGGCATTCAGAGACTCGACCAACTGCGCCTCCAAATCTGCGGCATTCTCCATGAGCTTGCGCTGTACTTTTTTATTTACTTGGTTGATAGTGAAATAGATAAGTGCATAAAAAGGAATAATAGCCAGCGTAACAAGTGCCAATTTCCAATAATAGGTAAACATCAGCGCAAAGGAAAAAAGCACAATAAACACATTCACCGCCAAGCTAATAGCTACTTCATTAATAAAAACTCGAATCTTGACCGCATCATTTACCCTTGAAATAATCTCGCCTACCCGCATCGTATCAAAAAACTGCTGTGGGAGTCGCAAAAGGTGCTTATAATATCCCAAAATCAGTTGTGCATCTATCTGCTGTCCTGTTTTTAAGGTAAAAATGCTTTTCATAGTTCCAATGAGTAGCTGCAAAAGCAATAAGACTATCATCACCACACTCATCAGGTTCATCAAGTTGCGGTTCGCATCAGGAATCACATAATCTACCAACTTCTGCACATAAATAGAGGTAGAAAGCCCCAAAATGGTATAAAAAATAGCTCCCACCAATGCTTGGGTAAGTACGCTGCGGTGTGGGCGCAAGAGAAACCAAAAACGTGCATAGACAGACACTTTTTCATTGCTTTGCTCAAACTCCTCTTTGGGAAGTAGCAAAAGCAATACCCCTGTCCAAATTTTCGCAAAGTCTTCATGGCTTTCCTTGTGCATCTTGCCATCGGCAGGATCCATGTAGCGAACTTGCTTTTCGCTCACCTCATAGATGACTACATAGTGCTGTAGCTTCTGCTCCCCTATGATTACATGAGCTATAGTAGGTTTTGGCACTTTGAAAAGAGATTCCTTTGTTGCTTTTACGCCCTTTGCCTGAAAGCCCATCTTATCCGCTGCCTCTACTAAGCCCAAGACATTAGAGCCTCGCTTGTCCGTAGAGGCGTACTGCCGAATACGAGCAATAGGCAAGTACCGCTTATAGTGTGCTGATACAGAGGCAAGACAGGCTGCCCCGCAGTCGGTGATGTCGTGCTGTTTGATGAGGGTGGGGGATGTAAAACTCATTCTATAATTGGCTTTTCTTATAATTTTTGCCAAATTTAACGCTGTAATATACAACGAAAGCAACCCCAATAAACATTGCCAAATCAGCAATATTAAAAATTGGGAAGATAGTAAAATAGCGACCTCCTAATTGGGCAACTTCTCCCTGCCAAATATTAATATGCAACATATCAACTACTTGCCCATGTAAAAATAACATAGGCGCATTGGGAGAGGTAAGTCCAAACCAAAGCCCATAGAAAAAATTGTCTATTAAGTTCCCTATTGCACCAGAAAAAGCAATAATGCAGGGCAATATAAATTCACTTCTATATTTTGTACGCACTTCATACCAATAATATGAGAATGCACCAATAACTAATAATACACGCATCAAATTTGATAAGAGTTTCCCATATTCCCCTTCTATAAGTGTAGTATTCATGGCAAAACCGTCATTTAGAATAAAGGTTATCTTAAATATTTCTCCCATTACTCTAAATTCTTCATTTATCTTAAAAAAGTGAACTATTAATATTTTGGAAATTTGGTCTATCAATACAATACTAATTATAATGAATAGGTTTTTTTTTTTGAGCATATTGAAAATTGTAAGAATTGAAACATAACCTCTTTTTTTGAAGAGGTTATGTTAATTTAGAATCTACTTACTCGCATAATTGCTTATGGTGCTGGAGGAACTTCCTCTTTTTTCTGACCGCCAGAACATGAAACAAGTGCAGCCAAACAGATAAGTCCAATAATAATCAGAGGTGCGATTCCTCCCTCTACATTCACCATTTCCCCTTCGTTCATCTCCTGAACGCCGTAGGAATCTAAGGTTAAATTTTTCATTTTTTGTTACGATTTTAAAGTTTGATAAATAATTTTGTTTTGCACTCCTAACGTTATTTGTACCCTACAAAGGTACGCCCCAGCCTTCCGTGAATTTCGGAAGAGAAAAAATATTTTTGAAATACTGCCTCCCCCTACCCCCCTCCAAAAGAGAGGGAAAAACATAAATAATTGTTAATCAATGCTTTGCTGGGGGGGGGGCAGATTTATTCGCTTTCTTAAAGCCTATTTCTATCCTTCCCTCTTCGGTATAGATATAACTTTGGCGGATTGGGCAGTACGCTACGGGTGCGCCCATGTCCTTCATTCTTTCTATAAGTTCGTACAGCGTACTTTTAGAAATTTCTAAGCGGTCTGCGGTTTTTTGATAGTTTCCTGTGCGCCCCTGCCTGATGAGTTGGTCAAATCGGGACACTCTATCTACAAATTCTGAAAAAGACATAGCAATAGGTGATAATGTTTTCGTATAAAAAAGACAGTATAGTAAAGTTGCTGGCTATAGTCAGAATAGAAAACTTATTTTTGAGCAAAAATACTCAAAAGATTTCCGAAAAAACAGGAAAACGAAATTTATTTTGCTGAATAATATCCCCCGTTCTGCATAGAACGAATGATTTGAGAGGCAGTAAATTTTTTGAAATCTCTTAAAATATCACTTAAATTGAAGCCTTCTTTTGCCCTGATAATCAAATGAATGTGGTTGGTCTGGGCGGCACTCCGCATCAAGCAAATAATTCCAAGTCTTTCGTTGCTTTTTAATTGGCAAAATAAATAGACTGCATAGAGTCGCTTCGCTAAAATCAACGCAGCACAAGAGCTACTTGGGTGCAGCCCAACAGAGCCTCAGATGATATTTTTTAAAATACCTTTTTCCTTTTCTTGCGGCAGCATCCACCAAGGCGTTCTCGGTGAGTTGTGATGCTCGTAGTGATAGCCAAAAAAATAGCAAGTTAAGAAAGCCCAAAGATGATTCTGACGCTGACTATTTGACTTATGTATATTTTCGGGTGCGTGTTCCCCTTTATGAGGGAGATACGTGCCAAAATAAAATAGCTGAAAAGTTGAAATGATAGAAGGTAGCATCCAAAAGAGTATCACATTTTCTGTTGGAAATAATAGCTTTAAGGCATTATAAGTAATAGCCATAAGAAGTATTTGCCACAGATTAATATATTGCTTGGCAAAACTTAAGTACCAAATCCAAAAGCCTCCCCCGTGATAGTCGGGGTCTTTGTCCGTACCTACAAAGCGGTGATGCTCGTAGTGCTTTTTCAGTAAGTTATCATAAAAATTGAAAGCAAAAATAGTAGCACAGATTCTCCCTATCCACGTATTTACTTTTTTGTTAGAAGAAACTACGCTGTGCATGGCATCGTGGGCGGTGATAAAAATGCCTGTATAAAGGTGCGACTGTAGCAAAATGAAAAAATAGGTAAGTGGCGAAAGAAAGCTAACAGAATAGCTCATTAGCAGAAAAGCCAAAGAAATTGACCACAAAGACATGATAAGTAGTGCTATATAGACTCCTCTATTCCCTTTCATTGTATTTTAGATTGCTGCATTCTTACTTTTTACGGCGGCTATTGCATCGTTAATATTACCAAAGTGGCTAATTTCTATCAGAGAAGTTGCTTTTGCCTGCTCGTGCATATCTTCAGCTGAAAACTTAGCAAAGGTTTCTTCCGAAAGAACTACGAATATATTTTTTACGCCCGCTTTTTCTTGTTCGGGAATCCAAGTAGATGAAATGTAGGAAACAACATCATCACTGAACAGTTCCATCTCTGTATGGTCAGCAACTACATTCACTAAACCTAACTCTTTCATGAGTGGATTTGTTGTTTCGGCAACGTGTTTTACTTCTTCCAAAAGCAAAAAGCCTTTCCAATAATGAAACATTGCTTTTAGTTCTGTGTCATAACCAAATTTTCCATAACCTTCATTGATAACAACTTCCATAAATTTAATAAGATATTAAGATGTAAAAGACTTTTACTGAAAAATGTATTCACAAATATAGTTATCTTTATTCAAATAAAAGATTTTTTTAAATCTTTAATCTATGCAAAATTTAATAATTTAGCGGCATCACTAAATCAAATATCTATGAAAAAGCAATACTTATTTCTTGCCCTTCTCTTAGCTTGTATGGCGGCTTGCTCCCCCGAAGAAAAGCCCAAAACAGAAGAGGAATTTAAAAAAATGGCTGACGAATTGGCTCACAAATACATCATTACTGATGGTCATGTAGATTTACCTTATAGGCTCATTACCAAAGGTTTCCGCTTTGAAAAAGAATTTTTAGGGATTCCTATTAGCTCTCCGATAGGTGATTTTGACTACGAACGAGCCAAAAAAGGCGGATTGGATGCCCCTTTTATGTCTATTTATATACCCTCTTATTTGCAAAAAACGGGCGGTGCAAAGGCGTATGCAGATACATTGATTAACATGATAGAGGGAATCACAAAAATGCACCCCGATAAGTTTGCTTTTGCTGGTACGCCCGCCGAAGTAGAGGCGAATTTCAAAAAAGGCATTATTTCTCTGCCTATGGGCATGGAAAATGGCGCACCTGTGGAAAATGACCTCAAAAACATAGCCTATTTTTACCAAAGAGGAATCCGATATATCACACTTACACACGCCTTAGACAACCAAATTTGCGACTCCTCTTATGATACCACACGCACTTGGAATGGCTTGAGTCCTTTTGGCGTAGAGGTCGTCAAGGAAATGAATAGGGTAGGGGTAATGGTCGATATTTCTCACGTTTCCGATAGCACTTTTTATCAGGTAATGCGTTTGAGCAAAGTCCCTTGTATTGCTTCTCATTCGTCCTGCCGCAGTTTTACCCCCGATTTTGTCCGCAATATGTCTGATGATATGATAAAACTATTGGCTAAAAATGGAGGTGTAATTCAAATAAATTTTGGTTCGGATTTCTTAGATGCGGAAATCAACAAACAGAACAAAAAATTAGGGGCAAAATTGGATAGTTTGCTCAAAAGCAAAGGGCTGAAACCTGCTGATGAGGCTGCTAAACCCATCATAGAGCAGTTTGCCAAAGATAACCCTTCGCTTTTTACCACCGTAGAAAAAGTAGCTGACCACATAGACCACGTAGTAGAGGTTGCTGGCATCGACTATGTAGGCTTAGGCTCTGACTATGACGGAGTTGGCGACACACTCCCTACAGGACTTAAAGATGTAACGGGCTATCCTAACCTGATTTATGTATTGCTCAAACGCGGCTATTCGGAGGAAGACATAGCCAAAATTTGCTACAAAAATGTATTTAGGGTATGGAATGCCGCAAAAATCTAAACTTTTACCATTTATGAATATCGACAGGAGAGATTTTATAAAATTGTCGGGCATTTCTGCCTTATCACTCTCATTATCATCATTTTCTATGATTTCTTATCCCATGAATACCAATACAAAAAAAGACACAATTCGTCCCAAAGCCTTACAAGCAGGCGATACAGTCGGGCTGATAAGTCCTGCAGGAGCTATCTATGAGGAGTTGCCTTACCAACTTGCTACTGAAGCACTGGAGGCGATGGGGCTGAAAGTAAAACACAGCCCTTTTCTGAAAGCGCGCTACGGGCATTTGGCAGGTACGGACGAGGAACGTGCCTCTGAAATCAATCAGTTTTTTGCTGATAAATCTATCTCTGCCATCATCACTACGCGCGGCGGCTCAGGTTGCGCCCGCATCATAGATAAGTTGGACTACGACCTCATCAAAAAAAATCCGAAAATCATAACAGGCTATAGCGATATAACGGCTTTGCTATTAGCTATTTATACAAAAACGGGCTTGGTAACTTTCCATGCACCTGTAGCAGTTTCTACTTGGAATAGCTTTTCTTTTGGCTATTTCAGAAAACTTTTATTTGAAAAAGAAGCATCTTTTTTGCAAAACCCCACGCACAAAGGAGATAACTTAGTACAAACAGAAGACCGCATACAAACTATCAGAGGAGGGAAAGCAAAAGGGATATTGGCAGGCGGCAATCTTTCAGTGCTTACAGGTATCGTAGGTACTGATTATTTGCCAGAGTGGAAAGGGAAAATACTATTCATAGAAGAGGTAAATGAAGAACCCTACAGAGTAGATAGAATGTTCTCCCAACTCAAACTATCGGGGATATTAAGCCAAGTAAGCGGCATAATTATCGGGAAATGCACCAACTGCAAGCCAAACGGCGGCTACGGAGCATTGACAATAGACGAAATCTACAGAGATTTTATTTATCCTTTGGGTATTCCTGCTTTTTACGGAGCTATGATTGGGCATATTCCTAACCAATTTACCATTCCTGTAGGCATAGAGGCTGAAATAGATGCCGACAAAGGAACAATTCAGTTACTTAGCTCGGCTGTAGTCTGAAAAATCTAACTTTGACAAAGTTTTAGGCTTTGTCAAAGTTGAAATTTATAACAGCTTACCCTTTTTTCAGTTGATCTGCCATTTTGCCTATTTGCTTGTCTATTTCCCACATTCCCTGACCTGATTCGGTGATAATGTCAAAGAATTCTAAAATACGTCTTGCGACACTTTCTTCTTCTCTTTGCTCCGATACGTACCATTGCATAAAGGTGAAAGTAGCAAAATCTTTCACGCTAAAGCAATAATCTGCCAAATTGTTAATAGCTCGGCTTACAGCAATTTCATGCTCTAAAACGTGTTCGAAAAGGTCTCTCAAAGAAGTATATTCGTATTTGAGGTTTGTAATTTCAGGGGCAAGGGCATGACCGCCAGCCTCATTGATGTAGCGAATGAGCTTCATCATGTGCTTTTGCTCCTCCTCAAAATGGTCGTAAAGGAACTTAGCTGCCCCAAGGTAGCCTTTGGTTTCGCACCATGAAGCCATCGAGAGGTAATAAAAAGCAGAAAGTCCTTCCATGCGGACTTGCTTGTTCAACTTGCTTTCTGTTTCACTCAAAAGCGAAGTTTTTTTCGTTATCATTGTTTCCATGCTTATTTTAATTTATTTTAGTATCAAAATCGTATAGACTATTTCTCTCCCAAACATACAATAAAAGGCTTGAAATTGTTCATAAATCCAAGTAAATTTGCTTATTTATTTACTCGTGGTATCCATTTTACTTCTTCGGCGTTGAGTTCTTGTGCCATTTTTCGCGATAAGACAAACAGATAATCGGAAAGGCGATTGAGGTATTTGATAACCAAAGCATCGACCTCTTCCTCCTTGCTAAGGGTAACGCAAAGCCGCTCTGCCCTGCGGCAAACGGTGCGTGCCAGATGGCAAAACGAAACAGACTCATGCCCCCCAGGAAGTACAAAATGCCGTAATTGCGGCAGTGCTGCGTCCATTTTATCCATTTCCTGCTCCAAAAAAATTACATCTGTTTCGTACAAATCAGGAATTTTTTTGCGGTCTTTGTCAGGTTCAGTCGCAAGGGAAGCCCCAACAGTAAATAGCCTATCTTGGATTTCTTTCAAAATTTCTTTGCGAGATTCGTTGATAGCTTGGTCGCGCACCAAACCTATGTAAGAGTTTAGCTCATCTACGGTACCGTATGCGTCTATCCTCAAATCATCTTTGAGTACCCTTGTGCCATACACGAGCGATGTTTGTCCTTGGTCGCCTGTTTTGGTATAAATTTTCATTTTATAAAGTATGTGATATTAATTTTTTATGCTTGCTTTTTTATATTATAAATACTTTATTATGAATAACTTAAAATAAAAATAATTCATAATTTATAATTCATAACTCATAACTCCTCATGCTCCCCTTCGCCAATTATCACAGATGATAGCCGTTGCTATACCCGCATTGAGCGATTCGGCTTCGCCAAAGCGAGGAATCGTGATTTTGTTTGGAATATAGCCTACCAAGTCATCGGGAATACCGTTTGACTCGTTGCCAATGACGATAATGCCACGCTGCTCAAACTTCTGCTCATAAATATTTTTCCCTTTGAGGAACGCTCCATAAATACCCATATCTGTTTGCATAGCAAGGTATTGAGCCAAATCGCAATAAAAAGGCTTGACCCTAAGAAAAGAACCCATAGAAGCGGCTATTACTTTTGGGCTATAGAAATCTGTGGTTGTTTCCGAACAAATTAACTTCCTGATGCCGTACCAATCAGCTATTCTGATGATAGTTCCTAAGTTGCCAGGGTCTCTGATGTCGGCTAAGGCAAGCACCATTTCGTTCTCTACTTTCAAAGGAAAGTTAGCAGGCATTTTGGCAACGGCAATTGCATTTTCGTTAGTTTGAAGTGTGCCAACGGAATGTAATATAGTTTGCGTAACCAATTCACTATGAGCAACCTGTTTTTGGAAAAGTGGCAATAATTCTTGGTTTTCTTGAGCAAAATGCTCTGTATAAAAAAGAGCCTGAATACTTATTTTATTGAAATTGTTTTCAGCACTAAATAGTTCTAAAATACTTTTTCCACCCTCCACCAAAAAAAGATTTTCCGAACTCCGAAATTTCTTTTGATGCAAAGATTTGATAAGTTTTTGATATTTATTTATCATGTAAATTATTTATAAATTAATCCTATAAAGGTAGAATTTCGTTTGTTGTGAAACAAATTTTAATTTTTTATAGCTTTCATTAAACAATAAATTCATAGATTATGTTAATAAAAAAAAGAATATTTAGAATAATTCTAAATTATTTATGAAATTTGCATACTTTTTTAAATCATTACAAAAACGGAACTCATGTTAAGTATTAGAAACTTGGAGGTCGCTATTGGCGATAAGAAAATATTAAACGGTATCAATTTAGAAGTAAAAGCGGGAGAAGTCCATGCGATTATGGGTCCTAACGGCTCAGGAAAAAGCACATTGGCTTCCGTATTAGCGGGGCGCGAAGACTACGAAGTGCTTGGCGGAGAAGTGGAATTTTTCGGGAAAGACCTCCTCGAACTTGCCCCAGAAGAAAGAGCAGGCGAGGGCTTATTTTTGGCATTCCAATACCCTGTAGAGATTCCGGGCGTGAGCAATACAAACTTTCTAAAAGCGGCTGTAAACTCCATTCGCAAGTACCGAGGACTCAATCCGCTTGATGCAGTGAATTTTTTGAAACAGATGAAGGAAAAAATGAAACTCGTCAGCATCGACCAGTCTTTGCTAAGCCGTTCGCTAAACGAAGGCTTTTCGGGCGGAGAGAAGAAGCGGAATGAAATTTTCCAAATGGCAATGTTAGAACCCAAATTGGCTATTTTGGATGAAACTGATTCAGGCTTAGATATTGACGCACTTCGTATCGTTTCGCATGGCGTTAATACCCTCAAAAACAAAGACAATGCAGTTATCTTAGTAACTCACTATCAGCGACTTCTCGATTATATTGTCCCTGATTATGTTCATGTTCTCTATAAGGGCAGAATCGTAAAATCTGGCACAAAGGAACTCGCTTTGGAGTTAGAGGAAAAGGGATATGACTGGATAAAAGAAGAAAACTCAGTTTTAGCCTAAATTTCAAGCATTATTTCGCCTACAGGCGAAAAATAATATGCTAAATACTGTTATTTCAAGGAACGATACATTTTAGCCAACAAAAAATTAAAATGGATTTCAAAGAAAATATCATTACTCATTTTGAAACATTCAAAAAGGAAGTAAATAGCCCTGCTCACATTGACGAAATTAGGGAGTCGGCTCTTAATAAATTTTCTAAGTTAGATGTGCCTACGCCAAAGCATGAGGAGTGGAAATATACCAATCTGAAAAATTTGGTAAATAAAACTTATCAATTAGGCAATAAAAATATAGCAACTTCTTCATATACACATAAATATACTCAATTCATCAATCAATATGATGAAAAAGATGTGAATATCTTGGTATTTGTAAATGGAGAGTATATTTCTGCACTTTCTCATATTGTATCACCAAGTAATGAGTTGATTATTAGTAATTTATCTCAGGCTTACAGGGAACATAGCGAGCTAATTGAGCAGCATTTCTCTAAATATGCTACTTACGAAAAAGAGGCTTTTGTGGCTTTGAATACAGCTTTTGCTCAAGAAGGTGTTTTTATTCATGTGCCTAACAAAACAGAGGTAAAACTGCCTGTTATTCTGCATTTTATAGCAGATGCAAGTGCTACTGACGTAATTTGCCACCCACGAAATTTGATTATTGTAGGTAAAAATAGTAGCCTAACTGTGATAGAGCATTTTAATAGTACAAATACACCTTTTTCGACCTTAACAAATACTGTAACAGAAGTTTATGTGGCAGAGAATGCCTACTGCGAACACTATAAAATACAAACAGAGGAAAGCAATGCTTCGCAAATAAGCACTATCCAAGCAGTAGTGCAGCGAGATGGCAGGTTCAATAATACTACAGTATCTTTGAGTGGGAAATTGATACGCAATAATCTGAATATCAAGCTGAACGGAGAAAACTGCGATGTGTATATGAATGGATTATGTGCCATTACGGGAAGTACCCATGTGGACAACCATACTGCCGTCGACCATGCTATGCCAAACTCACAAAGTAACGAACTGTATAAGAGCTTGTTAGATGAAAAATCTTCTGGCATTTTCAATGGAAAAATCTTTGTAAGGCAGGATGCACAGAAAACAAATGCGTACCAATCTAACCGAAATATTTTGCTTTCTCCCACAGCCAAAGCCAATACAAAACCTCAGTTGGAGATATGGGCAGATGACGTAAAGTGTTCGCATGGTTGCACGATTGGGGCGTTGGACGAAGAACCACTTTTTTACTTGCGTTCGCGCGGTATTAGCGAGGGAGAGGCAAGGGCGATGCTTGTTTTTGCCTTCGCTGACGATATTCTGGAGAGAATCAAATATGAACCCGTCAGGCTGTATGCTGAAAAGATAATTGCACAAAGATTAGGAATGGAAGAATAAAAAAATAAAAATGCGTAACTTCAAAAAATACTTTTTTCTACTCTCTTTTTTTAGCTTATTTGCTATGCAAAATGACAAACCTGCGTATCTTTTGTATGAGAAAGAGGGCAAACAAACAAGCTATGCCGAACTGCTAAAAGCAGCACAGAATGCAGATATTGTTCTTTTTGGAGAACTGCACAATAACCCTATTTGCCATTGGCTACAGCTCAAGCTGACCAAAGATTTGTTTAAGCAAAAAGGAGCAAATCTGGTCTTAGCTGCCGAAATGTTTGAAACGGACAATCAATTAGTGCTGAATGAATACCTTAGCGGATTCATCAAAGAAGCTAATTTTGAGAAAGAGTCAAAACTTTGGAATAATTACAAGACGGACTACAGACCTTTGGTGGAGTTTGCAAAGCAAAACAAAATTCCTTTCGTAGCTTCCAATATTCCAAGACGCTATGCAAGCATGGTAGCGGGCGGCGGCTTTGAGGCACTTACTAAGTTAGATGGGAAAGCAACAAGTTTGATAGCTCCTATGCCTATCAAGATGGATACTACGCTGGCTACTTACCAAAGTATGTATAAGATGATGGGCGGCGGGCATGGCGGCACAAATGGCTGGAATATCGTCTATGCACAGGCAAGCAAGGATGCGACAATGGCATATAAGATAGTAGAGAATTGGAAAAAAGATAAAACATTATTACATTTTCATGGGGCTTTTCACTCCGATAAATTTGAGGGAATTGTTTGGTATCTAAATAGTTATAAACCAAACTTAAAAATAGTAACGATTTCCTCGGTAGAGCAGGAAGACGTGAGCGTGCTGAAAAGTGAATCTTTCAACTTAGCCAATTTTGTGATTTGCATAGATGCCGAAATGACAAAAACGTATTAAATCTAAGAATTAGAGCAAGGCATACCTAATAAAATCAAAAAAGCACCTATTTTTTAGGTGCTTTTTTGATTTTGCTCAAAGAATCAGACAAGATTTTTTATACATATCTTAGCCTTTGTCGTCATCTTTTTTGTTTTTGTCTTTCAGTCTATCTTTCACGCTTTTTTTCTCCTCTGTCTTGTTTTTCGCACTTTCTTGCTGCGTTTTCATCGCATCCTGAAGACGTTGTTGGAAAGAAGAAGGCTTTTTGTTTTCGTTTTGCTTTTGCTTTTCGGCAATAGCAGCGAGCAGTTTGTCGTCATCTACAAAACGCTTAATTAGATTTTGCTGTGCTATGGTGATCATGTTGGAAACGAAGTAGTAATAAGTAAGCCCAGATGCAAATGAGTTCAGGAAAAAGATGAACATCACAGGCATTACGTAGGATATTACCTTCATTTGCGGCTGCATAGATACAGTTATCTGATTGTTATAGTAGGTATAAGCCAACTGCGACAGGGTAAAAAGCAAGGTAAACATACTCAGGTGGTCGCCATAAAACGGGATACTGAAACCAAAATCCCAAACAGAATCGTAAGAGGAAAGGTCGTCTGCCCAAAGGAACGTTTTCTGACGCAACTGAATAGCATTAGGGAAGAAGTTGAACAGAGATAAAAAGACAGGCATCTGCAAAACCAATGGAATACAGCCACTTAGCGGACTTACGCCAGCTTTGCCGTAGAACTTCATGATTTCCTGCTGTGCGTTCATGTCTTGTGGGTCTGTATATTTCGCCCTGATGTCGTTTACTTGGGGTTGCAAAACTTTCATTTTTGCCATGCCCACATAAGACTTGTACTGTAGGGGCAAAAGTACCAATTTTACTACCAACACAAGGAGCAAAATAACGATACCATAGTTTACTGTAACTTTCTCTAAGACAGAGAATAAGGGCATGATGAGGTACTTGTTTACCTGCGTAAAAAATCCCCAGCCCAGATATACGTTTCTTTGGAAATTTGGTGTTACTGCTTCGCAAATCTTGTATTCATTCGGTCCAAAATAAAAGCGAATATTTTTGCCCTTGTCGCCCAAATCTGCTATTGGAATTTCTAAAGAGGTAGATAACTGTTTTACTACGTCAGCTGCTACCATAGGGTTGCTTATTACTTTTGTGCTTGCAAAAGTGCCATCTGTGATGATAGAAGTATTAAAAAATTTGTGTTTTAAACTTACAAAACGGACAGGAGTTTCTGCCGTAGCTTCTTCTAACTCTGTAGCAGTTTCTGAAAGTGTTTCAAACTGCTCATCTTGGGGCATATAATAGTTGATGGTCGTAGATTGGCGGGAAACAGCCATGTCTTTTTCCAATTTCTTTACTTCATCAGTCCAATCAAATGCCAATTTGTCAGACTTCAGCAGTGCCTGTGGCGCACCTACCATATTTAGCTTATAGCCTACTACAAACCCCGTTTCCCCTAAGCTAAAACGCTGCTCAACAGTGTTTTGTGCATCTGTGCTAATGATAAATGCAACCTCTGTGTCGCTTATTTTCTTTACGCTGTAATGTAGCTTATTCAGTGCTATTTCGCCTACTGATGTCTGGATTTTCGCACTTATCTTACTGCTTTTTTCATCTATGAGTACGAGGGGTTTTTTCTGGAATGTTACATAGTTTTTGAGTAATACTTCTTTTATTTTTGCTCCGTAACTCCCAAAGGTAATTTTAATATCCTGATTTTCAATGCTTACACTTTCGTCTGTGCCTTTCATGCCTAAGGCAAAAAAGCCCATTTTTTCTTTCAAGAGTGAATCATTCTGCACAGAAGCAAGCGCACTTGTATCTGTTTTTGACTGACTTTGCGAAACGCTGTCTGTTTTTTCCGTAGTAATTTGTTTTGCGGTATCGGGTGGTGGAGGTTCTGGACTGAAAAATGTCAAATAGACAAATAACATTACAAAAATCATCACCATGCCAATGGTTTGGTTCTTATCCATTTTTTTCTTTGAGTTATGAGGAATAAATTGAAAGTGATTTTACTGATAATTTATTCAAATTTTTTTAATGTAACTTCTTGTTTATTAATTTAATACGATAAAAAAACTAAGAACAAAAAGCCTATAATTTGGTTTCTACGTTGCGAATTTAGCACCAAATTTTGGAAATATGGCAATTTGACAGGATATAAATTATTTTTCTGGTTTGAATACATATCTATATTTTTTCCCTTCGATGTTTCTGTACCCCTCAAAAACGACATTGTTACTCACTTCTTTTTGAGGGCTTTCTTCCTCATCTTCTTTGATATTCTTATAGGCAAAAGCACAAATACTTCCTGAGATGGCTCCAAAAAGGTGCGATTCGAAAGATACATCGGACTCAGTAGGGAAAATGCCTACTACCAAGCCGCCATACAAAAAGGCGACTGCCAAAGCTATAGAGATAGATTTCATATCTCGCCTAAAAACACCGCTAAAAAATAGAAAACCAGCAAAACCATACACCAAACCGCTTGAGCCTATATGGAACGAAGGGCGCGCAAATAGCCATACACTCATGCCCGTAAGCAAATAGATATAAAAAATGACTTTTTTAGCCAATAGTGGGTAAAAAAATAAAATACTTCCGCCTAAAATGGTAAACGGAACAGCATTAGAGAGTAAATGAAACCAATTTCCATGCACAAAAGGCGAACTAAGAATACCAAGTAAGCCAAAAAGTGTACGCGGATACAAACCAAATAGGTAAGTAAACTGAATATTTGTGTGTATTTCTGCCAAACGGATAGCCCAAAAAACGAATACTATCAGCAAGGGTAATGTAAAACTTTTTGTTAGTTTCATGTTCGCAAAACAAATGACAAGTGTGTTACCATGCTAAAATTTTCCCCCTGTATTCTTGGGAAGCTCCTGAAATAGTGGCATTTACTATCATTCTATAGACATAGATGCCCGAAGCTACCCTACTTCTATTTTCGCCAAGCCCATCCCAAATAATAGATTCCACCTCGCTGCGGGCGTTGTAGTCGTACCTTTCTATGGTTTTTACGAGTGCGCCCACAGTATTATAAATTTCTATCCTAATATCCAAGTCTTCACCTATGCGATTGTGCGTAAAGGAAAAACTGATTTCATCTGTAAATGGATTTGGAAAATTTTTAACATTACTCAAGGTAAAAGATTCTTTTTCTACGATAAATTCAATCGTTTGGATAGTTGAGTTGTTGTGAGTATCCCATGCTTTTACCACCAACGAATACTTGCCGTCGGGAAGGTTTTGGAAGTCAAAACGCACTTCTCCCTTTCTGAAATCATCTTTTTCAGATTTATAAAAGCGGTTCAGTACAAAAATTTGCTTGCCATTTAGCGTAGCGGTAATGTCATGCCCGATGCCCGCTCCCGAAATATTGATGCCATTTTCATCTGAAAGTTTAACAATGAGTGTGGTATTAGGTTTCACCGTTCCCCCCGAAATGAAAGACTCATTATCCATAAATACACCCATTTGCGGGGCTTGATTGTCTGCTACAATATTTGTGGTAGTTGCTCCTATGGAAATATCAGATTTATAGCCACTTGCATCTAAATTTCTTTGATTATCTTGGGCATAAAAGCTAATTTTTCCGCTACCTACGGCATAGTCTATATCTTTTGGTACTACAAAGCTAAACTCAAATTTGCCATTTTTGACAGATGCCGTTCCTTTGAAAAGCGAGTGAACTTTCTGATTGAACGTCATTTGCGGTGCTTCATCACCAAAAGTTTTGAAAGTGCTTGGCTTATCAAAAATATTGATGAATAGCGTGCCATTAAAATTGGTATCTGTAGAGCGATTTGCAACTACTTCGCCGCTAATTGTTACTTTTTCTAATGCCCTCAGTATCTCAATAGACTGACTTTGTGTGTTTTTGATGTTAGTAATCACAATGTCCTCTTGTGGGTAGGCGAGCCGCATAGACGGGTCGCCCAAAAGTGAGAAATTGCGATTATTTACATCTCTTAGGCTATTGTTTTTTGTAATACGCTGAATATCACCAAGTCTTGGCATTTCGCCGTTAAGCGTTGTAAAAGCGATATCATAAAAAGCATCATTAATGATATAGTTTGCATCAGAAAATACAGGTCTTGTGGTAGTTACCAAAGCTATAGCACCGCCGTTTGGGTTTATCATCGCATATTCTGCCCCTGCTGTTTGTCGGGGTCTGTCGAAACGTCCAAACTCGCAAGTTGCCGTTACGAGTAGGGGTAATCTGTCTAAGTTTTGCCAGCTACTTACCTGCGTAATGTCCAAAATAGATTCGGAAGCCCAGCCCGTAATAGCCCCATGTCCTATATAATTCATGAGCAGTGTTCCATCTTGGATAGTTTGGTTTATCTCCTGCCTTAATGCGGGTGATTTCTTGCCGTTGGCGGTCAGTTCTTTGGGATAGGCATCGATATAGAGTTTTTCTATGTTATAGACACCATCATTTTTTTCTAACTTCTCGGCGTGTTTTTCTGCTTGGAGTTGGTAGTCATTGCCATCTCCATCATCAGCCACAAAAACGACCTGCTTTCTCCAATCTCCTAATGATGAAACACTTGCATAATGTATTAGCTTATCTACCATGATTTTTGCTTCTCTGTCAGATTTGGCGGGAAGCCTACCTACGCCAATATCTAAGGAATGATTGCCCGCCTCGGTTTCTTGCCATTCGCCTTCTCTGTCTTCGAGAAATCCAAAAAAATCGTCAGAAGCATAACTAAAAAGAGGGTGCAATGACTCTCTTGATTGGTAAGTAGGGACAAAATTTGTATTGTCGGGCAGGTAGTCTTTGTAGTCGTAAGAGGCATCGCCAAAGAGTAATACATATTTTAAATCTTTGGAATTTGCTTGCTTGTTATACAATGCTCTTATGAAATCTCGGATAGCACTAATATCTTGTTTACCAGAAGAATATTCATTATAAATCTGTGGTATAGTAGCTACTTGCACTTTCAATTTGTCATTTTTTCTGCGAAAATCTGCTAATCTATTTGCCTCTGTCAAAAATACTTCAGGAGTGATAATGAGCAAGTTTGGTGTTTCCAAGGCTTGCAAATTTTGGTTTTTTATCTTTTCTATAAAAATAGGTTTGTCAAAATCGCTTCCTTGGAAAAGTACAAATTCTTTGAGTAAATTATTGGTATTTACTTTGAAATTGGCATTGTTTCCATTCTGGGCAAATTCTTGTTTGATGGGGTTCAAAGGGTTAGAAATATCCCAAATAGTTAAATCGTTATTGTTGCTTTCTATCTGAAATTCAACGTTTTGTAGCCTTGCACTTTGGAAAGAGCGAAAGCGAGTTTGCTTGCCATAGAGTTGCAATTTACGATTGGCATGGATGCCAAGCCCAAGCAAATGACCGTAGCTTGAGGTTTCTCCGTTCTTATTGTATTTTATTTTTATGTTGAGTGCATTTGTAGAAATATTAGCAGCCGAGAAAAGATTTTCGGCGATTGTTCCGCGTACTGCATAGATGCCCTGAGGTACGGAAGTCATATTTTGAACGCCTATTTCAGTGTTATTCAAAGAGATAGAAAAATTAGTTCTGACTGGCGAATTTGCCATTAAGGAAGAACTAATGCGTAGGCTGCTGCTTGGGGAAATGCCTGCCATGTCAAAGTTAAAACTTTGTTCGGTATTGAAATCAAATTTTTCCCCAAACCAAACTCGCCCCGATTCTATGATGCTAAAACGGTCTCTTTTTGCTGTTTGGTGAAAAGCATAATCATCAAAACTATTGATAGTAGTCGTACTTTGCGTTCCGTTGGCTCTGCTGGCTATTCTTTTGCCTTTTTTCTGCCCAAAAGTCAGGAAGTAGTAATTGTTTTCGTCATAAAAATTTTCTTCACGCCGAAAGATTTGCTGCGCAAAGTCTGGAATAAAGCGGTCTGCTCCTTCGGCATAGAACAAAATGTAGTCGTTTTCATCAAATTTTCCATCATTTTCACCACTTATAAAAATAGCGTTTTCCACCAAGTCAGTATTTCTGAAAGCACTATTTGCCTGTGGCAATATTCCACCGCCGTTGCCAAAAATTTGGATTGTTTGGGGGTCTAAGCCACTCGCAGGAATGCCCATAGCTACAAGTGTGCTTAGGTCTATTTTATAGATGCCATGCTTAGGAACTGCTACTTTATAGAAATTTCCTTGCGAGAGAACAGACTGCGAACGGGCAGCAAAAGGCAAGCAAAACAAGGCAATAAAAGCTACCCATCTGGAAATATTTTTCATAGAAGTATTGATTATATTACTTTCTTGCGTAAGTAATTGAACAAATTAAAAAGCACTTTTGCCCCTATCTAAATCTTTCCCCTCTGGGGAAGGGTTGGGGTTGGGGCGGTTATTTTTGTTTTATTACTTAAAGCAAAATTTGAACGAATAAGTTACAAAAATAGCAAAGAATCATATCTTTTCATTAGGTTTTATTATTTTTGCCAAATGATGAAGCATATTTATATTTTATTAATTGTTTTTCAGGCTTTTATCTTGATTTCTTGTGGACTGTTTGCTGATGGTGAAGAGGTGAAAACAAAGCCTGTAGCCCGTGTACACGATATTTATCTGTATCACAAAGATTTGCAGAGCATTACCAACGGAGCCAGCCCAAAAGATAGCGTAGATGTTGCACAACGGTATATAGATTCGTGGGTAAAAGAACAACTTTTGGTGCATGAGGCTCAAAACAATACTACGATAGACATGAACGAGATAGATAAGCGGGTGCAAGAATATAAGTACCAACTGCTTATTTATGCCTATCAGAAAAGTTTTATAGAGAAAAATTTGGATACAGTTGTTACCCAAGCCCAAATAGAAACGTACTACAAAGAGAACCAACGCAATTTTGAATTAAAGCAGAATATCGTCAAAGGAGTGCTGCTCAAAGTACCCAAAAATGCAAGTAAATTAGATAAATTGCGAGGTTGGTTGCGTTCTGATAACGGCAATGCCTTAGAAGAAGTGAAATCTTATGCTTACAGTTTTGCAGAGGTGCGCGTGATAAGTGATACTACTTGGATTGATTTTGAGGAGATGATAGTGGGGACACCTTTCGTAAACACGCCAAACAGAGTACAGTTATTAAGTAAAAGTAAAAACTTGGAAATAGCAGAGGAGGATTTTTTTTATTTCCTCAAAATAGTTGAGTACAAAATAGCTGACCAAATTTCGCCTTTGACGTACCTGCGTGGTAAAATTATAGATATTATCCTCAATAAGCGGAAAATAGAATTGCAAGACAAATACGAGGATGCAGTACTGGACAAAGCCGAAAAAGAGAAAACCGTAGAAATTTTTAATTAGCATTGGCTTATGCCGAAATAAACGTGAATTAACTTTTAGCGTAATAATAAATCGTAAGAATGAAAAAAATATTTTTGGTGTCTTTATCCCTATTTTTAGGAATATTTACACAATGTTTGTATGCACAGCAACCTGCCGTGGTCGAGAAAATTATTGTAAGGATTAATAATGAGATTATTCTTAAGTCTGACTTGGAAAAAGCCTATCTTAATTTGCTGGAGCAAGAAAAAAACCTTCCAGAGAATATTCACTGCTATCTATTACAGCAACTGATAGTAAATAAAGTAATGGTTGCCAAAGCTGAGATAGACTCCGTAACGGTGGATAAGCCGCGAATAGATTTGGAGTTAGATAGGCGTATGGATTATTTTGTTGGGCAGTATGGCTCGGCGGAAAAATTGGAAAAAACGCTCGGCAAAACTGTTTCGCAACTCAAAGAAGAGCTTCGCCCACAGATAGCAGAACAGCTAACAGTACAGACGATGCGTAAAAAAATCACAGATGAGGTGAAAATTACCCCTCGTCAAGTGAAAAATTTTTTTGCCAATATTCCCAAAGATAGCTTGCCGTTTTTGCCCGCCGAAGTAGAGGTGGCTCAGATAGTTCGTTTCCCAAAAGTGAGCAAATCGGAGAAAGACAAGGCAAAAGCACAACTGCTGGAGTACAAGAAAGAGATATTGGCAGGAGGAAGTTTTGAGGAATTGGCGGGCAAGCACTCCCAAGATTTGGGTTCGGCAGCTCGTGGCGGTGAGTTGGGCTGGCATGGCAGAGGCGAGTTAGTTCCGCCGTTTGAAGCGGCCGTATTTTCCTTAGAACCTATGCAAATTTCAGAACCCATAGAGTCTGATTTTGGTGTGCATCTCATTCAGTTGCTTGAAAGACAAGGAAATAGGCATCGCTCTCGGCACATTTTGCTAAGACCGTTACCTACGGCGCAAGACATGGAAGATGCCAAAGTGTTTTTGGATAGTATTCACAATCTTATTTCCAAAGACAGCATCAAGTTCGAAGATGCCGCACGCGAATTTTCAGACGATAAAGCGACAAGGTCAAAAGGTGGAAAACTAAGCAATCCCGAAAGCGGCGAAACCAAAATAGCCGTAGATAATACTGAAATATTAGGTTATGGCGTTTTTATGACTTTGGAAAGCATGAAAGTAGGACAAGTTTCTAAGCCTATGGAGTTCAGAACGCCCGATGAAAAACAAGCTATGCGTATCTTGTATTACGTTTCTCGTATGCCGCCGCACTACTTAAACTTAAAAGATGATTGGCAAAAAATCAATAGCTTGGCAGAGGAAGAAAATAAATCTAACCTGCTCATGAAATGGTTTGAAAAAGCTAAAAAAGAAGTTTATATAGACATAGACGAAGAGTATAATTTGTGCGACCTACTCAAAAGTTTATAAAAACAAAACAAACCGCAAAATCAGCAGAGTTTGCGGTTTGTTTTGTTAAGAAAGTGATACTATTTGAATAAAATGCTTTTCAAATCTTTCAATACCTCATCAGTGAGCGGTTTTGTAATAAATTTGATTACATAGCTGTTGTTCACAATCCTATCAATATCTCTCTTGTTATCAGAACTTGACAAAATGATTACCTTGCTTTTTTGCTTTATGTTGTCGGGAAATTTCTCGAACTCGTACAAAAACACAAAGCCATCTACGATGGGCATATTAATGTCCAAAAATATCAAATCAGGCAAGTTCACATCATTGTCTTTCTCTGACTCTAAGTACTGCAACGCACTTTTTCCTGAGTTTTTAATCTCAATACGTTTAGCAAACTTTGTAAGCTCAATGATGCGCTTGCTGATAAAATTATCAGTATCGTTGTCATCGACTAACATTACCAAATCAACGGCAGGTGAAGTCATATTTTTTGAGTGTCTTAATTCTATTAGATTTTAAAAGGCAAATGTATTACATCTGCTATTTATTCTCAAAAATAAAACGATTTTTATTTATGTAGCTAATTTTTTTGATTTTTTTCTAATTTATTTTTTACGTACTCTATTATGTCTTCAAATTGGTGGGGGGCGAACCATGCTATTTCCGAATCTTTGCCAAACCAAGTAAGCTGACGTTTGGCATAGTGTCGGGTATTTCGCTTGAGCAACCGCAGGGTTTCTTGCCAATCTTGTGTGCCGTCTAAGAAGTCAAATATTTCTTTATAACCAACTGTTTGTAAAGCATTTAGGTTCTTAAATGGTGTCAGATTTCTTACTTCATCAAGCAAACCTTCTGCTATCATTTTGTCCACGCGGCTGTCTATGCGTGCATAAAGTTCTTCTCTTGGGCGTGCCAAGCCTATCTTTATCGTGCAAAAATTTCTTGGATTTGGGTTAAGTGCCTGTTCGCCTTTGCGGAAAGAGGAATAGGGCTGTTGCGTAGAACGTATCACTTCCAACGCCCTCAGAATACGTTGAGGATTTGCCCTGTCGACAGTCTGATAATAATCGGGGTCTTTGCTTTCTAACTCTGCAAGTAAATGGGTTAAGCCATATTCATCAAATTCTTGCTGTAATATGTTTCTTGTTTCGGGCAGCACCGTAGGCATCGTATCCAATCCTTCGCAAACTGCTTTTACGTACATTCCAGAACCACCTACCAGAACCACCATTTTTTTTTCTCTGAAAAGTGTTTCTAATAAACCCAGTACTTCTTTTTCGAAAAGCCCTGCGTTATATTGGTCTTCTATGCTATGGGAGTCGATAAAATGATGCTTTACCAAGCCAAGTTCCTCTGCTGTTGGTTTGGCTGTGCCTATACTCATTTCTTTATAAAACTGCCGAGCATCTGCCGAAATAATATCAGTACCGATGTGCTGGGCGAGGCGAATGGCTAAGTCTGTTTTCCCAACTGCCGTTGCTCCTACTACTACAAGTAAAAAATTCATTCGCAAAAGTAATAATTTTTTATCATTGTAGCTGCGAAATTAGCTCTTGCTGCTGCTGTAGTTCTATTTCCTGAAGCTGGAGGAGTTGCTTGATTTTTTGTGTTTTGCGATAGCTCAAAAAGAGTAGGCAGCCGACAATGCCTAATAGCACCAAGCTAAAAATAAGAGCTATTTGCTGGGCATGATACCTTTCTACAGATATATTTAAGAGTTGAATTTCTATTTCCTTTTTTTCTGCGTCAAACTTGTGCTGCATTTCCAAGATAGCTGTGTTTTTTGAAGCCAAACTGATAGCATCAGTGATTTTTTTGTGCAAATTTTGAAAATAATATGCCCTTCTAAAATCGCCTTTGTTGGCATTTATTTGGGCGAGTCCGTGATAGGCTTGCGACAAACCAAAGTGTATTTGGGCTTTTTCCGCCGTTTTTTGGGCTATGAGGTAGTATTTTTCTGCCTTGTTTGGCTCATTCAGTCTAAGGTAACATTCTGCTATGGCGTTCTGCATATTCACGATGTTTTCGGTTTCTCCGCCGTAAGCAATATTTATCTTTAATCCTTTCTCAAAATACGGTAAAGCCTCTGAGTACGATTTTTCTTCGGCATAGGTGTTCCCAAGGCTGTTATATACCATACCTATCCAAATGCTGTCTTGCTTGCTTTGAGCTATTTTTAAGGCTTTATCAAAATATTTATTGGCAAGTGTATAATTTTTTGCGTCTTTATAGCATAAGGCAATGGCATTATAAGCATTGATGACCTGTCTGCCCTCCAAAGAGTCTTGTGCAGTTTTGAGTGCTTTATGCAAGTAGCTGTCGGCTCTTGCATAGTGTTTTGCCGCAAAGTGCATAAACCCAATGCGATAATAGGTGTGCGCTAAGGCTTGCGCAAACTGTTCTTTCTCATACGTTTCTATGCTGTTCAGATAGTATTCCAATGCCAAATCGGGGCGGTTGTGCTGTTGACATTGCCTTGCAAGCATATCATAGACTTGCGGAAGGGCGAAGCGGCGATGCGCCAATTTGGTGCAAGTTTCTATTGTTTTCTTTAGTTCTTCTTGGGCGGTAAGAAAATCAAGCGAGTCTATCAAAGGCTGCATTTGCATAAGTACGGCATCAAAACTGCGTTTATTGGAAAACAACAAGGCATCTTGCAAGTCGGCAAGGCGAGCAGACTGCCCTTTGAGTAACTGGAAATTTGAAGCAAGTATAACAACAAGTATGATAAATAGTCCCCTTTTCATTTGCTTAGGATTGTGATAAATGAGTGCATGAAATAAGGGGAAAATACGCGTGGTAAAAAGAAATTATCTAAAATCATTCCAAAATCCAAATATGGCATAATTAAAATTTAATTTGAGAAATTAATTATAGTTGTTACTTTTGTATGCTTAAAAACTCAGAAAAAAATGTCATCTTTCAACGTAATTTCATAACCAAACATATAAATCAAATGAATATCCTAAAAGGACTTATTTTTACAATACTTACCTTACTTGCTTCCCAAGCATATAGCCAAGAGTCTGGAACAGTATCGATAGGCTTGCGTGGTGGTTTTAATTTGTCAAATTGGGGTGGCAATGTAGCTGCGGGAGGTTCGGGGTCTAATAACTATAAAGCAGGGCTAAATTTCGGTGCGGTAGGCTTATACAGCATAGACGAGCATTGGGCGATGGCTGCCGAGATTAACTATTCGCAAAAAGGAACATCTCCTGCGCTTAACTCTTTTGTAAAGCTAAATTACTTAGATATACCTATTTATATCAATTACTTTTTTGGACAAGGCGGCGATAGATTTCGTACCAAAGTAATTTTAGGACCTTATGCGGCAGTGCTGATGACAGCCAAAAACAAAGTAGGAAGCATAGAAACAGATGTTAAAGGAGTATATAATACAACTGATTTTGGCGTACTTGCGGGTGGTGGATTTCACTATAAATTTAACGAAGCAGGCGGTAATTGGCTCATCTTTGATGTTCGCTATGCAGTTGGTTTATCTGATATTACAAAGCCTGCATTAGGCGTAAGTAACCTCACTAACAGGGCTTTGAGCATTAATGTAGGCGTTACTTTTCCATTAGGCAACTAAATATTTCATGCAAGAGCAATATACACTTCGAATCGACTGCCCTGACGAAAAGGGATTGGTACACAAAATTACAGGCGTACTTTATCATAACGACCTTAGCGTTATCCGCAACGATGAGTTTGTGGATAGGGAAAATGCACACTTTTTCATGCGTACCGAATTTGCAGGAAACACAGACGAAAATAAGATTATTTCGGGGCTCATAGGCATTTTGCCAAATAATGCAAACGTTTTATTAAACAAAGTTCGCAAGAAAAATATTGTTATTTTGGCTACCAAAGAACATCATTGCCTTGGAGATTTGCTCATTAGGCATCACTTTGGCGAGCTAAGTGCTAATATTTTGGCGATTGTTAGTAACCATAAAACGCTAATGTCATTGACCGAAAAATTCGAGATTCCGTTTCACTATTTGCCACATGAAAATAAGAGCAGAGAGGAACACGAAGCAGAGGTATTAACTCAAATTAATGCGTATAATCCTGAATTTTTGGTACTTGCCAAATATATGCGCGTGCTTACACCGCAGTTTGCCGCCCAATATTCTAATAAAATTATCAATATTCATCACTCCTTTTTGCCCGCCTTCATAGGGGCAAGCCCGTATAGACAGGCGTACGAGCGTGGCGTAAAAATCATAGGGGCAACGGCACATTTTGTCAATGAAAACTTAGATGAAGGACCTATTATCGCCCAAAATGTAATTCCGATAGACCATACGGAGGATGCCGCAAACATGGCAAGATTGGGGAAAGATGTGGAAAAAATAGTATTGGCAAAAGCCCTCAAATTAGTTTTTGAAGATAGGGTGTTTGTCAAAGATAATAAGACAGTGATTTTTTAGTAGGAAAATGTTATTTTTGTAGAAAAGCAAGGCTAAATCAATGAAAATCAGTGTAAAAAATTTAGGTGTTTTAGAACACTCCGAAATAGACTTAAGCAAAAAACTCAATATTCTGTGTGGCACAAACAACACAGGAAAGACGTATATGGCGTATTTGGTGTATGGGTGGAATTATTTAAGTAATTATAGCTTTAATCTTTTTAATAGAGACTTACAAGTAAATTATATTGCCAGTAGTAACGAATTTACTATTAATCTATTAGACTCTATCAATTTTAATAAAATATCGGGCTTCTTAAAAACTAAATTAAATGAAATTTTTAATCAAAAAGGTGAAATTTTCCACAAGACCATAATAGAAATAGATAATTTTCAGGAAACATTGAACAATAGTAAACTTTTGTTTGATAGTATATACTTTATGGGCAATTCTTTTAGTGTTTTTAAAGTAAATGACATACTGTATATAAAAATCCCCGAAAATTTAAGTATCGATAATGGCGTAATGCAACATTTAGCAATACAATCTATTGTAAATATTTTATCTGACAATCCTCTTATTTTCCCTGCCGAACGAGCCGCAGTAAACATTTTTAGCAAGGAATTGTCTATAAAAAGAAATGATTTAGTAGATGAATTACTGAGTGTTAAAAATGTAAAAAATCGTGACAAATTATTAGAAGAAAGAGCAACACGCTATCCTTTACCTATCCGCAAGAGTTTGGAAATTGCTGAGGACTTAGCACGCTTGAGCCAGAAAAAAAGCAAATATGAGTATTTGGCAGAGGAAATTGAGAAGAAAATACTCAAAGGAAAAATCAAAGTTAATAAATACGGGGAAATCCAATATTCGCCCTCTGGAACAAAAAATGTAAATTTACCTATGCACGTTTCTGCCTCTATGGTCAAGTCATTATCGAGTATCGTATTTTATTTCAGGCACTTAGCGCAAGCAGGAGATTTGATTATCATAGATGAGCCAGAGCTAAATCTGCACCCCGATATGCAGAGAGCAGTAGCTCGTTTGCTTGCTCGCTTTGTCAATGAAGGTTTTAAGGTTTTGATAAGTACACATAGCGACTACATTATCAAGGAGTTAAACCTACTTATCATGCTCAATAATCCTGATAAGCCCGAAGCGAAAGAATTGCAAAAAAAATATGACTACCAAGACAATGAACTCTTAAAGCCCGAAGAAATAGGCGTTTATCTTTTCAAAGATAGACATTCTGAAGTTGTGCCTGTAAGTCAAGAAGGTTTTGAAATAGAAACGATTGACAAGGAAATCAATGAATTAAACCATGCTTTTAAAAACATTTACTTTTCTCTTTACGACTGATGGCATTGATAAATGAGGTAGAAAAAACGCTGCACGAGGCTTTTCAATGCAAGCCCAATAGTAGCAATATTCATTACTTAGATGAACCACAAGCACCTAATTATCCTGTTACTAAAATTAAGAAACAAGGTAAGTTGCTCATTTACAAACTTGATGATAAAAATCCTTTTCCATTTTTCAAAGATGGTCAGCCCAAATTAATGTGCGATTATTTGATTTTTTACGAGAAAAAAGAAAAGACTTTTGTTATTCTGTGTAACTTGAAATCGAAAAACAAGTCAAATACGCATGAACAGATACACGCAGGGCATATTTTTTCAAAATTTGTCATAGAAACAGCAAAAAGGTGCAATCCGATGAACCAGCATCCTACTTTTGTTGCCTTGCACATTATGAAAAAGGTATTTAATGAAACCAAAGAAGAAGAATATGACAATGGTGTTCGTTATAAATATCATAAAAGCGGAGAAGACTGTGATTTAGATGAAATATGTTACTGAAAACCAATATTATAGCCAATAGACCAATGAAAAAATTTCTCTCTGATGACTTTTTATTACAGACCAAGACGGCAAAGACGCTTTACCATGACTTTGCTACCCAAATGCCTATCATAGATTATCACTGCCACCTATCGCCCAAAGACATTGCAGAGAATAGGCAGTTTGAAAATATTACCAAAATATGGCTCGATGGCGACCACTATAAATGGCGGGCTATGCGTACCAACGGTGTAAGCGAATATTACTGTACTGGATTGGCGAGTGATTATGAGAAATTTATGAAATGGGCTGAAACAGTGCCTAACACTATGCGAAACCCTCTTTATCATTGGACTCACTTGGAGTTAAAAAACTTCTTTGGAATACAAAAAATATTAAGCCCGACAACGGCAAGGGAAATTTTTGAGGAATGTAACGAAAAACTAAGCAAACCTGAGTTTGGCACTCAAGGCATTTTGCAGCGCATGAAAGTAGAGGTACTTTGCACTACAGACGACCCTACGGATAGTTTGGAATACCACCAAAAGATAGCAGATGAGCCTTTTGGCACAAAAGTATTTCCAACCTTCCGCCCCGATAAGGTTTTTGGTATCGAAAATACAGAAAAATTCAATGCTTACTTAGATAAATTATCGCAGGTTTCGGGCATCGAAATTCGCAAGTTCAGGCACTTACAGGAAGCATTAAAAGATAGAATAGACTTTTTTCATGGCTTAGGGTGTCGCCTTTCTGACTACGGTTTGGAGGCAGTTTATGCCGAAGATTTCAAAGAAAGTGAAATCAAAGATATTTTTAGGACAGTGCGTGAAGGAAAGCAGACAAAAGGAAAAGATGTACTCAAATTTAGGTCTGCCCTTTTGGTGTTTTTGGGAGAAGAGTACGCCCGAAAAGGCTGGGTGCAGCAGTTTCACTTAGGGGCTATGCGTAACAACAATTCCCGAATGATGGAATTATTAGGGGCAGATGCAGGATTTGACTCCATAGGCGACTTCTCGATTGCTCATTCCTTGTCGAAATTTTTAGACAATCTGGATAGCAACGACAGATTGGCAAAAACCATTATTTATAACCTTCACCCCAAAGACAATGAAGTAATTGCTACCATGCTTGGTAACTTTAATGACGGCTCTGTGCGTGGGAAGATACAGTTTGGCTCAGGTTGGTGGTTTTTAGACCAAAAAGATGGCATGGAAAAGCAAATGAATGTACTTTCAAATATGGGTTTGTTAAGTTGTTTTGTCGGGATGCTCACAGATTCGAGGAGCTTTCTATCCTACCCGCGCCACGAATATTTCCGCCGAATTTTATGCAATCTTTTGGGAAATGATATAGAAAATGGCGAACTTCCAAACGATATGGAATGGATAGGCAAAATGGTACAAAATATTTGCTACGGTAATGCAAAAGAATATTTTAATTTCTAAAGGTAAAAACTTTGTTAAGTTTGATTTGTTATCAAATTATCTCAATCATATAAAAATATAGTAAATATGGCAAAACAATATGCAAGTCTTCGCAACATCAAGTTTATGTTGCATGAGATGTTCGCAGTAAGCGAACTTACCAAATACCCTCATTTTAGTCATTTGGACAAAGAGTCATTAGGAATGATATTGGATGCGGCTGTGCAGCTTGCCGACACGCTTCTGAAGCCGTATTATGAGGAAATGGATAGAAATGAGCCACAATTTCAAAACGGAGAAATTAAAGTACACCCTCACGTCAAAACTATTATTAGGGCAATGGGAGAGGCAGGCTTTACTGGCTCAGGGCTTTCCTTAGAGGCGGGCGGTCAGCAACTTCCCGAAACTATAGGAAGTGCTATTGGTTTCTGGTTTGCCGCCGCTAATAACGGGGTAACTACTTTTTCCGCACTTACCCCTGGGGCTGCTAATCTGATTGCTTCTTTCGGTACGCAAGAAATGAAAGATTTGTACATAGCAAAAATGTTGAGCGGAGAATGGCAAGGCACAATGGCACTCACTGAACCGCATGCAGGCAGTTCTTTGCACTATATTACTTCTTCTGCCGAGCCTACAGAGCATGGATATTACAAGATAAAAGGACAAAAAGTATATATTTCAGCAGGAAATCACGACCAAGTAGAAAATAGTATTCACTTGATGTTAGCCAAAATAAAGGGCGCACCCGCAGGAACAAAAGGAATATCCCTATTTGTAGTTCCACAGAAACGCATCGAAGATGGAAAACTTATAGATAATGACGTAAGAAGTATTGGTATTTATCATAAAATGGGACAGAAAGCAACTCCTGCAACGCATTTGGCTACTGGGGAGAGAGATGATTGTAGAGGTTGGTTAGTTGGTGAGCCACACAAAGGACTTACCTATATGTTCCAAATGATGAATGAAGCCCGCATTGGTACAGGCATTGCAGGGGCATCAATAGCTTCAGCAGCTTACTATGCAGCTCTCGAATATGCAAACGAGCGCACACAAGGGCAACCTTTGGGGCAGAAAGGGCAAGACCCAAATCAGCCGCAAACGCTCATCATCAATCACCCTGACGTAAAGAGAATGTTGCTTTTCCAAAAGGCAGTGGTTGAAGGTTCATTAGGACTTCTGATGCAATGCTCTAACTATGCTGATTTAGTTCACGTTACAGAGGGAGAGGAGAAAGAAAAATACGAATTACTTTTAGACTTCCTAACTCCTGTAGCCAAGACATACCCAACTGAGTTTGGGCAGCAAGCCGTAAGTGCGGGCGTACAGTGCTTTGGCGGCGGTGGCTACTGCAACGACTTCCCCGTAGCTCAAATGTACAGAGATATTCGCATTACTACCATTTATGAAGGCACTACAGGTATCCAATCTTTGGCTTTGTTAGGGCGCAATATCATGCTGAAAAATGGAAAAGCGGCTATCTTGTATTTCCAAGAAGTAGGCAAAACCATAAACGAGGCTGAAAAATATGACGCATTAAAGCCGTACGCAAAAATATTGCAAGCCGAAATGGGTAGATTGCAGAAAGTTACCCAGTATTTGGTAGGCTTTGCCATGAAAGGCGAAACAGAACTTTTCTTAGCAGATGCCACACTTTATATGGAAATGTTTGGCATTATTGCGATTGCTTGGCAGTGGTTAGCACAAGGAATTGTAGCGAAGCAAGCCCTTCTGATAGGTAATTTGCAGGGAGAAGACGAAAATTTCTATGAAAGCAAACTCCATACAATGAAATTCTTTTTTCATTATGAAATTCCAAAAACACAAGGATTAGCCACAAGATTGCTTGATACAGAGGTACTTACAGTAGCTTTAGAAAAAGAAATTTTTGTGTAAATAGCCTTTTCGCTGCAAATTTTGCATTAATAACCCTGTTAGCGGTCGAACCCCACAGTGGAACTGCTAACAGTGGTTTTCAAATAGAACCATGATAAATATTCAAACACTACTCCAGTCAATTCTTCCCAAAGAACGTATCAAAACTCGACTGATTGACTTATATGCTTATGCAAGCGATGCGAGTTTCTATTATTTACTGCCAAAAGCTGTAGTGCAGCCTATTTCTGTCGAGGAAATACAAGCCTTATTTCACTTTTCTAAGAAATATAAAATAAATCTTACTTTCCGAACAGGAGGTACAAGTCTTTCAGGGCAGGCAGTTACTGATGGCATATTAGTAGATTTGAGTCAGCATTGGCGAAAAGTGCAAGTCGAAGACGGGGGTAATTTGGTGCGTGTGCAGATAGGTGCAGTTGGTGGTGCTGTAAATACTATCTTGAAAAAGTACAAAAAAAAAATAGGTCCTGACCCTTCGTCTATTAATGCCGCAATGATGGGCGGTATTCTTTCTAATAACTCAAGCGGAATGTGCTGCGGGGTTGCCCAAAACTCTTATCATACCCTAAAATACATCAAATTTGTATTGCCTAACGGCTTAATTTTCAATACAGAAAATAAAGAAGACTACACAAGATTTGAAAAAGAAGCAAATGCAATTTCAGAGGGCATCAAAAAATTAAGAAATGACATCATAAATAATGCCTTACTGACTGAAAAAATCCGTAAAAAGTACAAAATAAAAAATACTGTAGGCTACGGATTAAATGCTTTCATAGACTACGAACACCCTTTGGATATTTTTGCGCACTTGCTTATTGGCGGAGAAGGCACGCTTGGTTTTATTGCCGAAGCAGTCCTCAATACTGTCCCCGATTATCCTTTTAAGGTAACGGGAATGTTGTACTTTTCCAATATACAAGAAGCCTGTGATGCTATTCCTGCTTTGAAAGAATCAGGCGTTGAGGCTTTGGAACTTATGGATTTTTCCGCCCTCAAGTCCATCGAGCATCTGAAGGGCGCACCCGAAATACTCAAATCTCTTACTAACGACCAAACTGCATTACTTGCTGAATATCAAGCAAATACATTAGAAGAATTACAGCAAAAATTTAACCTCGCAAAGGCGAATTGTATCTCGAAATTACCATTAATTTTCAATACTGAATTTACCGCAGACGCTTACGAACAAGCAAACTTGTGGAAATTGAGAAAAGGGCTTTACCCGTCTGTAGCGGCTGTTCGAGAAAAAGGAACGGCAGTGCTGCTCGAAGATGTAGCTTTCCCTATAGAAAACTTAGGGGCGGGAATAGCCGACCTCCGCAAACTCTTTGAAAAGTACAAATACGAATCAGCCAATATCATAGGTCATGCCAAAGATGGAAACTTACATTTTATCCTTACGCAACTCATCAATGACGAAAAAGAAGTACAGCGTTATGGAAATTTCATGCAAGACATGGCAGAAATAGTAGTAAAAAAATACAATGGCGCACTCAAAGGAGAGCATGGGACAGGGAGAAATATGGCACCGTTTATCGAAGTAGAGTGGGGGAGGGATGCCTATCAAATCATGAAAGAACTCAAGGAACTTATTGACCCTGAATATCTTCTGAATACAGGGGTGATTATTAATACGGATAAAAATGCGCATTTAAAAAACTTAAAAACGCTGCCTATCATAGAGGAGGAAGTCGATAAATGTGTAGAATGTGGCTATTGTGAAAACCGTTGCCCAAGCAGAGATTTTACCATGACACCCCGTCAGCGTATCGGAATCCGCCGTGCTTTGCAGAGACTAAAGCATGAGGGAAAACAAAAAGAATATCAGGAAATAGTACAAGATTACAAATTTGCTGGCTTGGCTACTTGCGCTACAGACGGAATGTGCGCTACAGATTGTCCCGTAGATATAAACACAGGCGACTTAGTAAAACGCTTGCGAAAAGAAAATCACTCAGATTTTGCCCAAAAAAACGCCCTAAAAATTGCCAAAAACTTCAAATTTGTGGAAAAAACTATGCGTTTTAGCCTTACGGCAGGCGGCTTTGTTAATGAAGTGTTTGGGAGAAAAGCAATGCAGAAAATCACAAGTTCGCTAAGAAGTATCTACGGAGATTTTCCCCTTTGGAATGAGCAGTTGCAAGCAAGCAAATATTTGTATAACAGTCAGTTAGATAGAAAAAGTATAGAAAACACCTTTGTATATTTCCCAACTTGTATTTCTCGGACTATGGGCGAAAGTAAAAGCAAAAACCTTAGCGAAACCTTATTAAGTGTAGCAAAAAAAGCGAACCTAAATATCGTTACTCCCGATGCAAAAGGTCATTGTTGCGGTCAGGCTTTCTCCTCAAAAGGCTTTTCAGATGCTTATCAGTTTACTGCTAATCAGTCTATTGAAAGTATTTGGCAGTGGACAAAGCAAGGACAAATACCTGTAATTGTAGATGTTACCTCATGCACCTACACCTTTCAACACTCACGCAATTATCTGACCCCTGAAAATCAACAGAAGTTTGATAAAATTACTTTCTTGGATAGCATTGATTTTCTTGCAGATTACGCCTTACCAAATCTACTTATTCAAAAGCCAAAAGATAAAATTGTTTTTCACCCCGTTTGCTCTGTGCATAAAATGGGACTATTGAAAAAGTTAGAAAAAATAGGCAATGCTTGTGCGAAACAGGCAGATATTCCGCAGTTTGCGGGCTGCTGCGGCATGGCAGGAGATAGAGGCTTTTTTATCCCCGAATTTGTCAAATCTGCTACTAAAACCGAAGCAAATGAAGTAAAACCACAACAATATGAGGGCTATTACTCCTCTGCAAAAACCTGCGAAATGGCTATGAGTGAGGCAGTTGGGCAAAATTATGTATCTATCTTGTTTTTGGTAGATGAAGTGTCTTCATCTCTACATTGACTATCAGTGAATAAAATTTCCACTTTTTTGTGGTTTTTGAGTAGAGAAAGTTTTATTTTTGGTTTTTTTAAAGAGGAATAAACGCAGGGCTTGCGTTTTTATGTAATAATTATGCAGAAACTTTGACTAAAACTATGACGGATTACTACAAACTATTAGGAGTTTTGCCTAATGCTACAACCGAAGAAATCAAGAAGGCATATAGACAACTTGCCTTAAAGTATCACCCTGACCGAAATTCTGGCGACAAAAAATCTGAGGAATTTTTCAAAAAAATTACTGAAGTATATACTATTCTCTCAGACCCCGAAGCAAGGGAGAACTATAACTATGAATATAAAAAGAGCCAGCAAGCATCAAATAGCGAAAACCAACAAGAAAAAAGCGAACCGAAAAATGAACAACAGATAACACCGCAAGTAATTCTTACTGTATTTCAAGACATTAGGAAAAAAATAAGTGGAATGGACAAGATTCATATAAACCAATCTGCACTTTATAATTCTTTAAACGACTTACTATCTTTCAATAACATAAATTTTCTTCTTGCTTGGGGTGACACTAAAGCCAATAATCAAATTATTAGCGAGGTGATGACTTGTTGTAAATCTCTTGTTTATCCGTATGTAGAAAAACTTGCCCCTAAACTTGTAAAACTTGCAGGCTCAGATAATGATACCATTCAGAGAATTTTCTCTTTCAACAAGCAGCAGAAATATTGGAGCTATTGGACACGGTATAAAAGTGTTGCAATTATTGCAGCAATCATTTTGCTCTTTTTTGTTATTTCAAACATAAATAGTGTTACACCCTCTTCCTATTCATCAGAGAAGGATAATAGACCTTCTGATGGAGATTTAAACAGTACATTCGCTAATGACCAAGAAGCATCCACACCTTCCTCAGATAATTCTCAACCGACTTCAATCTATGTTCCTAAATTGACTCCTGAACAAAAACTTCAGCAAGAAAAAGAAAAATTGATTACTGAAGGTTGGGAAGAAACTGAAGTGCATAACGGACAGCTACCATCTTGTTACAACTTCATTCCAAAGAAAAGCAGTATTGACAATTATCTTGAGGTACATGTTGGCGGTGGAACTGATGTTGCCATTAAGGTTATGAACTTGCAAACTGAGAAGTGTATTCGCTATGTTTTCATTAACAACGGTTCAACATATAAGATACGGAATATTCCAGAGGGAGTTTACTATTTAAAAATTGCTTATGGCAAGGACTGGTTTTCAAAAGTTGAGAATGAACAATGTGTTGGCAAATTTATTCGTAACCCAATGTATGAGAAAGGTAGCGACTTAATGGACTTCAGTTTGCAACACACTTCTGATGGATATAGGATTCCGAGTTTCCAACTCAAACTTGATGTGATTGCAACAAACACAGTGAACACTTTTAGTTCACAAGATATTTCAGAAAGCGAATTCAACCAATAATTGAAGTTGTACTGTTGCAGATGTTAGCGTAGCGCACCTGCAACAATTTTGTTGGTGCGCTACGCTACACTAACAAAGACGAAAATGAGGCGTAGGGAAGGAACACAGTCTCTTATTTTTTTCTTTCGTATGCCCCTATGTCGGGCTGTTTCCCGCGTGCTATGCCTACTATATCGGTGCTGATGTCTATGTCAAGCCCCTTGTCGATAGCAGGACTTAGCGAATCTAAGCTAAAATCTAACCGCAAAGCACTTTTGAAGCGAGGGCGTTGGTTGAGAATGTTGTTGTTGTTCTCAAACTGTTTATCGTTAGTTTTGAGTAGGCAGTTGCGAACCAACCACTTTGCGGGCGTATCTGCCAGATTTGTTACTTGAAAATCATTAATCCTATCACCCCAACTGATGCAGTTGGTCATGTAGAAGGCAAGTGGGGATTTTAAAATGCTTGCATCAGGGAGTTTATAAAAATTGGACAAGAATACCGTTGGGTCTTCGGTAAAAAAACGGGTTTCTGTGTTGGCAAAGGTGCAATGCAAAAAAGTATAAGTACCTCCCGCTACACAAGAAACGGCATTTTGGGTGCAGTTATTGATTTGGGTATTCACCATATAAACGTCCGAACTGAAAGCAATAAGCCCACGCAGTCGCATATTTTCTATGATTGTGTTTTCCACTACTAATTCTGGAATCGTATCTTGGTCGGGGGGCGCACCTATCCGCAAACCGACATTTCCGTTTTGCAGGCGTGCATACTTAATTCTATTGTTTTTGCTGCCTGCATCAAAGTAAATAGCGTCCCATTGCCCTGGCACTTCCTTATATTTTTCATCTAAGCGAGCACCTCTGAAGTTTACCCTATTTTCAAGCGTACCATTGATGAGCAGGCTTCCTTTGACCAATATTGCCGCACCAAGTTCCAGATAGACCGTTACACCCTCCTCGATGCTAAGGCTTGCCAAAGAATCTACGGTGAGTATGCCATTGATGATGTAAGGTTTTTTCCCTGCCCAAACTGTATGTTGGCTAATGCGTTGGTTTTTGAGCATGAAAGCGTCCTGCCCCCATCCCCATATTTTTACTTCTTGCCTATTGCCGTTTATGCTGAATATGAGCGAATCTCTGACTGTAAAAGGGAGGTCTTGTTGTTTGGGATTTATCTTGGCAGTGAGCAGTATAAGCAAGCTATCCCTGCCTAATAGCCTGATATTTTGTATTTTGTTGTTTGTTTCCCCATTAATCGTCATCAGATAGGGGGAATTTTGCCCGCTTGCTATAGCGATTTCATCAATATTAACGGCTTGCTTGGCATCATTGAAAACTACTAACCTACGGGTAAAAGTAGGCTGAGAAGAAAATAGGGTGTCGAAAAAGATAGTATCTTTTGAGAAAGAGAGTTTCGCACTGCTTTCTGCTGTTAGTATTTCGGCAGCAGGCGTACAAGCGTACAGGAGCAGGAAAAGATAAGAGCAACAAAGAACAAGCCCAGTAGAATAGCTTTTCAACGTCATTGGGGAAGGAGTTATGATGTGTGTTTGGGCTTTAGTTTTTATCTAAAATTTGTCGGACACCTTTTTTCTGTTGGTGTCTGACAAATTTGTTTTTACCACTTGTTGAGGGCTTAGAAAGAATCGTCCCAACCGTCAGCGTCTTCTTCGACATCATCGTCAAAGTCATCATCGAGGTCGTCATCGTCAAAGTCATCTTCATAGAAGTCGCTGTCGTCAAAGTCTTCGTCATCGAAGTCTTCATCGTCAAAGTCTTCATCATCGAAGTCTTCGTCGTCGAAGTCATCATCAAAGTCATCATCAAAGCTATCGTCATCTCCTAAGCCTTCATCTGCATCATCATCTTTTATATTTGAGATGGTCAGATTACGAGAGAGAATAGGAGATGCCATAAGCGAGTTGTCTAAGAAAGCTATCGGAAACCTATCAGTGAGCAAGTTAGAAAGAGAATTGTCCACTGATTGGGGGGTATCAAGTGCCATCACTTGACTTTCGCTAATAGCAAGTATAGATTCCAAGTAATTGATGCTCATTGCTTTAGATAATTTTTTTTAATAGAATAGTTCAAATAGTTCCTTATATTGAATACCCAAAATTAATAAAGTTTTTATTTAAAAGAATAAAAGGGTTTTTTTTTTTGAAAATTTATCTTAATTTGAAGAAAAAACGAGAATAAATATTGTGTTTTGTATCGGAAAACCTATTAGGAACTTCATACGATTGAAAATAGTTACATCAAAACATAGACACAAAAGCCAAATGAAAAAATTACCTATTTTAATATTGCTTGTCTTGATTTTTTGCTCGTCAGAAGCTACTGCACAGCAACTCTCTCGTGATTTTTGGCATGATGGGGAAATCACCTTATTTTCGGGTGAAACCCTGCGAGGTAGGCTAAAGTATGACTTAGATAATGATAATATACAGCTTCAGTATGCGGGGGCGCTGAAGTCTTTTAGTGCCTTTCAGGTTGAGTCTTTTGATTTTTTTGATGAAATAATGAAACAGCCTCGCTCTTTTTATGCCCTGCCCTACAGCAAAATAGGTAACTATACTACGCCTGTTTTTTTCGAACTTTTTGCAGAGGGCTATCTTAGTTTATTAAACAGAGAGGTCATTACCTATCGCACCACTGCCCCTATGGGTTTTTGGGGTTGGGGCTACCGACCTATCATGGGAGCTACAATTCCTATAATGGACGATGCTTATTATGTTTTGTTAGTCAAAGAGGAACGGGTAGTAAAAATCACAGATGTTCGCAAAGAGGTGCTTGCGCTCATGGAAGACAAAGCGACTGAGGTAGAAGGTTTTATCAATGCAAACCGCATTCGCTTAGACAGGCGCGGCGACCTGATTCGTTTGTTTGACTTTTACAATTCGTTCAAGCCAAAAAACAATTAGAAAAATAAAATTATTCCCGTCTGACCTCTTTTTTCCGTTGTTGGTGTCGCTTTGCCAATCAGCGTGTTGTTGAGCGGGTGCAGTTGATTTTAAAGCTTACAGGGAAAGCAGAAATATAAAAAATATCTAAAATGTGATACACTATGAAAAAAATAATTGGACTACTTTGTGTTTGCTTACTTGTTGCTTTGAGTGGCAAGGCACAAGATAAAAAAGCAAAAACAGCCATAGATAAAGATAAGCAATTCGTTATCAGGGCAATAGAGCAGAAAAACCTTCATTATTGCCAAATGGCACGTAAAATTTGGGGATTTGCCGAGTTAGGATACTTAGAGCATCAAAGCACTACTTTATTGCAAGAAACTCTACAGAAAGAAGGCTTTAGTATAGAAACGGGTGTAGCTGATTTGCCTACTGCTTTTGTAGCAACTTATGGGAGTGGTACTCCTGTAGTTGGTATTTTAGCAGAATTTGATGCCCTTCCTGGACTTTCCCAAGATTCTGTGCCTGTGAAACAAGCATTAATAAGCGGAGGAAGCGGGCATGGTTGTGGGCATAATTTATTTGCCGCAGGCTCAGTAGGGGCGGCTATCGCCCTGAAAGATTGGTTATTACAATCTAAGAAGGCTGGGACTATCAAATTGTTTGGTACACCTGCCGAAGAAGGTGGTGGTGGCGGTAAAGTATATATGGTGCGTGCTGGGCTTTTCGACAAAGTAGATATGGTGCTTCACTGGCACCCTGCCGATGCAAACAATGCAAGCCCTGAAAGCTGTTTGGCATATATCACGGGTAACTTCAGATTTTACGGAGTGAGTTCGCACGCTGCTATGTCGCCTGATAAAGGTCGCTCCGCCTTAGATGGTGTAGAGGCAATGAATTACATGGTAAACCTGATGCGAGAACACGTACCTCAGGAAACACGTATGCACTATGTAATTACTAAAGGCGGGCTTGCATCTAATGTTGTCCCCGATTTTGCAGAGGTAGAATATACCGTCAGACACCCTGATGCAAAAACTACTATAGAGATTTGGGAAAGAATCATTAAAGCGGCAGAGGGGGCAACGCTTGGCACAGGGACGACCATGAAATACGAAGTGGTTGCGGGGCTTTACAATCTTTTGCCCAACGAAACAGTTGCGAGAATGATGTACAGTAATTTAGAAAAGATAGGAGGCGTAAACTATACTGAAAAAGAACAACAATTTGCCGAAAAACTTCAAAAATCTCTGCAAGGAAATATTCCTGCTATTAATACGGCACAAAGTATTTTACCCTATAAATTAGGCTATTTCCCTGCATCTACTGATGTGGGTGATGTGAGCTGGGTTGTGCCTACAGCAGGTCTGGCAACTGCAACTTGGGTGGCAGGCACACCTGCGCATAGCTGGCAAGCAGTAGCCGCTAATGGCATGAGCATTGGTTTTAAGGGCATGGTAAATGCGGCGAAAATTATTGCCATGACAGGAGTTGATATTTTTAATAACCCCGCAGTAGCTGGGCAAGCAAAAGCAGAAATGGAAAAAGCAAGGGGAGCTAATTTCCAATATAAAAGTTTGGTAGGCAATAGAAAGCCGCCTTTGGAATATAGGAAACCCAAATAATACATCTTTTACCTTAATTTATTGTTCAAAATAGAGTGTATTAGTAGCAAGTTGCCATACAGCATTCGTATGTACATCAAATTTTTATTCATCTTTAATATAAGTGCTAAATGAAACACGTTTTCTTTCTTTTCATTATTTGGATAAGCATGGGGGCACTACTTGCTCAGAACAAGACTTTTGTACTTGCTGGAAAAATCCGTGATGCAGCCGACAATAGCGCTATGGAGGGTGCAAATGTATATATCAAAGAAGCAAAAATAGGTACAAGTACCAACAAATCGGGTAACTTTTTTTTCTCTCTTCCTGCGGGTAGCTATACAGTTACTATTAGTTTTTTAGGTTTTAATACTGATACTTTGCTTATTAATTTAGATAAAGATGAAATGATAAGCGTAAAGTTAGCAGAAAATATGAACACACTCAACGAGGTAGTTGTATCTGATGAGGCAGAAAACCGCAATATTTCTAAATTAGAGGTAGGCGTTACGCAGCTTAATATTAAGACGATAAAAAAACTTCCGCCTTTGCTTGGCGAAGTGGACATAGTAAGAAGTTTACTTTTACTTCCTGGGGTAAGTTCGGTAGGCGAAGGAGCTACAGGTTTTAATGTGCGAGGTGGCAGTATTGACCAAAATTTGGTTTTACAAGATGATGCGCCTATTTATAACACTGCACATTTAATGGGTTTGTTTTCTATTTTTAACCCTGATATGGTAAAAAATATGACGCTTTATAGGGCGGGGATTCCTTCGCAGTACGGTGGGCGTATTTCTTCGGTCTTGGACATTAAAATAAAAGAAGCAAGCGTTTCGAAGCCAAGTTTGCAAGGCGGAATTGGTTTGGTGGCGAGTAGGTTACTATTTGAAACGCCCATTATTAAAGACAAACTTACCATTGCTACGGGTGTGAGAGGCTCATTTTCAGATTTTTTGTTCAAAGTTATTCCTAATGCCAATATTCAACAAACAAAAGCAAATTTTTACGACTTTACTACTAAAATAGCTTTTAAACCTACTAAAAAAGACCAACTATATCTTACTTTTTATAACAGCAGTGATGTTTTTAAATTAGCAAGTGATTCTCTTTCCAAAGTAGAAGTGAATGCGTCTTCCTCTGTCTTTAATTGGAAAACAACCAATGCCACTTTAAGATGGAATCATACTTTCAGTGATAAACTTTTCTTTACTACTTCCGCAGTTTGGAGCAATTATTCCTCAAAAATTAGTGCTAATGATGAAGCTACAGGCTTTAATCTCAATAGTAATATCCTTTATCAAGGCATAAAAACCTTATTTAATTATACACTCAAATCTCATAAGATAGATTTTGGCGTTCAAGCGATAAAGTATCAAATCAATCCAGCAGATTTACAACCAACTTCTCCACTTTCTAATGTCAATCCTATCAAAGTTCCTTCGGAAAATGCCTTAGAAATAGCAGGATTTATAGGTGATGAATGGGAAATAAACAAGACTTTTAGTTTGATGTACGGTGTTCGCTATTCTTGGTTTGCCAATAGAGGCGCAAGCAAAGTGTTTAGCTATGCACCTAATCAGCCCAAAGAATTTGAAAATATTACGGACTCAGTCATTTATGGAAGTGGAGAAACTATAAAAAGTTATGCAGGTTTTGAGCCAAGAGCTGTTTTGAAGGTAAGCCTTTCAGAGGAAAGCTCTATCAAACTAAGTTATAACCGCATGAGGCAGTATGTACAGCTTGTTTCGAATACCACTGCTGCCCTGCCTACTGATAGATGGAAAACCAGCGACACGCACGTCCGCCCGCAGGTAGGCGACCAGATAGCGTTGGGTTATTTTCGCAACTTTAAAAATAACGCTTTTGAAACCTATTTAGAACTTTATTACAAGAAAATCAGCGATATAACAGACTATAAAGACGGTGCAAACCTTTTGCTCAATACCGCACCCGAAACAGCTATTTTGCAGGGAAGCGGAGAGGCTTATGGTTTGGAAATGATGATTCGCAAAAATGTAGGCAAGCTAAACGGTTGGCTGAGTTATACTTACTCACAAACAAATTTTTTAGTGAATGGAAATTCGATATCTGAAAAAATAAATAATGGACAAGCCTATCCCGCCAATTTTAATAAACCTCATAATATTAGTTTGGTACTAAATTATGAATTTAGCAAGCAGGTAAGTTTGTCTGCCAACTTTACCTACAGCACAGGCAGACCTATCACCTATCCCGCAGACAAATATTATGTAGATGGCATTTATATTCCTAACTACATCAACCGAAATCAAGATAAAATTCCTGATTATCACCGCTTGGATTTGTCGCTAACTATAGAACCGAAGCAGAAAAACAAACGCTTTCAAGGGACTTGGGTGATAGCGATTTATAATTTGTATGCCCGCAAAAATGCGTATTCCATCTTTTTCCGAACCAAAAACGACAGCGTCATTCAATATTACAACCGAGCAGATGCGTTCAGGCTTTCTATTTTTGGCTCTATTATTCCTTCTGTTACCTATAACTTTAAATTTTAAAAAGATGAAAAAAGTAATTACCTATATAAACGTAATTTTCTTATTTTTAGCCTCTTGTATAGACCCTTTTGACCCCAAACTAACTACTAATGAAAGAAAGTTAGTAGTAGAGGCATGGCTTACCAACGAAGCACCGCCCTATACGGTAAGGCTTTATTTTAGTGCGCCTTACAACAATAAGGACTTAAACATTCCCGTTGCAGGTGCAAAAGTCTTTGTTACAGACAATTTGGGGAATAAAATCGATTTTGAGGAATCTCCCTCTACCAGCGGCTTTTATCAGTCTTCGCCTACAGGCGCAAGAGGGCAGGAAGGCAGAATCTACACACTCAATATTAGGACTCTTAACGACCAACTTTACCAGTCCAAACCAGAACTACTGCGCCCATCTACACCTATAGACAGCGTTTTTAGTACCTTCAAAGAAAAAATAGATGAAAGAGGTATAAAAACTCGTAGCTTTGATGTACTTATAGAGAGCAAAGACCCTGCAAATGTCGAAAACTACTATAAGTGGGAGGCTGTGCGCTATGAGCAACTGGAATACTGTGCTGATAGGGTGGTAATACCAATAAATGGCTCTCCTCCATTCCGTTCTGTTGCTTATTGCTGCTTTTCTTGTTGGAAAATTATTAAATGTCAGGGCTGTATCCTTGTCGGTGATGATAAATTGGTGAATGGCAATAAGATACGAAAAACAGTAGGCAGCGTTCCGTATGATAGTCGTTTAGACGCTTATATGTTGGTAAAGCAATATGCTATTTCAAAAGATGTATATACTTTTTGGAAAGCGGTAGATGGGCAAGTAAATAACTCTGGGGGCATTTTTGACGAGCCTCCCGCCACTATTCGTGGCAATATATCTAATACGAATAAGCCCGACGAGCAGGTGCTTGGCTTTTTTGGGGCAGCAGGGGTGAGCATAAAACCTACTTTTGTAAAGCGAAATTATATAAGCACGCCCCCTTACCAACAAGTAGGAGGTTTGGAAATTATTATCTCAAGAACTTGCGCCCCCTGCGAGGAAAGATACAACAGAACAGGGATAAAACCGCCTAATTGGTTTTAAATAAACTGATTACATGATATAAATAGCCTATGAAAATCTTGCCTTACTGTTTTCTTACTTTGCTAAATAGCGTGCTTTTTGCACAAGTTGCTTTAGAAGGGAAGGGTTTGGAAACCACTCCTGCGGGTACGTTTTATTTTTTCAAATAATTTTCCTTTATGTAAGCTACTGCTTCTTGGTATGCACTCTCATCACGAGTAGCGTATTTATCCACAAAGTCATGTAAATCACCCAAATAGATTTCTGTATAGCTTCCTTCTTTTCGGTCTTCGTAGGTATTATATACCTCCACACCATTTCTAACTTCTATGGAGTCTGTTCCCCATTGGTCTTCTCTGATGCACCAGTAGCTTCTTAATTGCATAATTTTTCTTGTTTTAATTGTCAAATGGAAATACTACAAATAACAATATTTGCAAACAATTTACGTGCGTCCTTTTTGTTGTTGCGCTCTTTCACCAACAACAAAAAGAAGTAAAAAAAGCCAAAGTTTCAGGACTTTGGCTTTTTTTACTTCTATACTAATTTTTTGTATCTGATACGTTTTGGTTCTACGTAGCCATCTTGTTTCTTTCTAAACTCCTCATAATCACTGAAGTTTCCCTCAAAGAATCGTACTTGTGAGTCTCCCTCGAAAGCAATGATGTGTGTGGCTATTCTATCCAAGAACCAACGGTCGTGAGAAATGACGACTGCACAGCCCGCAAAATTTTCTAAGGCTTCTTCTAAGGCGCGTAGCGTGTTGATATCCAAATCGTTGGTAGGCTCATCAAGGAGTAGCAAATTGGCTGCTTGCTTGATGGTAATAGCCAAATGCGCCCTATTTCGTTCTCCGCCAGAGAGTTGTCCTACTTTTTTCTGTTGGTCATTTCCACTGAAGTTAAACTTGCTTACGTAGGCGCGTGAATTGACCTCTTTCTCACCAATCCGCATGAGTTCCGTCCCGCCTGTAATACTTTCCCAAACGGTTTTGTTGGGGTCTAAGTCGTCATGCTCTTGGTCGACGTATGCATACTTTACTGTGGTGCCTACCTCGAAAGTGCCTGTATCGGGTTGCACCAAGCCTGTTATCATCTTGAAAAGTGTTGTTTTACCCGCACCGTTCGGACCTACAATCCCTACAATTCCCGCAGGAGGTAGCGAAAAACTAAAATTTTCAATCAATAATTTATCTCCGTAAGACTTAGAAATATTTTTTGCTTCAATGACTTTGCTACCCAAACGAGGCCCCTTTGGGATATATAGTTCCAATTTTTCCTCTTTTTCTTTCGTTTCCTCGTCCAATAGCTTTTCGTAAGAACTTAAGCGTGCTTTTTGCTTTACGTTTCTTGCTTTGGGCGACATTCTCGACCATTCCAACTCACGCTGCAAGGTTTTCTGACGTTTGGATTCTTGCTTTTCTTCTTGTGCCAAGCGGTTTTGCTTTTGCTCAAGCCAAGAGGAGTAATTTCCCTTCCAAGGAATGCCCTCTCCTCTGTCAAGTTCCAAAATCCAGCCCGCTACATTGTCCAAGAAATAGCGGTCGTGGGTAACGGCTATGACCGTTCCTTTGTACTGCTGCAAGTGCTGCTCAAGCCAATGAACTGACTCAGCATCCAAGTGGTTCGTAGGCTCATCGAGGAGGAGTACGCCTGGCTCTTGCAAAAGTAAACGGCAAAGTGCTACCCTGCGTTTTTCACCTCCTGAAAGATTGCCTATGAGTGCATCTTCGGGTGGGGTGCGGAGTGCGTCCATTGCTTTTTCTAAGCGAGTATCCAACTCCCAAGCACCTACTTGGTCGAGGCGGTCTTGGATAGCGGCTTGCCTGTCCATGAGTTTGTCGAAGTCTGCATCAGGTTCGGCAAATTTTTCGTTGATTTCTTCAAATTCTTTGAGCAAATCTATGATAGGTTTCACGCCCTCCTCCACTATTTGTTTTACCGTTTTGGTAGGGTCAAGGATTGGCTCTTGCTCCAAAAATCCGATGCTGTAGTTTTGGGAAAAAACTACTTCGCCCGTATAGCTTTTGTCAAGCCCTGCTATAATTTTGAGCAATGAAGACTTGCCCGAACCGTTTAAGCCAAGTACGCCAATTTTAGCACCGTAAAAGAAGGAAAGGTAGATGTTTTTAAGTACCTGTTTTTGTGGTGGGTAAATTTTACTTACCCCCGCCATAGAAAAAATTATTTTTTCGTTAGTATCACTCATGGTTTCAATGCTTGTTTCTTAATTGCTATTTTTTGCTTTCTAAGTCGTTTGCAAATATCATAAAATTATTGAAAAAGAAGATACTGTAAAATCTTTTTTGTGCTACAATACTTGCAAAATATAAAATTTCAAATACAAAGTTTCCTCCACATTCCATAAAAATGGGTGGTCGTTGCCTTGAGGTTTGTAAAGCACCTCTCTGATAACTTTCCTTGCATCTATGGCTGCATCAAAGATTACTTTTTTGAAAATATCGGGTTTGATGAAGTGCGAACACGAGCAAGTAACCAAAAAACCACCTTTTTTCACTAATTTCATGCCTCTCAAATTGATTTCTTTGTAACCACGTAAGGCATTTTCTACATTGCTTCTGCTCTTGGTGAAGGCGGGTGGGTCAAGGATAACTACATCAAATTGGCGATTTTCGTTTGTCCATTCTTTGAGCAAATCGAAGGCATTGGCAGTAATGCACTCTATTTTGTTCTCCAATCCATTGAGTTTGGCGTTTTCTGTGGCGGTTTGGCTGGCAAACTCCGAAATATCAACGGCACTCACTTTCTTTGCTCCGTAGCCCGCCGCATGGATAGCAAACGAGCCTGTATGGGAAAAACAGTCCAATACTGTAGCATTTTTCATAAAGGGAGCGATGGCGGCTCTGTTGGCGGTTTGGTCTAAAAAATAACCTGTTTTTTGCCCGTTGGCAATGTCTATGCGCATCTTAAAGCCGTTTTCGGTAATGATAGTTTGCGGCTCGAAGGGCTTAGACAGAAAGCCTGTCTGCTGTTGCATTCCCTCTAACTCCCTCACAGGCACGTCATTTCGCTCATAAACGCCAAAATTTTGCTGATTTTTGCTGAATATTTCTTCCAATACCTCTACTATTTCGGTTTTGAACTGGTCGATGCCGTAGGCAAGCGTTTGGATAGAAAAATAGTCATTGAATTTGTCTATCACCAAAGCGGGCAAAAAATCTGCCTCTCCGAAAACTAACCTAAAAGAATCTTGGTAGCCAAGCAACTGCCTGTATTTGAGGGCTTGTTCTATTCGTTTTTTAAACAAGTTCCTATTAATTTCCTCTTTGGGGTGCGATACCAACAGCCGCACCAAGATATGCGAACGTGGGTTTGCATAGCCCTTGCCAACAAATTTGTTTTTATGATTGAAAACTTCTACTATTTCGCCTTGTTGCAACTCTTTCGGTATCTCAGCAACTTCGTTGTCATACACCCACGGATGTCCCTGTTCTATGCGTTTGCTAATTTTGGGGGATAAAATAATTTTTGTCATGCCTGTCATATTTTTGGCAAAAGTAAGCAAATAATTCAGATAACTGATATGACGTGCTTCTGATTACTTATTTGCAGGTTTTGTAAAGATAGGAATGGCTTTGAAATTTCTATTTTCAAAAAACAATAGCATTTCTTTTTGTTTCTTTTTTTTCAACAATTTAACGATGTCTTTGTAAGCAAAATAGCACAAAGGCTCATCTACTCCTTTGAGGGCATTTTCTTGGGCGGGCAACAGCAGCGAAATTGCTTTGGTCTGATAGGTTTTTCGCTTGCCTTCTTGGTCAAAAAACATTTTTTCTGTCAAATTAAGTTTGTATAACTGCCTTATTCCCAAGGCTATGGAAGTGGTAGAATCGGAGTCTGCGTTGCCAGAAGGAACAGTAAGTTTGAACTCAAAATCAGCAAGTTGCATTTTGCTTTGCAAGGAGTCATTTGGATAGGGGATAAGCTGATTTTTTCGGACTGCCTCTATCAAATAGTTAGCAAACTCATTTTCTGGTTTGAAAAGAACGTTGTTTTCTTCGTCTTTCATGTTCAAATCATTGATAAATTGCTTTTCAAATAGTTTTTTTTCTTTTGCTTTCGGTAGGGGAGTAGGCAGGTTTGCTTGCAAATTGCTGATAAAAAGTTTGCGATTGAGTGCCTCTGCATAGCTGAAAAAATAATTTTCCTTTGCTACTATCAGTGGTTTTATTTGCTCAAAATCAAATTTGCCAACGAGTTTCAATTCGCTATCTTCATTATAGACTTCCAACGCTGTAGGTTCAAATTCCTTGTTATTTACCTTTTTTTCCAAAGGTCTGACGAGCCACTGATAGCTCAGGTTTGTGTCCATAATTTTTTGCTGAAATTCTGCTGAAATTTCTTTCCCTTTTTCCACCGAGTTTTGTATCAATAGCTTTGCCAATCGGTAAATAGAACCATCATCAAGGTCTAAGTGCAGCACATTCCCAAAATTTGCTTGGGTAGGATATTGCCAAAGTGCAGCTTTTTCTTTTTTGAACAGCTTTTCTATTTCTTTGAACTTGAAGGCGGCAATGAATTGCTTTTTTTCGCCATCTGAAACGTAAAGTGCGATGAAATCTATTTTTCCAGCCTTTGCCACATCTTCATAAATAGCCAACAGATTCACGTCTTGGAGTAGCCATTGGGCATTTTCGGGCAGTTCGGCGGCGGGATTTTCCTCTGTGATTAGCATACCTTTGGGTTGCGGAATCGTCATGTTTTGCCGAAAATCTTGCCCACTCATTTCTTGCCCAAGTTGCTCATTAGCAGAAATTTGATAGGGCTTTATTTTTTTGTTTCTGACCGCAACTATGAGCAAGGCAGGAAGTTCCTTGCCTTGCTCGAAAAACGAAGGATTTTTTGCCTTTTCTACCCAATGAATTTGGTAGTTTTGGGAAAAGGCAGTTCTTAGAAAAAGAGAAAAAATGAGAACAAAAAGAGTTTTTTTGGCAATCATGTCCCTATAATTAATTTACTCTGTTTAGGCTTGTTTGAAAAATTTAATAATTTCCCTTACTTGGTTCAAGAACTGTGCATCTTCCGAAAGTTTGGCTATCACGTTCTCCGATTTTCTTTCGAGTTGGTCGTGTTCGCTTTCATTCTTTACCCTCAGTTTTTCTAATTTTGATTTTAACTCTTGTATTTCTTTTTCCAAAGAAGAAGAAATACGTGCCTGCGTAGCTGCATACGAATCTCTTTCCGAGCTATTGAGTTGGTATTCAGCATTATTCAAGCGACTTTCCCATTCATAAAACTTAGCTCTTAGCTCTGCAATGTCCTCGCGTGGATATTTCATTTCTTGGGTAATAAGGTTTAGACGCTCGGCTACGTACTCGTGCATGCGTATTGCGGGGCGGAGTACGGTAAGTAGGAGGGCAGCAGCAGCCGTAATATATCCCAAATCTGTAATGCCAAAATAGGATAGAAGCACTAAAACGAGGGCTGAAAGCAGGTGCGAAGCAATGGCTACTCTAAGAAATCGTGTAGAGAGTTTTTGTGCAAAAGCAATGTCATCAGGATTTACATTGATGTTTTTATCTTGCGACTGCTTGGCTTGTACTAATACTTCTTTGGCAGCAAAGTGCATATTCCAAGGTAGCGTAACGATAATCATGAGCCACCAAAAGATGGCAATGCCCACTACCCAATCTATGAGTGTACCTGCGGGAACTTGCATATAGCGAAGCACACCAAAAACAAGGAGTACAAAAATAGTAATAGAAAATAAAGACGGAATGAAATTTTTTGGTAACATCTTTTTATTGTTAAATTGTTAGTTTTCTTATGTACTTTCAAACTTGTAGAAGATGAGTATTTTTCATCGATATTCAAGAGTAAATCGTTTTTTATTTAGGTCAAATAAAAAAGCCTAATACGTACCTTAATGCTCATAAGCAAAGACATCTCAAATTTAAGAAATTATTTTGCATCTATTCGATTTGAAAATGCGTATTCGTTAAAATTTCTTTTACAATTACTTAAACCTTTTATCCATCTTCGTATCTAATGCAGATAACTCAAAGTCTTATATTTTGCAATTATTTTTTATATCAAACCAACCAATCATTTTTTTATGAAACGACTATTATCTCTACTCTTGGTTTTAACTTTCTATTTACCCATTTTTGCTCAGTCAGGCTTGTTTGAAAGCCAAATACAGTCGGCAGATTGGGTAGTAGAAGGTGAAATATTATTGCAGCGTTCTTATTGGAACAAGGAACATACTTTTATTTTTACCCAAAATACGGTAAAAGTATATAAAACATTAAAAGGGAACATTACTTCTGAAACTATAGAAGTAGTGAGCATAGGCGGGCAGGTAGAAAGCCAAATGATGACTCATTCGGGTATTATGCCCAAAGAAGGAGATGCGGGCTTGTTTATGGTCAAGCAAAATCTTCAACAAAATGACCTTGTTCATGGTAGTTTTGTGCTATACGACAAACTGCAAAAAAAAGGTTTTTCTACTGTAGCGGGCGTATTTGAGGATATTGAGCAAGATTTGTATAAAAAAGTAGCTATGCTTACAGGCTCACCTTTGTCAGTAAAAAATCCTAATTCCGTATTTTATGAGTCGAAGCCGAAAAGCAGCCTAAGAACCGAAGCCATCAATGTGGAATCTTTCATTCCCGCCACCGTTACCGCAGGTACGCGCACCAAACTCACCATCAACGGAAGCGGCTTTGGCAACACTCGCGGGGCAAACGGCAATGTACTTTTTTCTGATGCACGCACAGGTGGAACGACTTTTACTTCCATGTTTACCACCGCTACCAATCAGCCCGAACTCATTAGTTGGTCTGATACAAAAATTGAAGTTTTTGTACCTTTTTTTGCAGGTACAGGCACTATTTCGGTAATAAATAATAACAAAGAAGAATTTAGAACGATAGACGTTTTGAATGTAGAATATTCGGTAGTCAGTGTGAATCAGGGCAATACAGCTACAGGCACAGGTCGCCCGAATGCAGACTTGGTAAATAGCAATGGCAGAGGTGGTTATACTGTTTTTATCTCTCCCGACTTCTTTGAAAATCGCATGGTTTTAGGTGTTCTGAGCAATGCCTTTACTACTTGGCGGTGCAATACTACCATCAACGTAGAAATGTCCGAACTGCAAAGTCCTATCAATTTTGGTGCGCAGGGCATTAGCTCTATTATTATTGCCCCAAATATCCCAGGCGGTTTGTTATCAGATGTATTTTCTGTCTATAATAACTGCAATATCGGGGCGGGAAATAATTGGCGATTGGCGGAGTTTCAGATGGTGCTAAATTTGCCCGCACTTCAGCGTCAGAACATAGACATAGCTACTCAATTTCTTGTTTTGCTTGGCAGGGCAAGTCAGTTAGGCTATGTGAATGACCCCAAAGATTTGATGTTTTACAGACTCAATGCGGGAGAAAGAAAAACAATTAGTGATAAAAACAAAAAAGCACTTAACCAAATCTTAACCCAAAGTGCGATGCCAAATGACTGCGGTACTGCACCCATGCAGCCAACTACAGCCGCTAACTGCAATAACTCAATCCAAGCACCTGTGGCTCGCTTTTCTTCGGACAAAACTGCCCTTTGCGACAAGGGAGAAGTTGTTTTCAAAGATGAAAGCCGAAATGCCATAGCTATTCAATGGAGTTTTCAGGGAGGCGAGCCAGCGACTTCTACTGATAAAAATCCAAAAGTAAGCTACACTACAGCAGGAGTATATGGGGTAAAAATGACTGTTACGAATCCCGCAGGTACGAATACTCTTTCCCAAGATGGCTACATAGTCGTTGGCAAATCAGGGCAGCTAAAGTTGAATTTGAAAGATACTGTAGTTTGCCAAGGGAAAGTAATACGCTTAGATGCGGGTAACGCAGGAGCAATTTACCTCTGGTCTAACGGAGCAACGACACAAACTATAGACGTGAAAAATGCCAATACTTATTCCGTAGTCGTTACCAAAGATGGTTGTTCTATTACAGGAAGTTCAAAAATAAGTTTTGCCAACAGTACACCCGTAGATGCGGGGCAAAATCTCATTCTTTGCGAGGGCAAAACAGGGCAACTCAGTGCAAGCGGCGGCACTTCCTATAGTTGGTCGCCTGCTACGGGGCTTTCAAGCACTACCATTCCTAACCCAACTGTAAAAGCAAGCAAAACAACTGTTTACTACGTTTCTATCAATACAGGCGGTATTTGTGGCATCATCAGAGATTCTGTATTGGTAAGTGTAGTTCCCGCCCCTACGCTTGATTTATCTGATACCACCGTTTTTTGTGGCACTACCAATGGGGCTTTAATCGCAAATAATTTGGCAGGTGGCATAGGGCAAGATGGCGTTACTTACAGATGGAATACAGGGGCAACTACTCCTTTTCTGAATGTAAGCACTGCGGGCAAATACAGCGTTACTGCCACAACCAGAGAGGGTTGCATATCAAGTGATACTACTGTGGTGCAGTTTGTGCAAGCTATCAAAGCAAATGTTACCTCAAATACGACTATTTGCGAAGGTGGGCAACTCCAACTTAGGGCAAGTGGCGGACAGATTTACCGTTGGCAACCCGCTACAGGACTTTCTGACCCCGCTATAGCCAATCCGATAGCCAAACCTACCGTTACTACTACCTATACCGTTACCGTAGCTGCTCAAGGAGGCGGTATGGGAGGAATGCCTTGCACGCCTGCTACGGCAACTGTAACGATTACGGTCGTTCCCAAGCCTACGCTAAACTTAGGCAAGGAAATTACTTCCTGCGATGCCTCCGTACTTTTGGATGCTAAAATTCCAAATAGCAAATATCTTTGGTCTGACAAAAGTACCAATCAAACGCTAAGAGTAACAAAATCTGGGATTTATAAAGTAAGTGTAAGCACGCCCACTTGTGCTGATATTCTTACAGATTCGGTAAAAGTCAATTTCATTACTTTAGATTTGGGAAAAGATACCGTTATCACCTGCGACAAAACAATAACTTTGGATACAAAAATAGCAAATGCCCAATACAAATGGTCTGATGGAAGTACGGCACAAACACTAAGAGTGAGCAAATCGGGCAAATACAAGGTCAGTGTAACTTTGCCAAATTGCAGTAGGATGCTGACTGATAGCGTATTAGTAGTTTTACCCGAACTAAACATTGGCAACGGCAGGGACTCGATGAGGGTATGCACAAGCGAACTCACCTTAGACGCTTTTAACAATGCACCAAATACGGATTTCACTTGGTCGGGCGGGAGCAAAAATCAAACCCTCAAAGTAAATAAAGACGGTTGGTACAAAGTAACTGTCAATCGCAGAGATTGTAATATTATTTTGGTTGATAGTATTTACGTTTCTTTTTTCAAAGTCAATTTAGGGAAAGACATCGTTACTTGCCAGAATGAAATTACCTTAAATGCTGGAAATTCGGGGGCAAGATACCTTTGGAATGATGCCAAAAAATCGACAACTCGAACCCTAAAAGTTACTGATTCAGGTACTTATTTAGTAACAGTTACCGATACTTGCGGTGCTGTAGCCCAAAGTTCTATTATTGTCGTTTTTAATCGTTTGAAATCAAATATAACAGGCGATACGCTGTTTGCTTGCCAAAAACCATACGTTTTGGATGCAGGAAATAAAGGCGTTGCAGCTTCCTACCTTTGGAATGATGGAACTAAAAACCAGACATTAAGCATCGACAAAGATGGACTTTATTCTGTAGCGATGACAGATAGCTGCAAAAACCAACTTACCAATAGAATTTTTGTTACTTTCGCCAAGCCTACGCTCAATTTTCCCGATACCATGCGTACCTGCACCGATTCATTGATTTTGAATCCGAGAATTAGGCAGGGAGTCTTCACTTGGTCAGATGGCTCGTCCTTGCCAAGATTAAGAGTAAGTCAGGCGGGCAAATATTGGGTAAGCATCAGGACGGCTTGCGGAGATATTTTGAGAGATACCGTTCAGGCAATATTCAATAGAGTGCCGAAAGCAGATTTTAACTTCCAAATTAGTGCGACTCAAGGCGGTTCGGTCGTTTTCAATAATACCTCTACAGGCGAAGATACTGACGAATATCTGTGGGAGTTTGGCGATGGAAAAATTAGCAGGGAGCGAAACCCTATTTATATTTTTCAGCAAGTCGGCAACTTCAAAGTTTCTCTTACGGTAAGAAGTAAGTTCTGCGGAACTGCACCTAAAGTGGAGAAAAACGTAAACATTACCGTTTCAGGGGCAGAAGACTATGCTATTTCCCAGCAAGTAAGTATTTACCCGAACCCCTCAGAAAATGGCTTTTTTACGCTCAAACATTCTTTAGGGAGTGCTACTTTCAAGCTAAGAATGACAGATATGATAGGCAAAACTTGGGACTTGCCCGAAATAAAATCGGTTGAAAATAAAATAGATTTGTCTATGCTGCCCAAAGGTTTGTATTTGTTAGAAATGCAAAATACACAATATAGGGTAGTGAAAAAGTTGTTGATACAATAATAGCAATAAAAAAACGCTGGCAAAATGTTAAATTTGTCAGCGTTTTTTGTATGTTTAATCTTTCATCCCAGGCTGCTTTATTTTGAATTGCTCTTTCTCTTTTGCTTGTTTTACCATTTCTTTAACATCAGCCAAAAGTTTTTTCGCATCATAAATAATACCGTCTTTGATAGTGTATTTGACACCGCCTGCACGTACCGCTTCATTGTTTTCGTTGAGTTTGATGGCTCCCGTTCCGTACAGCACTTTTAGGTTTGCCAAAGGATTTTCCTCTACTATCACCATATCTGCCAATTTGCCGACTTCGACAGTGCCTATTTGGTCAGCCATGCCCAATGCTTCTGCCCCTTTGAGTGTAGCTGCCCTGATGACTTCCAGAGGGAAAAAGCCCGCTTCTCTGAGCAATTCTAACTCTCTGATGAAGGCAAAACCGTAAGTTTGGAAGATAAAACCAGAGTCTGAGCCTGTAGTAACTCTGCCACCTCTATTCTTATATTCATTGATAAAGGTCATCCATATTTTGTAATTTTCTTTCCAAGCTACTTCCTCTTCTGTTCCCCAGTTGTGCCAGTGTGAGCCATGCGAAATGCGACTTGGCATAAAAAAACGCCATAGTGAAGGCAAGGTATAATCTTCATGCCATTCTGCACGCCTTGCCATCATCAAATCTCTGTTTGCCTCATAAATATTAAAAGTAGGGTCAATCGTAAAATCAGCCTTAATGAGTTCATCCATTACCTTGTTCCAATGCGGAGAATATGGCTTTGCAGCTTGTTTCCATAGTTTTCCTGCTTCGCCAAAGCGGTGTTGTTCGTTGGCATAATTGTAGTCGGGCGGGTAGTTTTGAATGGTTCGGTCTTCAAAAAGTGCTTCGGGCAGTCCGTACCAATGCTCCATCGTGGTCAATCCCATTTTGGCACTTTGTACCACGTTTTGCCAAGCTACGTCAGTTTGTGCATGATGACAAGCAGACCGCAAGCCCAATTTTTTGGCTTCATCAAGGGCTGCCGACATAATGTCAGGTCTTGCACCAAAAAATTTAATGCCATCACCTCCTTTTTTTGCCAAAGCCCTTACCCATTCTCTTGCTTCTGTGGCATTGCTCACTGGTTCGGGTAGCCCTTGTCCAAAAGTAGAATAAGCCTTGATACGTGGGGCTGTAATTTCATTTTTAGCACTTTTGTCCCGATGCTCCATTACCCAATCCAAACCGTTGCCCGCCCCAGGGTCGCGGATAGTCGTGATACCATGTGCTAACCAAAGTTTGAAAACGTACTCGGCATACGCTCCCTGCGATGCACCGCCTATGTGTCCGTGCATATCCACAAAGCCGGGGAGCAAGAACATTCCTTCGCAGTTTAGCTCCTTATCGCCTGCATTTGCTTTTGGTCGTCTGGCGGGGTCTATAGGCACGCCTGGATAGCCAACATTGGCAATGCGAACAATTTTGTTTTTTTCTACTACTATATCTACGGGACCTACGGGTGGTGAGCCAGCCCCATTGATAAGGGTTACACCTCTGATAATGAGGCGATTGAACTGCCCTTCGCCCTCTGCTCTGTTAGGGGCTTTAGGAACATCTTTGAATTGGGCAAAAACGGGTAAAGCCAAAAATAGCCCAATCAGAACAAGTAAAGTATTGCTTTTTTTCATCTGAATTATTTTTTTTATGATAAATGTTGATAAATATAGGACTTTTGTTTAGCATTTCATCTACTGTATAAATTACTTTCTTTTATTTCCTTTGGCATCAAAAATTTCGACAGCAATTATTTGCCCTCCAATATTCAGCCTCCTCGATGACTGCGAAAGGTAGGTATTGCCATGATAAAACTCTTGTTTGCGCTTTTTTCCATTTTTCAAAGTCAAAATAGCATGGGTTTCATCTGGCAAAATTGGAATAATTTTTTGAGTATTTAAGATTGGATTTTCAAATACCTTGATACCTTCCGAATTAATAGCAATGAGTTGAAGCATTTTATCGCTCTCGCCTATCCGTATTTCTGCCATTCCTTTTGCATCACCTCTGACTAAAAAACCGCTATCTTTTGCAGGAATAGACTTAAAACTCCCCTTGCCGTCTCCTTGCAAATAACAGCCTACCGAAGCGTCATATCTTCCCCAATTTACTTCGCTAGCATACGAATTTCCTACTACAAGCACGTCCAAATTTCCGTCATTATTATAGTCGCCTACGGTCGTGCCAAACACAGGGGCAAACTGTGTTTCTATGGGCAGAGGGCGAATATCAAACTTTCCACCTCCTTGATTTTCAATATAAGAAGTAGAAAAATAATTCGCTTTCAGCACGTAAGCATTTTTCAAGTCTTGCCCATTAAATATAGTTTCAAAAGTTGGATTTGCGTAGTCAATGTAATTTGGGAAACGCCTACGCATGACTATCATCTGCTCTAAAAAGTTATCTCGTGGGTGCGTGAGGTAGTTTTTTCCCAAGTAAAAATGACAAAGCATAGCGTCGAGCATTCCATTTTTGTCAAAATCTTTGGCATACACGCTAACAGGCTCCTTATCAGTGGCTTTAAATTTTGAATTTAGCCCCAAGTTTCCTGCTATATAGTCCGTATCTCCGTCATTATCAAAATCTCCTGCAACGAGACTATTCCACCAGCCAACCTTTTGAGTTATGAGTTTTGAGTTATAAATTTTGAGTTTCCCTTGACTATTTTTAAAGAAAGTGATAGGCATAAATTCGCCAACTATCACCAAATCAGTTTGATTGTCATTGTCAAAGTCTGTCCAAAGTGCAGAAGTTACCATGCCAATTTCAGTTAATTCTTGGGGTGTAATATCCGTAAATTTAACTATTAACGACTTATTCCCTTCTCCTTTGGGGAAGGGGTTAGGGGTTGGGGCATTCGTATCATTTCTCAATAAATAACTTCTGGGTGCAAGCGGATATTGATTTGGGACTACACGCCCACCCACAAATAAATCCAAATCACCATCTTTATCAAAATCATGGGCTACCACGCACGAGCCACTACTTTTCATAATAGGTAGTGCATTTTGTGCCAAAGAAAAATTGCCTTTGCTATCGTTCAAATACAACCTATCTTGGTAATAATCAGTATCTTTTAATCTTTCACTTCCGCCGCTTACTGCGTATAAATCCAAATCATTATCATTATCTACGTCAAAAAGTAATGCGCCCATATCTTCGTGTAGTGTATCAATGTTTAGCTTTTTTTCTTGGAATTGTCCTAGTTTGTTTTGGATGAAGAATGAGCCGCTCATTCCAAAAGCACCACCCGCATAAAAATCTTCCAATTTATCGCCATTAATATCTCCGACAGCTATACCAAAGCCGTTTTGTGAATATTTGTGGGGCAGGGTAAACTGCTGCTTGAAATCTACATGGTCAGATTCGGTATGTTTGAAATTGATGAGATTTGAGATGGTTTCAAATTCTTTATTTTTGGTTGATTTTTGCTTATTGTTAGTTGTTGTTTTTGCATTTTTTTCGCTTAAAAGTAAGGTTTGATTTGCGTTAATATTTTTTACCATTTCAGTTTTTCCACTGTTCCAACTAATTTTTAGCGAATCTATTTTTTGCTCTTTCCCCAATCCAAAATGCACGAGATTTTCCACCGTAGATTCGAAACCTCTCACGGGATTTTGTTCTTGGTATTGCATTTTGCCATTTGCCCAAATTTCTATTTTTGCCCCGATACCAAATTTATTACCTTCATTTCCATTGAGTTTTAGCTTTAAATAATTGTTTTTCAATAATTTATCTGCATTGTTTTGAAAAACTAAAGCGGGTTCATCTATGTCATTCACGACCAAATCCAAATCTCCGTCATTGTCCAAATCTGCATAAGCTGCCCCGTTGGAGTAGGAAGGCACATCAAGCCCCCACTCTTTGGACTTGTTTTCAAAAGTCAAATTGCCTTTGTTTTGGTACATATAATTTGGGATACGAACTTCGGGAATTTCTTTGAGCATTTCCTTCTTTTTAGTACGCTTAAAGTCATCAGAGCCAAACTGCACGTTGAGTTGGGAATAGGTAATGTAGTCCAAATCAGTAATATCTTTGCGATAACCGTTGGTAATGTAGAGGTCTTTCCATCCGTCATTGTCGTAATCTGCCAATAGTGCCGACCAACTCCAATCCGTTTTGTCGATGCCCGCCAACTGCCCAATTTCGCTGAAAGTGCCGTTTCCATTATTAAGTTGTAGTGTATTTCTCACAAATTGTGGCTGATAGTTCAGAAACTTGCTGGTCATCATGCTGTAGCGGTCATAGTTGGCACTCATCATCATCATTTTTTGGCGTTTGTTGTCTTCGGGAAGCATATCTACGACTACAATATCAGAAAATCCATCATTGTTATAGTCTGCAATGTCTGTTCCCATCGCATTGTAGGTTTGGTGCATGAGGCTCTCCGCAATTTTGTTGGTGAATGTACCATTTCCATTATTGATATACATTAAATCATTGGTAATGAAATCATTAGAAACATAAATATCTTGCCAGCCATCTTTATTAATATCAGCAATGACTACGCCCAGACCGTAACCGTCAAAGACAATGCCTGCTTCTTCGGAAATATCTTTGAAAATAGGGTGTCCAGCGGGGCTAAGTCCTTCATTTCTATATAGTTTGTCTGCATTTGGGGGCGAAGGCGATTGTGGCTTTCTTTTTCCAACCAATTGTTTAAGAGATACATATCTAAGTCGCCATCTCTGTCATAGTCAAAAAAAGCGGCTTGAGTAGAATACGAAGTGTCTGCCAAGTTGTATTCCTTTGCCATTTCTTTGAAAGTCGGAATTCCATCTTTAACTCCTTGATTGACAAAGAGTAAGTTTTCATTACTTTTATTCCAAAGGTTGTTGTGAGCTACGCAAACGTATATATCGAGCAAGCCATCGGCATTTACGTCAGCAACTGATACGCCTGTAGCCCAACGGTCAGTTTTCAAGCCCGCTTTTTCGGTCATGTCTTCAAATTTGAAATTGCCTTTATTGAGATAAAATTTGCTCGAAACTTGGTTTCCCGAAAAGAATATATCAGGCAAACTATCACCATTAAAATCTCCTATGCCTACACCCGCACCGTTATACATATACATGAAATACAGTATATTAAGCGTATCGTCAGGGGTGATATGATTGGCAAAATTAATACCTGTTTCGCCTGGGGAAAGCTGCGTAAAAAGGGTATTGGTTTCTTTTTTTTGGCAAGAAAAAAAAGAAATAAGACTTATGAGTATGAGTAAGAAAGTAAAATTTTTGAGCATAGTATTTTGGTGCTAATGTAATATTTTTTAACGATAAAAAAATAACAGTCCCTCAGAAAAGAACTGTTATTTGACCAATTAATAGCAAGATTTTGCTTACCTCGTATAAAAATGAAAAGAATTAATATCCCGGATTTTGGTCTTTTTGGTCGACTTTATCGTTGTTATCTATTTCCTGCTGAGGGATTGGCAATAATTCATGTTTCCCTTTTTGGAAATAAGCAAACGCTTCTTTGCTGAGTTTGTTTTGCGACCTCCAGCGAAGCAAATCACGATTGCGAACCCACTCTCCGCCAAGCTCTACACTTTTTTCATGTACTAAAGCTGCAAAAACTTGGTCTTTAGTGCTTGTTGGGAACTTGGTAGTTGGGTAAGGAGGCATGGCTACACTTGTGCGAGAACGTACTTGATTCATCAAAGTAACTGCACCTGATAGATTTCCTGCCTCTATTTCGCACTCTGCCGCCATCAAAAGCACTTCAGAATACCGCATTAGGCGCATATTGATACCAGAAGTATAGTAAGTATCTGCTGTTTTATACATGGCAGCGTACTTTCTCCAGCTCACTTTGGCAGCAGTACCATCTACTCTTGACGTATTTCCTTGTACTCTACCTTCTGTGAGTACGTCCTTATCATTGTTGAATTTATCTCCAACAAAATAAAAACTCATACGATAACGCGGGTCTTCTTTGGCATCTCCTCTTGTTGGCGTTTCAAATTCATTGATGAGGCGGTCAGAAGGAATACAGTTTCTCCATCCTATGGCGGCATATTCTTGGCTTCTTGGGGTAGTTTCGTTATTCCCTGCACCATTGCCATCACCGTCCCAGTTTACATCGCCAATCTTTGAATAACCTATTTCTATCACAGATTCAGCGTTTAGCTCTGTTTCTTCCAAAAAGTTATCCAAATAATTATCTACCAATTTGTATGCGCCAGAACTGATAACTTTTTGTAGTTCCGTTCTTGCACTTGCGTAATCGCTGCGGTGCATATACACCTTGCCGAGCATGGCAGAAGCTGCACCAGAGGCAACTCTACCAGCATTAGCACCCTCATACCGCACAGGCAAATCTGTTTGTGCTGTTTTTAAATCACTGATAATGACTTGATAAACAGCGTCTGCTGTTGCTCTTGGTGCTGTTCCTGCGGGTGTTTTTACAAATTCGGTATAGAGAGGAACGCCGCCCCATAGAGACACCAACTCAAAGTAAGACCAAGCTCTCCAAAATTTAGCCTCGCCTACCAAGCGTTTTTTCAAATTATCGTCCATTTTGGCTTGGGCTGCTTTGTCAATGACCACATTTGCTCGGTGAATATTGCGAAACAACGTTTGCCAAACTGCGTTCATGACAGAGTTGTTCGTGTCGTGTGTGCCTATTAGCAATTGGTTACGAGCCGTTTCTAATTGACCGCCACCAGAGGCAACATCGTCAGAGCGCAAATCTTGCAAAAACCAATATTCTCTTGCTACTAAATTATTAGCCTGAACAGAGGCATAAATCGCATTTACAGCACTTGTCAATTCGGCGGCATTAGTATAAAAAGACTCCGTAGTTACACGGTTCGGGTCTAATTGGTCTAAGCCTTGACTACAAGCCACCAAAAAAAGGAAGGAGGCTAAAACGAGATAAAAATATTTTTTTAACATATTTACTATCATTTTAATTTATGGTTAAAACTTTTTTAAATAATTACTAAAATCCTAACTGCACACCTATCATAATAGTACGTGCTTGCGGGAACTGACCGTAGTCAATGCCATTGCTCAATGTGTTATTGAAACGAGAACCAACTTCGGGGTCAAAGCCAGTATATTTGGTAATAGTCAATAAGTTTTGTGCGGAGAAATACAAACGTGCCGTTTTAATAGAACCTTTGGCAAAAGAATCTAAGGCAGAACTTGGTACAGCATAACCAAACACAAGATTTTTAATTCGCAAATACGAACCGCTTTCTAAGAATCTATCAGAAGTACGCGTATTTTGATTAGGGTCTCCATTGACAGCACGAGGCACACTTGTATTGGTATTGCTTGGTGTCCACGCGTTTAGTACGTCAGTTTGTGAATTGAACAGACGCAACATTCCTTGACCAATTACCTTTGTACCGTTGTAAATTTGGTTGCCACTTACGCCTTGCAAGAATAAAGTCAAATCAAAACCTTTGTAGTTAAAAGAAAAGTTTGCTCCGTAGGTAAATTTGGGCAAAAAGCTACCTAAACTCACTCTGTCGTCTGCGGTAATAGTGCCATCTCCATTCGAATCTACAAAACGAATGTCTCCCGGTTTGGCATTGGGCTGCTTAGGGGCTGCGTCTATCTCTGCTTGGCTTTGGAAAATTCCAGCTGTTTTCCAACCATAAAAGTGCTGAATAGACTCCCCTACCACAGTACGCGTAATATCAAAACCGCCAAAGTCCCCATTTGACCCAGAAAATAAAGAAGAATTCTCAGTTGCCAAGCTTAATACTTTGTTACTGATGAAACTAATATTACCAGTAGCATTAAAATTCAAATCCCCAAACTTATTGTTATAACCTAAAACGAACTCTAAGCCTTTATTTTCCATACTACCAATATTTACTACAGGCGGCTGTGCATAACCCAAAGAGTTCGCCACAGGTTGTTGTAAAATCAAATCATTAGTTGTGCGGATATAATACTCTGCCGCCAAGGTGATTTTATTATCAAATAAGCCTAAATCTAAGCCTATGTTAGTCATTGCTGTTTTTTCCCATTTCAAATCCGTATTGCCTAATCTATCAAAATAAGCACCTAAAGCAGGGTTTCCACCTAGCACAGGGAACGCATTAGGGCTAATAGCTACCTGCCAAGCGTAATTACCTATGCCATTAAAACCCATAGTTCCATAACTTGCACGCAACTTCAATTCAGAAATTTGGGAAACATCTTTGAGGAAGTCTTCTTGGTTAATTCTCCAACCTACAGAAACAGAAGGGAAATTACCCCATTTGTTGCCGGGTGCAAATTTAGAAGAACCATCACGACGAATAGAAGCACTTACTAAATATTTGCCCGCATAATCATAATTGACACGCCCGAGATAAGATACTAATACTTCTTCGCTGCGACTGCCTGAAGCTGTTTGATTGGTGGTGCCACTTAGCTCACGAATCGTATTAGAAGCAAAATTACCACCCGTACTTAGCCCAATATACCTGAACTCCTGCCTTTCCGCTACTGCTACTGCATTGATATTGTGCTTTCCAAAAGTTTTTTCAAAAGTCAGTTGATTGGTATAAATAGGAGAGAAATACGTATCCCTGCCATCACCAATAGAAGCTGGGTTTCTTGAGTTGAATCCTTCATTATAAAGGGGGTTAAAAGTATAATTACGTGCAGAAACATAATCCAAGCCACCCGTAAATTTGTATCTTAAAGATTTGGCTAACTCAATTTCTATATATGCGTTACCCAAAAACTTGAACCTTTGTGTATTATTAATATCTTGCACTGCTGCACGCACTGGATTTTGAGGGTCAGAAGCATCAGCACCCTCTGCGCCGCCGTAGCCACCTAATTTGTTTGGGTCTTCTATGGGTATGTACGGAGTCATACGCATCATATTTTGAATTTGGGTGCGTCCACCTGGGTTATTTTCATTAAACTTACTGTCATAAGACACCGTAAAATTTTGCCCAAAATTAATTCGCTTGCTTATCTGGTGGTCAGAGTTGATACGGAAGTTACCTCTTTCATAGCCCGTCCCAAGCATAATACCATCTTGCTTGAAATAGCCACCTGAAGCAAAGAAACGAGATTTTTCATTCCCACCAGAAACAGAAACTGTATGCTGTCTAATGGCAGCACTTCTGAACATAGCACCCTGCCAATCTGTATCTGTTTGGGCAAAAGTTTGGGAAGAGCCTGCAAAAATAGGCTGATTTAAGTTAGCAAAACGTGGAGGCAATGCGTTACCAGCATTTGAAAGTAAGGCGGAAGCATATTTGACATAATCATCTCTTTTGAGCAAATCAAGCTGTTTCCATGCGGTCTGTACGCCCCAATAAGAATCTACATTTACACTTAACTTTGCATTGCGCTTACCTTTTTTAGTAGTTATCAGGATAACCCCATTAGAAGCCCGCGAGCCATAGATAGCCGCCGCACTTGCATCACGCAATACTTCTACAGATTCTATATCGCGCGTATCAAAGCTATTCAAATCGCCCGTTGGGAAGCCATCAATTACATACAGAGGGTTAGTGGCGTAAGAAATAGAGCCGACCCCACGAATACGCACTATAGGTGCCTCCCCTGGCGAACCATTATTAGTTACTGAAACACCCGCTACACGCCCCTGCAAAGCTGACGCAATATTAGTTACAGGCAGGGTTACTATTTCTTTTGCACTTACTGTAGAGATTGCCCCTGTGATTGTTTCACGCTTCTGAGAACCATAGCCGACTACCACTACTTGCTCTAAGGCTGTTACATCTGTCACCAAAACAACATCAACAACGCTATTACTACCCACAGCAATCTCTTGGGAAGTAAAACCAACATAAGAAAATATCAAAGTAACCCCATTATCAGGAACACTAATCGTGTATTTGCCATTGGCATCAGTAACTGTACCTGTACCTGTTCCCTTCACCAAAATACTCACCCCGGGCAGCGGTTGCCCATCTTCTGAAGACGTAACAGTGCCTGTAATACGCTTTTCTATGCGTGTGAGGTCTAATTTGGCACTCAACGTATTGAGTACAAAATCAGGAACAAAAAATTGCGCCTGCTCCTGAGAATTTTCCTCCAAGGCATTTCCTTTTTTGATTAACCCCATTTTATCAATTTTTTTGGGAACGATTGCATAGACTTTTGTATCAATTTTTTTGTAGCTCAACTCAACAGAAGAAAGCACTTCAACAAGTAAATGCTCAAAGTTATCATTCTTTTGAGGGGCGTAGAGAACTTTTTTCCCTTCTAAAAGACTGTTTTCGTAGATAAAATCAACACCAAACCGATTTTTTATGTCTTTGATGACATCTTTGAGGTGTTTTTGTGCTGTGAGTATCATCTGCTGTGAGCCAGCCTTAGCATTATGCCGCGCCAAAGTAAGTTCTTGCCCATACAAGGTCGTCTGCCAAATTAGCAAAGCACTAATGACAAACATTTTAAGTAGTTTTTGCATCATTTTCATAAGTTTTACTGTTGGTTATTTTTATTATTTATTTTTCAAAAATTAAGTATTGCTCTTCTTTTGTAATTTTTACATTAAAAATAGTTTCAAGGCTGGTTAAAAGTATTTTTAAATTCTCACTTGGAATTGTCCCGCTAATTTTGCGTTTAGCCATTTGTGCCTCTTGAAACCGTACGACTAAGCCATAGTTCTCTTTGATAAGAGCCGCTATTTCACTTAAAGGGGTATTATCAAAAATCAATTTATTGTCTTTCCAAGAAGAATAAATTTCTGTATTTACATTGCGCTTTATCAAAGTGTTGGCTTTTTTGGAAAACTCTACCAAATCCCCTACCTGCATGAGCAAATCTTTGGTAGTTTCATCATTATTTTTGACTGCAAGCCTTACCGAGCCTTCTGTAAGCACCACTTTTGTATGTATATTTCTATTATTGACGTTAAACCTTGTCCCTAAGACAACTACATCTAAATCAGGCGTATGAACTACAAATTTTTGCTTGGTAGCAGGCTTTTTCTCTACCTCAAAAAATGCTTCTCCCGTCAAACTAACTTCTCTATTGACAGCATGACTCCATTCTGATTTAATTTCCAAACGGCTATTCGCATTCAAGATTACTTTTGAGCCATCTGGCAGAGTAATTGTTTGTTTTTGACCATATTTTGTTTGATAAATGAGTGGCTCAAACCTGAAATAGTTGTACCAAATAGCAACACCTACTAACATGAGGACGGTGAAACTTGCCGCTATCCTATAAAGCTGTTTCCTTTGAATGAGGACAGTTTTGGGCTGATGATTTCTGACAGAAACCGCCATCTGTTTGCGTTTTTGTTCTTGCCATGCTTGGTTTATTATTTCCTCCGAAAGCAGCTGTTCCTCAATTTGATATGTCAGTATGAGCAGTCTTGCTTGCGCTATTATTTCTTTATGTTTTGGAAACTGCACTTGCAAATTTTCCCAAAACTCATTGCTTTCGGTCGTGGGAAATTTGACCCATTGTCTAAAATGAGTATCAGCTAAAAAATCTGCCAGAGAGTAGTTTGCGTATTTGTCCATTTTTATCCTGCTTTTACTTACAATAAGTTCAGGATAAAAATTTTGTACTCACTTAGGAAGGGAAATTTTTAAGAAATATAAAATAAATTATCAGCGTGTCTAGTAAACTATTATCTCTGAGCAACTTAATAGCTCTGTGGACGAGGTTGCGGGCGGATTGATAATTCATTGACATGATTTGGCTGATTTCCTCATAGCTCATATCTTGGTAAAAAAGGAGATAAAGCACCTCTTTTTGGCGTGGTGGCAGGGAATCAAGCATGGTCTGAAGTTTTTTTACCTTCTCTTCGCTAATTTGAGAGTGAATGAGCTGGTACTCAGGAGAAAAAATAACTTCAAATTCATATTCTTTAGGTAGTACGTTATTAAATAGCTTCCTGAGCTTTGAGTTTTTATTTGATTGTTTGATGATTTTACGACGAATCGACTTCAGTAGGTAGGGCTTTATATTATCTATTTGGCTTATTGAATTTTTATTTTTCCATAGTTCTAAAAATAATTCTTGAATACAATCTTCTACTAACTCACTGTTACTATTGAACTTGAGTCCGTAATTAAATATTGCTTTATAGTGGGTGTGGAAAATCAATCCAAAAGCGGCATCTTCCCCGTTTTTGAATTTCTGCCATAAATCTGTATCCGAAATACTTACAATATCTGCGTCTTTCATATTCCAATTTAAACAATCACAACACAAACATTGTAATTATTTTACAATATTAGTTGATAGGAATCATTAAATTTTTAAACAAAAAACAAGCTCATTTGTTTCAATGAAAGAAATTTGTTTGTTAGTTTAGTTTAAATAGGAACGCCGAACCATGCAAATATACTTTTATTTTACAATTTTCTATCTCTTTTGATTTTTTGGTAGGCAATTATCCCACTTAGCACTACCCCTGGTATTCCCTGCCCAGGATAGGTAGTATCTCCGCAGAGGTACGCCCCTTGCCCGTCTAAGCGGCTGCCTATCATTTGCCAAGGTTTGATGTGCATATATTGCGGATAGCCCCCTACAAATCCGTGCTTGCGGCGTGTCCATTTTTCCCAAGCGGTAGGCGTGGAGGAGTGCTGGTAAATGATGTCTTCTTTTTTGAGAAAACCATGCCTTTCCAAGGTGTCAATAATAGCGTTTTCTACTTTTTCCTTGTCAAAAGTCATTTTTTCTTTTGGGTTTCGGACGTGCGTACTGATAGAACCGACCATTGTATTGGGCGTGTCGCATCTGCTGTGGTCTTCGGAGTGATTGAGGCTAAGAAAAATACTTGCTGCTCCTATTTCGGGCAGAGGCTCTTGCAAGTGAATTTGGTGATGAATACAATCAAAACTTTTTGTCTTTCTGAAACCAATGCCCATCTGAAAAGCACTATTGAGTTGCTTTGATTCCATGATATTTCCCTCAAAATCTTTCTTCAAATCAGATTCAAAAAGTTCTACCGTATTATTGATAGGGATACCAGAAATGAGGATAGGGGCGGTAAAAATCTGCTCATCTTTTCCTTTTTGCCTTACTTTTAGCACATACATTCCGTTTTCATGGCTTATTTTCTCTACTGTATGCCGCAAAAATACGTCAGATTGATTCTTTTTCAAAAAGTCGACCAAAGGATTGACCAAATTTATCAGCCCACCGTTTACATAATAGTTGCCGTAATTGGTATAACAAAGGGCTGTAGCACCGAAAAGTACATTTACTTCGCTCAAATGATTTTGGGCGGTGATGAGTAGCTGCTCATTGACGAAATCTACAAAGGGCTTATTTTCCAATAAATCATATTTTTTCAAAAGCCATTTCATAGAAAAAAAAGAATAACCGCCATAACGCAACTGCTTCAAATTTACATTTTTAGCACAAAAAAGTAGGTCAGAAAAATTGGTAGGAGGGAAGGCGGTTTGCTTCAATGAAGTTTCCCACACAAACTTGCTTACCCTGTAGCAAAACTCCCAAAATTCACGCTGATTTTTTTTGCCAAAAGTGTTTTCGGCTTCTGTAATCCATTGTGCTAAATCCTTATAGCGATTGATAATTTTCCCATTCTGTGTATGTACTTGCATAGGCAAAGCAAGCTCAACTGCTTGCAAATCAATGCCTATTTCTTCCAAGAGATGTTTTAGCGGCATATCGTCATCAAGCCCAACTAAGGTAGTAGCCCCGCTTTCAAACACAAAGCCTTTTCGCCAATAAGAGCTTGTGCAGCCCCCTGCAAGCCAGTTTTGCTCTAAAACGCCCACTTTCTTGCCTTCTTTGGCAAGCAAACAAGCGGCAGTAAGCGAACCCATGCCGCTCCCAATCACAAGAACATCAAATTTATTACTTGTCATTTTCAAATAAAGGTTTGGCACTACAACAGTTTGCTCATTACCTTTGTTTATAGTGCCGCAAGTTCCTAAGAATTTGCTGGGGGCTAAAAACCTAACCTAATAAGTAATTACAAACAAGGAATCTAATTATTTTTGAGCAGTTTTTTTGCTTTTGTAATGCTCTCTATCATTTGTTTTCGTACCTGATTGATGTGCTGTTTCTCGATAGTCAAGCGTTTTCTAATTTCTATTTCTTCCATGCCCGCATAGTCCATTTTGTAGGTTTGCATCCACGTCATCATCGCATTATCAGCAATTTCCAACAAGCTAATGGCATCTCTGACCGCAATAAGTTTTGTTTTATTTTTTATTCTTCCATCTTCCAAACACATACTTAGCTGTGTTTTAAGTTGCATCAGTTTTGGCATAGCGGGCATTAGGGAGTCGTGTATTTCCATGACTTCCTTCTGCAAATTTGTAATAGAACTGTTTGCCCTTACAACTGAAATTGCTTCCGATTTTTCTGTTATTTGCCTGCTTTCCACTTCAGATTTGGGGCTAATACAAGAAGAAATATAAAAAACGAGCAATAATAGGACAGGCACAATCCAATTTAATTGGTAGGTATGTTTCATCACTAAAAACAAAAGTTTGACAAGTTGTGAATATATTTGGTGCTTTTATAAAAACATTTACAAAAATATGTAACTTGCTACTGTTTTATATTAAATTAGCAATTTTTAACAAACTCATAATCATTAACTTATATGAAATATTTAAACTTATGCGTACTTTTGATGGGGGTGCTATTTGGCTGCCAAGAGGGGGCAAAAGATACTGAAAAACCTGAAGAAAGTACTGCTTTGGACAGTGGAAAACAAGAAAATAAGATAAAAAGCATGAAAGCAGATTTACTTTTGGACTCCAAAGCCTCTCTTGGTGAGGGGGCATTGTGGAATAAGAAAACTCAAGAGCTATATTGGATTGATATTGAGAATGGTATTTTACATATTTATAATCCAGCAAATCAGCAAGATAGAGTAATAAAGTTAGGGCAGAAAGTTGGCACTGTAGTCCCCGATGAAAGTGGTAATGCTTTGGTAGCTCTCGAAGATGGCATCTATCAAATAGACCTCAAAACAGAAAAGAAAAGACTGCTTGCCAAACGCCCTGCAAATGAAGCGGCTGATAACAGATTCAATGATGGCAAATGCGACCCCGCAGGCAGGTTTTGGGTAGGAACGATGTCAATGAAAGGAGTAGAAAAAGCAGGAAATTTCTATGTTTTTGATGGGAATGGCAAGCTAACAAAAACCTACGACAGCGTAACCGTTTCCAATGGCGTGGTTTGGTCATTAGACAGCACGAAAATGTACTACATAGATACACCAACCAAAGAAATAAAAGAATTTAGCTACAACAACCAAACAGGCGAGGTAGCTTTGCAAAAGGTTGCTATTGCGATTCCTGATGGCATGGGCTACCCCGATGGCATGACGATAGATAGCGAAGGAATGCTTTGGGTAGGAATGTGGGAGGGATTTGCTGTAACGAGGTGGAATCCGAACAATGGGGAACTGCTTATGAAAGTAGATGTACCCGTTTCGCGCGTAACTTCTTGTGCGTTTGGTGGCGAAAATTTGGATACGCTCTATATTACTACCGCAAGCGTTGGTGCTTCAGAAGACGAGCTAAGGCAATACCCGAATAGCGGTAGCCTCTTTGCCGTAAAAACGGGCTACACAGGCATTCCTAATTGCTTTTATCAGAAAGCAAAGAAAAAGAAAATGTCTTTGGGTTTCTGATGCTTTTTCTTATTTTAGCATAGCCTTATTAAAATTTCTTACAAAAAAGCGTATTGACTCTGTAAGCATATCTTGTTGCGTATATTGGTGCTTGTCTGTAAATTTGGTGATGGGTACAAATTTGCCCGTTTGTGATTCTTTGAGTTTGCCAAAGACCTGCAAACGGGTTAGTTTTTTGTGAAAATTGAAGTCTGTTTGCACAAAAGATTGGGGGGTAGTTCGCCAAGTGTAGCCTTTGCCTTGGGCATATAAAATTTTGACAGTGTATATTTTTTTCTTTTCTGTATCGTCAGTTACCTCAATATCAGAGCTATAAACAATCTCCTCATCTACAATATCTGCTCCTTGCTTTACCAATTTTACTTCCAAATTGTACTTATTTTTCTCCGTTTTGGTGAGTATGTACGCATAGTTTTTTCCTCTTACGCTTACGGTATCTCTGCTGGTATTTGCAGCATCATTGGCAGAAACAAAGACTGTATTGCGTTTACCTATTTGCTTCACAGGCTTTTTTTCAGGGCTTGAGATGGCATAGTTGCCAAATAACTGATTGTAATTCAGTACGATAAACTGCATGGCATAATCTATAGCTTTTGCCTCTGTGAGCGGGTCTTTTGCCAAGTCTATGTCTAAAATATCAGTAAGTTCTTCAGCTTCTTTTTTGACTACAATGCCTCTATTGCTGTGCTTGAGTAAGTTGTCTGCCAAATCAAAAATGAGTTCTACATGGCTTGTAGGGTCGGTTTTCCAATTTTCTTCAATCTTTTCAGCATACATTACAAAAATTTTGTATTGCTTGCCTTTAGCAAGTACGCCTTCTGTGTTTACAAAAGACTGATAAACGGTAGGGCTTGTATTATCCTTGTCTAAAATGCTGATTTTCAGGTAGTACTTATTGTTTTGTTTTGCCATTGCTTTAAGCTGATAAGTGTATTGATAGTTGCCATAATCTACTTTCCCTTCGTAGTTTTTTTGAGCAAAAATGGCAGTAAGGCTGCCCAAAAGTAGTAATATTGATATGAAAAGGATTCGCATGATGTTTGTATTTTTTATATTTTAATAAAATCTCAAAGATGACATCTTTTTGCAAGATATTTATTTATAAACGAAAAAAAACCTATTTTTGTACTTCAAAATTAAGAAATTTAGTGAAAAAAGTAGCATTTTATACTTTGGGTTGCAAACTCAATTATTCTGAAACCTCTACGATAGCCCGACAGTTTGAGCAAAAAGGTTATAAGAAGGTAGATTTTACTGATACGCCCGATATTTTCATCATCAATACCTGCTCTGTTACGGACAATGCCGATAAAAAATGTCGCAAGATAGTGAGAGAAGCAAGATGCATTGCTCCCGATGCTTACGTGGCTATCATTGGTTGCTATGCCCAGCTAAAACCGAAGGAGATTTCGGAAATAGAAGGCGTGGATGCGGTGCTTGGGGCTGCCGAAAAGTTCCGATTGATAGACCTGCTCGATGGCTTTGTCAGACCTGCACAAGCACAAGTTTTCGCCACTGACATTGCTCAGGCAACTACTTTTCATCACTCTTTTTCTTATGGCGACCGCACCCGAACTTTTTTGAAAGTCCAAGACGGTTGCAATTATAATTGTGCTTTCTGCACCATTCCTTTGGCACGCGGAGAAAGCAGAAGTGATACTTTGGAAAATATAGTAGCAAAGGCACACGAAGTAGCGAAAACGGGTGAAATCAAAGAAATAGTGCTAACAGGCGTAAACACAGGCGATTACGGAATCATAGATGGCAAAAGAGTATATCGTTTTATAGATTTGCTCAAGGAGTTGGACAAGGTAGAAGGCATTGAAAGATTCAGAATTTCCTCCATAGAACCTAACTTACTTACAGACGAAATTATAGCATTTGTGGCTCAGTCGCAAAAGTTTGTACCGCATTTTCATATCCCTTTGCAGTCGGGCAGCAACAAAATTTTGAGGCTCATGTACCGCCGCTACCAACGAGAACTTTATGCAGATAGAATACAGAAAATCAAGGCTTTGATGCCAAACTGCTGCATAGGCGTAGATGTAATTGTAGGCTTTCCCGCCGAAACAAACGAAGATTTTTTAGAAACTTACCAATTCCTCAATGAGTTGGAAGTTTCCTACTTGCACGTTTTTACCTATTCGGAAAGGGCAAATACTGCCGCCTTGCAGATAAAAGAAGTAGTCCCAAGCAAAATTCGCAATGAACGCTCTAAGATGTTGCACATTCTTTCAGATAAAAAAAGAAGGCTTTTTTATGAGCAGAATATTGGAAAAACAGCTACTGTCCTTTTTGAAAATGACGTAGAAGAAGGCAAAATGCACGGATTCACAGAAAACTATGTTCGAGTGAGTGCAAAATATGACCCTCTGCTTATCAATGAGTTAAAAACAATCAGACTCACTGAAATCAACGAAAAAGGAACAGTAGAGGTAGAGGAAATGGAATTTGCTATGCTGTCATAAAAACCTGATGACTAAAAGCCAACGGTTTGTCAGCGAATAATATTTTGGTAGCTGCCCAAGTGTTCCTAAAAAGTTCTGATTGACGATATTTTTCCAATGCTTGCTCATTTTCCCAATGACTGTAAGTGGAAAAAACATGAGGATAATCTAAATCTCTAAGAAGTTCCAAGTGAGAACAGCCCTCAAAATGGCGAATTTTATCTTTAGAACTTTCAAAAATACGTAGAAAATCAGCTACTTTTTCATCTTGGAAAGTCATTCTCACGATACGTATGAGCATATTTTAGATTGATTTTTTTGCCAAATAAAAGTCTATCATTTCCAAATCGCTTTTCTCTCTTATCTCCAAATCCTCTATGGTTTTTGGGGCAGGCACTATTACTTTATCTCCTTCATTCCAGTTAAGTGGGCAAGCAACTTTGTGTGTATCAACTGTTTGCAAGGCTTTTAATGTGCGTTTTATTTCTGCCATGTTTCTGCCTACGTTGAGCGGATAGTACATTATCAGGCGAATTTTCATATTTGGGTCTATGAAAAATACTGCCCTTACTGCCGCCGTTTCACTTTCGCCGGGCTGTATCATGCCGTAAAGTTTAGCAACTTTCATGTCTGTATCGGCAATTAGAGGAAAACGCATCATCACGCCCAAATTTTTGTTTACATTACTCACCCAAGCTATGTGAGAGTGAATACTATCCACGCTTACACCTATCAACTTGGTATTCACGCTTTTGAAGTTTTCTTCCTCCATCGCAAAGCCTGTAAGTTCTGTCGTGCAAACGGGCGTAAAGTCGGCGGGGTGAGAAAATAAAATTACCCAGCTCCCTTTGGCATAGTCCGATAATTTGATTTTTCCTACTGTGCTAATCGCTTCAAAATCAGGTGCATTATCACCTATGCGAGGCATGAAGTTTATCTGTGTGTTTTCCATTGTTATTTAGTTTTTTTTAACGCTATGAATATTTAGCAAATTTATAAAATAAAAATATAAAAAACGGAGTAGAAAAACAATTTTGCTACACTCTCACACCCACCAGCAGTACATCATCTCTTTGTTCTGTGCCTTGTTCGTATTCTTCTAATATTTTTCCAAACATTTCTCCTTGGGCAGCTAAGGGCAAGAAAGTGCCTCCTAAGAGCATATCTTTGAACTTTTGACTACCAAATCGGACTCTTTCGGGGTTAATAGAGTCTATCCACCCGTCTGTACTCATATAAAGCGTATCGCCGACTTGTAATTCTATTGTATTCGAAGTATAAACTGTTTGTGAACTTAATGCCTGCCCGATAGATTTTCTATCTGCCTGAATTTCTGTGAGTTGGTTATTGGAAAAGTAATACAAAGGACGTTTTGCTCCACTAAACTGTACTTTTACTTTATTATCCATTTGTTTTTCTATGCAACAGAGAGCTATATCCATACCGTCTTGTATTTTAGCATCTTTTTTATTGAGGGAGTTCAAAATCCCCAAGTGAAGCTCCCCTAAAATCAAATTTGATTCAAAAATGCGTTTTGCATTGATAATTTCATAAAGTAAAGTGTTGCCAATCATGCTCATAAATGCCCCAGGCACGCCATGCCCTGTGCAATCTACTATCGCTAAAAACTTCTTGTTTTCGACTTCTATGTACCAATAAAAATCACCCGAAACTACATCTTTGGGCTTAAAAATTACAAAATGTTCTGCAAAAGCTGTTGCTAAAATATCTTGATGAGGTAAAATAGCATTTTGGATACGTTGGGCATAGCGAATGCTGTCATTAACTTTAGTGTTTTGTATATTTAATTTTGTAAATGCTATTTCTATAGTTTGCTTTTGATCTTTTAAAAGCTCTTGGTTGGTTTCTAATTCCTCCATATTGTGGCGGAGCTCTTCCTCGCTGGCTTGGAGAGCTTCATTTTTTACTTTAACCTCATAGTTGGCAAACTCAAGTTCCTTGCTCTTTTTCTCTATTTCCTCTGTACGATTAACTACTTTTTGTTCTAAAATTTGATTCTGCCTTTTTACAGCATTTATTCTTATCAGATAGAAAATAATACCACTACTTAGAAAGAGCGTAATTGCCATAGTCCTGAACCACCAAGTTTCCCACCAAGGCGGAAGAATAGTAATTTTCAAAGTTGCTCCCTCCTCGTTCCATAATTTATCATTATTGCTTGCTTTTACTCTAAATGTATAAGTTCCTGCATCTAAGTTGGTATAGGTTGCATTGCGTTGATTTCCTACATAATTCCAATCTTTTTCAAATCCTTCTAATATATAAGCATATTGATTTTTTTCAGAATGGGTGAAATTAATACCTACAAAATCTAAGGTTAATACAGATTGTTGGTAAGATAGTGTAATTTCTTTGGTTTTAGAAATCTCGCTCCTGAGTAGAGAGTCATAATCTCCTATTTTTACTGGTTTATTAAAGATTTTTAAGCCAATAATATGTACAGGAGGTTTGTAAGTATTGTTTTTTATGCTATCAGGGTGAAAAATATTAAGTCCTTTTACTCCACCAAAATAAAGATAGCCATTCTTATCCTTAAAAGCCGCTTTTCTGATAAATTCATCACTTTGTAAACCATCTACAATGTCAAAGTTTTGAAAAGTATTTTCATCAGGATTGAACTTAGAAAGCCCTTTATTGGTACTTAACCACAAATATCCATGGTCATCTTCTAAAATCCCCTTAATCGCATCATTGGGAAGCCCATTTTTCGTAGTAATCCTCTTGAAAAGACCTTCTTTTTGCATTAAATTTAGCCCTTCATTAGTACCTATCCAGTATCTCCCTTTGGAGTCTTTGTAAAGAGTATTGATATTGCTACTACTAATACTATTAGGATTAGTAGTTTCATTTTGATAACACAAAGTCTCGCCTTTGTGTAAGTCATAGCGAAGAAGTGCATTAAAAGAAACAACCCAAATATCATTGGGATTCTCTTCTAATATTTGTAGTCCATAAAAAAATCTATTTTTTGAGAACAATTGCTTTCTTTATAATTAGTAAAGTGTTGGGTATTTTTTAATGACATTGTACTAATACCTGCGGTTGTTCCTATATATAATATTTCATTGCCTTTACTCTGCTGTATCCAAGTAATGTTATCTGCACCGAGGCTATTGGTGTTATTGGGGTTGTGTTTTATTTTTATAAATTTATCAGATTTTTCATCATAAAATTGAAGCCCATTGAGCCAAGTCCCTATCCAAATTACTCCATTTTTATCTTCTGCAATTGCTAAGACTGGGAAATTAAAATAGGAAACAGCCTTATTATTTTCTGCTTTTACCAAATTGCCTTCTGTACCAATCCACACTCTTTTTTTAGAATCCACAATAATTGCATTTACGGTAGAGTTTGTCAGAGGAATATACGACTTGGCTATTTTTTCGTGATATTTATCTATAATATTTACCCCTCCAAAGCCAGTACAAACTAATATTCTTCCTTGCTTATCTATATATAGACCTCCTTGCCCAGCAGAAATCATGTTACTACTTATACTATGAGGATTTTTTGCGTTGTATTGATAATTAATAAATGTTTTTTGTAATGGGTCAAATACACTTAACCCTCCATTTTCAGTTCCTATCCATAGTTTACTCTCTACTTCTAAGAAAGCTTGTACCCTATTGATAGGCAAACTATTCGGATTGCTTTCCTCATGTCGATAATTAGTAAAAACTTCCGTTTGAGGGTTCAGGAAATCTACTCCTGCATCTATTGTACCTATCCAAAGTAGTCCTTTTTTGTCTAAATATACCTTCAAGATATTATTAGATGAAAGGCTATTAGGCTTATTCTTATTATAAGTATAGTGTTTGACAGCATCTGTTTTTACATTGACCAAATATAATCCATTTTCGGCTGTGCCAAGCCAGAACTCATTTGGTTGTGAGGCTCTACACGCCGTTTGGATTCTTTTGATAGGATATTTTTCACTAAGTTTTTGTATTTTATTTGTCTTCTTATCAAACTTTGAAAAGCTACCTTCTCCAAATATCCAAATATTCTTTTCTTCGTCTTCTATAATATTGCGAACACTCTGTTTACTAAACTCGGCATAACGAATAAATCTGTCCTTCTCTCTATCATACTTGCAAATTCCTTCGCCTACTGTCCCAACCCAAATATTAAAATCACTATCCTCGAAAAGTGTATATACCTCATTGGAATTGATACTATACGGGTTTTCTGCATCATAATAGTAATGCTTCACTTGGTATCCATCATATCGGTTTAATCCATTACTTGTCCCAATCCACATAAAACCTTCTCTGTCTTGTAAAACGCTATATACACGATTACTCGACAAACCTTGGTCTATAGTGAGGTAATTAAACTTTAAAGTCGGACTATTTTGGGCTTTTAAACCTAATACCAATATTGTAAAAACGAAGATAAGTAGCTTAGTTTTGAGACTATTAATTCCCATCAGTTTATTGCATTATTTGAAAGTGAGTACCAATATTATCAATTGGTTATCAATAAATCAAATAAAAAATCAGTTTATTTAATTATTAGTTTTACCGAGAAAACCTATACCCTCACCCCCACAAGCAGTATATCATCTCTTTGTTCTGTGCCTTGTTCATAGTCTTCTAAAATATACCTAAACACTTCTTCTTGTGCTTTTAGTGGGAGATTTGCTCCTTTTAGCAACATTTCTTTGAACTTTTGACTACCAAATCGGACTCTTTCGGGGTTTATGGCATCTATCCAGCCGTCAGTAGCCATATAAAGTGTATCTCCTTTTTTAAGAATTATTTCGTTTAGCGTATAATTAACAGAGGCAGAATTTTTGTGTCCTATTGATTTTCTGTCTGCTTGTATCTCGGTAAGTTGGTTAGCCGAGAAATAGAACAAAGGTCTTTTTGCCCCGCTAAACAGCACTTTCACTTTATTACTCTCTTGCTTTTCCAAACAGCAAAGGGCGATGTCCATGCCATCTTGCATCTTTGCTTCTTTCTTATTGAGAGAGTTAAGAATACCCGAATGCAAGTTTTCCAAAATTAAATTTGGCTCAAAAATGCGTTTAGTATTGATGATTTCATAGAGAAGTGTATTGCCAATCATGCTCATAAATGCCCCAGGTACGCCATGCCCTGTGCAATCTACCACGGCGATAAATTTTCTATTTTCTATCTCCGCATACCAATAAAAATCGCCGCTTACTACGTCTTTGGGCTTAAAAAGCACAAAATACTCCGCAAAAGCTGCTGCTAATACGTTTTCATCAGGCAGAATAGCATTTTGGATACGTTGGGCGTAACGAATGCTGTCATTAACTTTGGTATTTTGTATCTGAAGTAGTTGAAAGGCTGCTTCTATGGATTCTTTTTGTGCTTTGAGTTCTTCTTGGTTAGCCGCCAATTCTTCCATATTTTGGCGTAGTTCCTCTTCGGTAGTTTGGAGTGCCTCATTTTTGAAATAAATATCCTCATTGGCTTTTATTAGGTCGTTAGTGCGTTCTTGCACCCTTTGCTCCAGCAGATTATTTTGTTCTTTTACTATTCTTTCATTTTCTTGGGCTTGGGCTATCACCTCATTTTGGGCTGTTATTTTTGCCTTTTCTAATTCTTTTTGTTCTGTGGACGCTTGTTTGGCAAGCGCAAAGGCGAAAATGACTATTTCTGAGAAAAAACCTACGTGCATAAAATTTATAAAGGGTCTATTTTTTCCCAAATTTACCAAAGCAATTTCAATGGAAATAAATATAAACTGTGCCGCCATTCCCGCTAAGTACAGTTTTGCTTCCTGATTACCCCTGCGCAATGCTTTTATAGAAACAGTGAGAATAAAGCAAAGCATGATGGCGTAGTTTATTTGCCCCCAAATAGCCGCAGTGTTGGACGCTACAAACCAAGAAAGCACATAAGAAACAAGCAGGTAAGCCAATAGCCCTTTGGAAAAAGCAAAAATAGGGCGTGATATATTGTTTATATTGAAAAAGACCACTGCATAAAGGCTGAAAAATATGAAATTGACTTGAGATTGCTGGTTGGCTAAACCTGCCCGCCAATAGCCATCATAGAAGAAGGAAAATACAAAAATAGAAGTAACAGCCAAGCTAAATACTAAGTAGGATACCCGCTTATAGCTAATATATAGGTATAAACAAATGCTCAATACCAAAGCAATGATGCCCTGAATAGCACCGAAGGATATATCCCTGAAGCGGTGCTGGGCGCGGTATGTTTTGGCACTCTGTATGTGTAGAGGGCAGGCAAGTGTATTTGCCTTGAATCTCAAATAAACTGTTTGCGTTTGGTGCTGTGCCAAGCTAAGAGGGAGCGCGGGATAGCGGCTTTGCATGGCTCTTTGGGCTTGGGGTACTCCAAAACCGTCTTTTTGTAAAGTCCAACTGCCGCTAATATCAGTGTACCAATCTGCAAACTCGAACATAGGATAGGGCAATTCCAAGACCCAATTTTTTTCAGGAGTTTGATTCTTTATTTGTATTTTTACCCAATAGAAAGAGTCGGAGGAGAGTCCAAAATTTAGTACGGGCATTTCAGATTTGACAAACAATTTTTGATAGGATGGAGTATTTATTTGCCCAATGGTCAGTGCCCCTTGGACATCTTCCAGATAAGAAACAAGCAAACCAATATTGATGGTTTCTTGCTCATCAGTCAATTTGATAATGAGGTCTTTATCGCTCTGCGCCGAGATATTCACACTGATCGAAAATAGAAGAAAAACAAGTATAATACGTTCCATAGAGTAGTAGCTATTTTTTTTATTCAAAAATCTTATTTATCAAAGACTTAAATTCTCACCCCCACAAGCAGTATATCATCTCTTTGCTCAGTACCTTGTTCGTATTCTTCTAATATTTTTCCAAACATTTCTCCTTGGGCAGCTAAGGGCAAGAAAGTGCCTCCTAAGAGCATATCTTTAAACTTTTGGCTGCCGAATCGGACTCTTTCGGGGTTTATGGCATCTATCCAGCCGTCAGTAGTCATATAAAGCGTATCGCCTTTTTGAAGGATTATTTCGTTTAGCGTATAATTAACAGAGGCAGAAGTTTTGTGTCCTATTGATTTTCTGTCTGCTTGTACCTCGGTAAGTTGGTTAGCCGAGAAATAGAACAAAGGTCTTTTTGCTCCGCTAAACAGCACTTTCACTTTATTACTCTCTTGCATTTCCAAACAGCAAAGTGCGATGTCCATGCCATCTTGCATCTTTGCTTCTTTCTTATTGAGCGAGTTAAGAATACCCGAATGCAAGTTTTCCAAAATTAAATTTGGCTCAAAAATGCGTTTGGTATTGATGATTTCATAGAGAAGTGTATTGCCAATCATGCTCATAAATGCCCCAGGTACGCCATGCCCTGTGCAATCTACCACGGCGATAAATTTTTTGTTTTCTATCTCCAAATACCAATAAAAATCTCCACTTACCACGTCTTTGGGCTTGAAAATGATAAAGTTTTCATCAAAGGCACTATCTAATATGCTTTCATGTGGTAAAATGGCGTTCTGAATCCGTTGGGCGTAGCGAATACTATCTTTAACTTTAGTATTTTGTCTGTTTAATTCTAAGAAAGCAGTTTCTATAGTTTGCTTTTGCTCTTTGAGTAGGGCTTGGTTTGTTTCTAACTCTTCCATATTTTGACGGAGTTCCTCTTCGCTGGTTTGGAGGGCTTCGTTTTTTGATTTGATTTCATAGTTAGCAGATTCCAACTGTTGGGTGCGTTGCTTTACTTGCTCCTCAAGGCGGCGATTTTGTTTTTTTATGGCATTTACCCTGACAAAGTAAAAAAGCACGCCACCACTTAGAAACAAAGAAGTAGCAATAAGCCTAAACCACCAAGTTTCCCACCAAGGAGGCAGAATGATAATTTTCAGACTCGTACTTTCTTCGTTCCAAATTCCATCATTGTTGCTTGCTTTTACCTTAAAAGTATAAGTCCCCGCATCCAAATTTGTGTAGATAGCAGTTCTCTGGCTGCCTACGTAGTTCCAATTTTTCTCAAACCCCTCCATCATGTAAGCATATTTGTTTTTTTCACTTTGGGTAAGATTGAGTGCTACAAAGTCAAACGAGAATACTGTTTGCTGGTAGTTCAGCATGATTTCTTTTGTCTGGCTGATGTCTTGCTTGAGTAGAGAATCTTCATCACCAATTTGCACTGATTTATTAAAAATTTTCAAATCTGTAATGATGGTATTTGGCAGAAAAGTATTATCACGAACGCTGTCGGGGTGAAAAGTATTAAATCCCTTTACTCCACCAAGAAACAACTGCCCATTTTTATCTTTAAAATTAGAATTTACCTTGAATTGTTTGCTTTGCAAGCCATCTCCTTCATCATAATTTCTGAATGTTTCTGCCTGAATATTAAATTTGCTAATGCCTCCGTTGGTACCGAGCCAAAGATTGCCATGCCCGTCTTCAGATATACTATTAACACTATTGCTTGGCAATCCGTCTGAGGTAGTGTAGTTTGCAAATGTTTTCTCATTTATCATCTTGTTAAGCCCTTGCGAAGTTCCTATCCAAAGTTGCCCTTTGCTGTCTTCCAGAATGCTATAAATCATATTGCTACTGATGCTATTGGAGTCTTGCTTATTGTGAAGGTATCGGGTAAATTTTTTGGCAAGTATATCAAATCGATTAAGTCCGTTGATAGTGCCTACCCATATATTTTTTTTACTGTCCTCATAGATAACCCTGCACCCGTAGGTAATAGAAGTGTTATCTTCGGGGTTGTGCTTATAGTTCTCAAATTTTTGTTCTTTTTCATCTGTAAGTACATAAAGACCGCCATGAACTGATACGGCTAACATTTGCTGTGTTTGTGTGCTTTGATGTATGTCTATGATGTTGGGACTTGTTAGTTTGTCGGGCTTTGTAGGGTCGACTGTAAAATTAGTAAATTGCTTTTTTTCTTCGTCAAAAATACTTAAACCACCTGCCCATGTCGCCACCCATATTCTATTTCTATTGTCTTCAAAAATGGACAAAACAGGATTGTTAGCCAAAGAGTTTGCTTGCTTGGGGTCGTGGGTATAATAAACTATTTCTCCATTTTCTTCCACAGTTAGCCCGCCTTCTGTGCCTATCCAAAGGCGATTTTTGCTGTCTTTGAGGATAGCATTCACCGTTTTATTTTTGAGAGGAATCGAGGGTTTAGAAAATTTTTCTTGATGCGGGTCATTGATATTTACTCCGCCCGAAAATGTACCCGCCCAAAGTCTTTGCTGCCTATCTATGTAAACGGAGCGTACTGTTACATCACTTAGGCTGGTGGGTTTGCTCTCATCGGGCAAATAATGAGTAAGATTTGCTGTTTTTAGGTGATAAACGCTTAACCCACCATTTTCTGTGGCAAAAAACAATTCATTTCCCCTGCCATTAATGCTCCTCACAGATTTTGCCAAAAGACTTCTTGTGCTATCTTTGCCCACACCCAAATGCTCAAAAACTTGCTTCTCTATATCAAACCTATCCAAACCATCTTCTGTACCTATCCAAATATGCCTATTGATGTCTTTATAAACACTTACTATTTGATTATTACAAAGGCTATTTTGGTTTTCCTGATGAAAAAATTGTTGTGTACGCCCTGTCTGAGTGTCTAAAATATAAAAACCTGCTCCGTTAGTAGCTATTAACAACCTATTTTCATCTATCCGTATCATCGAACTAAGGTTTTTGTCGGTGAACTGCGGATAGGGAATAAACTCGTTTGATTTGATTTCTTTCCTAAAGAGTAAGTTGCCTGCCGCTACCCATAATTGGTTTTTAGTGTCTTCCAAAAAAGCATAAATATTCTCTTGTGTAATTTCTGAAATTCTTAAGAATCTATCGTACTTTCTGTCATACTTGTATAAGCCGCCGCCATTTGTAGCAATCCATATATTTTTGTTTTGGTCTTCGTGCAGTGCGTTGATGTAGCTATTTTCTATAGAATATTTTTTTTTTGCTTCATGCCTGTAGGTTTTGAACCCATAGCCATCATAGCGATTCAGCCCATCGTCAGTGCCTATCCACATAAAGCCTTTGCTGTCCTGCAAGAAGCAATTAACAGCGTTATTTGTAAGCCCTTCTCTTACAGTGAGATGCCAAAACTTTAGCTCTTGGGCATAAGCATAGCACAAAGTAAAAAATAAAAACACAGTAATGTAGCAGCGTATGATATACTTATTCATCATTTTTATTAGCTTTTTAAAAAATTTTAGAAAGGTAATGAAATAGATAAACACAGATAACAAAACAATTATTTTTTTTTAAGCAATTAATTACTCACCAATGAAAGTTCGTGTTGTTTGGTAGGTAAAAATAAATGTGGGTAAAACCTTTTCCACTCGCTCATCATTAGGGCAAAAGGAAGTTCGGCAAACTGCCCGTAGTCGTGCAAATACTCCATAAATTTATCTCCCGAAGGGCTATATTGCTGGAAAATAGAGTCATTTTCTCCATCAAAATCCAAGGGCTGTACGCCTATTTTTTTGCAAAGTTTCTCATTAAAAGCGGGTGTAGCTTTTACCCACTTGCCGTTCAAAAAAAGTTCGGTATAGCCATGAAATACCAATACATTTGTTCCCAAAGACTTTTCTACTTTTTCAGTGGCTATATGATTGGTTACGTTGGCAAACCCCAAGCGGCTCGGCACGCCTATAGCCCTAGCACAGGCAGCAAGAATATTTGCCTTGTCGATGCAATGCCCCTCGCTACGCGCTACCTGCACACTTGCCCGAAAATCCTCTTCTCTGATGCGTATCTGATTAGGATTGTACCAAAAGCCATCACGCACCGCATAGTACAAGGAAAGCACCTTAGCTAACTCATTTTGAGAGCTTTGTGTATGCTGGCTTACAAAGTCTGTAATGCCTTCATGCTGGCTATCTGTAAAAAAATTAGGCTGTAGATATTTGTCGAAATCTGTATCGTAAAGAGTCATAAATTGAGTATATAAAAACAAAATAAAACAAAAAAATGAGCTAAAAATGAGTATCGTCTGTAAAATTGTATAAAATTGCATAAAATTTAGATGAAAATTCATAGAGTTTGAGTTTTAATTAAGTTTTTGAATTGATTTTTTTATAAATTTGAAACTCTATAAAGTAGTTTAACTTTGTTTTGACACCCGTTTGATAATTCATATAACTAAATAAAAATAATTCATAAATTATAATTCATAATTCAAATGGCATTTGATATTGAGATGATTGAAGCTGCCTACGCTCGCATGGGTGATAGGATAGCAAAAGCAAGAAAAGTGTTGGGAAGACCTTTGACGCTTACCGAGAAAATTTTGTATTCTCATCTTCACGAGGAAATTCCTTCTACACCTTTCACAAGAGGCGAGTCTTACGTGGACTTTGCCCCTGACCGAGTAGCGATGCAGGACGCAACGGCACAAATGGCTCTTTTGCAATTTATGCAAGCGGGCAAGCCAAAAGTAGCCGTGCCAAGCACAGTTCATTGCGACCACTTGATTTTGGCAAAAGACGGTGCAAAAAAAGACTTAGAAGTTGCCGTAAATACCAACAAAGAAGTCTATGACTTTCTTGCTTCTGTTTCCAACAAATACGGAATTGGTTTCTGGAAAGCGGGTGCGGGCATCATTCACCAAGTTGTTTTTGAAAACTATGCCTTCCCAGGGGGAATGATGATAGGCACTGACTCTCACACACCTAATGCAGGCGGTTTGGGCATGATAGCAATCGGCGTAGGCGGTGCAGATGCAGTGGACGTAATGGCGGGCATGGCTTGGGAATTGAAATTTCCTAAATTGATAGGGATTCACCTCAAAGGAAAGTTGAGCGGTTGGGCTTCTGCCAAAGACGTAATATTGAAAGTAGCGGGCATCTTGACTGTTTCGGGTGGTACTGACGCTATAGTAGAATATTTTGGCGAAGGTGCTGATAATATTTCTGCTACAGGCAAAGGAACTATCTGCAACATGGGGGCGGAAATAGGAGCTACTACTTCTCTTTTTGGATATGATGACAAAATGAATGAGTATTTGACCTCTACAAGTCGAGGAGATGTTGCAAAATTAGCAGAGAAATACAAAGAGCATTTGAGAGCAGATGCAGAGGTATATGCTAATCCTGCTACTTATTTCGACCAACTCATCGAGATTGACTTAGACGAATTAGAGCCGTACATCAACGGACCTTTTACGCCTGACCGCGCATGGAAATTGTCTGAATTTGCCGATGCAGTCAGAAATAACAACTTCCCTGCACGCTTAGAAGTAGGTCTGATTGGCTCTTGCACCAACTCCTCTTATGAGGACTTGACTCGTGCCGCATCTTTGGCAAAGCAAGCAATAGATAAAAAATTAAAAGCAAAAGCACAATTTACCATTACCCCAGGCTCCGAAACAGTGCGTTTTACGGCTGAAAGAGATGGCTTACTGACTATTTTTGACCAAATGGGCGGCGTAGTAATGGCTAATGCCTGCGGTCCCTGCATAGGGCAGTGGTCAAGACACATAGACGACCCAAATCGCGCGAACTCTATCATCACCTCTTTTAACAGAAACTTTGCCAAAAGAAATGATGGCTTGGCAGCAACGCACGCTTTTGTAGCTTCGCCAGAAATTGTAACTGCTTTCGCTATTGCGGGGGATTTGACTTTCAACCCAATGAAAGACACATTGCTCAATGAGGACGGTGTAGCGGTAATGCTCGACGAGCCAACAGGCTTGCAAGCACCGCCAAAAGGCTATGGCGTAGAAGATGCAGGTTTCCAAGAACCCGCCAAAGACGGCAGCAAGGTATCAGTATTGGTAAGCGAAACCTCCGACCGCTTGCAACTCTTAGATGCTTTCAAGGTATGGGAAGGCACAGACATCAAAGGCTTGAAATTACTCATCAAAGCCTTCGGGAAGTGTACGACCGACCATATTTCTATGGCAGGCCCTTGGCTCAAATATCGTGGACACTTAGATAATATTTCTAATAATATGCTCATAGGTGCAGTAAACGCCTATAACAAAGCAACGAACAAAGTGAAAAACCAACTCACAGGCGAGTACAACGAAGTGCCTTTCACCCAACGTGCCTATAAAGCCGCAGGAATTGGCTCGATAGTAGTAGGTGATGAAAACTATGGTGAAGGCTCATCAAGAGAACACGCCGCTATGGAGCCTCGCTTCCTCGGTGTAAGAGCAATTTTGGTGAAATCCTTTGCGCGTATTCACGAAACGAACTTGAAAAAACAAGGAATGTTGGCTTTGCGCTTTGTAGATAAAGCAGATTACGACAAAATCCAAGAAGATGACCTCATCGACATCTTGGGCTTGACGACCTTTGCACCGAACAAAAATCTTACTATCCAACTCACTCACAAAGACGGTAGCGTAGAGAGTTTCGAAGTAAAACACACTTACAACGAAGCACAAATAGAATGGTTCAAAGCGGGTTCTGCCCTGAATTTGATTAAGATGAAGGAAGGAAAGTAATAAGAGTACGAGTTTCCAACTCGTAAGAAAAAAGCAGATAGCACTAAAAATGGGTTATCTGCTTTTTTTATGCTAAATTCTTGATTATTAAAATTGCGGAATAAGCTATTGGATTTCTAAAAATATTTTATAGTTTTACCTGTCAAAGTTAAAAAACTATTCATATACAATGAATTGGAAATGCACAAAAATAAAAAACTATGTCAGTACATACAGCAAAACAAATATCATTAAAAGAATATCTTAAAGAAGCAGACGAAAATAAAGTACAAATTCCTGAATTTCAAAGAGATTTTGTTTGGTCTAAATCAAATATGATAAAGCTTGCTTCTTCTCTTCTTAAAGGGTATCCAATTGGGAGTTTTTTGTTAATGCAGAATACACAAGAATACTCCAAGAGAGTTATAGAAGGGGTAAATATAAACTCAAATGTAAATGGTAAGGATTGCTTACTTGTACTTGATGGACAGCAAAGGACAACAACAGCCTATCAAATATTATATGGTAAGGGAGAGTTTCGTTTTTATTTTGATTATGGAAAATTCATTGAAATTTTGAAAGACGAGAATATTCAAAGTGCAAAAGATGAAAAATTAGAAACAATTATTGAAGATAGCATAGAAGATTTAATAATTGTTTTTGACTTAAAAAACAAAAAACGCCCACAAAGTATTTCAGAGGAACTTTCTAATAAACTATTCCCACTTGATATTATTTTACAAGCACCAAGAGGGAAAAACTACTCAACATGGTTAGGCGATTATTCCTTTGATAAGGCAGGAGGGAATTCCGCTGAATTTACCTTTCTGAATAATATTTCAAGTATTTTTACAGAAAGACTTATTAATAATATTATATCCTACCAAGCAAGTCAAATTATCATTGATGGCTCAACAAGTCCTAATATTGTTTGTACTATTTTTGAAACAATCAACTCTACTGGTATTAGATTGAGTATCATTGATTTGCTTAATGCTAAGTGTTTCCCAAGTGGCTTTGAATTAAGCAAAGAAATATTAAAAACATTTGAAGAAAATCCAATTTTCATTGACTTTGACACCGAAGACAAAAATGAGTTTATTGGGTTGTCTATTATAAAAATCATAGGGCTATTATCAAAGAAAAGGTCTTGTAAGAAGTCTGATTTATTGAGCTTAGATGCACAAACAATAAAGCAAAATTGGGAAAACGCTGTCAATTATCTTGTTAATTTTTTAGAATTTGCCAAAGCTCATTTTGGAACTATTGGTATCAAATTTTTACCCTACAAAGATATGTTTGTTCCATTAGCTGTAATTATTGGAGACGGTAAGTTCGACAAACAAAATGCCGACCATGTTAAGAAAGTGGAAAAATGGTATTGGACTTGTGCTTTTACAGGCTATTTTGATAATGCTACCGAAAGTAAATCTGCATCTACTGTCAAAGAATTTCTTGGGGATTCAAATAATTTAGGTTGGTTAGATAATGATAATCAAATTCCAACGCTAATCGAGAATAGTAAAATGCTTTACACAAGTGAATTTAATGAGATTGATAATGCAGCTTCCCAACAAAGTGCAATTTATAAGGCAATTCTAAATTTGATTATTTTAAATGAAGCGTGTGATTTTCAAGGGAATAAAAAATTAATTAAAGATTTAAAAGAGTCAGATTTGCAAGACCACCATATATTTCCAAAAAAATTCCTGGCTTCTCAAAATCCTAAAATAGAGAAAAATGAAGCAAATACAATTCTAAATAGAACACTTATTTCTACTATTGCTAATCAAGCTATAAAGGATAAGCAACCAAGCATTTATTTTCAAGATAATCAATTATTTAAAGGAAACTTACTCGATGAAAAAGATTTAGCAAGGCATTTTATTAATGAGGAATTTACTAATCAAAAATATGCAAAAGGAAATTTTAGTAAACAAAACTATGATGATTTTAAAAAGGAACGAAAACGACAAATAATAGAAATTATCAAATCGAAAATAGCTTAGTTATCTTTCGCCCCTACGGGGCTTTGCTTTAGGCGGATTCTCTTTTTTCTACAAATATTCCATGCCCAAGGGCATTTTTTTGATGTAGTTTTTAGATTTTCTTGACTATATTTTTACTTTCATTCAAGGTGCTTTCACAACATTAAAAATAACTTTTAATCCCGTTAGGGATTATATATTTGTAGAAAAAGCAAATCCCCAACTGCATAAGCCCCGTAGGGGCGAAACTTAAAATATTAATCCTATGGCAAATACATTCACACAAATCTATGTTCAAACTGTGTTTGCAGTACAAAACCGCCAAAGCCTTATTCAGACCAATTGGAAAGCAGATTTGTACAAATACATCACAGGCATTGTAACCAATCAAGGTCATAAACTAATCGCAATCAATGGAATGCCTGACCATGTTCATGTGTTTTTTGGATTAAACCCTAAACAATCTATCTCAGATTTATTGCAAGACATCAAGGGAAGTTCCTCTAAATGGGTAAACGAAAACAAATTGGTACAAGGAAAATTTGAGTGGCAATCAGGATATGGTGCATTCTCTTATTCCAGAAACCAAATAGACAAAGTAGTCAAGTACATCGAAAACCAAGAGGAACACCATCAAAAACACACATTTATAGAAGAATATAAGGAGTTTTTGAAAATATTTGAGATAGAATATGATGAAAGATATATTTTTAAACAAATAGAATAAGGTTGCGCCCCTACGGGGCTTTTTTTGTGGTCTTTCTCTTTTCTACAAAGATTTCATGCCTAACGGCATTTTAAAATTTTGATGCGGAAAACCTAAAACCTTTCCTTTTGTTGCTTTCCTTTTGCCGTTGTTTATATCCCACAAACGACATACTGAAATTATTGGGGATTGAACTCCACCAAATACACCTTATTTGTTGCCTGCAAACGAGTAGCAGGGTTCAGAAACAGAGGCGTAAGCTGTGTAACGTGGTACTTATCAAAGGAATTAAGAATTTTGACGAGTCCATATTTTTGTATCTCTGCAAATCCTTGCTGGTCTAAGTAAACCCAAGCCGTTTCTTTACCTATTTTCCCGACCAATTCTTCTGTTTCATAAAAGAAAGGTTGGATATTTCCGCTATAAAAATCAACGGTATGAATAAAAATATCTTTCCCATCACCGCTTAGGCGATGCAATGCAAAAAATCTATTCTGAGGAAAATCTTTTTGGGTTTGCAAGTATTTTCCCAATACGCTCCCCGTCTGATACGCAAACAAAGAAGGATAAAAATGAATATTAAGAATGAAAAACACGCCAATAATTGTAACTGCTGAAGGCAAAATAAGTCGCTGAAATCTCGTATTTCCACTGAAACCCAAATAGAAAGTAAGGATAAATAAAGCAATGATTATCAGCCAAATAAGTATATTTTCCAAAGGGAAAACCCAGCCTATGAAGAGAAAACCTATCAGCCAAACGACTACTACATTTGCCCACTGAACTCCAAAAGCAATTTTAAGCAAAGTTTTATACGAAGGGTTTTTCAGCAGTACATAGACGTACCTCGCCGTAAATATAGAACTCAAAGGAATGATAATATTGATATAGTGCGGTAGCTTGTACTGAGAAGTAGAAAGTGCTATAAAAGGTAAAATAAAGCCGCCTAAAGTTAGGTATTCGGGAAGCCCTGTTTTAGTAAATGCCTGTTTTACAAGGTCATAAAAAGCAAAAAACACTAAAAGTCCCCAAGGCAATACTGTCCAAATATAAGTGTGAACAAAGAAAAAGGGGTCGGAGTCGTCCTGCCAAACATTTTCACCCGTGAGCCTACCAAAACTTTGCTTCCAAAAGAAAAAGTACAAGCCCGAAGTATTTTTCTCTCCTTCCATTACCTTTTCGGGGTGCATATCAAACTGCTGATAAAGCCCAAAGCACATAGGTAGCAATACGATTGCTACTATCCCCAAGCCTACCAGCCACTGCCAACGAAAAATAAGTGCGTATTTTTTTGCCAAAAGAAAATGCGTGCCAAAAGCAAGTGCGGGAAGCATCAGCCCAATAGGACCCTTGGCGAGCATCGCCAAGCCGATACCGATAAAGCCTAAAAACAAATTTTTCCATTTTTCAGATGTAATGTACTCGGCTATCTGCCAAATAGCAAAAATAGCCCAGCCCATAAGCATCGTATCAGTGCGAACGTCATGGTTCATGAGGAATACACTAAAAGACGAGGCACACATCAGAGCAGCTAAATAAGCCACTTTTTCATGATAAAATAATTTTGCCAAACGGTAGGTAGCGTAAATGCCGAGCAAGCAAACCAAGACAGGCACAATCCGATAAGTGAAGTTGCTCACCCATAAAAACTTGAAAACCAGTGCTGAAACCCAAAAAAGCAAGGGCGGCTTGTCCAAATAATCTTCTCCTCGATGCAGCACTTCTAAATAGCTCTCATTTTTCATCATTTCCAAAGAGATGGAGGCGTATTGGGCGGCATCTATATCCATGATGTCCAAGAACATACCTACAAAGTACACCAAGCAGATGCCTATCAGAGGAAGATATATTTTGAGATGTTGGAGTTTCATTTTTATTCTTGTGTGTTGTTTTTAATACCAATTTATAATAACGCCTTTCTAACTACCGAATATACACTTTTTATTAAAAAAAAACGACTTAACTCCCCAGCCGCATCAATACATTTTCTTTGTCAATCCCTAACTGCATCTTCATTTCTTCTATCCCACTGAATTTCATTTCTTTGCGAATAAGGGCTACAAACTCTATGGTCAGATTTTGTTCATAAATATCTTTGTCGAAGTCAAAAATATTAACTTCGATGCTTCGCTGTAAATCCTCGCCGAGCGTAGTGCGTGTGCCTATATACAACATTCCTTTGTAAACGAGCGAATTGTGGATTACGCTGACCGCATAAATGCCATCAGAAGGGATAAGTTTGTGCTTATCAGCTACCTCCAAATTTGCCGTTGGGTAGTCTATAGTCCTGCCTATCTGATTTCCCCTCACTACTTTGCCCGTAAGTGTATAAAAATGTCCCAAATATTCTTTAGCAATTTCTACATTGCCGTTGTCGAGGGCGTTACGGATTTTAGTACTACTAATTCCTACATTATCAATGTCTTGTCTTGGTATTTCTTCTATTCCAAAAGGATATAAATGCTGGTTTTGGTGCAGATATTCGAAACTTCCTTCCCGATTTTTGCCAAAGCGGTGGTCATAGCCAATCACTAACTTCTTAGTATTCAGCTTATTAATCAGAATTTCTTGAATAAAATCCGCAGAACTCATTTGCGAAAAAGTCTTGCTAAAAGGAATGATTAATAAATGGTCTATCTGATACTTTTCCATGAGGGCTATTTTCTCCTCAAGCGTAGAGAGCAGATGTAGGTCTGTTTGCTCAGGGAAAAGCACCAAACGCGGGTGTGGGTGGTAGGTAATCACCACATTTTCTGCATATTGACTTTCATTTTTTTTCTCAGAAAGTGTAACCTCCCGCAAGCGATTCAGGATTTTCTGATGCCCGATATGCACCCCATCAAATGTACCACTTGTAACCACTGTGTAGGGAAGTTGTGGAATCCCACTTATTTGTATATCTTCAAATCCGTAGTGTACTTGCATTAGGGCTATTTATAGATTGGTCAAAGTGAAGAGATGTAATCTTTGAAAAAAGATTACATCTCTGAAAAAAGATTAAAAATAATAACCAATATCAAAAGACAAATAACTTGCTTTGATACGTCCGTCTGTGCCATTGATTTTGTCTGTAACCAAAAAAAGCGGTTGGTTAAAGCGAATACCCAAGTCTATAGTACCAGCGTCTTTCAAACTCCATTCTACGCCCGCCCCTACTATAAAGTCGGGAACAATTTTATAATACCCGTCACTTTTCTTAGTAGATGTTGTTGTGCCACTGATAGTTACATCTGTTTTGGAAGAAGCAAGAATATTAAACGAACCACCGAAAATACCTCTTATTCTGATGCCACTTGCTATTTCGTTGGTTCTCATGTGCAAGGCAACAGGGATTTCTACAGTGGTCAGATTAGTTTTAGTAGTTTGCTTTGGCGTAGAAGCAGGGTAGGCAACCTCGTACTCATAGCCTTTGGAAACAATGTTTAACCCAGAGTGCAGACCAAATTTTTCAGTAAACTGATAAGTAGCCATCAAGCCGCCTGCAAAGCCAACTTTCGAGCTTTTTGTCAGCCCATTAATGGTGTTTTTGTCTTTGTCGGAGATGGCAGCCATCGAAATAATAGGGCTAAGACGCAAACCAAAGCGAAACTCTTGAGCTGCGGCAAACTTAGCAATGATGAGGAATACAACAATAAATGCGATTTTTTTCATATTGATAATATTAAATGTTTATAAGTTAAAAGTTAATTAAATTGCTCATTATTAGCGGGAGAACTTGCTCTGTTCAATTAGAGAACGTTCATTATTTGAATACAAATAAACTAATTTTCAGCAAACCTTTTAATGAATTTAGAACTTGTTAAAGATACAAAATTAGAATTTAATTTGAGAAAACTAAAAAAAACAATATTTACCCAATTTCTATCACTACATCATCAGTGAGCGGGTGCGAAACGCAAGCAAGTATGTAGCCGTCTTTTATCTCTAATGCTGACAAGCCCTCGTCTTCGTCCATCTTGATTTCACCCGATTTTCTACGCCCCCTGCAAGCCGTACAAAGTCCACTTTGGCACGAATAGGGCATATCTAAGCCCGCATCTAAGCCTGCTTCCAAAATTGTTTTTTTATCGCTTACTTTCACTCTATATTCCTCATTATCAAGAAGAATAGTGATTTCTCTTTCAGTGCTACTTCCTCCTTTTTTGGCTTCTTCTTTAGCTTCGGAGGAAGCACTGCTGATAAAGCTCTCGTGGTGAATACGCTCTTTGGGAACTTGCAGATTTTTAAGGGCATTTTCTACCTCTTTAGTCATGCCTTCGGGTCCGCAGATAAAATATTCTGTTTTGTCTTTGTCAAATTTAGGTAGCAAGTTTAACACATTGATTGCGATAGTTTTGTCTATTCTTCCTTTGTAACCCACCCAATCGTTTTCTGCCTGACTTAGCACATGAACAACGTTAAAGCGTTCCCCGTATTTTTTTTGCATCTCCTCTATTTTGCTTTTGAAAATAATAGTATTCGAATTTCTATTTCCATAGACAAGCGAAACTATACTTTTTGGCTCGAATGCTAAGATGCTTTTTGCTATAGACATAAGGGGCGTAATACCACTTCCCGCTCCAAAAAGAACAATATGGCGAGCTAAATTTTTATCGGGTTCTACAAAAAAGTTGCCCATTGGCTCTATGATTTCCATCTTGTCATCTACCTTCAGGTGGTCATTCACATAGTTGGAAACTAATCCATTTTCTACCCTTTTGATGGTGATAGAAAGCGTTTCATCTATATTGGGTGCGCTACTTAGCGAATATGCCCGCCTTACGCTTTTACCCTCAATAGGTACTACTACCGTAAGAAACTGCCCCGCTTTGTATTTTATTTTGCTAAACAAAGGCTGTTTCAGATGTACGGTAATGGTGTCGAGAGTTTCTTTTGTTATATCTTTAACTTTAAGTGTATGAAATTTCATTAGTAAACAATGAGTTATAAATTTATTAGTAAAAAGTTTCGCAAATTTACGCACAAAATCTGTGAAATAAACAAAGCATCGGAAAAAAACAAAATGATGCTAAAAATGATTATTTTTGATATTTAGACTTTACTTTTGGTTTTTACTTAAAATAAATACAAATAAAATAAATTTATGAAAAAACAGCTATTATTCATTTTCTTGTTCTTAATGTCCTTGCCTATCTTCTCTCAAAATGTCATTTTGAACCTTCGTCAGCGCGCTGAAGTAGAAGATAGGTGGTTAGATGTTCGTTTTCAGAAAGTTATCCCCGAACTGATGCGCAGAGAAGGCATCGATATGTGGGTGCTTATCTGCCGAGAGTACAACGAAGACCCCGTACTCAAGACTATGTTGCCTGCTACTTGGCTTTCTGCTCGCCGCCGTACTATCTTGGTTTTCCACGACAAAGGAGAGGGACAAGGCGTTGATAGATTGGCGATTGCCCGCTATGATGTTGGCAAATTCTTCAAAGGAGCGTGGATTCCCGAACGCGAACCCGACCAATTCAAACGATTGGCAAGGGAAATTATTGAAAGAAATCCTAAGAAAATAGCTCTTAATTATTCTGATACCTATGGTCATGCTGATGGCATTACGCACACCGAATTTGCTCTTTTCAAAGAATCTTTGCCAAAACCTTTCCAAGAAAAAATAGTGTCGGGCGAAAAATTGGCGGTAGGCTGGTTAGAAACTCGCACCCTCGAAGAAATGGAAGTTTATCGTCAAATCTGCCGTATTGCCCATGAAATTATAGATGAGGGGCTTTCTGAAAAAGTAATCCAAGTTGGGGTAAGCACTACCAAAGATGTAGAATGGTGGTACAGAGAAAAGATAGTGGAGCTAAAATTGGAAACATGGTTTCACCCTTCAGTTACTGTGCAGCGAGCCGAAGGAGAAATTATGCGAAATAGCAATTTTTCGGTCAAACCCGATGAAGTTACTATTCTTTCAGGAGATTTGGTACACGTCGATTTTGGAATTAGCTATTTGGGCTTGAATACAGACACGCAACAGCACGTTTATATCCTAAAACCTGAAGAAAGAGATGCACCAGAGAGTCTGAAAAAGGCACTACAGGCTGGCAATCGCTTGCAAGACTTGCTCACAATGAATTTTAAAAGCGGAAGAACAGGCAACGAAATTCTTAGAAATGCACTCACCCAAGCCAAAAGCGAAGGCATCAAAGCCACTATTTATTCGCACCCAATAGGGATGCATGGACACGCCGCAGGTCCTACGCTTGGTATGTGGGACAACCAAGGCGACACCAAAGGAGCAGGCGACTACCCAATGTTCCCCAATACTGCCTATTCTATAGAACTAAATGTAGCCGTTGAGATTCCCGAATGGAATAACAAAGAAGTGCGAATTATGCTCGAAGAAGATGGATTCTTCAACGGAGAAAAATTTTGGTACATTGATGGAAGACAAACCAAACTCCTGCTTTTACCAAGAATACAAGCAACAAATTCACAAAAGGCAAATGACTAATTTTATACCTTTACTACTTTGATAGTAATAAAAATGTCTAACAATACGAGTAGAAGAGCAGGGAGCAGAAATATGTAAAATTTATTCGCTTTTACGTCCATTTTTCGCTTATCACGTACCTGCCCTTCTATTTTTTTTACCGATTCTATCAGTTGTGCTACATTATTTTTTTCATCACTAATCTCAAAAAACTTTCCTTGCGTGCGGTCTGCAATATCCATCAGAGGTTCTCTCTTTAGGGTAGTGATTACCTCTCTTCCGCTTTCGTCTCTTTTCACACTTCTCTCTCGGAAAGGTATGGTGCTACCTCGTTGCGTACCTATGCCGAGCGTAAAAACCTTAATACCACGACTTTCCAACTCTCCGAGTGCGTCTTGGGTTTCTTCCCCGAAATCCTCCCCGTCGCTAATGAGAATAATCGTTTTTGCTTGGTCTTTTACACTTTCATCTTTTTCCTCTACAAATTTCTTATAGGCAATTTGCAAAGGAGGAGCAAAATCAGTTCCCGCATTAGGGACTAAATTCGTATTTAGCGTTTCAATAAATAGGTTGAGCGCACTCTGGTCGTAGGTAAGTGGGCATTGAACAAAAGCCTCAGAAGAAAAAATAATAAGCCCAACCCTGTCTGAGGAAAAATTAGCGACAATATTTTTCAACTCAAACTTTACCTTATCCAAGCGAGATGGCTGAATATCAGTAGCATTCATAGACATAGATAAATCTACGGCAATGTAAATATCTTTGCCTTTGCTTTCTACTTCCTTGCTCACTTCCCCGAAAGACGGTCCTAAAATGGCTAAGATTATGAGAGAAAAATAGATAATTCGTAAGAAAAATTTTACAAGAACCCCTCTTGCACTTGTTTTGAGTATAGAGGCAATGCGGTGAATCTTCCCCAAGTAAAGAATATAAAAAAACACAAACGTGCTAATCAAAATAAGTTCGATTCTACCTAATTCATTAAACCAAGTCATTGTTATTAATTTTGGAATTTAGAAATTCAAAAAAATTAAAGCTAAAAGCATCATGCTATTTCGTTAGCAAATTTACTAAATTTATTAAAGCAAAAAACATATTAGGTAAAGTTGATAAATTTATATTGTTGATTACTAAGCATTTATGAAAAAGCGAATAAAAATATAACATTTTTTAAGAGAATATTTAAAGAAAGGTTTGGAACATTCAACTTAATGCCTTACCTTTGCATTGCTTTTTAGAAGGAGAGGTGCCTGAGTGGTTAAAGGAGCAGTTTGCTAAACTGTCACCGGGTAACTGGTGCATGGGTTCGAATCCCATCCTCTCCGCTCGAAGTTTTTTCTTTCAAATGTCTTCGGGGTGTAGCGTAGCCCGGTTATCGCGCCTGCTTTGGGAGCAGGAGGTCGCAAGTTCGAATCTTGCCACCCCGACACAAAATGTTGTTTTTCGGCAGATGCGTGAAAAACAGCATTTTTTTTCTGATATTTTTTTTATTAGAAAAATCGTTTTGGTAGCTCAGTTGGATAGAGCAACTGCCTTCTAAGCAGTAGGTCATTGGTTCGAATCCAATCCAGAACACTTGTCAGAGTTTAATCTCTATTTTTAAGCAACCATGAAATTTCTTTTTATGGTTGCTTTTTTCTACCCAATAACTAACCCTATTATTTATCATCTTCTAATCATCTTCAAAAAATAATTGAAATGAAAAAGATTTATACTATTCTTTCTATTTTCTGGCTTAGCTTAAATTGCCAAAATATTTCTGCCCAAGCGGTTTATTTCCCTGATGCGGCATGGAAAACCAAGACTCCCGAAGAACTCAAATTGGATAAAAAATGGTTAGATAGTGCCGTAAGCATGGCGATAAATAATGAAAACAAGGTTGATAGGGATTTGCGTATTGCTATTTTGAAGGCTTATGTCAATGAACCTAATTATAAAATAATTGGACAGACCAAAACACGCAGCGCACCCGCAGGAGTAATCATTAAGAATGGATATATTGTAGCTCAATGGGGTGATATTCAGCGTGTTGATATGAGTTTTAGTGCCACTAAAAGTTTTCTTTCCACTGTTGGCGGGTTGGCTGTGGATAATGGCTTGATTGGAAGTGTGCAAGACAAGGTTAGCAATTATGTTTGGGACGACTCCTTTGAAGGGGAACACAATGCCAAAATCACTTGGGAACACCTTTTAACACAATCTTCCGACTGGTCTGGTACTTTGTTCGGGTTGCACGATTGGGCAGACCGCCCGCCCAAAGAAGGTAAAATTGACGATTGGAAGAGTAGAAAGTTTTTTGAACCGGGTGCAAATTATGAATACAATGACGTAAGAGTCAATTTGTTAGCTTACTCTCTCTTGCAAGTTTGGCGACAGCCTTTGCCCGTAGTTTTGAGGGAAAAATTGATGAACCCAATTGGTGCATCTACTACTTGGCGATGGTTTGGCTATGAGAACTCCTTTGTGAATGTAGATGGCATCATGGTGCAATCTGTGAGTGGCGGCGGGCATCATGGCGGCGGTTTGTTTATCAATAGCTTGGATATGGCTCGTTTTGGTTTGCTTTTCGCTCGCAAAGGCAAATGGAATGGGCAACAACTTATTTCTGAAAAATGGATAAATGCCGCTCGTCAGCCTTCGTCAGCCAACAAATCTTATGGCTATCTGTGGTGGACTAATTTGGAAAGTTCGTGGAAAAATGTGCCTACAGATATTTACTATGCAGCAGGTTTCGGTGGAAACTATATTGTTGTTGATGAAAAGCACGACTTGGTTGTAGTGGCTCGTTGGATAGATGATACTAAAATGAATGACTTTATAAGTCTGATTATCAGGGCAATAGAAAATAAATAGTTAAGAGTATTCAAACAAAGAAAAGAGCTGTTTTTGGTTCTTTTCTTTGTTTGTGCAGATAAATATGCCCTTATTTTTTAGTAAGTTACTTAGTTAATAATAATAGCCAATACTCCATCGCTAAATGCTTCTAACCTTCCTTTTTTTTCATGCTCTATATCAAATATGTTTTTTAGCCCTCGTATTTTCTCTTTCTCCACCAAAATCTTAGCAAGCCAAAACCAATAATTACCGCTACTGGCAAAGCCATATTAGTAAGTTGCCAAGTCAGTTTTTCGTCTTGCACTCTGAATTTGTCCAAAGGTCTGAGGGTAATTTCTTTGTTTCTTGACGAAATTAAGCCATTTTCATCTATGAGGTATGCCAATGCGTTCATTATAAAGTCTTTGTTTGAGAAGGTTTGCTGCGAAAGTTGGTCATAGCCAAGCGGTAAAGGTTGCCCGTTTCGCTTGTCAATCTCATTTCTCGGAATGTCGCCATCAGAGAAAACAATAATTTTTGTAGGCACACTTTCTTGTCTTACTTGCTTATTATCAGCACTATCTGGGGCAAAGCGGTTTTTGAAAAGAGAGCTAAACTTTCCTTCCAAAAGATAGCATACAGGTAAAAAACTCCTATTGTATAGCTTCGGGTCTAAGTCGGTGCGTACTTCTTCCAATCTTACTACATTTGGCATCCTTCGTATCCTCGAATACTGATTAGTGAGTAATAATGGCGTTTTTTGAACATTTGGCGTTTTAATAGTGTCTATCGTACTCAAAAATCGAGTATAAATTCCATTCAAATTTTTGGTAATTGGCATTCGCTTAAAACGATTCAGAATAACGTAATAATGCCAAGGAAAGGGTCTGAAATTGGGTTGGTCGCCAAACTTGCCAATATTGACTACTATCCTGCCCATTTCTGTATCTTGGATAAGGTCGTTATTAATACGAATACCATATTTGAAAAGCATATCATTGATATTCAAATCATAACCGAAAGCATAAGCACCTCCTTTGGAAATGCTGTCTAAATTCATTTGAATAGCATCAATGAAAAACAAGGCTTTCCCACCATTCATGATGTATTGGTCTAATTTGTATTTTTCCAATTCAGAAAAGCGTGTTTTGGGCTGTGCAACGATAATAGCCTTGTATCCATCTAAGTTTGTTTGCTGAATATTTACCCTATCCACCACATAAAACTCGTCCAAAGAGGTCGTCAAATCTGCCATGTCTATCGGGCGAAGTTCATCATGTCCTTCTATGATAGCGATGCTTGGTTTTTGGCTTAGGGTGATTTTTTTAATAGCATTTATTAGCTCATATTCCACATTTTCAACTGATTGATTCAGTTGTTCCATAGGAGATGCAGCCACATTCCCTTTCAAAAGCTGTACGGGCGTTTCTTTGTTTTTATAGGTGATGAGTGCGGAAGGGAAAATAATTTTTTCCACTTTTTTACCATTTTGATTATCGAATAAATTGGTAGGTTGCACCCCTTTGCCAATGAGTTGGTTATAAAAATTTGTGCGGTCAGCCTCACTACTTGCCTCGTCAGGATTTACGAATTTGTACTGCATATTCGTACCTCCGTAGATTGTAAACTCGTCCAAAGTTTCTCGGATAGACTTCTGCAAGCGTTTGAACCCCGCATTAAGGTCGCCGTCCAAATACACTTCGATATATACTTGGTCGTCCAATTTTTTCAAAATTTCTTTGGTAGGTTCTGTAATCGTATAACGTTTTTCTTCGGTGAGGTCAAGGCGAAAAAAATACCTACCCGCATAGATGTTAGTCAGTACAATTAATAAGAATACAGCAATAAACTGTAAAATATCTTCCCACTTTTTGGTTTGCATATTATGTTAAGAATGAAACTTTGAGTAAAACTTGTAGCAAAGTTACATTATTTTTTCTTTTGCCCACAAGAATTAGTGAATTTGATGTTTTTGCTGAGAGAAAACTATTTTGTATCTTTGTCTATTATTTTTGAACTTTTAGCTTTGTAAGCCAAATTATTTAGCAAAATATCATTATTACTCTCCAAATTTTTAATCTTTACATATCTTATGTCTTTGGTAGAAGAAAATTACAGAAAGCAAGATGAACTAAGGCGAAAAAAAGTAGTCAGATGGTTTTGTTATGCTTGTATGGCGGCAAACATAATATCTGCCTTACCTGACCTCTACTACGGACTATGGATAAATATAGCAATCACTCTGATAGTAGCTGCTTTTTTTACAATAATGACAATTATAAATGCTCGTTACAGCACAAATATAACTGCAAACCTTCTTTTATTTATTGGCAATCTAATCGTATTTATATTTGCAAATCTGTTGGGACGTACTGCAAATGTGCATATTATTCTGGTAATAGGTGTGCTTTTTGTACCATTTATGTTGGATATAAGGAACAGGTTCTCTGTGGTTTTTCATGCTACTTTTCCATTTTTATTGCTCTTAATTTTGGAAATTGCTGATTTTAACTGTCTGCCTAAACTTGCAGACGTTACTGAAGAACATCGGATAATTTTTGGTTACTTTAATATTATTATCATGTTTTTTATTAGCCCTGCCGTTATTTACTCTATCATAAAGACCCAAACAAGCACATACGATATGCTCTTGAAATCAGGGGACGAGGCACAAGTAAAAAATATAGCATTGGCAAAGGCTAATACAGAATTAGACAGGTTCGTTTATAGTGTGAGCCATGATTTACGCTCCCCGATAGCCTCGATGCTGGGTTTGGTAAATTTGTCTAAAATAGAACAAGACCTGACAATGCTAAGGCATTATGAAGAACTCAAAGAAAAAAGTCTTCTAAAATTAGATAGTTTTATTCGCGATATTTTAGATTATTCGCGCAATACTCGCACAGAACTTAAAGCAGAAATTATAGATTGGCAACTTTTTATCTCACAGCATATAGAGCAGCATCAACACAGCAAGGAAGCTCAAGCTATAGAAATTACTTTTCAGATAGAACAAAATCAGGATTTCTACACGGATTTGTATAGAGTAAGCATCATTTTTAATAACCTATTATCAAATGCTATTCGCTACAGCAATATTTTAGTAGAAAAGCAGACAATTCATATCAATATTCTGACAGAAAATAACTCTACTCAAATAGAAGTGATAGACAATGGCATTGGTATTGGTGAGGAGCATTTGGATAATATATTTAAAATGTTTTATCGGGCAAGTTCGGACAGCAAAGGCTCAGGATTAGGGCTTTATATAGTTGCCGAAACAATACAAAAACTAAACGGAACTGTTTCTGTAAGTTCGCAAATAGGAAAGGGAACTTCATTTTCCATTACGCTTCCTAACTGTAATTAATATTTTAAAATGAAAGCAAGTTCTCTGGATTTGATTTTTGAAATTTGCTTAATGCAATTTTATTTTTAGTTTTGTATCATTATTAAGCAGTTGTGCTTTATTTATTGAGATTATTTTTTTCATACACACCCATTCCCAAACATGACCAAAGAACAGCTCAGAGAGTTGAGGGCAAGAGTAGATGCCCTAAGGAGGTATCTTTGACTACGATACCAAAGCTCAAGAAATCAAAGGATTAGAATTAAAAACGATAGAGCCAAATTTCTGGGACAATTCGAAAAAAGCCGAAGAAATCTTACGAAACATAAAAAATATTAAAGTTTGGACATTGCCTTTCGAGGCGTTGCAGAAACAAGCAGATGATGTAGAAGTGCTGTATGAATTTTATGAGGCAGGAGATGCAGACGAGCAAGAAATAGCCAAAGAGGAAGATATTTTGGTAAAACTCTTAGACGAAATGGAATTCAAGCGAATGTTGGGGGCAGAGGAAGACCAACTCGGTGCTATTGTGGAGATAAACCCAGGTGCGGGGGGGACGGAAAGCCAAGATTGGGCAGAAATGCTGATGCGAATGTACATCATGTGGGGGCAAAAAAAAGGCTTCAAAGTCAGCGAGATAGACTATCAGCCTGGTGACGGAGCAGGCATCAAATCGGCTACGTTGGAAATAGATGGGCAGTTTGCCTACGGATTTTTGAAGGCAGAAATTGGCGTACATCGCTTAGTTCGTCTTTCTCCTTTCGACTCCAATGCCCGCCGTCATACTTCTTTCGCATCTATTTTTGCCTATCCCATAGTAGATGATTCCATCGAAATAGAAGTCAATTTGGCTGATATTACTTGGGATACCTTCCGTTCGGGCGGTGCTGGCGGGCAAAATGTGAACAAAGTAGAAACAGCAGTACGCCTGCATCACGCACCCACAGGCATCGTGATAGCCTGCCAAGAGGAACGCTCGCAAGGCATGAACAAGGAAAAAGCCCTAAAAATGCTCAAATCCCGACTCTATCAGATAGAAATAGAAAAGCGAAATGCAGAAAAAGCAAAAGTAGAAAGCACCAAGAAAAAAATAGAGTGGGGTTCGCAAATTCGCAGCTACGTGATGCACCCGTACAAATTGGTAAAGGACGGACGAACAGGCGTAGAGCGTACTGACGTGCAAAACGTGATGGATGGCGACATAGACGAATTTATAAAAGCCTATCTTATGGAAAATTAATGGCATTTTTTTGAAAAAAGAAATAAAAATTTAGTAATTTTAGTGGCTAAATAAAGTTTCCATCTCAAGAAAGCCAACTTTCTTGCTTAACCCTTACTATTATGATTTCATACATTTTGTTTTTCGGTTCTCTGTTCACCATTGTAGCCTTGTATGTATTTATAAAAATTCAAAGAAAAAATCGATTAGAAAATGCTATAAGAGAATTTGAGCATAATCCTGATGGTGTTTTTACTGTTGTGGAAAAAAATGCAAGTCCGAGTGGTGGCTTTGAAGCATTTTATCGCTTTGTCGCAGCCAATATGCACTATCCCCTTAAAGCCAAAGATGCAGGTGTAGAAGGTCGGATTTATATGAGTTTTATTGTAGAAAAAGATGGCAGTTTGTCTGATATTTATGCTGTAAAAGGCATTGGCTTTGGCTGTGATGAAGAGGCTGTGCGAGTGATAGAAAGCCATGATAACTATTGGACTCCCGCCCAAATCAAAGGGCAAGCGGCAAGGCAAAAATTAGTCATTCCTATCATTTTTAAATTAGACAAGAAAAATTAAAAATATGGTAGAAACATTAGTAGAAATTCCCAAAGCACTGATTTATGAAATGATAGATGGAAAACCTATATTATAGATTCAATCTTGCCGCCTTAGTAGAAGAAAGCGCATTATTTTAATACTTTAACTATTCAACAATGACAAATATTAACGATTTAGATGTTATTTACAAATTAGAAGATAGCCGCTCGCCCATGAGCAAGGGAAAAATCTATCTCATTGCCGCAGGTATTTTTGGTGTAGCGGGCTTTTTGCCTTTAGGGTTTGTTTCGATTGCTCTGTGGGGATTAGCTGTGGTAGCGATGGGTATATTTGCCGCTACTTACTTTTCAAACGATAGTCCTTTGACACTTCTGACGAGGGAAAAAATTATTACGCAGACCAAATCAGGCGAAAAATCTGTAAATCTCTCCGAAATTACGCGGGCAGAATTGAGCTACACTGAAAACGGAAAAATGAAGAAAGTCAATATCTTTGAAACTGATGTTTTTTCAGCAGATGAGAAAAGTTTGCTCACTATTGTAGATACCGATAATAAAAGAGTGGAAGTGCGCGCAGAGCATTATCATCTCACTGATTTTGTTTCTTTTATCAATGCTTTCAAAGTAGATGGCAAGCAAAGCAGGTTGGTAACGCATCATAGCTATGACTCATTGATAGCTCAGAATGAGGGGTTTCTTAAGCAGGATTACAAACTCAAAGACGAATTGGACAAAACGCTGATGGAAGCATATAAGGCTCTTTATAACGAAAGAGGTGAAATGTATGTAAAAAATAAGCCTGAAGCAAAAGTGCTTTTTGAGTATAAAAAAAATCAGATGGATATGGGCATTTGCTTTTTGGAGGACGACTATCGGGAAGGCTTACAAGTAGCAGATGTAGAAGGAGGTAAGGTTTTAATCCAAAATGCACAAAAAAATATTGGAGTTGTAGATACACGCATCAGTTATTACAAACAAATTTCGGGAAAGCTCCAGCAAATGAAGTCGGCTTACGAAGCACGAATGAAAATGAACAAAATTAGCGCAAAATTAGACAACCTTCAAGACCAAAATAACGTTCAGAAAGAGGCAAGTGATGAATATAATTTGCAAGTGGAAACACTAAAGCAGTTAGAAGAACTGACATTGGAAGTACATAGCTTAGATATGCTGGAAAAAACTATTTTACTACAAGAAAAATCCGCTATTTTGGGAGCGAGTCGATAATTTTTTTTTAACAATTTGGATTATTTATTTTTTTTCCCTTATTTAACGTTCCATTTATCAAAGAATCGTAAAACAACAAAATCAATATGAGTAACTTTCAAAAAGTAAAATTTTATTTGCAAGAACTTGGTTATGACATTACTACTGAAGACCAAGCTGATGAGGTCTTCGTTATCAATGCTATCGATGACGGTATTCAGAACTTAGTCATTGATTGTGAGTCGCCTATCCTTATTGTAGAGCAATTCTTGTTTACTTTGAACGACCATACAGAAGGCGTATTCAAAAATCTCCTGCAAAAAAACAGAGAGATTGTTCACGGAGCATTTGCCCTTGATGATACAGGTACAAAGATTGTATTCAGAGATACACTCCAGTTAGAAAATCTTGACCTAAACGAGTTAGAGGGTTCTTTGAATTCATTAAAATTGCTCATGGCTGAGTATTCAAGTACACTTTTGAAATTCGCAAAACACTAAAATCCAAAAAATCAACATAAAACACCAAATAAATATGGGAATTTTTAGTCGTATTTTTAATATAGGTAAGGCAGAAGCACATAATGCTTTGGACAAGTTAGAAGACCCTATTAAGATGACGGAACAGGGGATTAGGGACTTAAAAACTGACTTAAATCAAAGCTTGCAAGGTCTGGCAGAGATTAAGGCATTAGCTATCAGGGCAAAGAATGACAATGCAAAGTTTAGCAACGATGCAAAGCAATATGAGCAAAAAGCAGTGATGCTTTTGCAAAAGGCACAGGCAGGTCAAATTTCTCCGCAAGAGGCTGACCGCTTGGCGGGAGAGATGCTCAAAATGAAAGAAAGTGCAGAGGCTGATGCACAGAGAACTGCCAAAGAGATGATGCAGCACGAAACTTCTGTTTCTACTATGGAGCAGAATATCAATAAGTTAAAATCTAAAATCACTACGTATGACAACGAGCTTCGCACCCTCAAAGCGAGAGCGAAAGTAAGTGATGCTACAAAGAAAATTAATAAGCAGTTGGCACAAGTAGATTCGAGCAGCACTATTTCTATGCTCGAACGTATGAAAGACAAAGTAGCTCAAGACGAAGCACTTGCGGAGTCTTATGGTGCTATTGCCTTAGAAAATAAAAGTGTAGCTGAAGAAGTAGATACCTTACTTGGTTCTGGCTCATCTTCGGATGCTTTGCTCGCACTCAAGTCTAAGATGGGGCTTTTAGGCACTACTACGGACACGCCGCCGCCGCCCGCATCATAGTTTATTTGACAAAAAACCTATAAAGTCTTAAAGATTTTATAGGTTTTTTTATGCTTACACTGTTTAAAAAGCTGAGTAGTGTTCAATCGAGCTATCTCAGCAAACGATATGTGCCTTTTGCAGTTAAGCAATGAAAAAGAAAATTATCATGACAAAATGCTACTTTGGGGGCTACAGACTTTTTTTGTAGGTGTTGTCAGTTTTTCAAAATCTGACACTTTGCCCAAGTAGCCCTAAAATTTTTCAAAGAGTTTGCAACACTTTTCTTTTTATTTAGTTGCAATTTTTAAGAAAATATTTTTAAATGTTTTTCCTTCCATTATCTTTGCAAACCTTATGGCAATTATGAATTACTAATTACTAATTATCAATTACTAATTAATGATTCATTACTCATAATTTATAATTCATAATTTATAATTTATAACTCATTTTTAGGAAATATGGAAAATTTGGTTTACTACTTACCCATCTTTGGTATTATTGGTTTACTTTATGTGGTTTGGCGTTCTGCTTGGGTAGCGAAGCAAGACGCAGGCAGTCAGAAAATGCAAGACATTGCCGCCCGCATCTCAGAAGGTGCGATGGCGTTTTTGAAGGCAGAATATAGGGTATTGGCTATCTTTGTTGTTTGTGTTGCTGTATTGTTAGGAGCAACAGCAGGCGATGATTCTTCTCCTATGGTAGCGGTTTCTTTTATTTTAGGTGCTATCTGCTCTGCTTTGGCGGGCTTTATTGGGATGCGCGTAGCTACAAAAGCAAACGTAAGAACTACTAACGCCGCAAGAACGGGCTTGAGCAAAGCCTTAGAAGTTGCCTTCATTGGCGGCTCTGTGATGGGCATGGGCGTAGTTGGATTAGGTGTATTGGGCTTAAGTATTCTCTTTATTGCTTATAGTAATATGTTTGGCACTGATGCCGCAGGTATCCAAAGAGTAATTACAGTCATTACAGGCTTCTCTTTTGGAGCTTCTTCTATTGCCCTTTTTGCTCGCGTGGGCGGCGGTATCTATACCAAAGCAGCTGACGTAGGTGCTGACCTTGTTGGTAAAGTAGAAGCAGGTATTCCTGAAGACCACCCTTTGAACCCTGCTACCATTGCCGATAATGTAGGTGATAACGTAGGTGATGTGGCGGGTATGGGTGCTGATTTGTTTGAGTCTTATGTAGGCTCTATAGTAGGTACTATGGTGTTGGGGGCTACTTTTATGAGTGCCGATTTTGTAGGGCTTGATGGCATGAATGGTCTTTCTGCGGTGCTTTTGCCTTTGGCATTGGCGGCGGTAGGCATCATTGTTTCTATCGTAGGTACTTTCTTTGTGAGGGTAAACGAAGGCGGTAATCCACAAACAGCCTTAAATATTGGTGAGTTTGGTTCTTCTGCTATTATGATAGTTGCTTCTTATTTCATCATTGTAGGTATGCTGCCAGAAAGCTGGTCGTTTACAGATAATCTTTACGGTGGCGTAGTGCGCGAGATGACTTCTATGGGCATTTTCTATGCAACTATCATTGGTTTAGTAGCGGGCGTATTGGTTGGTTTGGTAACGGAATACTATACAGCAATGGGCAAAGGTCCTGTTTTGTCTATAGTGCGTCAATCTTCTACAGGTGCCGCTACCAACATCATTGCGGGCTTGGGCGTGGGCATGATGAGTACGGCTATCCCTACTTTGCTTATTGCTTTTGCGATAGTAGGTGCGTTTGAGGCAGGTGGCTTGTACGGCATTGCTATTGCGGCAGTAGGTATGCTTTCTAATTTAGGTATTCAGTTGGCAGTAGATGCTTATGGACCTATTTCTGATAATGCAGGTGGTATCGCCGAAATGTCGGAATTGCCAAAAGAAGTACGTGGCAGAACAGACAAATTGGACGCAGTAGGTAACACAACAGCCGCTATTGGCAAGGGCTTTGCGATTGCTTCGGCAGCATTGACCGCTTTGGCATTGTTTGGGGCATACATGACTTCGGCAGGTGTTTCTTCTATAGATATTTCTAAAGCAAACGTAATGGCAGGCTTGCTCATTGGGGCAATGTTACCTTTTGTGTTCTCTGCATTAGCGATGAACGCTGTAGGTAAGGCGGCAATGGACATGATACAAGAAGTAAGAAGACAATTTAACGATATTCCTGCTTTGAAAAACGCCTTAGAAGTAATGCGTAGAAATGATGGCAAAGACGAGCATGAGTGGTCAGCAAAAGACCAAGAAACTTTCCGCTTGGCAGATGGCAAGGCTGAATACGGTAAATGCGTAGAAATTTCTACTCAGGCAGCTATTAAGCAAATGGTACTTCCCGGAATGTTGGCAGTAGTAGCTCCCGTAGTAATTGCGTTTTTCCCCGGCATGGGCAAAGAGGCTTTGGGTGGCTTGCTTGCAGGCGTAACTGTATCGGGCGTGCTTATGGCTATTTTCCAATCTAATGCAGGTGGTGCTTGGGACAATGCCAAAAAATCATTTGAAGAAGGCGTAGAAATCAATGGAAAAATCTACTACAAAAAATCTGACCCGCACAAGGCAGCCGTAGTAGGTGATACCGTTGGTGATCCTTTCAAAGATACTTCGGGACCTTCGCTAAACATCTTACTCAAGTTGATTTCGGTAGTAGCTTTGGTGCTTGCTCCGTTTATCAAATAAAAAAAATCAAATTCTTTTTTAAATCATAAAAAACTCCACGCATGAGCAAAACTTATGCGTGGAGTTTTTGTTTAGCGTTTAAGGTGACTTCTTGCCATTTTGAGAATAGCAAAAAACCTATTTTATAAAAACCTTAAACATATTGAACATTGAACTCATTGAACCTCAAACTCATTGAAATATGAACTATAAAATACTAATTATCAAGTTATTAATACTGCTTTTTGCTTTTTCTACTTTTGCCCAAGAGTTCAACACACTAAGCAAAGAAGAAAAGAAAAACGGCTGGAAACTTCTCTTTGATGGCAAAACCCTTAACGGCTGGCGGAACTATCTCAAAAAAGACGTTTCTCCTAAATGGAAAATAGAGGACAATGCACTATTTATAAGCGAAGGGGGAGCAGGGAATTTGCTTACCAAAAAGCAATACGAAAACTTTGAGCTATCTGTAGAATGGAAACTTGCCAAAGGAGGCAATAGTGGCATTATGTATCGCGTTTGGGAAGACCCGCTTTATTCCCAACCCTATTTTACGGGGATAGAAATGCAAGTATTAGATGATGCAGGGCATCCCGATGCGATGCGTGGGGAGCAAGGCACACACAGGGCGGGCGCACTTTACGATATGCTTCCCCCCACGGACTTTTCGGCTGTAAAACCAGTAGGGGAGTGGAATACGGCAAGACTAATCGTGAATAACAATCATGCGGAGCATTGGCTAAATGGGAAAAAAATAGTAGAATATGACTTAAGCGGAGAAATGTGGGACAGGTTAGTCAGTGATAGCAAATTTAACGGTTGGTACGATTTTGCCAAGCACCCCAAAGGACATATTGCCCTCCAAGACCACGGAGATAAGGTTTGGTTCAGAAATTTGAAAATCAGAGAGTTAAAAGGCAAAAAAGCAGGAAAAACAAAGATAGAACGCAATATTCCCGTCATAGACTCTCTTACATTAGCTAACTACACTGGTGTTTATGAGTTAGACAAAAATAGTTACGGATTACAAACAATAACCGTTACCACAAAAGATAACAAACTATTTGCTCAGATAAACAAAACCCCTGCAAATGAGCTATTGCCTTTGGCGGAAAAGCATCGCTTTCTAATTCTATCTTCGGGCATAACACTCATATTCAAGCCCGAAGAAAATAAAAAAGTAAACCAACTTATTTTTTGGGTAGGGAAAACATCACAATTAGCAGGAAAAAAGGCAGAGTAAGCCAGTTACGCTATTTTTTTTCATACATTGCTTGCTTAAGCAATGATTTCAACGTAATTTTACGTATTACAATCTAAAAATTAATAAAAAATGGCTTGTGGCTCATGCAGTTGCGGTTCAGGTGGATGTGGAACTGGCACTAAAAATATAGATAACCTTAGCACGAAGGTATCAGGCTGCCGCAGTAATGGCACTTGTGGTACTTCGGGTTGCAACAAACTTAATGTCTTTGATTGGCTTGGAAACATGGAACTTCCTTCTCATCAGCGTTTTAATACGATGGAGATTCGTTTCAAAGGCGGTAGGAAAGAATTTTTCCGCAACAATGACAATTTAGACCTCGAAATTGGCGATGCTGTCATTGTAGATGTGCCGAACGGCTATCATTTGGGCTATGTTTCCCTCCGTGGCGAGTTGGTACGCCTACAGCTTCTCAAAAAGAGAACTAAAGACGAGGACATCAGAGATATTTATCGTAAGGCTTCTTCGCGAGATTTGGAAAGATTTAGCGAGGTACAGACCAAAGAAATGGCAACGATGTACCGCGCAAGAGAGATTATCCAAGAAACAAAGTTGCAAATGAAGCTCTCTGATGTAGAGTATCAGGCAGATAATACGAAGGCAACTTTTTATTATTCTGCTGACGATAGGGTCGACTTCCGCGAATTGATAAAAGTATTGGCGAGCGAGTTTAAAGTACGTATCGAAATGCGACAGATTAGCCTGCGGCAGGAAGCAAGCAGACTCGGTGGTATTGGTGTTTGCGGAAGAGAGCTTTGTTGCTCTACTTGGCTTACGGAGTTTAAAAGTGTATCTACGGCTGCCGCACGTTACCAAAATCTTTCACTAAACCCAAGCAAACTCTCTGGGCAGTGTGGAAGACTCAAATGCTGTCTTAACTACGAATTGGAAACTTATTTGGATGCTTTGGTAGATATTCCGAAAGTAGAAAAGCCAATAATGACTACTCGTGGAGATGCACATTTGCAAAAAACCGATATTTTTAAGAAAATAATGTGGTTTAGTTACGATACAGAAAGCACTTGGTATCCTCTTTCTACGGCAAGGGTAAAAGAAATTTTAGCCATCAATGAAAAAGGTACGCCTATAGAGAACCTTACCGAAGATAATCAGCCTCCAAAGGTTGTTGAGAAAGAGAAAAATAAAGATTTTCAGCAAAATTTGGAACTCGAAAATCCTGAAAAATTAGACGAAAGGGACAGAAATCGCCGCAGGAAGTCCTCAAATAATAGGAATGAAAGAGGTAGAAACGACCAAGGTAGAAATAACGATAGGGTCAGAAATGACAGTAACAGGAATAATAGCAATAGGAACAATAGGAACGACCAACGCAATCCTAATAACTCTAATAATAACAATGCGAATCCTCGTACCAATGCGAAACGCCCAGATGCACACAAGAGAGGAAAGCCGCCGATAGATGACAACAATAAGCCCAAATAAGTTAGGTTTTGGGCTTTCATCAGTCTTCTTATTTTGCTCAAAGCAAAATAAGAAGACTGATGAAATTCATCTTATTTATTTTTCAAATAACTTACAATAGCCCTTCTTATATCATTTCTCAAATCTGCCTTTTCATTTTTGTCAGGTTTTATCACTTGCCTAACATCAGGATTTTGCTCAGTCAGAAAGCCCAAGCCCATCTCTTTCCCTGTCATCAGAAAATCAGTGGTAGCTATCGTATAATATTTGTCTTTTTTGATTTTTTTATTGCCAATTTTCCAATTTTTGCCCTTCAATCTGATGTTTGCATGGTGCAAAAAGCCTCCTTTACCTCTGTTTTTCATGCCTGCCTCCAATACTTGCAAAAGCAGGCTACCTTTCATTTCTACCTCAAAAATTTGCCCACCAAAAGGTAAAATCCGTAGTATATCATATTCTGTAACTTTGCCCTCTATCTGGTCGTCTATCCGAATAGAGCCTCCGTTAAAAAACGAGGCAACAGCATTTTTGCTTACCTCTCTCATGGCTTGGGCTATGAATGTCGTAAGGTTTGTTGTTTTGCTTCTTACGCTACTTTCCAGACCGTTTAGCGGCTCTTTTGTTTCCATTACCACAGCTTGCGGGTTCAGCCCGATGGCTCTCGCACTATTTTCAGCAATCTTCAGCCACTTGTCCACTACTTCAGCAGTTTTAGGGTCGTCAGGGATAGTGTTGTCTATAGTTTTGATTTCTGACCTTACCGTTAATTTCTTAGTCTGAAAATCATAACTAAAGCGGTGAATATAAGCCGTTTTAGCATTTGCATCGGCTTTGCAAATTACTGATTCTCCCACTTTTACCTTCATATTATCATGCTCATGCCCCCCCATAATGAGTGGAATCATTTGCATTTTGGCTGCTAAAATTTTATCTACTTCTATAGTTTGATGGGTAAGTGCCAGCACAACTTCTGTGCTGTCTTTCAGGCGGTTATATTCCGTTTGCACGACTTCTAATGGGTTTTCTACTTCCAAAAAACCAACATCTACGGGCAGCATCAAGCCAATAAGCCCTATGCGTAATTTTCCTGCTTTGAGAACAACGGAAGAGGGAAAAAATGTCTTTTTGTCGTTTACTTGCTTAAAAAATAGTGAAAGTTGATTATTCCACTGATGTTTTGCATTGGCTATCACCCAAGTAAATGTGGACTCATTGATACGTTCTTGCAGGTCTGCATATTCCAAGTCAAACTCATGGTTGCCAAGAGTAACATATTCTACGCCAGCTGTATTCATCACTTCTATCATCTGCTTGCCCCTAATACGCTTGCCATCAACGGAGAGTGTGCCTATGACGGAAGGATTTACAAAATCGCCCGCATGAACAAAAAAAGTATTGGGGTTTTCTGCTTTGAGCTGCTTGTAAACCGTAGCTACTCGTGCCATGCCCCCAACAGTGCCATTAGAAAGCGGAGCTATCTCATAGACATCGTTGATTTGCAGAATAGTAAACTCTTGCGTTTGCTGCCCAAAAATAGACAGAGATAAAAATAGTTGGCTGCTAAGGAATAAGAAAAAGATAAATGCGTATTTGCTGTATCTGTATTTAGAAGTATAGTTCATAGAATAATTTTATTTGTTGTGAGTAATTCTGTTTTCTTTTAATGTAACTCTTGAAGCCTTGCACACTCCCCCGATAGGAGGGTTAAATTTGCGAAGCACTATCTCAACTGCTTCTACCTGTGGAAATTGTCCCATTACACGCAAAATGATTTTCTGAGCAACGTGTTCGAGTAGGAGAGAGGACACCGCCATTTCTTCCTTCACTATTTCGTATAGCGTGCCATAATTGACTGTGTATTTGATTTTATCTTGCTCGGCTGCCTTTGAAAAGTCGGTCTGCACGCTAATATCTACTCCATAGCGATTGCCTATCACCCGTTCTTCGGGATAAAACCCATGATAAGCGAAAAACTCTAATCCTTCTAAAGCAATAGTTCCCATGTATTTCGATAGTTAAAAAGATATAAAAGTAGGTTACTCTTGCAAGATAATACTTTTTAATTACTCTACACGACAAAATTTGATAGTAAAAAAAAAAGAAAGACTAATTTTAGGGCTTACCGACCACAAGTTCACAAGATACACAAGGAAAAAACGCGTGCATCTTGTGAACTTAGGGCAAATCAATCACAATAATTCGCAGATTCAATTCTTAAGTCATTTTCTCAATTCTTATTTATTAATCTCACGTCTTTTTCTTATTTTTGCAACAAAGCAAATAGAGAGATTGTTAGGGAAGTAGTTTTACACAGAGCCTGAAATGCTCAAAACTTTATAACTCATTTTAGTATCATGTCAGCAAAAGTCAAAGCAAAAGTCAAAGCAAAAAGCAAAAAAGAAAGCAATCAGCAAGAAGAAAAAAACAACCAACAACCAACAATTAACAGCCAGCAAGAAGAATTTATAGAAATCTATGGAGCAAGGGAAAACAACCTCAAAAATATAGATGTCTTCATTCCCCGCAATAAGTTGGTGGTTATCACAGGGATAAGTGGAAGCGGCAAGTCTTCTTTGGCTTTTGATACCATTTATGCCGAAGGGCAACGGCGTTACATGGAAAGTTTTTCTTCTTATGCGCGTGGTTTTATTGGGAGTATGGAGCGTCCTGATGTGGATAAAATAAATGGATTAAGTCCTGTCATTTCTATTGAGCAAAAAACCACATCTAAGAATCCACGCAGCACAGTAGGCACAGTTACAGAGATTTATGATTTTATGCGATTGCTTTTTGCGCGTGCGGGCAAGGCGTATTCCTATATTACGGGAGAGGAGATGGTGAAGTGGTCGGAAGACCAAATCATTGACTATATCATTGAAACTTTTAATGGTAAAAAATTGACTTTACTTTCGCCTGTGGTGCAAGGAAGAAAAGGGCATTATAGAGAATTATTTGTAGAAATTGCTAAAAAAGGCTATACGAAAGTGCGTGTAGATGGCGAGGTGCAAGACATCAAACCAAAAATGCAACTCGACCGCTATGTAATCCATGATGTTGAAATTGTGATAGATAGGATAGTTCCCAAAGATTCGGAACGCCAGCGACTCGCCCAGTCGGTAAGTACTGCCCTCAAAACAAGTAATGGAATTATGCTGACCTTAGATGAAAGCGGCAAAACGCGGTATTTCTCTAAGTTTTTGATGTGTCCTACTTCGGGCATTGCCTACAACGAACCCGCTCCCAATTTATTTTCTTTCAACTCTCCTTATGGTGCTTGTGAAACCTGCAATGGGCTTGGCTACATCGAGGAAATTACCAAAGAATCCGTCATTCCTGACGACAGTTTGAGTATTTCGCAGGGTGGAATAGCCCCGCTTGGTGAGTACAGAGACATTTGGATTTTCAAGCAATTGGAGTCGCTTTTGAAACAGCACAAACAAAACCTAAGTACACCCATCAAAAAAATTCCCGCAGAAATTTTACACGAAATTTTGTATGGCTCTGATTTAGAGATAGATGTACCTTCGGTTAAATACCCAGGAACAGATTGGACAACCAAGTTTAATGGTGTGATTAATTTCGTGAAAGACCAATACCAATACGGCACGGAAAAAATGATGGATTGGGCAAATGAGTTTATGGTTACACAAACCTGCCCTACTTGCAACGGCATGAGGCTCAAAAAAGAACCACTGCATTTCCGCATGGCAGACAAAAATATTTCAGAATTGGCAAATATGGACATCAGCGAATTGGCAACGTGGTTCAAAGTGTCCGAACCCAAATTTTCTGAAAAACAGAAGGCTATCGCTACCGAAGTGATGAAGGAAATTAATAAAAGAGTAGGTTTTTTACTTGGCGTAGGCTTAGACTACCTCACGCTTAACCGCCAAATGAAAACACTTTCGGGCGGTGAGGCACAGCGTATCCGCTTGGCGACACAAATAGGCACACAGTTAGTTGGTGTACTTTATATTTTAGATGAGCCGAGTATAGGGCTTCACCAAAGAGATAATGAAAAGTTAATCAAGGCGTTGCAAGATTTGAGAGATTTGGGAAATTCTGTTATTGTCGTTGAGCATGACAAAGACATGATGCTTGCTTCTGATTATATTTTGGATATTGGGGCAGGGGCAGGGGTGCATGGCGGTAGGGTAGTAGCAGAAGGAAACCCAGAAACTTTTGTAACAAAAGGCTCAAAAACAGCAAATTACCTTAACGGTGTTCAAAAAATAGAAATTCCCAAAGAAAGACGCAAAGGCAACGGAAAATTCATTACTTTGAAAAATGCTACAGGGCATAACCTCAAAAACGTAACGCTGAACCTGCCTTTGGGTAAGATGATTTGCATTACGGGCGTGTCGGGGAGCGGAAAATCCTCCCTTATCCACGAAACCTTGTACCCAATTTTGAATAAACACTTTTTTAGGGCAAAAAAAGACCCACTTCCCTTTGAAAAAATAGAAGGCTTGGAACACTTGGATAAGGTGATAGAAATAGACCAATCGCCAATAGGCAGAACGCCACGTTCCAATCCCGCTACCTATACCGAAATGTTTACCGACATCAGAAGTCTTTTTGCCGAACTGCCCGAATCTAAGATAAGAGGCTACAAAACAGGGCGTTTCTCCTTCAACGTAAAAGGCGGCAGGTGCGAAACTTGCGAAGGGGCGGGGAAAAAAACGATAGAAATGGAATTTCTCCCTGATGTACTTGTGGACTGCGAAACTTGCAAGGGCAAACGCTACAACCGAGAAACCTTAGAAGTGCGTTTCAAAGGAAAATCCATCTCTGACGTTCTCGATATGACTGTAGAAAATGCTCTCTCTTTCTTCGAGTTCCAGCCCAAAACCTACCGCAAGCTAAAGACACTCAATGATGTAGGCTTGGGTTATATTACGCTTGGGCAGCACGCTACTACGCTCTCTGGTGGGGAGGCGCAGCGTGTAAAACTTGCGACCGAACTCTCCAAAAAAGACACGGGGCAAACGCTCTACATCTTAGACGAACCGACCACAGGCTTACACTTCCAAGATATAGAACACCTTTTAGATGTACTTAACAAGCTGACTGACAAGGGCAATACGGTTCTCATCATCGAGCATAACTTGGATATCATCAAAGTAGCCGACCACGTCATAGACATCGGACTCGAAGGCGGCGAAAGTGGCGGCACTATCGTCTGCGAAGGCACACCCGAACAGGTAAGCAAGCACAAAAAAAGCTACACTGCGAGATTTTTGAGGGAGGAGATGAAAAATAAGTAGAAAACATAAAAGAAATTTTGTTAGCATTTTTATTACTTCTATCAGGAAAATAGCAGAAAATTCAGGCACTGCCAAAATATCAATAAATAACATTTTTAACCTTTTTTGTCGGTATTTTATCTAAAATTAACTTAAAAATCACTATAAATTAAATTATTTTCTAATTTTTAATGACAAATTGTCGTGTAATTTTATTTTTGGCATAAAATTCTCTTTTATAAAAAATATATAATTTTTAATTTTTATAAATAAAATATGTCACAATATAAAAATGACCATTTGGGTTGTGTGCTAAAATCACACAATATAAAACTGGAAGAGGGGACTCTTTTAGATAATTATCGAGCAAAAAGAGATAAGGTGCAAAAAGCATTAAAAGAAGAGTATGGTAGCGATATTATCAAAATATTGCACTCTGGTTCTTATGCTAAACATACAGCTATTAATGTGAAATTCGACATGGACTTATGTGTACATTTTAAAAAAGAGAGGTTTAAAACCTTAAAAGAAATGTATGATTCCGTGTTTGACTTTCTTAATAATAAATATAAAAAAGATGATATAGATTTGATAAAGGTACGAAGGCAAAAAGTTTCTTGCGGTTTAACATTTCGGGTTGATGCAGAAGATATTTTATTTGACGTAACGGCAGGTAGAGAATATAATGATGATAAAGAAGACAATGACATCAACCTCTATATGAATACTGATGATGCAAATTCAAAAAAAACAAATATAAAAAAGCATATTGAACATATTGAAGGCAAAAGCAAGGAAAGAGAGTGTATAAAACTACTTAAAGTATGGAAGTTTCACCACTTTCATATCAAATCTTTCTTGATTGAATTACTTACAATTAAGGCTTTTGATAAACAAAATATAGATAATTACAGTGAGAAGTGGGATAGATTACGTAAAGTGATAGAGTTTATCCGTGATAATATCGAAACAATAGAACTTGAAGACCCCGCCAATAGCAATAACATAGTAACAGATAGTCTTTCAAAAGAAGACAAAACTAATTTGAAAAATGAGCTAAAAGAAATGCTTGAAAAAATTGATAAAGATGAATCTAAAATTAAGTATTACTTCCCTGTTAATGATAAGTATCCTTGTGAAAAAGAAGGATATGACCAAAATAGTAAAAAAGCACCTTCAATACTTAATACCCAAAAATTTGGTTCTTCATGGAAATTCACATTAGCTATATCAATACTTTCTTTAATCAGCAACCTGACGCAACGTTAATAGAAGAATTTGCTTTTTTAGAAAACAGAATTAAAGGGAAAATAGCTATATCAACTTCTAAATCAATACTTGAATTTGATGTAGTTATCCCTTTAAGTTTTCCTTTGGGAAATGAACAGAGCTGTATCAAGTTTGTATGTGAGGATTTAAAAGGGTATCCTCACATTAATCTTGATTTGTCAATATGCTTACATTCTATTCCAAGTGCAAATTTTCAGGAAAGATTTGAAAATGAGTTTAATACACTTAGGGAGTGGATTAAAGACTTTTACATTGATGAAAAGACAGAAGAACATTACTATTACTTGAATGTTCCTTATGAAAGAAATCCTTTTACTTTATTGTTTAATGATGCTTATTTCAATCCCAAAAAAAATGAAAGAGGATACTTTGAATATTCAGACTTCTCTTTATTGACCTTGATTAATCACATAGGCATTATTCAGAAAATTCACAATGTAAATTTGCAATGGTCTAAAAATATCAAAGAACTCCCTAAGTTAGAAGGAATTTGGATTTACATTGAAAAAGAACCTGTTGTGCAAAGAAGGCAAATTGTAGAATCTTGGAGTGAATTAGGCAAATATTTAACACAAGATAATTACTCTTTTATATTCAATGAGTATTTAGCCAATACTAAAAGGAAAGAGCAAAAAAGATTTATGTTCCTTTTAGTAGGTTACAAAATAATTCAAAAAGGGAAAGGAGAAAATCATTGGGATTTGATTGTAATTGACTTACAAGATGTTCCTCCTATTGAAAAGAAATACGAAAAACAGATAGGAAACATCTATCAGAGCAAAAATAAAAAAATCCTTTGGCACAAAACTTCAAATGTTTCTTATAACAGATTCTTTGGAAGAGGTAAACTTTCGGATAAGATTACAGAGAAAAACATATTACTAATAGGAACAGGTGCTATTGGAAGTAATATCGCTAAAATATTAACAAGAGGGGGAGCAAAAAATTTAACTCTTATAGATTTTGATACTGTCGAAACGGGTAATGTTTGTAGGTCAGAATTTAATATATCGCATACTCTTTTTAATAAGGCAGATATTTTGAAATATGAGCTATTACAAATTTCTCCACATATAAATATCAATAATATTAATCATATTGACAAACGATTACCTAATTCTACTGGTTTTGAAGAAGTCAAAAAATATCTAAGTCAGTTTGATATTATTTTTGATTGCTCAACTGATAACGAAATTTCATTAATGCTTGATAAAATGCAATTTAGGTCTATTATATTTTGTATTTTCATCACGAACAAAGCAAGAGAATTATTATGTTTAACTGGTAATGAAATCACAGAAACTTCTTATGCAATAGTCAAAAGTATATATTCTGAAAATCAACCTATTACTTTTTATGAAGGTGCTGGTTGTCAATATCCTACTTTTGAAGCTTCTTATGTAGATATACATTCTTTGGTGCTGTATGCTTTTAGAAATATTGATTATTGCTTGGACAAAGAAATCACACCAAGAAATTTTATAATCAAGACCAATGCAAAAGCAGATAGTTTTAGCCTCAATCTATTTAACTTTCAAGAGTTTATACAAGGAGAAGCGGATTTGAGAATAATAATCTCACAAGAAGTTATAGATGAGATTACTCAATTATCTTTGAAATATTATCCAAATGAGTTTGGTGGAATTTTGATAGGTTATTTTATGTCAAATGGAAAAAATGTGATAATAACCCAAATAATTACCCCAAGTAAATATAACATTGGTAAGTTACACTTTGAAAGATTTGGAGATAATATAAATGAGCTTCTGATTGAGTTGCATAAAAACACAAATGGCGAATTTGTATATGTGGGAGAGTGGCACACACACCCTAATTCAAGTCCGCATTATAGCTCGACCGATTTTAATGCAATGAAAAATATTGCAGAAGATAAAAACATCCATACTAATAACCCAATATTGTTGATTAACGGATTTAATAAAAACAATCATAATCTACAGTTTTATGTCTACAAGAATACAAAATTATATCCTTATGAGAAAATTTAGTTTAATTCTATTCTCTTTCTTCATTATAGCCAGTGCTTTTGCTGAAAAGAAAGATGTTGCTACTTTTAGTAAACAAGATTCTGCTCAAATTTTAAATCGATTACAAATACTTGAAGGGCAAAAAGAAAATTTAAAAGATAGTATTGAAAACAAGTTTAATGATTACAAAAATAACAATGATAGGCAGTTAAACCCTATTTTCATATTGTTTACTATCGTTATCACAATAAGTGGTTTAGGAATGTTTGGGTATTTCTTTTATATAAAAAAGTATATTAACGATAAAATAAATAATCACATCACAAATATTGTAGAAGGGCAGAAAGAAAAAATAATAATGCTATTACATGACCAAGACTTTGAAAATATATTAAAAAAAGATAAGAAGTATAATGTACCCTATTTTTTGGACAGTAGATTAAGGTGAAAATTAGTTATCTTTACCTTAAAATAATACAAAAAATGGCTAAAAGAAAAAGACGTTT